>JBGVRX010000034.1:0-25955 GCA_045128835.1 Bacilli bacterium | reverse complement strand
TCTAGACCAAATACACGCTCTATGATCACTAAATTTCTCTACAAACTCTTTATTAAAAGAATTAGTTTTCATAAATTGAACTGATTTAATACTAAACTCATTATCTCCTAAAAACTTATTTACTTTATCAATAAAATTCCTATCATTAGGTATTTCTGCTAAATTAACACTATCAGCAAAAAGAATCAAATTTTCTCCATCCATCAACTCATTTATTTTATCTAAATTACTTTTACTAGATGAAACCCCACTTGACAAATCGCTTATTTTAAAACTCTTTTTAGAAGATAATTCTTCTTCATCAGGCAAAGAATCATCAATAGAATCAATACTCAGCAACAAATAATCCAAGTATTCTACACCTTTATCTAGTTCTTTAGCCATGCGCTTAATATCGCTTATAACACGAGTTAATTCAATCTCTTTTTTCTCATTATCGGAAATTCTTTTTTGACTAAGTTGCTCAACAAATTGAGTTAAATCTTCCTTTAAAACATCACTATCTAGTTTATCAAAAATTTTACTAATCTCTTCTTTTAATAAATGACCTTCTTTTTTCTCTTTACTATACATATTTAAAAGTTCTGCTTTAGCTTCAAGTTCTTCCTTATGATCGCTTATCTTATATTCATATTTTTCCTTTTTCTCACTAAGAACCTCAATAATTTCATTTTTTAAGTTTATATCTCCTACTTTATCGTATAAAGCATTATACAAAGATATAACCTTTTTAGCTGTATCATTAAAATCTCTTACACTTAAATTATTTTTAGATAATTCTTTTAATAATTTAGCAATTTTTTGCTTGCCATTTTTTCTTCTTCTATACTCTTTCCATAACTTATCAGGACTATCACTAACAATAAAGTCTGAAGTAACTAACTCTAATACATCAACCCTCTTATCAGTATTAATTCCTAAATTAACATATCTAAAAGGTCTATTTAACGCTTCCTCTTCTTCTACAAGTTTATTTCTTTCATACTTATATCCATATAACTCACTAACTAATAAATCATAAAAATTATAATCATTAGTTTCATTAAACAAACATCTTCTTATCATAAAATCTATGTCTCTAGCACTTACTAATAACAAATCAGGATTATTTTCTAATAAAACCTTTAACTCATCACCACTAAATAATGAAGAAAGAGATTTAAATGAATTAGAGGCTTCATTATACAAGTCATTATTTAACAAAGTATAAATCATATCTTCATTTATACTTAAATCTCTAAAATTAATCTCACATGATTCGCATAAATCATCTAAAAACTTTAGATTATTAGCCATCATCCCTAAATTACCTTCAAATAAAAGATTATAATCATCTTCTACTATTCGTTTATAAAATTTATGTCCTAAGAAATCTTTATCTAGCCTAAAATCACTTCCAACATATCCATAATCATTTAAAGAAACTTCACCTTTAAAAAATTTCATAAGTTCATCTATCTTATTGTTCTTTAACATGAATTCTGGATTAGAAACCAAAATAGATTCAAATATATTGTTACTAATTAAATCTTTATCATTAAATGTTTTATTAACGTAATTTCTAAAATCTTTTAATGATGATTTAATAGTTTTGATTTTAGCAATATCAGCATCTTTAAAAAATCTAGAACATTTACTACTTACTACTTTCAAATCCTCTACTTTAATAGAAGAATTATTTATTGTAAAATCAACGATTTCTTTAAATCTTTTTGAGTCATAATTAATGAAAAAGTCCTTACATTCATCTAATAAAGAAGAAATTAATCCATCAATACCAGAAACTTTATCATCTTCTATAAGAATAAAATTATTAATATAGTTCGTACAGTTATTAAAAAACGCATCTAAATGATCACTAGCAAATTTCCTTTGATTCTCTCTATATTCATTAAAAACTCCATTAATATTATTAATTAAGCTCTTCTTTGTTTCTTCACTAATATTCCTATTAACTTTAATAGACTCAAGTAGATCAAGAAAAACACTCTCTGTATTTTTTTGCAAATCCAAATCTATCTTATTAATATCGTTAATAATATTATCTTTATACGTTTTAAAAACTTCTTTTTTATCCTTTACGCTTCTAAGATATTTTATTACATCTTCTGTTTTAACATCTTCATTATTAGACGATTCTACTGCCCTTTTTATAAGCACAAACAAACTATTCCCAAATACAGGATAAAATTCTATTACTATATCACTCAAATGCAAATTATTCAAAGCATTATCTAATTCAAACATTGAGTAAAACTCTTCACTAGTTACTACTTTTGAATATCTTTCTTCTAATTCCCTAAAACCTTTTTCAATTTTATTAAGCTGTTTTATTACCTTACATGCACTTCTATTTACATCTTTATCTTTGTAGTATCTGTCACATATTTCCTTTGCAACCCCAATAAAAGAAGTTTCTTTATTCAATAACCCTTCATCAAAAACAACATTATAAGCACATCTACCTAAAGCAATATTAGCCATATCAAAATCCTTAGGATAATGAATTAAATCCATCCCTAGTTCATCAAAAATTTTCTTTACCGCTAAAACATAATCAGTCTTAGGAACTGATTTAACACCATTTCTCTTAACGAATGAATTTCTTGTCTTGTTAGAAATCTCTAATAAACTCGCAAAACGAATAACATCATAATTATAATCTTCTAAAATAGACTCAATAACAGCATATTCTTCCGCATTAAAAACACGAACATTAGTAAATAAATTGTTCGCTAAATAATGAATTAGTCTTTCTTTACTTAAAGAATCGATGCTTTCATGAACTCTAATTTTTTGCAAAAAATCTTTAAATGCATTGTTATTCATATTGCCTCACCACATATTAATTATACCATTTATAAAAATAAAAGAGTAGAACAATTTAGTCTACTCTTAATCTAAATTTTTAAGTTCGCCATTATCAAATAACTTAACAGCTTTTTCTTCAATATTTTTTAATTTATCTTCTAAAATTTTGCTTAACTTTATTCCTTCTTCAAAAGCCTTTAAAGATTCATCCAAAGTTAACTCTCCTGACTGAAGACTTCTAACGATCCCTTTTAATTTTTCTAAATTTTCTTCAAAACTCTTTTCTTCCATTTTACTTTTCCTCCTTTTTTGTTACACTTGCGTAAAATTTGCCATCACTTACTCTTACTTGCACAACATCATCAACGCTTACATCATTTACACTAGTAATTGTTTTTTCGCTAGTTTTTACAACACTATAACCTCTTAACATTACTTTAAGCGGTGATAAATTATCTAAAGAACTGATCAAATTTGTAAGTTCACTAATTTTCTTATTTTTGCTATCATTAAATGCATTTTTTAATTTATTTACTTCATCATTTATAATTAACTTATTATCTTTATATAATGAAGAAGCATAATTATTAATAACTAACATTTGATTTTTTACAAGTTCTTTCTTCCTATCAATAATATTTAATAGACTTTCTTTGTTAAATAACGATGTTAATGTAGATATATACATTCTATTATTAGTTATCAAATTATTAATATTCTTATTCAAATCCAATTTATACTTTTCTAAATTAGCAATTATTTCATTAATATCGGGCGTTACAAGTTCTGCTGCTGCAGTAGGAGTGGCAGCTCTAACATCACAAATGAAATCACAAATTGTAAAATCAACTTCATGACCTACCGCACTAACAATAGGAATTGGATAAGAATGAATATAATAAGCAAGAGGCTCACTATTGAAACACCACAAATCTTCAATACTTCCTCCACCTCTACCAACAATCATGACATCTAAATCACATTGTTTTGAATCTTCTAGAGCCTTAATAATACTTTCACTTGCCCCCTCTCCTTGAACTAAACAAGGAAAAACAATAATGCTTGCTAAAGGCCATCTTCTTTTTATAGTAGAAACGATATCCCTTAATGCCGCACCACTACTAGAAGTAGCAACACCTATCTTAAAAGGATACTTAGGTAAAGGCTTTTTCAAATAAGGAGAAAACAATCCCTCTTCCTCTAACTTTTTCTTTAATCTTTCAAACTCTAAATATAAATTTCCTATACCATCTTTTTCCATATTCTTAACATAAATTTGATAAGTTCCGCCTTGAACATATACACTTAATGTCCCATTAACAATAACCTTATCTCCTTCATTTAATTTAAAATTCAAATTCCCAGTATAAGAACTAAACATAACGCACTTGATTACGCTTTCATTATCCTTTAAAGAAAAATAAATGTGTCCGCTAGGATGATACTTCAAATTAGAAATCTCACCCTTAACTAACACATTATTTAAAACACTATTCTCATCAATCAACCTTTTTAAATAATTATTAAGTTGACTTACACTAATTATCGAAACATTTTTGTTTAGCATAAACAGCTATCCAAAACTCCATTAATAAATTTATATGAAGCCTCATCACAATACTTCTTAGATAATTCTACTGCTACATTTATAACAACTTGTTTAGGTTGTTCCATATATTTAAATTGAGTATAAGAAGATAATAAAATAGCTTGTTCTAATAAATTCAAACGATCAAAAGTCCATTCAGTTAAATATTTAGATATTTCCTTAATGCTTTCATCAGCATTCTTAATAGATTCTTTAAATACTTTCTTTACAAATGGATCACACTCTTTAACACTACAATCAAAAACACTTTCTATAATATCTCCAATAGAAGGTTTAGTATCACTGTTATAATAAAACAAATATTGATATATACAAAATACTGTTAATTCTTGCAATTTATTACGTGAATATGCCATTTCAAATACCCCATTTCTAAATAATTCTACCACACTTTTATTCATTTGTTTAACAAAATTTTAACAAAATGAAAAAAAGCCCTATTTTATAAGCTTTTTTCACATTTATTTATAGTTTTAAAGCTAATTCCAAAGCCAAATAAACTATCTTTTCTTTATCTTGAAGTCTATCTTCATTTCCTAGACTTCTCTTATCCCATTTAGCAGTATCTAAGTTATCTGCAGCGTAGAAAAACTGAAATAAATCCTTTTCTCTAAATTTAGAAACCGCCGCAAGCGCACTGCATTCCATGTCTACACAGACACAACCTTGTTCTTTCCTTTTTGCAACCTTTGCTCTAGTTTCTCTATAAGGAGCATCAGTTGTCCAAACCTTGCCTTCTACATAAGCACACTCAAACTCATTTAAGACCTCAATAAACTCCTCTTTATATTTTTCATTAACACTTACTTCATCACTACTCTTCATATAATGATAACTTGTTCCTTCATCCCTAACTGCACTGTGAGGAATAATTATAGCCATATCAGAAATTGCTCTATCTAATACACCGCATGTGCCAAATACAATTAATTTCTCTAATCCTAACGCAGTAATTTCTTCATATTGGACAACGCAAGCCGCAGAACCTACTAAAGACATAAAAAACGCAATGTCCAAACCTTTATAATTAATCTTATAAATAGGAACTTTCCCATTCGCAGAACTAAGATAACTAATAATCTCATATTCAAAATTATTTACTACACTCTCTAATAATTTGCGAGAAAAGCATGTAACTCCAATTTTAGGGAACCCTTCTATTTTAGAAGCATTTGCGCTAGGATCAAAAGTAGAAAACTTACATTCATCAAATTCCTCTAAAATCATTAATATCACCTCTAATTATTAATCTTATATAATCTTTTACTAGATTTAGTTAGAATTTCATATCCATCTTTAGTAACTACTACATCGTCTTCAATTCTAACTCCACCTAATCCCTCAATATAGATTCCAGGTTCAACTGTAAATACCATTCCCTCTTTTAATACAGTTTCACTTCTAGGACCAATCGATAAACTATCATGAACTAATATTCCTAAACCATGACCAGTACTATGAGTAAAATAATCTCCATAACCCATCTTTTCAATAAAATTACGACAAGCAAAATCAACCTCTTTTGCTTTTATTCCTGGTTTAATAACCTCTAAACCTTTTAGTTGAGCTTCTTTTACAATTTCGTAAATCTCTAACATATCTTTCTTTGGTGTACCTACAACAAATGTTCTAGTAATATCACTACAATAGAAATTATTAATACATCCAAAATCTAAAGTAACGAAATCTCCCTCTTTAATTTTCTTATTACTTGCTACACCATGAGGCATTGCTCCTCTTTTACCGCTTGCAACAATAATATCAAAAGATTCTTTACTAGCACCTAACTCTAGCATATAACGAAGCATTTCATTTCTTACTTCTCTTTCTTTCATTCCTACTTTAACAAACTTTAGAATATGAGAATAACACTTATCGGCAATTGAACAAGCCTTTTTAATTCTTTTAATTTCTTCAGCATCCTTAACAACCTTTAAATGTTCTATATTTAATGCTACAAATTCGAAACCAAGTTTATCTTTAAAAGCATTATAACGATTAAATGCTAAATCTTCTTCAAATCCCATTCTAACAATTTTAGTATTGGCAACTAATTCTTTTAGACTGTCGCTATAACTTCTAGTAATAGTAACAACTTTAAATAAAGAACACTCCTCGTTAGCTTGTACTGTATATCTACTATCAGTAAGTAAATATGCTTCATTATTTGTAACAAGTAATAAACCATCTTCACTACTAAAATTTGAATAATAATAAATATTCGCAAAACTACTAATTAGCATTGCTTCAACATTTTCTTTTCTCATGTATTTTCTTAAACTATTTAATCTATTTTCCATAAAATTCACCCCTTAAAATTAAAAAAACTCTACAAGAGAGTTTTCATTTACTTAACTATAATACCGTCAATCTTTACATTAACTTTTGGATTAGCGATTTCACACATATTAATTAATGCACTCTCAACTCTATCTTGGATGACAGTTGTAACATCATTAATATTGATTCCATAATTAACTTTTATTGCAACATTTGCAATAAAACCTAATTCTTTATTTGTTTCACAACCAATCTTTGTAATAGAGATATTCTCAACATCTTTTAATGTTTCCTTCATCATATCTCTGATTGCAACATATGAAATTCCAATTTTCCCAAAATTAGAATAGTTTTTAATATAATGATAATCTGCTTGAGCCATAACTTATCCCTCACTTCACATTACTATTATAAAACTATTTACTTCTTTTTTCAATTATTTACTTGCTAAATAATAGCCTTTAAACTACTTTTTTGCTCCATTAAGAACTTCCATAATTTTACTTGCAAAATATGACATTCTATACTCACTAGTAGTACCATAATTTAAATGTCTTCCATCACGAGAATATTCGCAAACATAATATACTTCTTCTCCTGTTGTATAACTAGTTCCCTTCTCATAAACAAATAAACGAATATCATTTTCAGGTGAGATAGAAACAGCAATTGCCCTACCATCACTATTCTCCTTAACAAACGATTCATCGAACTCTACAAACAAAACAATACAATCTGAATCTTTCTTCAAGTTTGCAGTAATATTTAAAATTTTAACTGGCTCATATTCTACACTGTATATAGAATAAATTCTTTTTGGTGCATCTTGGCCCACAAACATAGCTAAATTAGTAGGACTTGGGGCTACTTTTGTTAAAAACAACTCTTTGTTAGCATCAATATACTTAATTAAATTAGAGCATAATAAATAATTTTTATTCATAAATCCACCTCTAAAAGATTATAGCATATTTTGTTATATTTTTAATATTTAAGCCTTAAAAGATACACTTGGAGTATAGTTGTTACCTAATTTTTCATAAGCAATTTTAAAAATAGTTATCGCATCACTTTTTGTGGCATCCTTTTTAGAAACTAATATATTAACCAAATTATCTTCATACTCAACATAAGCATTACTGTAACCAGCTTCTTTTATAGCCTGTTTTAAAACAATTTCTTCTTTATTAAGTTTTTTCTTTTGAGCAATCATTTCTAAAGCCTCTACCTTCTCTTCCATTGTTGAACTACTACTCGCTACGATCAAATTCAATTCATCAATATCATCATTTAACTTATTAACCTTAGCTAACTCTAAACTTTCAAAATAAGCGTCTTCTCCATCCGTTACACTAACTTGACTACTTTCTTCTTCCTCATTATTAAGTGTCGCAGTATTAACCGGAACTAAAACATAGTAAATAGATAATACTAGCACCAAACTAAACAAAGATAAAAACGATACTAAACGACGATTCTTCATATAATTTCCCCCTTAACATTATTTCTAGTAATGTATATTAAAAGAAATTTATATTTAGAACTAAATATATAAAAAAAGAGAATTTATTTTAAATCCTCTTCACAAAAATGAAATTTAGAAATAATTTTTTTGCCTAGATAGTCCTCACAATATTTAACTGAATCCTCATAAAGTTCTAATTGAAATCTAAAATGAGCGTCCACTCCATATATAACCTTAACATTATAGTTAGAAGCAATCTCCCAAAATCCTTTACAAGGATACTTAATGTCATTAGTTCTTCCATCTAATAGCATCGCAATCCTAGTTAAATTAATTTCTAAAGGAACTTGATATTTTTCTGCGGCTTTACAAATAGCATGAGCAACTTTCTCCTCTACCTCACCAAAAGAAGACTTACTAAGCATATAGCAATCCGGATGAACAATAACATCAGGAATGCCCTCCTTCATCGCTTCCTCAATAAGGTAGGCATATCTATACAAATCTTCATCTGTATTACTACTCCAACCTATTATTTTTACATTTTCACCGTTATCATCACTTATAACATGTTGTCCCATAACCATTTTATCCGTTTCAGACTTTATCATTTTTAAATATTCTTTTTGATTAGGAGCATATTCAAACTCAAATCCTACTTCTATATCAATTTTACCCTTATATTTTTCTTTAAGTTTTCTAATACTCTCATAATATTCCTCTTTTTGAGAGTAATCCATTCTCATGTTATATCTAAAATCTAATTGTTTCTTGTATGGACAATGATCTGTAAAAGCGATTTTTTTAAAACCCTTTTCCAAGAACATTTTTACATACTCTTCATCACTTATACTTTGATCTGAATGGCCACATCTATAAGTATGAGTATGATAATTAAAATTTTGCATATCTACTTCCACCTTCAACCTTCTATTTCAATCTTTCAAACGCCTCTTGTGCCTTTTCGTGTCCTTCAGCCGCAGCTTTTTTATACCAAAACAATGCTTTTTTAGTATCTTTTTCTACGCCTTCGCCTGTTTCATAACACCAACCAACAAAATATTGTGATTCTGTATGACCAAGTTCAGCAGCTTTAAGACATAAAGAGAAAGCTTTCTTATAAGATTGATTAACTCCTTCTCCTTCGCGATAATACTCAGATAATTTATATAAAGCAGTCACATTGTTTTGTTCTGCCGATTTTTCATACCAATAAATAGCTTTACTATTTGATTTACTAATTCCTTCACCTAATTGATATGAAATAGCTAGATTACATTGAGCTACTGCGTGTCCTTGTTCTGCTGCCTTTAAATACCATTCTACGGCTTTTTCTGGAGATTGCTCTACACCTTTTCCTATATCATAACAAAAGCCTAAATTACATTGTGCTCTTGCATGTCCCGCTTCAGCTGCCAACGTATACAATTCTACGGCTTTTTCCATAGATTTCTCTACACCTATACCACTTTCATAGCAATAACCTAGATTACATTGAGCAGGAGGATAGCCATTCTTCGATGCTTCCTCATACCATTTTATAGCTAATTCATAGGATTGTTCTACTCCTTCTCCTACCTCATAACAATAGCCTAAACACCCTTGTGCTCTTGCATTGCCTTGTTCCGCGGCTTTAGCGTACCATTCCGCTGATTTTTCATATGATTGCTCTACACCTTCGCCTAAATCATAACATAGAGCCAATTTACATTGAGCAAAGTCATAACCGCTTTCTGCGGCCAATTTATACAATTCTATAGCCTTTTCCATAGATTTCTCTACGCCTTCTCCTCTTTCATAGCAATAAGCTAAATTGTATTGAGCGACAGAACTATCTTGTTCTACGGCATTCTTATATAACTCAACTGCTTTTTCTATGGATTGTTTTACACCTAAGCCTCTTTCATATAAATAGCCTAAATTGCATTGGGCTCTATAATAACCTTGTTCTGCCGCTTTAACATACCAATAAGCTGCCTTTTCATAGGATTGCTCTAATCCCAAGCCTTCTTCATATAAATACCCTATGCAAAATTGAGCTCTTGAATTTCCTTGCTCTGCAGACTTTAAATACCATTCTACGGCTTTTTCTATTGATTTTTCTACACCTTTTCCATGTTCATAAAAACACGCTAAATTGCATTGAGCTCTATCATACCCTTGCTCTGCAGACTTCAAATACCACTCTGCCGCTTTTTCATAGGATTGATCTACTCCATCACCATATTCATATAGATAGCCTAAGTTGCATTGTGCTCTTGCATATCCTTGTTCTGCAGACTTTAAATACCACTCTGCCGCTTTTTCATAGGATTGCTCTACTCCATCACCATATTCATATAAATAACCTAAATTACACTGCGCTCTTACATGTCCTTGTTCTGCCGCCTTTAAGTACCATTCTACGGCTTTTTCTATTGATTTCTCTAATCCATATCCATGTTCATATAAATAGCCTAAATTACACTGCGCTCTTGAATTTCCTCGATTTGCGGCTTTTAAATACCACTCTATGGCCTTTTCATATGATTGGTCTACTCCCTCTCCTTCAGAATAACAATAACCCAAATTGAATTGAGCTAGTGCATATCCTTGTTCTGCTGCCTTTAAATACAATTCCGCCGCTTTTTCATGAGATTGTTCTACACCCGTCCCCATGTCGTATAAATAACCTAGATTATTTTGGGCTCTTGCATTTCCTTTTTCTGCAGCCTTCAAATACCACTCTGCTGCTTTTTCATATGATTGCTCTACTCCGTCTCCGCTTTCATAGCAGTACCCTAAATTACACTGCGCTATTACATTTCCTTGTTCTGCCGCCTTTAAGTACCATTCTGCTGCTTTTTCATAAGACTGTTCTACGCCTTTCCCAATTTCATATAAATAGCCTAGATTACATTGGGCACTTGCATTTCCTTTCTCTGCAGACTTTAAATACAACTCTACTGCCTTTTCATATGATTGCTCCACTCCTTCACCATTTTCATAGCAGCAACCCAAATTACATTGAGCATCAACATTCTCTTGCTCTGCAGCTTTCTTATACCACTCTGCAGCTAGCGCTAAAGATTTTTCTACGCCATATCCACTATCATACATAAAGCCTATTTTATTCATAGATGGAGCAAATCCTAATTGAGCAGATTTCATATATAATTCAAAAGCTTTTTCATATGATTGCTCTACTCCATCACCACTAGAATAATCATAAGCCAAATTAAACATAGCTTCTACAATACCAAGCTCCATTGCTTTTCTAGTATATTCTAAATATAATTCTTTATTCTTTTCTATTTTTCCTAAACCTCTATCATAATACAAACTAATAATATATGTAGCATAAGCATCTTTATTAGACATTTCCATTATTGGATCAAAACATTGATCATACAATAAATCAGCCTCTTTTTCATTTGCACTTACATAAAAGCCATCATGAAGCATATCAGCCTTACCAAAAAGGCATCTAATATCCCCTTCATCAATTCCCTTTAAATACAATTCCCATGCTTTTTTATATTCTCTTTTAGAAAATTCTCTTCTAGCTTGAACATATGTTGAATTCATATTACATATCCTCCGTTTAGTTTATTCTTACCTTAAGTCTAACATATTAATATATATACCAATACTAATTAGATAATAAAAAAGAGAATTTACAAAAATTCTCTCTTCTATCCTTATTTAATTTAATCTTGTTAAAGCTTCTTTTGCAGATTTATTACCATTATCTGCTGCCTTTTTATACCAGTAAATAGCTTTTTGTAAATCTTGCTCTGTTCCTTCACCTTTTTCATAACACCAGCCAACAAAATGTTGGGCATTAGCGTCATTTAATTCAGCAGCCACAATACACAACTCAAAGGCTTTTTTATAAGATTGATTTACTCCTTCCCCTTCTCTATAGAATACCGAAAGTTTATATAAGGCATTTGGTTGTTTTTGTTCTGCCGCTTTTTCTAACCAATAAATAGCTTTAGTGTTAGATTTAGCGATACCGTCCCCACTTAAATAACAAAGCGCCAAATTATATTGTGCTCTTGCAAGTCCTTGTTCTGCTGATTTTGTATACCATTCTACGGCTTTTTCTTGAGACCTAGCAACACCTGAACCAATATCATAAAGATAGCCTAAATTACATTGTGATCTTGCATTTCCTTGCTCTGCAGCTTTTGTATATAGTTCAATAGCTTTTTCTAGTGATTTTTCTACTCCTATACCCTTTTCATAGCAAGTTGCTAAGCTATGTATAGAGTAAACATTCCCTTGTTCTGCTGATTTTTTATATAATTCAAAGGCTTTTTCATAAGATTTTGCTACACCTTTTCCATACTCATAACAAAGGCCTAAGTTATATTGCGCTCTTGCATTTCCTTGTTCTGCAGACTTTGTATACCATTCTACCGCCTTTTCATATGATTTCTCTACACCTTTTCCAGATTCATATAAAAATCCTAAATTACATTGTGATAAAGATTGTCCTCTTTCTGCGGCTTTTGTATACAATTCTACCGCTTTTTCTAGTGATTGCACTACACCTTCACCATACTCATAACAAACACCTAAGTTATGTATTGCATTTACATAACCTTGTTCTGCTGATTTAATGTACCACATTACAGCCTTCTCAATTGATTTCTCTACACCTTTTCCATACTCGTAGCAAAGGCCTAAGTTACATTGTGATCTTGCGAATCCTTGCTCTGCCGACTTTGTATACCAATAAACGGCTTTTTCTAGTGATTTTTCTAGACCTAAACCCCATTCATAAAAATAACCTAAATTACATTGAGCCCTTGCGAATCCTTGATCTGCTGATTTTGCGTACAATTCCGCAGCTTTTTTATAAGATTTCTCTACGCCTTTTCCATGTTCATATAGATATCCTAAATTGCATTGTGCTGATGCATGTCCTTGTTCTACAGCTTTAGTGTAACACTCTACTGCCTTATCGATAGATTTTTCTATACCATCTCCATATTCATAACAAACGCCTAGGTTATGTAATGAAGTGGCGTGACCTTGATTTGCAGCTTTAATGTACCACATTACAGCCTTTTCCATTGATTGTTCTACACCTCTACCATGCTCATAACAAAGTGCTAAATTATATTGCCCTCTTGCATATCCTTGCTCTGCTGATTTTGCATACAATTCTGCTGCTTTTTCATAAGATTGCTCTACACCTTGACCTTTTTCATAAATATAACCCAAGTCGCTTTGAGCAAACATATTTCCATTTAGTGCGGCTTTTGTATACCATTCTATTGCTTTAGAAGTTGATTTTTCTACAGCAAGTCCATTTTCATAGAAAACACCAACACAATATTGTGAACCAGGAAGACCTTGTTCTGCTGATTTCATATAATATTCAAAGGCTTTTTCATAGGATTTAGCAACGCCAGTTCCATACTCATAACATTTTCCTAAACAATACATAGAATTAAGATGTCCTTGATTTGCTGCTCTTAAATACCAATCTATCGCTTTTTCTAGTGATTTTTCTACACCTTTTCCATATTCATAGCAAAGCGCTAAATTATATTGAGCACGAGAATATCCAAGTGTTGCTGATCTTGTATACCATTCTACGGCTTTTTCATACGATTTTTCTATAACTTCACCTAACTCGTAGCGATATCCTAAATCACTTTGAGCAGCAGCGTAACCATTTAATGCCGCCTTCTTTAACCACTCCATTGATTTTTCTATAGATTTCTCTCCTGAAGCGCCAGTTTCATAAAAACGGAAAACACCATATTGTGAAGCAGGATAACCTTGTTCTGCAGCTTTCAAATAATATTCAAAAGCTTTTTCATATGATTTAGTCACACCTTTACCATATTCATAACAAACACCCAAGTTATGTTGAGCACGAGGGAATCCTTGTTCTGCAGCTTTTGTATACCACTCTACGGCTTTTTCATAGGATTGTTCTACTCCTTCACCAGTTTCATAACAACTTCCTAAATCACTTTGAGCATAACAGAACCCTTGTTCTGCGGCTTTTGTATACCAATAAACTGCTGTTTCAAAAGATCTATCTACTCCTCTTCCATAGTCATAACAACGAGCTAAATCATATTGAGCTCTAACATGACCTTGTTCTGCAGCCTTTTGATATAGTTCAACTGCCTTTTCATCAGATTTTTCTACTCCTTCACCATCTTGGTAGCAAGTTGCTAAAGCATATAAAGCTGGAGGATATCCTTGATTTACTGATTTAACAAGCCATTCTATAGCTTTTTCTATAGATTTTTCTGTACCTGCTCCTTCTTTATAACAAGAAGCTAAGTTATATTGAGCCCAAGGATGACCTTGTTCTGCAGCTTTTATATACCAATAAACTGCTGTTTCTAGAGACTTTTCTACTCCTCTACCAACGTCATAGCAATAAGCTATTTGAAATTGAGAATCTGCATCACCAACATCTGCTAATACTTTATAATACATAAAAGACTTTTCATATGATTGAGCAACACCAATACCATTTTTATAGCATGTAGCTAAATTATATGTAGCAGCAAAAATTTTCCCATTTGCAGCTATTTCAGTATACTTAAAGTATAAATCATCATTTCTAGGTGTACTTCCATATCCACCACGATAATAGAAAGTCATTATATATGCTGCATATAAATCTCCATTATCCGCTAAATCTTTTATGCTATTAACATACTTATCAAACATCATATCCGCTGCTTCTGTATTTTTTGGTGCATACAAACCATCCATAAGCATAGTAGCCATACCAAAACAACACTTAGGATCTCCTTCTTTTGCTCCTATTTCATATAATTCCCAAGCCTCTTTATATTGACGATTGAAAATTTTTTCTCTTGCTTGTAAATACGTTGAATTCATATTTTACATCCTCCATCTTTCTTGTTTCTAAATTCAGTTTAGCATAGCCTCATTTTTTGCCAAATACATTTGATAAATAAAAAAGGAAACTTTCGTTTCCTTATTCTAATATAGCTTTAATTCTTCTAACGCCAGCGCTACTAGCTTCTTCTTTAGTAATTTTAAATTTACCTAATTCTTTAGTATTGCTAACGTGAGGTCCACCACATAATTCTATAGATACATCACCAATCTTATAAACTGTTACTACATCACCGTATTTGTCAATAAACATAGCTTCTGCGCCAGTTTTTAAAGCATCTTCTTTACTCATTTCAAGTTTTTCTACTGTAATACCTGCTTCAATATATTTATTTACTAATTCTTCTGCTTGTTTAACTTCTTCTGGAGTCATCTTAGCACCATGAGAGAAGTCAAAACGCATTCTTTCAGCAGTAATGTTACTTCCTTTTTGATGCACGTGATCACCTAATACTACTTTCAATGCAGCATTTAATAAGTGAGTTGCTGTATGATATTTAGTCTCTGAATCACCAGTAGCAGCTAAACCACCTTTAAACTTACCAGCAGCGCCTGCTCTTGATTTTTCTTGGTGTTCTTTAAATTTAGCTTTAAATCCTTCTTCATCAACTTTAATTCCTTCTTCATTAGCCAATTCTACTGTTAACTCTAATGGGAATCCATAAGTATCATATAATTTGAAAGCATTAGTAGCGTCAATAATCTTATCATTCAATCTAGCAACAATCTTATCAAATTCTCTTAATCCAGTTTCTAATGTTCTAGCAAATTTAGTTTTTTCTACTTTTAATGCTTCAAGAACAATACTTTCATTTCTTTCTAATTCTTTATAAGTTGATTTATATTTATCAATGAACATCTTAGCAATAACTTGATCAAAATCACCATTAATATCAATATTTAATTTTCTAGCGTGTCTAATAGCTCTTCTAATTAATCTTCTTACAATATAACCTTGGTCAGTATTGCTAGGTTTAATACCAGCATCATCACCACAAATAATAACAGCACTTCTGTAGTGGTCAGCAATAATTCTCATACTAGCCTTATTTTCTTCTTCGTTATAAGATTTACCAGATAATTCTTCTATTTTAGCAATAACATCTTTAAATATAGAAGTTAAATAGTTATCATCTACATTCTCTAAAGTAGCAGTAACTCTCTCTACTCCCATACCAGTATCTACATTCTTATTCTTTAAAGGTTCAAAAACATCACCTTCTGCGTGATTATATTGCATGAAAACATTATTCCAGATTTCAACCCATCTCTTATCACTTGGATCAAATACTTTTGGTGCTTCCTCATCACTTCTCCAGTAGAAGATTTCAGTATCAGGACCACAAGGACCTAGCATCTCCATATTTGGCCACCAGTTATCTTCTTCACCTAAATAAGCAATTCTATCTTTACTTACACCTAAACCCATCCAAATAGAAGCACTTTCTTCATCTCTAGCAACTATTTCATTACCTCTAAATACAGTAACAGCTAACTTTTCTAAAGGAATTTCTAAAACTTTAGTTAATAATTCAAAACTCCAAGTAATAGACTCTTTCTTAAAATAATCACCTAATGACCAGTTACCTAACATTTCAAAGAAAGTATGGTGATAACTATCACCTACAGAATCTAAATCATTAGTTCTAACACATTTTTGAACATCTGTAAGTCTAGTACCTTGAGGATGTGGTTGCCCCTTTAAATAAGGAACTAAAGGTTGCATACCCGCTGTATTGAATAAACAAGTAGGATCATTTTCAGGAATAACTGAAGCTGAAGGGATCACTACATGTCCTTTGCTCTCAAAAAACTTTAAATATTTCTCTTTTAAATCTAACATATTTATGCCCCATTTCTTTTACCCATTAATCTTATCAATATCTTAAAAACAAGTCAATTGCTAATAACTTTATAAGGTATAAAATTATTCAAAATCTTCCTCTGTTAATACTTCAATACTGTTTTCTTTTAGCAATCTAGCAAAAACACCACTTCCTTCTACTAGTGTTCCATCAAAATTACCATTATAAATTCTCTTTACCCCACAACTTGGACTCTTTTCTTTTAATATAGCTAATTTAACATTATTAGCTATTGCTCTTTTTAAAGCAATTTGAGCCCCTACAGTAAAGTTATTAGTAACATCTTTTCCTTCTTCATTTATAACTTTTAGTTCTTTATTATTTACTAAAATCTCACTTTTAAGTCTAGGAGTAGATAATCCTCCCATTACTTCTGGGCACACTAGAATAACTTCTTTATCTTTTAAAAACTCTATTATCTTTTCATTTTTATTGTTTTTACCATTGTATTTGCAATTATTGCCTATTAAACAAGCACTAACAAGAACCTTTTCCATTTTTAATCTCCTTAAATTATTTGTTTGTTGCCTTTTCTTTATTCTTAGCAACTCTTTTTCCTAAAATTTTCATTTCTCTAGAATTACTATCATCTTCAATAACAACTTCTTCGCCCTTAACCTTTTTAATAAAATTAGTAACGGTAGTCGCTGGCTTCTTAAGATTTTCTATATCTTTACTCCATCCTGCGACTAGTAAATCTCTTTTATCTTCAAATATTGAAATAACAATCTCAAATAATAATTGTAAAGCCCATAAAATAATCATTAAAGTTACTAGAATTATTGAAAAAGGAGTAACATGCGTAGTTGCAGTATAAACACCATATACAATTATACCTAAAGTAAATGTCTTAGTTACAAACTTAATCCAAGTATAACTTTTCTTAATAAATTTCTTTAAAGATTTAAGTTCTTTGTTTTTTGTTATCAAATCCAAGAACGTATAAACAATAAATAAAGCTGTTAAAACAATATTAATTGTCAAATTGCCACTTCCTGTACAAAAAACATAAACAAAGTACAAAAGTGTAAAAATAATAGATCCATTTTTAACTATATTACAATATCTTTTAATGTCCTCTACTACGATATCTATCGCAGCTCTTGTGTACTTAAACATATAATAAAACCCCATTTCTAACAAATTCATTATAAGTTATTTATTAAATAAAATAAAAGGGAAAGATAAACTTTCCCCAATTTATTAAATATTGTAATCTTTGTTTTTAATAGATTCTTTAACTTTAGAAATGAATTCTTCTTTACTACAAGTAATAGTTTCTTTACTACCATGTAATCTATAACTTACTAAGTTATTATCTCTTTCATTATCTCCAATAATAAGAGTTAATGGAACTTTCTTAGTTTGAGATTCTCTCATCTTATATGATAATTTTTCTTCTCTATCATCTAATTTAACTCTAATATCATTATTTCTAATTTCTTCCATTAATTGTTTAGAATATTCTAAATGATATTCATTGTTAACTGGAATTACATTAACTTGAACTGGAGATAACCATAATGGGAATGCTCCTGCATAGTGTTCAATTAATACTCCCATGAATCTTTCAATTGATCCAAAAATTACTCTGTGAAGCATGATAGGTCTTTTCTTACTTCCATCAGCATCTACATAAGTTAAATCAAATCTTTCTGGTAAATTCATGTCTAATTGAATAGTTCCACATTGCCATTCTCTTCCAATTGAATCTTTTATATGGAAATCTAGTTTAGGACCATAGAATGCTCCATCACCTGGATTTACTTTAAAGTCTCTGTTTGCTTTCTTACAAGCTGCTGCTAAAGCTGCTTCACTCTTTTCCCAAATATCAATTGAACCAATATATTTATCTTCTGGTCTAGTAGATAATTCAATTGTAAATTCAAGATTAAATACTTTATAGAATCTTTCAATAAATCTAATTAATCTAACTACTTCATCTTCAATTTGATCTTCTCTCATGAAAATATGAGCATCATCTTGAGTAAATGTTCTAACTCTAAATAAACCACTTAAAGCACCACTTGCTTCATGTCTATGAACTAAACCTAATTCACCGCTTCTAATAGGTAAATCTTTATAAGAATGTAAACTATTTTTATAAACTAACATTCCTCCTGGACAGTTCATTGGTTTAATAGCGAATAACTTTTCATCGATTTCACTAGTATACATATTTTCTCTATAGTTAGCCCAGTGACCACTAGTCTCCCATAACTCTTGGTTTAACATAATTGGAGTTTTAATGAACTCATAACCTTCTTTTTCATGCTCTTTATACCAGAAGTTTTCTAATTCGTTACGAATAATCATACCATTAGGCAAGAAGAATGGGAACCCAGGACCATATTCACTAATCATGAATAAATCTAAATCTTTACCAATCTTTCTATGATCTCTTTTCTTAGCTTCTTCTAGCATATTTAAATGAGCGTTTAAATCCTCTTCATTTTCAAAACAAATACCATATACTCTAGTTAACATCTTATTTTTAGAATCACCTTTAAAATAAGCTCCATTAACTTTTAATAACTTATAATATTTGATTTGTTTAACAGTCTCAACATGAGGACCTCTACATAAATCAGTGAAATCACCTTGAGAGTAACAAGTAATAACAGCACTTTCTTCCATATTGTTAATTAAGTCTACTTTATACTCATCTTCACCAAACATACTTAAAGCTTCTTCTTTAGATAACTCTCTTCTTACGATTCTTTTACCATCTTTAGAAATCTTTTTCATTTCTTTTTCGATTTTCTCTAAATCTTCTTCTTTAATAACTTCATTTCCTAAATCCATATCGTAATAGAAACCACCTTCAATTACAGGACCTACCCAAAACTTAGCATTTGGATATAAATGCTTAACAGCTTGCGCTAATAAATGCGCACAACTGTGATTTAAAATACTTAAATTTTCATTTTCTTTAATATTAATCATTTAACCTCACTCCTTAACACAAATTTATTAATATCAAATCCGCCACTAACTTCCATAACATAGTTATAGAATTTGGTTATTTTCTCTAACATCTTACTTCTTTCATCAATAACTAAACATTCTCTAATAAGACAGGTGTCATATTCATCATAAAACTTACTAATACCATAGTTATCTCTAAATGTTTTACTATCTAGAATTTTATCAAACTTAGTAAGAGAAAAATCTCTAAATTTCTTAACCTTACCATGAAGTTCTACTAGTCTTTTATATAACTCATAGTAAGCTAAATAAAAGGTGTCTCTTTTCTCGTGATAAATAACTTTCAATTCATCAAACTTGTCCCAACAACCATATTGACTAGCTAACAAATCAAACTCTGTTATATCAGGAAGTTCAATATCTTCTAGTTCAATAGCCTTATTTCTAAGTTTTTCTACTTCACCATGTTTGTCTTGAACAATTTTTCCTCTAGCAAACATCTTGGTCGTATGATTACCTCTTTCGGTCTTTTCCTCTTCCATATAACTTTCATACTTATTAACAGGATTTGCAAAGTACTCGATTAAGAAACCATCAATTTCTAAATTTCCTCTTTCTCTCCATTCATTGCCTCTTTTTAAAACAAGATGAACATCAATATCACTAAATTCATTATTATTACCAGATACATAACTACCACACGCTATTGCACCTTCATAATAATCTTCATTCTCATATCTTTGTAAAAATTTCTTTAAAGCTTTTTCCCAATCTTTCATAATCTCACCCCTTTAGCAAATAAAAAAGCTCCTATTAAAAATAGGAACTTGAAATTACTATACAAGCGGTACCATCCTAATTCATAGAATACTCTATGCACTTAATTCTTTTAACGCAAGTTAACGCTACTCCATTACAGGTAGAACTCATAGGTAGTAACCATATATCTTCCTTATTCGTTTTCACCAACCACGAACTCTCTACTAATTCCAATATATAATCGTGTCCTAATCAACGTTTTTAATTATTATACAACATTATATTCTTAAATCAACAAAAATATAAAAAAAGATAGACGATTACTATCATCCATCTTTAGTTTTATTATCTTTTTCTAGTAACTACAACTGGTTGGCTTACTTGAGGAGTTGCTTCCATCTTAGCCTTTTCTATTTCTTTTACAATAGAACCAATAACCCTAGTTTTACTGTTCCACCAATCTCTAGTCCATACATGACAAATATTCCATCCTCTAGATTCCAAGAATCCATCATGATAAATCTTATTTTCAATCATTTCATCCATACTCTTGTATTCTTTATTAATACAATCAATGCCGACTAAATATCTATCTAATTCTTTATCATAAACTGCTAAATCAATCTTCTTCTTAGTATTACCTACATTAATATCAACATGATAACCAAGTTTTTCTAAAGCTTTCTTTATTTCTAAGGCAACATGGTTATTATCTTTAATATCTTCATCAAGAGGTTCATTTTTGCTGTTTAAGCATACCTTAACTTCTTCTTTTCTTTTATTAGATACCGCTCTTACATATTCAAGATACTTTTTAAAGATTCTAGGTCCTTCATTTTTAGCAGTCTCTACACTTAATTCTTCTGGTTCAATTGAAGTAACAACAAAAGTTTGTTTCTTTGCTCTAGTTACCGCAACATTAAGTCTGTTCTCTCCACCTTCTAAAGTTAAAGAACCAAAGTTAGCTAAAACTTTACCATTTTCATTTTTTGCATATCCAGTAGATAATACAATAATATCTCTTTCATCACCTTGAACATTTTCTAGGTTTTTAACAAATAAAGATACATCTTCACTACCTTCAAATCTATTTTGTTCTTTTAAAATTGCATCTGCAAACTTAGAATCTCTTTTACACTCTTCTCTAATAGCCTCTTCAATTGCTGAAGCTTGATCACTATTAAATGAAATAATACCAATACTTTCATTATTCTTTCTACTTGCTAATATCTTCTTTAATAACATGACAGTCGTTCTAGCTTCTTCTTCATTCCTTCTATTAGACCATAATCCATCAACTTTAATTCTAGTAATCGCACTATTCTTTTTATTACCAGCTAAATTAGGAACAATCTCTAATTTACCATCATAGAAATAGCTATTTGAGAAATCAATTAATTCTTGGCTTCTACTACGATAGTGATAGTTAAGATTTGTACTAGGTAGTCTAGGAGTAGCTAAATCTAGTAAACTTAATGCCTCAAGTGTTGCTTCTCTAGTAGGATCCTCTATCTCTTCAACATCTGCCCCCATATATCTTCTCATAAATGTAGAAGTAGGTCTTAATTGCTTGTTATCTCCTGCTACCACAACATTTTTACCTCTATAAATCAAAGGTAATGTATTTTCAATAAATACTTGAGATGCTTCATCTACTAAAACAATATCAAACATATCTTTAACAAGAGGTAAGATATTTGAAGCATTCTCTGGAGATAATAACCAACAAGGATATAAATCTAACATCAAATCTTGATACTCTTTCATAAACTTTCTAATAGACCAAGAATGTTGTTGTTTTGAAATTTGATATAAGAAGTCTTTTGCTCTCTTATTGCTGTTGTAATTTTCAATATAATCATTATTAAATGAATTACTTGCAATATTTTTAGATAACTCATGTTGTTTCTCTTTTAAATTTAAAATACTTTCTTTTATGCTAGGGAAATTCATGATTTTTGCTAAATCTTCTTTTCTATCTTGCTCTTCCTTAACAATTTCAATATACATTCTAATAGGCATAAAATTATTGATAATTTGATTATACTTAGGTGCTGTATCAGCATTACTATAAGCAAATTCTAATATTTTCTTGTCCATCTCAGTAAGATTAGATAATTCAAGTTTAATATCTTTAATTTCAGTATAGTTATTTAAGCCTGCTTTGATATTTCTAAGCATAGTAACATTACCATTTAAAATTGCCGCTACTGCCATTTGATATCCTTTTTCACTTAAAACATCTTTAAAGAAATCATAGTTAGCCACTTCTTTTTTTATTTCTGTAAGTGCTTGAGTGAAAGATTCTTTTAATTCTTTCTCAAACTTAGAAGGAACTACAAAACCTTTCTTTTTATTTTGCTTAGCAATGAATGACACTAATTTATCTAAATCAGCATCAGCTTTATCTAAATTATGTACATAATGTGCTACTAAATAAGAACCGTAAGGATACTTACTGATATCAAACCCTAAATTCTTATTAGCAAGAATCTTTTCTAGTTTATTTGCTACATTATCTACGCTATAAACATCTAAATTATTCTTTATATGGTCAATAATTGCATTCTTTTGTTTAGCAGTTTCATACTTATAATATAAAGCACGACGATTGTTTTCATTGATTCTTGCTAAACATTCGCTTAAAGCATCATGTTTAAGAGATAATAAGTCTTTTCTATTAGATAGCGCTAAACAAACATCATAATCATAACTATTTTTAGAGATTTCAGAACTTTGCTCATACATTGTTTCTAAACTTACTCCAAAACTAGTAGGTTCATACAAAACACTAAAAATTTGTCTTAATTCTTCATATTTAGCATCAATACTCTTTTGAATTTCAGCATGTCTTTGCATTTCTAAAGTAGTGTCATAACTTTCCGTATTATTATGTCTTTCATAACATCTTTTAAAGAAAGATTCCTTCTCTTTTTCAGGATCTGTAATAAACATAGCCTTATTCTTAATATTACCTAATCTATTATATACTACATCTAGTGCAGCTTTCTTTTGAGATACAATCAAAACTCTTTTCTTTCTAGCTAAAGCATCACTAATAATATTAACGATAGTTTGAGATTTACCAGTACCAGGAGGACCATAAATAACCATATTACCTTCATTATTGATTCTTTCAATAGCTTTTTCTTGAGTATGGTCTAATTTATTAATTGTATATAATGAATTAACTTTCTTTTTATTTTTAGTTTTAGGGGTTCTAGCATATATTAACTCTTCAATCGCAGAGTTAGTCGCAGCTTTACCATTCTCTAATTCACTATAATCCATATATATAGAGTTAGCAAGCGGATATCTACCTACAACACAGTGATTAACAACCTTAAGAGGAGCATCCTTCTCTGGAATACCACTATCTTCTAAAGTCATTAAATCCTCTAAACTATTCTTATCAAAATCTATATTAATATTATATTTCTTTAAATAATTAATAACGGCTCCGACACTTTTAAAGGATTTAGAGAAATCACTATCAAATTCCATAATCATATCTTCAATATTAATTCTCTTCTCTTTAGCGTAAGCAAAAAGTAATGCTTTATTTAAAGTAATAGGAACATCTTTAATTAATTCAATACTTACATGGCTATCATCAGTAATATTAACTTTAACTGGGAATAAAATTAAAGGCGCTTTAACAGTCATATCACCATTAATAGTCCCTTCTACAAAAGGATAACCTACATACATTTCATATCTACCAGTTTCCTTAGCAATATCAATAACTTCCTTCTTTAACTTATAGAAAGCATTAACGCTATTATTAACTAATTTCTTAGCTTCTCTATTCCTTAATTCTGTTAGAACCTTTTTATCAGTACTAGGATCTTTTTTTACTAGTCCTTGATATTTAGTTTTAACTTCATTATCTACTCCAGAAGTAATATATAAACTTTCCATTGTACTTTGACCAACAACTTCAAAAGGTTTATAGTGTCCATTCCAAATACTTTTAACAAAATCATCAAATACATTTATATCAGCAAAATACTTAAATAAATCGCAAGAAAAACGAGTATCTCCCTTTTTACTGTAAATACTTCTACTTTTACCACTTATCTCTACTAATCTCTCTTTATATGTTGTATATATAGACTTCATAGCAACACCTCGCATATATAAATTATAAACCATATTGGTATAATTGCAAGTTAAAATTTGCATATAAAAAGGTGTTTTAAGCCTTAAAACACCTTACTTTTTGCCATCTAAATTAGCTTTAATTAACTCCTTTTTAGCATTTTCAATTTCCCTAATAATTGAATTAATAACCTTATTTTTACTTAGCCACCAATCTCTAGTCCATACTCTATGTATTTTCCATCCTCTTGATTGTAAGAAACCTTGATGATATATTTGATTTTCAATCATTTCATCCATATTCTTATAATCTTTATTGATACACTCAATACCTAATAAATATTGATTATAAGTAGAATCAAATACCGCTAAATCTATCTTATTTCTTGTATTTCCTATTTTAACTTCAACACAATAACCATTCTTTTCTAAACTAGATTTAATCTCTTTGGCTAAAATATTACCATCATCTATATCATCATCTATATCTTCTTTCTTACTATTTAACCAAATCTTAGCTTCTTTAAGATTATTAGAAGATATAGCTTTTGTATAACTCAAATATTTCTTTAAAATTTTAGGTCCTTCATTCTTTGTATTCTCTACATTTAATTCCTCAGGTTCAATTGAAGTTACTAAATAAATTCTCTCTTTTGCTCTTGTAATTGCAACATTAAGTCTATTTTCGCCACCTTCAGTAGACAATGAACCAAAATTAGCAATAACCCTACCATTATCATTATAAGCATATCCAACTGATAAAATAATAATATCTCTTTCATCACCTTGAACATTCTCTAAGTTTTTAATGAATAAGGAAATATCTACGTTATTTTCAAATCTATTTTGTTCTTGCAAGATAGTTTCTGCAAATTTCAAATCATTTTTACATTCTCTTCTAATGCCTTCTTCAATTGCATAGGCTTGTTCACTATTAAATGTAATAATACCAATGCTTTCTTTATTTTTTCTCTCTTTTAAAACTTTCTTTAAAATATCAATAACAGCCTTAGCTTCTATATCATTTCTTCTATTAATCCATCTACCATTAACTTTATATCTAATAATAGCGTTCTTCTTACCTTTGACTAAGTTAGGTACTATTTGAAGTTTGCTATCATAGAAATAATTGTTAGAGAAATGAATTAACTCTGCATTTTTACTACGGTAGTGATAATTAAGATTAGCTCCATGCAATCTAGATGTTGCTAAATCTAGTAAACTCTCTACTTCTAAAGCTGCTTCCGTAGTA
>JBGVRX010000033.1:0-9543 GCA_045128835.1 Bacilli bacterium | reverse complement strand
CATATTACTATTCCTACAAATACTATTTGAGATAGGAATATTTTTATGATTGTTCTATGGTTACCACCAAGTGCAAGAAGAACTCCAATTTCATATTTATTCTTTCTTATATTTCCAAAACCGAATCTAATTAATAGTAAGATACAAGTAAGGCATAGAATTAACGTAATTAATAGGATGAAACTTTCAAATATTTTAACTATATCACTAACAGAACCAATGGCTTTAAACAAACTAGAACTATTAGAATATAAATTAACTTTAGAAAGTTCATATACATCTCCGATATCTTCAATGTTATCGAAGTAATAAGCATATACAAATGTTTGATTTTCTCTTATTTTAGTGAAATTTGATTCATCAGTTATAATTGCATTTGTTCCTGTACTAGATGTATCTATTCCAATTACATTTAATTCTAATTGAAGAGTAGGACTTCCTTCTTCAATAGCTATTTTATTATCAAATTTATCAATTTTAATTGTTCTAGGCGCTAGATCTTCAGGAATGGTTGTCTTAGTGTATTTAGTTCCAAATAGTTTGTTGTATAATGTTAAGCCCATTATTGTATCGTTGCCATTTAATTCGTATTCTAGTTTGAAATCGAGATAGATTGTATTAGTGGCTAAATAAGTGGAATTATTGTTTTCTAATGTTAATAAAGCATGGTTTAATGTGGCGTAATCTCTAACTTCTTTACTAGCTAGAGTAGTTCCAAAATCTTTGTTTAGTGAGTAATTTAATCCTAGATATTTTTTTGTATAACTAGATAATTCATTAACTCTATTAGTATCAGATAAAGTAACTCTTCTTCCTTCGGCAATTTCTTTAGCTTCTTTTAAATGTTGCTCTATATAATCTCCATATTTTTCTTTATAATCTGTTTCAATAATGGCGTTTATGTATCCTCTAAGTCCAGTTGAAGGCTTGTAGTCACCTATTAAATCTTCATAACTTGTATATTTAGTAGGAAAGTTATAGATTATTGAATCGGCAATGTAATCAGTTATGATAACACCGTATGGCTTATCAGTTAGATTCCCTGCTAGGACATTAAGTTTACCATCTTTTCCAAATATTCTAATTAAGTATTGTTCGTCTGTAACTAATGTTCCGTATGTTTCTTTTAAGTAAAAATTAGATATGTTTGTTTTTGCGGCAATTGCTTTTTCTTGAGTTATATTAGAAGTGGATATTGGTAAAGAGTAATTATAAAGAGGATAGATTCCGCCTTCATAACCTTCTTCTTTAAATTTAGTTATGTCGTTTGAATCTGCTCTTACTGGGGTATCTATAGTAAGGTAAGGTTGATCTTCGCTATAGTATCTTCCTTTATATAAAACAAAGTCTGTTGCGTTAGATTCTATCATTACTTCACTTATAGATTTTGATGCATCGTATTGAATAAAGAATTGACATATTCCTAGTATGAATATTATTAAGACACTTAATGCTAAAGTAAATGCTGTTGATAGTTTTGTTTTCTTAAAGAATTTAGCAGCTAAAGATAAAGACTTCCATAAATTCATATTAGCTTTTTTAAGTTTTACTGGTTCATATTCTTCCACTTCATTTTTACTAGGAACAAAGCCACTTCCTAATTGCTCAATTTTCTTTATGTTTCCAGCTTGTAAGTTAGCGTTTATTGTTATTAAGTCATCATGACCAATTTCTTTACAATATGGAAGAGTAAGAGTGTCATTCATTATTTTAAAATCATTCTCGTATCCAGGAACTTTTTCTTCATCTCTAATTATTGTTCCATCAGCAAGTTCAATGATTCTATCAGCGTATTCATATGCACTTTCAATGTTATGGGATACAATTACAACTAATTTTTCTTTTGATATTTTCTTTAATAGTCTTAGTATTTGAGTTGCATTTTTACTATCTAAGTTACCGGTAGGTTCATCTGCTAGAATTATATTAGGATTTTTTACTAGCGCTCTTGCAATAGCTACTCTTTGTCTTTGTCCTCCGCTTAACTCGTATATGTATCTATGTTCTAAGCCTTTTAATCTTACTTTTTCAATTGCTAATTGAACGGCTTCTTTATCTTTCTTGTTCGCTAAATCTAAAGATAGAGCTACATTTTGTTCTAGGGTTAATTGTTCGATTAAATAGAACTCTTGGAAGATGTAACCAATATAAGAGTTTCTATATTTGTCATATTGTGATTTACTAAATTTTGCTAGGGTGTTTCCATCTGCAATTATTTCACCACTTGTTGCACTGTTTAAGCCGCCAAGTATATTAAGTAAAGTAGATTTACCACTTCCTGATTTACCGATTATAAAAACGAATCCTTTATTTCCAAGATTAAAGGAAACGTTGTTTAGGGCAGTGGTTTTTATTTTGCCACGTTTAAAGGATTTTGTTAGGTTTTTAACTTCTATCATAACGCTCACCAAGCAAATTATAGCACATAAACTTTTTATTTCATTGAAAATGAAAGGAATATATAAAATAAAAATATTTTTTCTTTTCTATGAAGGTAACAAATAAGTAAGATAATAAGTAAGATTTAAGCAAGATGAAAAAAATCGATGTATAACGATATAATATAAATAAAGAAAAGAATGTAAAAGAGTAGCAAGCATATAAAGTTAATGCTTGCTTTTTTTTGACTGAAAAGTGTGATAACATACTTTAAAGGTGATTGTATGAGCAGGGAAAGACTTGAAGAAATATTAATGCAAGATGATGTTGTTTCTAGTATAAGAAATAACTTTGAAGAGTTAGTAACCTTAATTCCAGAAATTAATGATATGGTAGGGTTTGAACATAAACACCCTCAGCATCATTTAGATGTTTTTGAACATACATTATTAGCCTTAAGTATGGCAGTAAAAGATTTTGAAATAAGACTTGTTTTATTGCTTCATGATATTGGTAAGCCTCATTCTTGCCAAGAAGGCGAAATAAGGCATTTTAAAAATCATCCAACAGTATCTAGAGAAATATCAGAGTGTGCGTTAAAAAGATTAGGTTTTGAAGGGGAACAATTTGAAGAGTTATGTTATCTTATTGAAGTTCATGATAATTTAATTGAAGATGATTATTTAGCGGATAAAAGATTTAAAATTCAATTTTGTGATAGTTTAGCGCATCATCCTTCAACTTTAGAAAAACGTATTAAATATTTACTAGAAATGAATGCTAAAATTAATATTGGAAAAGAAAAAGAAGAATATGAAAATAAGCTTAATTTTTTATTAAGCAATGTGGAGGTTAAATAGGTATATGAGAAGAATAGAAGTAGTTGCAGCGGTAATTGAAAAAGATGATAAGATATTCTGTGCTCAAAGGAATTTAGCTAAATCACAAGGTGGTAAATGGGAATTTCCTGGAGGTAAAATTGAAGAAGGCGAAACAAATGAAGAAGCATTAGTAAGAGAAATAAGTGAAGAGTTTGATACTGATATAGTAGTGGATAAATACATAATGACAGTCGAACATGATTATCCAACTTTTCATATAACTATGCATGCTTATTTATGTAGTTTAGTAAATGGAGAATTAACCTTAAAAGAACATAACGATAGTATTTGGTTAACTAAAGAAAATTTATTAACATTAGATTGGGCAGATGCTGATAAACCTATAGTAAAAAAATTAATATAATGAAAGAAAGCGCCTTGAAAAATGGCGCTTTTTATATTTTGAATTCAATTTTGTATTTTGCATTTAATCTTTCACTTAACAAGGTAAGAAAGGTTGTTAATTTGTTGTAATAACTACTTTCTTTGAAACAGTTTATAGGGAATTCGTTTGTTACAATAACATTCAAAGTTAACTCATCATTTAAGTAATCTAAATAAGTTTCTTTGATTGTTGGGAAGGTTTTTGAATGCGCTTCTTTCAATCTAGATGAGTCATATCTTGTGCTAATGAAATCTATTTTATCTGCAATAATCAAACATATTGAAATAATGTCAGAATAATTGCTTATGTCTTTACCACCATGATTACCAATTGCGGTAGAAATAATCTTTATGTCATTTTCATTAAAGTCCCATTTTTCTAGGACTTCTTTAGCGATAAGACTCCCATTATAAGCGTGATCATCCCTTCCATTTAGATAACCAATGTCATGTAACGCGCATGCAATTAATAACAAATCAGTTTCTTTTTCGGTTAATTTAAAAGTTACAGATAAACGTTTTGCATTTTCAATAACATTATTAATATGGATAAATCCGTGGTTAACAGGGAAGTCTTTTTTTAACTCTTCAATTTTAGAGTATGTTTCTTTAAAATAATCGGAATTTAAAATATCTATGTAATTCATATTGTTCACCTAATATAAAAATAACATATTTATTAAATATAAATAAGCATCAAAGAAAATTTTATTAAAAATATAATTTTTATTATGCCAGTTTATAGCAAGATTTTATCTTTTATTTTATACTGAAATTAGAGATTCAAATAAAAGGAGAGATTAAAATGATATATGTACTTATGAATCCTAAAGCTAATAATGGCGAAGGTGAAAAAGACGCTAGAGAATGGGCTAAATGTTTAAATGGAAAAACAACATTCATTAATGTTCTTGAAACAGAAGATATGAAAGGATTTTTATCTTCATTGAATGAGGAAGATGAAATTGTAGTGTCTGGAGGAGATGGAACCGTTCATCATTTTGCTAATAATGCAGTAGAGTTAGGTTTAAAGAATAAAATGTATTATGTTAAGAGTGGTTCTGGAAATGATTTCTACAGAGATAATAAAGAATATGTTGATGAATTAGGTAGAATTCCATTGAATAAATTTTTAGAGAATTTACCAGTTGTTACTGTTAATGGAATTAAGAAAAGATTTTTAAATGGTGCTGCTTTTGGATTAGATGGTGAAACTTGTAAGGTAGGAGAAGAAATTAGAGCAACTACTACTAAAAAGATTAATTATACAAGTATTGCTATTAAGTTATTGTTAGGTAAATTTAAATTGAAGAATGCTACTGTTACTGTTGATGGAGTAACTAAGTATTATAAACATGTTTGGCTAGCTACTACTATGAAAGGTAAATATTATGGTGGAGGAATGAAAGCTGCTCCTAGTCAAGATAGATTTGATGAGGAAGGTAAAGTTTCATTTGTTTGTTTACATAAAAGAAGTAGAATTGGTACTTTGTTAGTATTCCCTACTTATTCAAAAGGTGAACATGAAGGTAAAAAGTGGGCAGATGTCATTACAGGTAAAAAGATAGAAGTTAAGTTTGATAAACCTTGCGCTATTCAAATTGATGGTGAAGTTATTGATAACGTTACTTCTTACACTGTAGAAGTTCCTACAAAATAAGGAGGATAATAGATGAAGAAATACGATGTTGTTGTTATAGGTGCAGGTAACGGTGGTTTAGCTGCAGCTACTAAAATATTAAGTGAAGGTAAATCATGTTTAGTATTAGAAAAACATAATATTCCTGGAGGATTTGCTACTAGTTTTGTTAGAGGAAGATTTGAGTTTGAAGCATCTTTACATGAGTTCAATGGTATTGGTACAGAAGAAGAACCAGGTAGCACTAGACTTTTATTTCAAGAGTTAGGTGTTGCAGATAAGATTGAATGGATTCAATTGCACGATGCATATCATTTAATATCTCTTGAAGAGGGGTATGATTTCACTATGCCTTTTGGTGTTGATGAGTTTGCTAAGGCAAATGATAAATTACATCCAGAGGGAAGTAAGTATATTTATCATTTCTTTGAAATATGTAAACAAATAAAAGGAGCAATGAATTATTTAAGTGAAAGTAAAGGTAAACCAGATCCTCAAGTATTAATGGAGAAATATCCTGATTATTTAAGATGTGGTTCTTATACTACTAAAGAAGCTTTTGAGGCTTTAGGATATCCTCAAATAATCGTTGATAACTTAAATGCTTATTGGTGTTATTTAGGTGCAGATGGTAATAACTTAAGTTTCTTACACTACGCTAATATGATTTATAGTTATATTTCTGGTGGTGCAGCTATTCCTAAGTATAGAAGCCATGAGTTATCTTTAGCTTTTGAAACTAGAATTCACGAATTAGGTGGAGATATTTGGTTTAACAGTGAAGTTGTTAAGATTTTAACTGATGAGAATAAACATGTATGTGGAGTTAGATTAGCAGATGGTACTGAAATTGAAACTAGACATGTTATTGCTAACTGTTCACCACATAATGTTTACTCTAAATTGTTAGATGCTGATGCAGTTCCAGAGAGAGCATTAAAACTTACTAATTCAAGGAAATTAGCAGGTAGAGGATTTACAATCTTCTTAGCTTTAAATAAGTCTCCAGAAGAGTTAGGGTTAAAAGATCATAACTATTTTGTATATGATAGTAGTGATAATATTAAGCAATATCAATCTATGAAAAATTTAAGAGGAAATGTAGGACAAGCTACTGTTTGTTTAAATAATGCAGATCCTGATTGTTCTCCTAAAGGAACGACACTTCTTTATATGACTACCTTATTTACAGAAGATGTATGGAAAGATGTTAAAGAAGAAGAGTACTATAAAGTTAAAAATGAGATTGCCAATGGTTTAATTGAAAGATTTGAAATGGCTACTAAAACACATATTAAAGAATATATTGAAGAAATAGCTATTGCTACTCCTCAAACATATGCTAGATACTGTGGACATCCTCAAGGTGTTATTTATGGTTATGAGTCTCAACCAAGAGATGGATTATTAAATAGAATTCAAGCAGTTGAAGAAGATAGATTTGTTCCAGGATTAAGAATTGGTGGAGGTTTTGGTGAAAGACTTCTAGGATTCCCAAGCAGTTATAAGAGTGGAGCAAATGAAGCAAATAGAACATTAAGAGATATGTTAAAGGAGGGTGAATAAGATGTTATTTAATAAGAATCCAGATGATATTAAAAAGTTTTTAGAAATGGCTAATGATAGAAGAAAGATTGTTGATGAAACTCCTGCGACACCACTTCCTAAAACATACGCTGTTAATGAATTATCTAAAGCATTACATCCAGGTGTAATTCCTTCAGAAATTATTTCTATTGAAGAAGTTGGAAATAACTGTAAAAAGATTACTTTAAAATCAACTAGTGAAAATAAAAGATTCCCTTATTTTAAAGCTGGACAATTTGTTACATTGTCTACTAATGTAGGTGAATCATTTGTAACTAGACCTTACTCTATTTCTTCTTCACCAAAAGAAGCAATGAAAGGTATTTTAGAAGTAACAGTTCAAAAAGCAGGTTTCTTCTCTACTTATTTATTAGAAGAAGCAAAAGTTGGAGATAAAATAGTTGTAGGAGAACCAAGTGGTGATTTCTACTACGATACTTTAAGAGATAATAAAAATGTAGTAGCTATCGCAGGTGGTAGTGGTATTACTCCATTTATCTCAATGATTAAGAGTTTAGAAGAAAACAGTGATGATTTTAATTTGACTGTTATATATGGTGCTAGAACTAGAAAAGATTTACTTATTGATTATAAAGATGTTAAATCAAGTAAAGTTAAACTTGTTGTTGTTCTATCTGAAGAAGAAGTTGAAGGCTATGAACATGGTTTCATTACTAAAGAATTATTAACTAAATATTTACCAGAAACTTATAGTGTATTTATGTGTGGTCCTAATGCTATGTATAAGTTTGTAAAAGGTGAATTTGAAAAGTTAGGTGTTGATAAACATTCTATTAGACAAGAACACAATTCTATTGGTAATAGAGTGGTAGAAAATCCAAGAACATTTACTTTAAAAGTTCATATGAGAGATAAAGTTTATGAAGTTAAGGCATTAGAGAATGAAACTTTATTAGCTGCAATGGAAAGAGCAGGAATTAAAGCTCCATCTCGTTGTAAGAGTGGTAGCTGTGGTTTCTGTCATAGTAGATTAATTAGTGGTTCATATCATGTTGATAAAGAACATGAATATCGTAGACAAGCTGATTTTAAATTTGGGTACATTCATCCATGTTGTACTTATCCTGAGTCTGATATGGAAATTGATGTTCCACCATTCAATGTATAGGAGGATAATTAATAATGATTATTTTTAGTATAATTTATATTTTGTTTTTGTGCGCATACTTTGTTACTAGAGTAGGCGATAATATTAAACATAGAGCAATTAACAAGTTTATACTTGCGACAATGTATTTAGTATATGCAATTGTTATGTTCCATGTTAAAGGGTTATCAGGACATCATTATGTTATGATGGCAGCTTTATTCTTAGCGTATATGGGAGATTTATTCTTAGTATTTGATTTAAATAGAGGAGGAGATTTCTTCCTTGCTGGAAACGTATGTTTTGCAACATTCTATCTAGCATCACTTATAGGAAATGGTGTTCCATTCTTACATTATTTCTGGGTATTTATTGTATGGGCAGGATTAATTAGTTTATTTGTATTCTTAGCTAATAAGTATCCAAATGTCTTAAAGTTAGGTAAGATGAAATATCCAATGGCATTATATTTATCATCAATTACAATGCATGGATTACTTGGACTTGTAACTGCAATATTTGTAGGAACACCTGCACTTGTTGTAATGGGTATTGGTTCAGTATTATTCATGACTAGTGATTATATCTTAACTGTAGATAGATTTGTTATTCAAAAGAATAAATGGATTATTAGAAGTAATAGTTTAACTTATTTTATTGGATTATTATTAATTGCTTTAAGTTTAGGTTTATAAGAATGTGTTAATTCACATTCTTTTTTTATTTGTTTTTAAAGGTTGTAGTGTTATATAAATAGTACACAATTAGTAACTGACCGAGAACTATTAAGATACTTCCATATAACCTTACTTTAGCAAATTCGTATTCTTCATTATCTTCATTTATATTATTTAGGTTATTATAGTTTCTTTCTAAAAAAACAATAAAGACAAAAAGAATTAAGTAAGATATAAATATATATTCCTTTCTTAAGTCCTCATTTAGAGGGCTTTCTTTTTTATAATTACTTCTTGCTTTTTCATTTGTAGTGATACTTAAAAGTGAAGCGATTATAAAAAGAGAAAACATATAATTCTCTAAGTCTAATTTTTTATATTTTTCATTTAAATCTTCATTCATATAGGTTTTAGTCTCCTTTAAAATTAAGCAAGAAGTTAAAATTTATAGTAGATAAAAAGTAAAATATGTATAATGTAAATGTGTGTTTTAATTATAGGAGGATGTTTATGTCTAAAGTTTATTCAACATTAAGTGTATGTATGTCTGATTATGCAGATATGTCATATGAAGAAAAGTATAAATTAGCTAATGAATCATATTATAAATTATTAGATTTTTTAGGTCCGATAAAAGATACTTCTAGAATAGGAATGACGATTGCTTTCTTTGGCGTTCTTCTAAGATGTGATCCTTATTTATATGAGAAAGGTATTAAATTAGTTAATGATATATATAAAAGTGAATTAGTAACTAAAGAATATCTTTCTGGTCAATTTAAAGAATATTATGATAAATCAAAAACAGCGATAGAAAATGATTTAAAAGGATTTATCTTAGACTTACCTCATAGTATGCAACTAGAGATGGTTACAATGGCTCTTGCT
>JBGVRX010000032.1:0-2253 GCA_045128835.1 Bacilli bacterium | reverse complement strand
TATTCTGCCTTTTAAAAGTATGGTATACATTCCAGAGAGAGATTGGATATGTTCCCGTATACCGATAGTGCCAAAAGCGAAGTGGATATGTTTCCGAGAACGGACGTACTCAAATGACATTCATTCTGTCCTCTCAAGCCACTGTGAAACAGTAGTAAAATTAAAAAAGTAAATAAAGAAGACTTAAAACAAGAAAATATAGAGATTAAGCAGGAAATGGCTTAGTCTCTTTTTTAATTTAGTGTAATCTTTATATTTTTAAATAAACTTAAAAATGTGTTAGGATGGGGAAAGGGGGCATAATATTCTTGATAGTTTGTAATAATATGAAACAAATACCATATAAAAAGGGACTAATAAAGTAAGCTGTCTGATTTAACAAAATAGAAGGGAAGTGTTACCTTGAAAGAAAAATCAAATCTTACGCAAAATAGAAGGGAAACAATTATCGTACAGACCAGTGTAATAGGAATATTTGCAAATATAATACTGGCAGTATTTAAAGCATTTGTTGGTATTATTACTAATTCTATAGCAGTTACATTGGATGCTGTAAATAATCTAAGTGATGCATTGTCAAGTGTAATTACAATTCTAGGGGCAAAATTATCAGGAAAAGCACCAGATAAAAAACATCCTTTTGGGTATGGACGAATTGAGTATCTAAGTCAGTTGGTAATAGCAGCAATCGTCCTATATGCAGGTATTACCTCTTTGATAGAATCTGTGAAGAAAATTATTCATCCTCAAACGGCAAATTATACTATAGTTTCTTTTGTAATTTTAGTTTCGGCAATTGTAGTTAAACTGATTCTTGCTTTGTATGTAAAGAAAAGAGGACATGAAGTTAATTCAGGTTCATTAGTTGCATCGGGGACAGATGCTTTATTTGATTCTATTTTATCCATATCGGTACTAGCTAGTGCTGTTATTTATAGTGTTTCAGAAATTAGTCTTGAAGCATATGTAGGTGCAGTAATATCAATTATTATTATCAAATCTGGTTTAGAAATGATACGTGACGCAGTTGATGAAATGATTGGGATTCGTGCCACGGGAGATTTGTCGAAATCCATAAAAAAAACAATTGCAGAAGAATCAGAAGTAAATGGTGTATATGATTTAATCATGAATAACTATGGGCCAGATAGATATCTGGCATCTGCACATGTAGAAATTCCTGCTTCAATGACAGCAAGTGAAATAGATTCAATGACAAGAAGAATTGAAGAAAAAGTATATCAAAAGCATGCAGTTTTGATGGTTGCTATAGGTATTTACGCAGTTAATACAGCTGATGAATCTATAACTCATATTTATGAGAAAGTAAGACAGCTTTCGATGAGCGAAGATGGCGTGTTACAGATACATGGTTTCTTTGTAGACCAGGAAAAGAAGAGGATAAATTTTGATTTAGTAATTGATTTTGATGTAGAAGATAGAAAAGGATTAATACAGCATATAAAGAAAAAAGTAGAAGGTGAATTTCTAGAGTATAATATAGATATAACACTTGATAATGATATCAGTGATTAAAGATAGAAGGATATTTAAAAGTAAACAACAAATAAAGAATAATAACAATAAGATAAAAAAGAGATTAAGCAGAATAAAATTGCTTAGTCTTTTTTTATGCAACTAGTTACAAACTTTACTTCAAAATATCATCTACAACAACACTAAAGAATTTTGATAAGCATACTGTGAGAATCCAAGATTTTCATCCAATCTTTATACATATCGGTTTTATAGTTGGTAATTGTTTTACTCTAGATTCTATATATGTTGGAGTCAATTATTTCAAGGAAAATACAAAACTAAAAATAAGATTATATATAATAAGTTAAAATGATAGTTACAATAGTGTAAAGAAGTTTTTATCTTTATGTTATACTATGTATGATTACTTAGTATTTAAAAATTTTGTTGTGAAACTAATCGTTGTTTCTAATGACGAATGCGGGAGAAAAATATGAAAATAACTGAAGGATATATGCCTTTTTAAAGTTTTAAAATTTATTATCGCATAGTAAGGGAAAACTGAAGGTAAAACACCATAGGTATTACTTCAAAGTAAATTAACATTATGTATAATATAGTAAAGTTCACATATGTTATATAATGTGAAGTAAATTATAAACAAGTTAGTACAACCATTTACCATTTAACTCATAAGTACAAATTAGCATCTTTAACTTTTATCATAAAAACAATAAAAAGTTGACAGTTATTATATATTTATATATAATAACT
>JBGVRX010000031.1:0-5246 GCA_045128835.1 Bacilli bacterium | reverse complement strand
AAAGTTACAGAAGAAGAACGTGTTGCTTTAAATAACCTAGTAAAGAAGATTAATACTGCAAATAGCATTAGAATCGAAAGCAATATTAATATCACAAACAATAACCAGGTTAACATTGGTGTACTTAGCAAAAATGATAAGATTGAAAAATGACTACAAAATGACAACCAGGATTACTAATTGAATTAGTAAACAAAAATTTTAGTCATTAAAGAATAAAAAAACAATAAATATAGTTGTATTGTGACTATATTTATTGTCTTGTGTTTTTTTATAAAGCCCCTCACCTGCTCCATTAAAAAAGTTCACCTAGGGTAAAACCTAGGTTTTTTTGTGCCTTAAAAGTATAGACTATAAATATATACCTAAAATTTAAAAAATATTTTTTATTTGAGATAAATCACAAACATAAACGTTAATGCTATCATCATCTTCATAAGATGTTGGTATACCACCAAATCGTTGAGCAATTATGTTAGATGGTATGTTATCTTTTTTTGTGGCAATTAATATTACTTGAATGCCTTCTTGATATAATTTGTCAGTTAATAAATTTAGAGCAAGTAATGAGAATTTATTACCTCTATGTTCTTCTTTTATATGGTATCCAATATTTCCACCATAAAATAAGTTTTCTTCTCCTAAATAGGAAATATTGCCGACAATTTCTTCGGTGTAATTATCTATTATTAAATAGTATTCTCCATGATATGAATCATTATATTTTAAATATAAAGAAATTTTATTGTTTTTAATAACAGGTAATGATGAGGAAATAAGATTTTTATCTATTAGCATTTCTCTTTTTTCTTCTAGTTTAGTTTTTTCTATAAAGAAGGATCTTTTTTCATCATCTGAAAAATGATTCTTTTTTATTTTTTCTTTTAAAACTTCTATTTGAATGTTTATGTTTTTTATTCTTGATTCGTAGTCATTTTTCATATAAAAACACCTTCTTTATGCTTTAATTTCATTATACTTTAAATGCATAAGTTGGAGAATAAGATTGGTCTAAATTTATTTCAAACTTAGAGGAAGAATTTGGCCCAAAAGTTTTTCTTGACAATGGGTTTATATGTTGTAAAATGGAGACAGTAACATGTCTAAAGGAGGAGTAAAAAACATGGGAAATTACAAATTTAACACAAGGATTGATATCTTACCTACAATCGCATTTTTAAAGGAAGATGGAACTTTTGATAAAGATGCAGCGTTGAATTTAAGTGGTAAAATTGCAGGTGTTTGTTATGATAAAGAAGGATTCAATCATTTAGTAAATGAGCCAGTAGAAAAAACAAACAGAAGAATTGATATGACATTGAATAATGGACATCACAGTGTTTATGATCATATTAATATAAGTTTTAATCTTCAAAATGTTCCTAAGATGTTAGCAATGGTTATAAATAATGAACATCAATATACAACTAGCGAAAAAAGTGCGAGATATACTCCTGTTCAAGTTAGCGGAGAATCAATTATTACTGATAAGGAAGTTGAACTATATAATAAGTGGATTGAAATATTCAAAGTTAAAATCAAGGAACAATATGGATATATTTATAATGATGCTAAAATTCAAAAGTTAGCACAAGAAAATGCTAGATATATGGTTACAGTATTTATGCCAACTCAAATGATTTATACAACTTCATTAAGACAAATAAACTATATTGCTTCATGGATGAAAAAATATATTGATGAAGCAGATATGAATGATGAGTATCAAGTTAAATTAGCTACAGCAATGGATGAGTTCATTTGTGAATTAAAGAGATTAAATATTTTAGAAAAAGGGTTACTTGAAAATGAAAAACATAGATCATTAAGTTTGTTTGGAGAAAGTTTAAATCCTGAGTATATAGATGCAGATGAAGAAATTTTTGAAAGTGTTTATTCTACAACATACAAAGGAACATTTGCTCAATTAGCACAAGCTCATAGACACCGTACTCTTGACTACAAAATGGAAAGATTAGAAAATAAAGAATACTACGTTCCACCTATTATTAGAGATGATAGAGATTTAGTAAGAGAATGGCTAAAAGATATAAAATCTGTTGAAAGTGTTACTCCTCAAGGTGAAATGGTATGGATTAACGAAAAAGGTAAATATGAAGACTTTATCTTAAAATGTAAAGAGAGATTGTGTAGTGCTGCTCAACTTGAAATAATGGATCAAACAAGAGATACTTTATTGAAATATAGAGATAATACAACAAACATGAAAATAAAAGCAGATATTGAAAAATATACAAAAGGTGCAAGATGTACTTTCCGTGATTTTGAATGTTCTCAAGATTGTAAGTTCAAAGAAGGAAAGTTAATGACTAGAAAGATATAATTCTATATAAATAAAAAAATTCCTTAATCGGAATTTTTTTTTATATGTTTTTGGCAAAGGAATTAATGTTTGTAAGATTACCAACTACAAACAAGATATCTCCTGCTTGTATTGAGTCTTTTGCTTTTACTGGGAATAGGGATTGATCTTTTCTTCCTATACTAATTATTTGAATACTGTATTTCTTTTTTATTTCAGATTCTTCAATGGTTTTTTCTAGGATGTCTTTTGGTACGATATTTATAATAACTTTTACAAATACTTTATCGCTATCTAATTTTTCAATAACTAATACACTGTTTTCGTCTTCTTTATAAATTAATTTTTTAGTTAACTTTTCTATACAATAATAGAATAATTTTTTTGTTACTTTTACTTTTTTGATGAGTATGTAAATTGTTGTAAATGCAAGAAAAACGCTTAATACCACAATGTAATCTAATTGTTGGGCATTTCCAGCTTCTGTAAAGAAGTTAACAAGAATAGCAATTACGCTCACGCTGAAACAATAACTAAAAATCATTATAAATTTCGCTATTTTTTTCCTTAGTCTATTTTTCATTATTAATTCACTATCTTCTGTTGTAAATCCGGTATTTGTGACTAAAGATATAACTTGGAAGCGTGCTTTGCTTTCATTTATTCCAGTTATCATAAAAATTATTGTAAATATTTCTATAAAAAGCAAATATAAAAAAACAACAACTAAAAAAAGTATTAATGCCATAGTAAAACTCATTATCATCACCTATTTTTATTATAACTTTATATATAAAAAAATCACTTGTTTCAACCAAAAAAAAAGAAAATGAATATTTTAAATTCATTTTCCTTCAGTTCTTATTCAATAACAGTTATATTACTAGCTCTAGTCTTTGTTGATTCTTCGATAATATCGAAACTAACTTTTTGACCTTGTGTTAAACTCTTATAACCTTCAGCATTGATTGCACTGTAGTGAGCGAATACATCTGATCCTTCACTAGTAGTGATAAATCCATACCCTTTTTCAGAATTGAACCATTTAACAGTTCCTTGATACATAGGTTAGAAAAATCCTCCTTCTTCTAAATTTGGCTACAACAGAGCAAAAATGGCTCATACAACCATACAACGACGATTGTATAAGCCATAATTTATCTATCATTTCCATTAATATAATACTGTAAAATCAGCATTTTATCAAGGAATATTTAGATTAATCATCTAAACTAGCAATAGCATTTCTTGCGTATTCTGTAGTAACTATTTTGTCGTAAGGGGCTCGTTTATCTAGTTGGCCAGCTAGTTCGATGATATCCATTAGTTTGTCTAATGACTCAACGGTTAGTGTAGGATCCTTGGCCCATGCTTCTATTGCACGATAATTTTGTACCGCTATTGTTAAATCTCCAAGGGTAGTATCTGTAAAGTAGGAATGTATTGCTTGTGCTACTTCTACGTCAGAGTGTTCATATACCCATTTTTGAGCTTTATATATAGCGTTCGTGAATTTTTGGATTATATCACTATTTTTACTCATATAACTTTTTAATGTTGAATATGAAGTATAAGGAATATTACCAGATAACTCTCCAAGGGACGCTACAATATAACCTTTATTCGCTTTTTCTAAACTTGATGCAGTTGGTTCAAATAATGAAACATAATCTCCTTCGCCAGAAGAAAAGGCACCTGCCATTGCGGCAAATTGAACATCAGTTCTAACATTAACATCTTTGCTAGAGTCATTTACTCCGACTTCTAATCCTGAATTTTTTAAGATATATTCTAATACCATTTCAGGCATCCCTGCAAGTCTACCTCCGAGTATTTCTTTACCTTCTAGCATAGAAATGTCAAAGTTAGAAATGTTTTCTCTACCAACTAAGAAACTGCCATCTTTTTGCGTTAACTGAGCAAAATTTATAGCGTAATCTTTTTGACCTTCGTTGTATACATAAATAGATGCTTCACTTCCCATTAATCCTATTTGAGCATCTTTTGAAAGTAACGCTGCCATTGTTTTGTCTGCGCCATTTGTGTTTACAAAAGTTACTTCTAAACCTTCTTCTTCGAAAAAGCCTTTACTTGCTGCAACATATTGAGGGGCGTAGAAAACTGAGTGAGTTACTTCAGCAACTGTTAGTTTTGTTAAACCGCCATCTTTCTTGCAACTACATCCGTTTACAAGTAAGAAAGGAAAAGCCAGTAAAGCAATCAAAAGATATTTTATTTTTTTCATCTGTTTACCTCCATTTATATCTATTAATAAGATATTAACGAGATAAAAAAAGGTGATATATATTTTATTGTGGTAAAATTAGTATAAGGTGATAATTATGGATAAAGTTAATGATAATTTTTTTGGAATCTTAGTTTTAGATAAATATGAGGAAGATGTTTATAGAACTAGTTATGTTTTAAATGACAAAGAAGTTGATATTGTTATTGATTATGATTTAGTAAAAGAATTAGATTTTTTGGTTGATTTTATAAAGGATTATGATAATAAATATGAACTAATAAAAAAAGAAACATTTACTGGTATTTTATCTTTAAAAAATAAGGAATGGAGAAATGAAGGAGAAGAAATTTCTTTTGATGAAATTGGTAAATACCTAGAATTGGAAATAGTTGAATTTTATGGTAATTGTAGTGTTAGTTTGTGGTTCAATGATAATGATTTATTTTATGGTCATTATATTATTGTTGATATAAAAGATATAACAAAAACAGATTTGAAAATTAGCTTTAGTTTGCAATAAAAAAGTTCTCTAATTGAAGTGATTTAATAAAAGTAGACAAAGAGTAAAAAAACTCAGCCTACTTTTTTTGTTATACTAGAATAAAGGAGGAAAACAACATGAGCAGACCAAATGGAACAAAAAACATAATGCGAACACCAGAAGAAAAAGCAAAG
>JBGVRX010000030.1:0-3202 GCA_045128835.1 Bacilli bacterium | reverse complement strand
CAATAAAAGATTACGTTCATTATTTTAACAATGATAGGCCTGCATATTCTTTAAAATATAAAACTCCAACTCAGTTTAAAACCAAATTGGAGTTAAATTGTGCTTTTTTATAAATTGTCTACTTTTTCTTGACTAGTTCATAGTGTGAGCTTATTTAACTTGTGACTTTACTCTGCTTATAACAATATCATAATCTGATTGTGATTTTAGTTTAGCCGCCATTTCTTGAACTTTGTTTTTTCTGTCTGCTACTGCTCTTAGTGCTGCTTCTTTAGTAGTCCAAGGTGCATTATTTATATCCTTAGTTACTGCTTCTAATTGATTGAATAACCCTTGTATTTTATCACTTGGACATACATGTAAACGGATACCTGGTTGGAATCTACCTGTTCTTCCATCTATATAGTTTCTTGCCTCTGATACTGACATATGATGTATTTGAGTTATTTCTATTGCAATTCTACCACTAATATCTCCATATGCATTTAAATCATTAATAAACTTATCTACTCTTTTTGTTGTATCCACATAATCTTGCATTGCATTTAATAATTCTCTTTCTTGTTGTGCTGTTATAGCCATAAATATTCCTCCTATCTAGTTAATTTCTTACTATCATCTATTTTATAAAACCTAGAAATATAATCTATTTTATCATAATCTAATAGAGATATAGCTTCTTGTCCTGGTTCTGGTTCACAATAATTTAAAACACCATTTTCATCTTTATATATTATTAATTCTTTACCTTCAGGAATCTAAATAAAGTTCCTCATCAACATCATTTCCTGTTAAAATTCTAAAGTTACTCACGTTAATCACCAAAAAAAGAATATCATATTTTACGCCTTTTGTTAAACTTTTGCTCAACAAACTTCAACATTCACTAACTATAATTACAATAAAAAAGTGTCTATCTTAGACACTCTTCTATTTTGTATTTGCATAATAACAAAGTCTAATACCAGCATATACTTTAATATTTTTCTTGCGATTAACTTCTCCAGTTTCTACATTAACAGTTCCAATATAATTATCTCCTGGGAAATCGTTTAATAGCCAGATATCTATATATGGAGTAGTCCATTTATAGGTATCGCTATCTACTTCTTCTTTTTGCTTTTTAGCAATTGAAGTAACATTAGTTTTCTTTAGATAATCTACTAGTTTTTCATTCTTTATGTATTTCTCATATTGGGTTTTAGATAGCATAAAGAATTTAGATTGTTTTTCTCCTATTTTAGTAGTAACTATATTATCCATATTAAATCCATAGTTTCTAGTATAAACTTCTTCATCTAATACTCCACTTCCTTGTTCTCCAAGTCTTATAACATCTAATGTAATAAGTAAGGCTTTACCATCTATTACATCTAGACATATAAAAGGCACTCCATCTTCACTAACACTTCTAGCGTCATTATCATCATAATATCCATTATAAATAATTTCTCCTACTTGGATATCTTTATATCTAATTGAAGCATACAATTCTTTCGCTTCTTCTAGTTTTAAATCTTGTAAAGTTTCTCTAGCTTCACTATATTTACCTTCACTAATGTAGTCTTTTCCTAATTGAAGAGTTTCTTGTTTTTTATTAATTGTGAAAGCATTAAATAAAAAGATAGAAACAATAATAAGAGCATAAGAAATCATTCTAATTATTGGAATTGATTTTTGCTTTTTAGTAGTCCTACGAGTAAACTGAGTGATATTAACTATTTCGCTTACAAATAAAGATAAACAAATACTAGTCGTAGGAATAATAGCAATATAGCCAATTGGAATATCACTAGATAACGCTAAAAAGGTTAAATAAGTTATAAGAGGAACTGCAATAGTTATAATTCCTCCTACTACTCCTGCTTTATGTATTGCTCTAATAACTGTAATAACATTTAAGTACATTAAGCCAAAACCTACTAATAAAATCACTAAACTAGAAACGGCTTCTGATATATAAGCAATCCAGAACATACATATGATTAATCCAATTAGTAAGTCGGACCACCTATAAAATGTAACCAAAAGTTTTAAAGCAAAATCTCCTTGACCTGTAGCTTTTATTACAGGAATTAACATAATGATAAATGCTAATGCTGCAGGAACAATACAAAAAGGTGCTTCACTTGCAACATTTGAAAGCATGAAGATACCACCAATCAAACATAACAAATAAATAGCTACCATAGAGACAACAGCAATTCCTGTACCACCACTGCCTCCACCATAATCTCCTATTTCAGTAAGAGTTCCATGAAGAGTACCATCTGAATCAATCGTCCCCTCAAATCTATAATCTGGCATAAAATACCTCCTTTAAAGTTTTATTAAATACATTTAAATTCTAGCACTTAACAAAACTTTAAACAACAAAAGTATTTTCTTACTTTCTAAGCATCAATAACTTATTATTTTTGTATCATCTAAATTTCACTTTTGTTTCAAATTACTCTTATTTCCGTCTCTTGTTTTTCTCAAGTCTATCCTTTACTTGTCTCAGTAATTTATTATTTTTATATCATTTTAGTTCCATTACAGTTTCATTTTTATTTTAATTAAGTCTAACATTCATCTCGCATAAGTATCAAAACTGTGTCTAAATATTATTGATTATTTCCTAATTTTGTTTCTAGTTTGTTTTATCTTTATATCAAGTTTTTCTCTAGAAAGTCATAGTGTTTTCCCAATTTTATCTCACATTTGTTTCACTTTATTTTCATGAAAGTTTTATGATTGTTTTTTGTTAGTATTATACTTTTCTTAAATCATTCTTATTTTATTTTCAAATTTGTCTCATATTTATTTTAAATCCAATGTAATTTTTCTTCTTTAAGAGTAAAGTGTTCTACATCTAAAATAAATACCGTTTCACCAAATTCCGCCCTATTCAAACTAACCTTAATATATTTTAAGTCAAAAGACGGAAACAATAATATATTACAGCGTTCGTATCTGTTTATATCATCTAAATATTTTGGATACTTTAATTCTTTAGTTAGGAAGTCTCCAATTTGAGAATATAGACAAAAGCCTTTTTTATAATCATAAATACCATCATTATATTCACAATCATATTTAGAAGGACTATGTACATCTTGAAGAAAAGACATACTATATTCTCCATCATTAGTAGTGTAAATCATATCCTCACCGCCTAATGATCTACCACTATAAATCTCCTCAATCAACTCTTTGTTTA
>JBGVRX010000029.1:0-158122 GCA_045128835.1 Bacilli bacterium | reverse complement strand
GAGAGAATAAGTGAAGAAGTAGATACAAATAAAGTAGGAACTTATAAACTAGGATATAAAGTAGTAGATAGTAATGGAAATGAAACCATTGTATATAGAGATGTAGTAGTTAAAGGAGATAATACAAAAACTATTATAACTATAGTGATTGTAGCGACATTTGTATTACCTTTATTGGGACTAGGAACTTATCACTTTATCAAAAGGAGAAAATTGTCTTTAAATTAGACCAAAAGCACTAGAAAAAATAAATTCTAGTGCTTTTTCTATATCTTGATTTTAAACAAATTTAGACAAAAAACTCCAGCATTCATTGTTTAGACAAAGGGTTAGTACTATAATAAAATTGTATAGTTGTATAAAGGAGAGTGTGTCCATATGAGTAACTCAGTTTTATTAAATAAGAAAAATAATGGTAGAAAGGTGTTTAGTTTATTTAAATATCTTGTTTTGATATTTGCTTTTATGTTCGTGGGAGTAGTGGGAGCTCATGAGGATGTTAGGGCATACGATATTTATGTTAATGAAACTGCTAATCAAATTGAATTTAGTTTTGGACCACCAGAAGGTGGCATGGGAGTAGATGATATTTCAGCAGTTGTTTGTGACTATGGAACTGAGAGTAATTGTAAAACAATACTTACAGTTGGGGATATAGCCTGCGGTACGGGAGATTTGATTTTTCATAGAGGCTCCACAAAAATCGGGTATAGATGTGGTGGCATGTGGTTAAACGAGGATAAATTTGCTCTATCTGACACATTTAATAATCTTGTTGAGTCAAATTCGAAATGGGTAACTAGTGGTTTTAGGATTGGAATTAAATGGTATGGAGGAACGCCTAAAAGGTGGGGATTTGACTATTTGGACACCAATTTCTTTACCGAACCTGTTGTTACTATTGACTCAAGTACTTCAGGTTCTATAAAGCAATCGCATAATGCTACGATTAGTGCAACTGCAGCAAATGGTGTTAAATTTACATCATATGTTTGGGCACCAGTTTGGTGTTCATCATACAACTATAATTGGGGCAATTATACGATAACTAGAACTGGTTGTGAAGATGGAGTAGATAGACCAACTGCTGAAGGAAGTTCAACGGGCTTGTCTGGAGAAAATGGGAAATGGTATTTGTATGGCTGTGCTATGGATAATTATGGTAATGCCAAATGTACAAATAAATCTTTTAACTTAGACAATGCCGCCCCAGCATTGGGAGATTTTAATCCTAATGGAAGTTCAGAGTGGTCTAATAGTACATCTGTTAAAATAACAGCATCTGATACAGGAGCTGCTGGCGTAGATAAAGTCTATTACTGTTGGACAAAAAGTTCTTGTAGTAGTAGTGATTATAAGAGCACTAGTTCAACATCGTTTTCTACTACTCCAACTATTGAAGGTAGTGATTTGTATTTATGGGCGTATGTGGTTGATAAGGCTGGTAATGGAAGTTCTACTACAACTATAAAAAAATCAAACTCATTTAAATATGATAAAACAGCACCATCTATAACAATTAATAACTTTGCAAATAAAGGGTCTTCTTATAATATTAGTGTTTCGGTAGTGGATACTCTTTCTAATGTGAAAACAAAACAGTATTGTATAAGTACAAGTGAGAGTGATGATGATTGCGTAGATGGATGGAGAGATTTAGGATCTACGATTAAAACAGATGATCATGCTTTAGAAGATGGAAAATATTACATAATAGTAAAAGCAGTAGATAATGCAGGGAATGATAATAGAGTTGTTAGTACTAATCAAATTAATTTAGACCAAACTGCTGCTAATTTTACAATGGAACATAAAGATTGTACTGCTAATGTTTGTTATGCCAATAATGCAAGTAGTCATGTTATAATATTAAAATCAGATGATACAGATGATGGAGAGCAAAAAGTAACATATTATTGGGGGAAAGATGGTAATTCATCACAAAGATTAGGGCAACAAACTAATCAAGTATTAGATCCTGTTAACGGAATAACGGTAACTATGCCATCATCTTTTGCTGATGGTAATTATATATTGTATGCCCAAGTAATTGATGGTTCTGGCAATGTGTCTGAAACATATTCAAATGCTCCAGAATGTGTTTTGGATACTCAAGAAATAACAGTAACAAAAGGAAATGATTTAAAAGTTTATAAATATGGGGATTCTAATGCTACTCATGCCGGAGAACTTGGTGGAACAAAAGTAATGGGGCAAACATTAGAAGGAATGGTAACATTCACATTAAATGATGCTAATTTAGTGGTTAATGAAGTTTCATCATCTAATATAGCGGATTATGTAAGTTTTAGTTCAACAAGTGGAAAAGCGTCATGTTCAGGTAAAATAGAATTTGCTGGCATGACAGGAACGTTATATTTTTGGAATTGCTCATCAGAAAATGAGAATGACAAAATGGATGTTAAACTTAGAGCTAATACGAATGGATTTAAGGATAAAGCTGGTAATACAATAACAGCAGATACAATATTGTGTACAGTATATATAGATAGTGTACAAGAAGTGCCAAAGATAGAATTAGCTGATCCAAGCAAGACGGCGTATGTAACAGGAGAAACAGTATATATAAATGTAACAATAGAAGATGGATACATACTAGAAGCAGGATCAGTTAAAACAGAATATCCAACATTACAATATAAAGTTGGAGATGATGCTAAAAACGCAACATTCAGTTCTGAGTTGGTTTCAGGAACGACATTACAATATTCAATAAGAGTAACAGATGAAATAATGACAAATGGATTCTCAATTGTGGGATTAGACATGACAAGTTATTCATCAAAGACATCAAATAAGCTTGTAGATAAAGGTGGAAATGTATTTGCGGGAGGAACGCAAGATTTACCATCAATAGGATCAAATGATGCAGATTTAGGAACATCAGGAATAACTGTACAATTATCAACAAATAGTAGTTTCTCTCCATTATTTAACATAGGTGGAGGAAGTACGGTATATGCAAGTAAAGATTTGTATGTAAGATTTGTAATGACATTCTCAGTATATGTAGGTGCAGGAGGATCATATGAAGGAAAATATACTATTAATAGTGGCTTGATAAAAATAGGAGACACAGCACTTTCATATACTGCAGGAGCAGTAATAACAAATTCTTCAGAGAGTGGAGGATACATGAATGTTACTCAATATATCGTGTGTGGAGTGTTAGGTAGCGGAGTATCAAGTGGAACATTAACAATACAAGATGGTTTAATCACAAGTACAGTAGCATCAAGTTTAACAAGTAGTGCAAATAATAGTACAGGAATAACATTTGAAATAGATAATAATTCTGAAAATATTTTCTCAGGAAGTCATTATGCAAAAGATGGAGTAGCAGAAATAACACCAACATTAAAGGGTGACTACTACTATGATGCTTCAGGAACAAAAATAAGTGGATGTAATTTCTTGAAAGGATCAGTCACATGTAAAGTTACAAGTGGAGAATTAACAATAAGTGGTTTAGCAAAAGGGGCTAACACAATAGAGGTAGCAACCGTTTATAATAAATATGGCGTAATAAGTGCTTCAGATATAACAATAGGAAGTACAAATTCAAGTGATATAAAGATAAGTGCAGAATTAGCCACAGGATCAGAATATGAGTATATAACTCAAGATGGACCAGAAAGTAATGACACAACAACTTTCTATTATTTTGTAGAGCATAATCCAAAACAAAATATAACAATGACAGTAGATGCAGGGTTAAAATATCGTTTAACAGTTACATTTGCTGAGGGAGTGGAAGATGAAATAACATCAGTAACACAAACGTATGATAGCCAATCAGATGAATCAACAAGTTCGTCACCAACTATATATCCATTAGGTGGGGTAACATATAGTGTAATTAACAATAGTGCAAGAAAACTGATAGAATACAAAATAATTTTTAGATCAAAAATAGAAAAGAACGTACAAGTAAATGTAATAAAATATGATTCAAGTTTATTAACATTAGAAGTAGATCCATATGGAGTAAGTGGATGTAATACAGCATCAACAGAAAGTGGAACAGCAACTTGTACATTATCAGGAATCTATGGAAAGAATGTAGGATTTAAATTAATAGCAAAAGATGGAAATGCCGATGCAGTATATGCAAGTAGTGTATTGGAAGATTTTGATGATGAAAAATTACAATCAAAATTATCAAATTTAACAGGAATAAAAGTAACATCAGATGTAGATGGAGTAGTAAAAGGAACAGTAGAATTCAGTGCATATTTAAATTCTTTGTCATTTATAAATAGACCATCAATAGTAGATACAATAGAGTATGGTGGATCATTCAAATCAATAACAGGTGTAGCAATAGTAGATGTTGGTGATGTTAGAAGAGAAATAGAGGTAACATATATAAATAGTGCGCCATCATATATTCCGTTGGTGGACAATGATGTTGATGGCGATCAATTTACGTTCTCTTGTCAAAGTAATAATTATTGTTTTATAGATGTTTCTGAGGATCCACATAAGGAAAAAGGACTTCCAGGAACTGAAATGCGTCCAGCATACTTTGTATCAATAACAAATAATGATAAAGATTCTTCAGCATACAAGATAACAAATGCAGATGATCATATAATAACACAATTTTCGCCGTTTACATTTGTTTATACATCTGACAACGAGGCACCAAAGATAAATAGTATAAGAGGGCCACTAGATTCAACTTCTTGTGAGAACTCAATACCATCATTAATAATTCATGATTCAATGTGCTTTATTATAGAAATCGAAGATGATGCTGATGGAGGAATCGTTTTAGATAAAGAATTAATCACAGTAGGACAAGAATTTAAAGTAACAGAGTTTAAACTAATAGAAGATCAACGTGAATTAGTTGATGAAGCAAATGGAATATACAAACATAAAATAAGATTAATTGTAAAATACTATCAAGATACAGAAGCAGCAATGCACACATTAACAGATGAAAGAATAGTAATTACAGCAAAGGCTATAACTGATTTATTTAGAGCGTCATTAAATGTAGCAAGTGATAAGGTATTTGATATAACATTAATACCAAACGGATTAAACTTAAGAGAAGCAGTTATTTTAGGAAAAGGTGTAGATGGATACTATAATGACTATTCAGTTCAAATAACATTTAATAAAGCAATAGCAACATTTAGTGCATTCGAAGTATACGCTAAAGCAAATGGAGAAGATTATCCATTTACATGTGGGCAATCAGGAAGTTCGTTAATTTGTGAAAAACCGAGCACATTAACGGCAGAAGGTACACATGAAATATATGTTAAAGGAGAAATAACAGATAATGAAAACGTCTCATTAAGTTTCAGTGATAGAAAAGTAACTTCATTAATTTATGATACAACAGGACCAAGTATTGTATTAGATTCAAACAAGACAACTGGAGGAGAATTCGATACAGAGCACGGATTTGAAATAGGTGTAGTAGCATCAGATACAGGAGTAGGAATAGACTTAAATAGTGTAATACAAGGAATACCAACAGTAAAAGCAGGAGAAAATGTATGTACTGGAGTAAAAATCAGATATGAAAACGGAATACATATTATAAGTGTAGGAAAGTGTCCAGGAGAAGGAGAAATATCTGTAGAATTCAGTAGTTGGGTAAAAGATAAATTAGGAAACACATTTGCTGGAAGTAAGATTTCAGGAACAGGAGTAACAGTAGGATCTGGAGAAATGGATTTGGTAGGAGATCCAGCGTATACAGCAGGTGCATTAAAAGCGAATGAAACTAGAGAGATTAGATTTACATTCACTGAAGAAATAGTAACATTGAATTGTTTAGCGATAGAAATAATAACAGGAAACGCAACAATCACAGGATGTAAAAAAGATTTAGAAGATTCAAAAATATTAGTATTAACAATCCAAGCAAAATATGGTGGCGTAGGAACTATTTCACTAGTAATAGGAAGTGGAGCTGTAGCATATGAAAACGACACAAAAACAGTAGTATATAAATTTGCAGGAAGAAAATTCAGTTTGGATTTAGAAATATTAAGTGGAAATTACAATATCGGATTTGATGGAATAACACAAACAGGATGTAATGGATATTATTGTGGAGTAGGAAGTACATTAACATTCAACTTTACTGCTAATAGAGATATTATCTCAACAGGTACAACAAACAATATGACATTGACAATAGGAGGAGTGACTAAGAGTCCAATAACAGCAGTTATTAGCGGAAACTCAATCAGATTCACATATACAGTAGTAGATGGTGATAATGGACAAATGTCATTGAGTAATATTTTATTAGGTGCAAAAGACTTAGCAGGAAATGCAGGTTCATTAGGATCACAAGATAACTATGCATTATCAGTAGAGATGATGAAATATCAAATTATAACAAGTGCAGCAGCATTTGATGGAGAAACAATAGCAAGAACGGTATTTGTGGGAAGCAGTTTTGCAACATTTAAAGAAACAATAGAGAAGACATATAACTTGTCTGCTTACTTTAGTCATGAATTTGAATGGAATGATGAAGCAACATTAGTAAATGGAGATTTATTTGCAGAGTTAGGCGAATTTGTAATCACAATGACAGCAACAGATGCAGCAGGAAATGATTCAGTATTAACAATAAACTTAACAATAGATTTTGGTGGAGAAATAAAAGTAACATTAAAAGATAAATCACATATATTTGATACAAAAGGTTATTCATATGACGGCGAAAGTGAAATCATAGTAGAATTACCATCACTAGTAGCAAATATGGATAAATCATTTATGAGTAATGTGTTCTTAAATAAAATAAAGAGTCAGTTCAATAGTAGTAATGTGGGAATTGAAGATGTTACAGGAAATAATGGTAAAAACGTAGGCGAATACGTAATAAAAACAACATTAGAATCAATAACTTTAAAAGCAGAAGATAAAGCTGTATTAGTAGGAACATTTGCCTTAGAAACAGTAAATGGTGTATATACAGTTAAGAAACAAGGACTAGCAATAAATATAGATAATTGTAAAGTTCCAGTAAGAGAATTAGTTTACACAGGAGATCCAAATATTGATACAAACTATAGATTCAAATGTGGAAAGGTAGAATTAATAGGAGCAAGTGTAACAGTAGCAAATACAAATGTAGGAACAACAACATATACAATAAGTGGAATAAGTGTAAGTGAAGGAGATTCAACAAACTATGAAGTATCAGGAAGTGGAATCTTAACAGGAACAGCAATAATTTCACCAAAACAAATAGATTTAACAAATCATGTATTTGAAGAAATCAACAAATACTATGATGGAGATAAATCAGTAGCAGTATCAAAAGGAACATTTGCAAGTTTAAATGATACTAGAGGACAATCAATAACAATATCATGGACAAGTGGAGAATATGATATAGGGGATTCTTGGGCATCAGGAGAAGTAGTAGTTAAGTTGTATGGAGCACAAGTAATTTCAACAACAAACTATACAATTAAGCCAGTAGCAGGAAAAGAATATGTATTAGCCAAAGGAACATTATTAAAAGATGGAAGTTTTGGATATACAGTAGGCTATTACAAAGGAAGTAGTAAGGCAAATGTAGTAAATTATGTAGAAGGAATTTATTCAAATGAAAGTGTAACATTCAAAGTAACAAACTACTATGGAAATGTAGTAAGTTCATATAAGGGAGCAGATCCAAGTGAATTATTTGAACATAAGTGGAGAGTGTGTACACAACAAATAGATTTAGAATCACCAGCATGGGCAATGTGTACTCTAGTAGAAGATGAAGCAAATGAATACACAATGTCTCAAACAGGATGGTTGTACTTAGAGGTAAAAGATCCAAGTGGAAATGTAATTGTTAAGGAAATGAGACTAGATTACAATAATACAGGAATCATCTTAAATTCTATTTACTTAAGTGATTATGAAGAAGCAGATATTACTAAAGAAATGCCAAAGTCAAAGACAGCTAATGTATACAGATTAGATGAAGTAATTGTAGTAGTATTAGGATTTGATAGAAATATCAAAACAGCATCAGAAACATTAGTATTAGAAGGAACATTCGGTTCATATACATTTAGATTATTAGAAATACAAAATAATTTAGTGGCGTATGCATATCAAGTAGCAAGTAAAGATGAAAGTGATGTAGATGTTGTAATAAAAGTAAGTGCATTAGAAGCATTGAATAATAAAATGCTTGACTACTATGGAAATACATATAAGTATGATAGTGCAAGTAACTCAAAGATAGACTTTGATGAGGATGAAGATGGTACATACAGTATTGAGATAGATAGAGAACCAGCAGATATCGAAGGAATTTACTTCAATATTGAAGGTGTAACAGATATTGTAGGAAATACATACTATGTAGATACAAAAAAAGCGGCAAACAAAACATTAACAGTAACATTTGTATTTAGTGTTGGAGGAATAAAAGTATATCCAACAATAGTTACAATAAATACAGATATTTCATTGAACTGTGTAGTAGGTGGAGAAAATAACGAAAAATTAATCTGTTCTAAATTGTTGTACACATCAGATATATCAGATAAAGATGGTAAGTTAACAATAACAAAATTCAATGAAAAGAAGATGGCGTTTGAAAATAGAACAATAGAGTTATTAGTATCAGAAATGTCATCATATGTAAAAGAATCAATTTATGTAGATAACGAAGTATTTAAATATAGATTATCAACAACAGAGACAAAAATAAGAGATAGTGCAGTAATAAAATATGAATGTAGCAAAGATAGAAAAACTGCAGATTGTTTGTTGAGTGCAAATGATTTAGATGTTAAGCTAGGAAATGTAGATGTAGCAAAATCAAATATTGAAGTAGATGATGATACAATCACAATTACAGGCTTAAGCACTATGAATATCGCAGAAGGCGAATTGGTTGTAAAATTAGGAACAAGTAAGAAAGACTTTGTAGGAAATACAGCAACAAGTAACACAATAGTATTGTCAGCAGATAATAGTGCGCTAGGAGTATCAACAATTCAATCTATTGGATGTCAAGATTGTGGATTAAATGGAATTCTAAAAGTAGTAATAACATTTAATAAACCAGTAGCAGAGGTAGATGGAGTTGAAATTAATACAAATGATGCCGATATTAAATTAAGTTACTTATTAGTAGAAGGAAATCAAGTACAATTTGTATATTCAGTAACAAAGACGAATATAGAAAAGACAATACAATTAGTATCATTCTCATCAAACAAGATTATGGATGCATTAGGAAATGTATTAGATGCAAGTGAATTAGACTTAACTGATGATTCAGTATCAGGAAACATGAGGATTGATACAAAAGCACCAGAACTTGATAGTATTACTTCAGAAGCAGTAGGATGTACAAATAGTGTATGTACAACTAGTGGAAGAGTAAACGTTAAGTTACACTTTAATGAAGAAGTAGAAGAATATGACAATTTAAGAATTGAAACAAACTTTGGAATATTCGAACACTTGATGAGTGCAATAGTAAAATCACAAGTAGTTGTAATAACAGTAGAAGTGGATGATTCAATAGAAGATAAATTGAATAGTTTCATAGTGACAAAAATCACAGGAAACTTCTATGATAAAGCAGATAATAAACTGCTAGTGAGCGGAGATGGAGAAGTTCACAAGAATACAAATATAACATTAGACTCAGCAATTCCAAGAGTAGAATCAGTAGTAATAGCAGATGCAATCGCTAGTAATGAAGTATCTGGAGTAAAATACTATAAATCAGGAGATGTATTTACAGTAACAGTAACATTTACAGATCCAATTGCTAATGTAAACGAATTGTTAAATAATGTAAGATTAGAAATGTATTTTGATAAGGCTGCTGGAGGTACTTGGAGTAAGGCTGTAGCAAACAGCAATAAATCAATCGTATTTACATATACAGTATCACCAAGCGATAACGGACAATTAGGAAGCAATATGAAACTTATTGCAAACGGATTAAAAGATGCAGCCGGAAATGTGTTGGATACAGTATTACCAGAATATGATAGAAATGTAATCGTAGATAACATAGACTTAGAAATCAAACTAAGTAATGCAGGAGAAAACGATAAAGGATCATCAACAGCAGTAATAAGATATGAATGTAATAAAGCATATGTAAATTGTGCATTAACAACATCAATGTTTGTAGTAGAGAAGAACAGTGGTGGAACATCAACAGCACTTAATGTAACAGTAGTATTAGGAACAGATGGAGATGGATTTAAGACAGCAACAATCACTGGCTTAACAGGAATAACTGCGACAGACATCGTAATAGTTAAGATAGCAGCAAATAGTATTTTTGACTATACAGGAAGAGGAAATAAAGCATCATCAGTAAATGTAGAAAAAGATACATCAGCAATGGAAATCTTGTACAGTTATGGAATTGAAGTAAAAGCAAACAGTACATCTGATTGTGCTTCAGGAATCTGTAAAGTAGGAGATAAGTTTAAGATTGTAATACCATTTAATAAAACAATAAAAGAGTATTCAAACGGAATCTACTTATCAATGACAGTAGGTGGAGTAGCAAGAGAAGCTAAATTTAGTAGTCAAAGAACTAATTTCTTAGAATTTGAATACACAGTACAAAGTGGAGACAATGGAGAAATAAGAATCGTAAGTATTAATGGATCAGGAGATTACTTAGTAAAAGATAATTTAGGAAACGAAAACGCAGAGAAACCAATCTTTATTAGAGATGGATACCAAGTAATTGATGATTATGTAGTAGATACAAGAGCGCCACAATTATTAGAAGAAAATTATATAACATCAGTAGCAAGAGATTGTGATGTAAATGGATACTGCACAACAGGAAATAAGGTAAGAGTATCATTATACTTTGATGAAGAAATTCACAAATATAAGAATTTAGTAATCGTAACAAACTTTGGAACATTTGATGGAACAGGAACAACACAAGTAATAGAATCAGATATCGTAAATATAGATATCGTAATAAGTGCTAAGAATGTATCATTTGATAAATTCGTAGTAACAAAGGTAGTAGGAGAATTCTATGATAAGTATGACAATGTAGCAAATGTAGAAAAAGAGAGTTATAAAGATGCATTAGACCACGAAATAAATGTACACGAAAATGAAAATATTAAGTTAGATACAGAAGTTCCAACAATAACAAGTGTAGTAGTAAGTGGATGTAACGAAGTGGATGGAGTAAGCTATTGTAAAGGTGGCGATGAAATCATCGTAGAAGTAACATTCAATGAAGCATTAGAAAATACAGAAGCAAGCAAGAATAGACCAAAATTATCTATTATGTTTGATAATGTAGGAAGAGGAGATATAACTTCAACAGTATCAGCAGATAAGAGAGTTATTACATATACATATGTAGTATCAGCAAGTGATGCAGGAGAATTAAGTTCATTAGAATTAACTGGTGGATACTTAACAGATGTGGTAGGAAATGCTGCAAGAGTAGAGATAGATGAAGAATCCTTAAATGCAGTAAAAGTAGTAGCAGATAACGTAAAAGCAAAAGTAAATAAAGTAGTACTAAAGAAAGATAACAAAGAAATAAAAGCAAACGTATTTGTTAAAGCAAGTGATGTACTAGTAATAAATGTAGTATTTGAAGAACCAGTAAGTGGAGTACCAACATTATATGTAAAAGATGCAGAAGGAAATGTACTATATGAAATAAATGGAATAGTAGAAGACGATGCATCAATAACATATGAATACGTAGTAGGTGCAGAAGCAGGAGTAGTAAGTTTGGTTCTAGAAGGAGAAGTATTTGATAGAGCACTAAATGAAGCTGAGTTACCATATGAATACAAAACATATTCAATCAATGTAGTAAAAGGTGGAAATGAATTAGTATTTGTAAGAGAAAAAGAAGTAGTAGCAACAGCGGATATAAGTGTAAATAGAATATTGATTTATACAATAGAACAAAATAACGAATTAACATTTGATGATACATATAATAAGATTAAGGATCAATTCAAATTATTATGTAGAATTTCAGGCGAAACAGACTTCTTAGAAGTATGTAAATCAAACGGATATACAATCACAGAAATCCCATTAACTGTAGCAGTAGAAAAAGGTGAAGGTGTATACAATGTATACTGGAACACAAATTCATTACATACATCATATGATCTATATTTAATTGAATTAAAGTTAGTATTTAACGGAAGTGGATTAAAAGATTTAGCAGGAAATGATATAAGTGTAACAGTAGACGAAGAAGGAAACGATGTAGTTGTATATGATAATATAAAGAGAAGTTTGAAAACATTTGAGTTTACAACAGAATCAAGTGTTGGAGCAAGATACTATGTGAGAGAAGGAAGCACAATAAATGTATCATTAGAGTTCAATGCTCCATTAGCAAATGGATTAGGAGAAAACGATAGATATCCATTAATCGTAAGATTAAATAAAGCTATCACAGTAGAATTAGAAACAGATGATGGAGTAACTTATACAGGATCATATGTATATGATGGAGTAACACCATTATGTGCAAATGAAGGAAAAGAATGCATTTTATCAGCAGCAGTAATGTCAAGAGATGCAGCATCAGGAAGAACAATAGCAACTGTAAAAGGAAGCAATAATGTAGTATATACAATAGAAGAAGAAACAAACAGCAATCTATATGTAGACAATATTGCGCCAGTAGTGACAATAAGTCATAATCATGCAAATAATATTGTAGGAAATAATATAATTGCTAAGTTTGAATGTGTTGATAATGCAGGAAGCAAGTATGCAAGTGGATGCGATAAAATAACAGTAACAGTAAATGGTGAAGAATATACAGCAGATGGAAATGGACAATATAATATTGATATAAGTAGTATAGAGTCAGAGAAAGTAACAGTATCATTTACAGGAACAGATAAATTAGGAAATTCACGTAGCGATACATATGAATTTACAGTAGATCATAACGCTCCAACAATGAAGATTAATGATGAAAATATAAGTGCACCAATAGCAAGTGGCGGAAACTATGTAGTAGTAGAAGTAACAGATCATCAAAGTAATCTAGCTAAGAATGCAGAAATCCAATATAGATGGGTAAAAGTAGGCGAAGCAGAAGGTGAATGGAAGTTTGCAACATTAGTAAATGGAAAAGTAAATATAGCAGTACCATTAGATGATGGTGTATATACATTATCAGTAACAGGAGCAACAGATTCATTAGGAAATGTAAATACTGAAGTAGTAACAAGTAAAGAAATAACAATTGATAACACAGCACCAGAAATAGGTGAATTCGTATTAGAAGCAGCAAAATGTTTAACAGATGAAGAAACAGGAATAATATACTGTGGAAAATACGATACAGAATATTCAATCATAAGAGTAACAGTAACATTTGACGATACAAGTGTATTAGAAGTAACAAAAGTAGAATCATTATACTTTGAAACAATCCAACAAACATTATCAGGAAACGTATTATCATTTGGATTAAGAGTAAAATCTGATGTAGTAACAAACAAAGAAAATATGGAAGTATTGATAAGCGTAAGAGATGCATTAGGATTCAATAAAGACCATACAGTAGCATTAGAAAATGTAAAAATTGACGTAGAAGATAACGTAAGAGTTAATTTTGAATTAGATAATGAAGTAGGTAAAAAAGGAACAAAGATAAGTGTATTAGACATTATCGATGAAAGCGGATACGCACCAGTAAATAAAGTAACATGTGAATTATCAGATGGAAGTAGTTGTTATATTGGAACAATTATGAACAAAGAATTCAATGAAAATGTAACATTAACTATTAGATATCAAGATATGGTAGGAAACGGAAGTAGCCAAGAATTCGAGATAGAAATAGATAATGAAGAAGCAAGAGCTAAATATGAAGTAGTAGATAATTCAATGGTAGCTGAAGCAGATAGAAATGATGTAATAAGAGTATTCAATAAGAGTGTAACAATTAAGTTGAGCGAATTCAGTGAAAAAGCAAAATATAGAATTTCATTCTGTGATGAAACATATTTGAATTGTGAGTTAAAGCATGAAGCAAGTGAATACGGTCAAGAAGAAGTAAATAAAGTAATCGATATGGTAAATGATTACGAATATGTATTAATTGAGATCGAAGACCAAGGGTTAAATGTAGTAACTTATGAATTTGCATTAAAATATGTAGAACCAGTAGTAGAACGCGGAGAAGATGTATGGGCGCAAAGTCATATATTAACAGTAGCAGGACACGAAGATTACTCTAAGATAACATATAAAGTAAGCAAAGGACTACAAGCAGGTGCTCCAGTATTAATGAGCAATGGAGTAGCAGTAATCGATGGAAAGAATGCTGGTTACAACGGTGAATACACAGTAACAGTAGTAGCGTATATTTCAAATAATCACTATAAAGAGTTAGAAGCATTTACTCTTAAATTTGATAATGAAATAAACTTAAACAACTTTACAGTAAATTATTTTGATAAAACTGGACAAGCATACAACGAAAATTGGACTAATGGAAATGTAATGATTGAAATTAGCGAAATAGAAGAAGATGAAAGTACAGAATTAAGTGGATTGAAGAGAGTTGTTGTAGGAGATAAAGAATGCGCAATCGGAGAAGATAAAGTAGTATGTACAATTGAAGAATACAATAAATACACAATCACAATTGAAGATAATGCAGGAAATATCGTTAAGATAAGAGATAAAGAGATTAAGATAGATAAAGAAGGATTTGAAATTGATATCTCAACATTAGAAAGTAAATTTGCTAAGAGACATGATGTAGTATTTAACTTTATCGGAGTAGCAGGAGCACCATTTGTAAAATCATTATGGTTATTAGTTCCACAAAATGGAGAAATCGATATAAGTGAAGTAGATGCAAGTACATTCAATAACTTCTATTTACAATACATGTATGATTTACCAAAAGGACAAGGAGATAATCCAAATAAACTAGCAATGACAGTAGGAAATGATGAGTTGAATGGATTATATCACTTATTCGTATATACAATTGATGAAGCAGGTAATGAGGAATTATTAAGATCATTATTAATGTTTGATAATGCAGGACCAGAAATCGATGTAGAAATATCTGAAGACTATGCAAAATATGAAATCGATGCAAATGGAGACTTGTATGATGTAACAAATGCAAGAAAAGTAGCTAACTTTGTAGATGAACATGTAGATAGAGATGAAGCAAGTAACATTGTAGTAACATATACATTTATGAAAGATGGAAAAGCAGTGTTAATGGATGAATTACAAGGAGAATATGTACTTGTAATAGAAGCAAAAGATTCATTAGGAAATACAAGTAGAAAAGAAGCAAATGTAAAAGTTGACAATATCGGACCAAATGTTGTATTGGAGAATAATGGAACAAATTCAAATCCAGTATTCACAGTAACAGACATAAATGGAGTAGATTGGGAAAGCATACAGTATTGTATTTCTTTATCATATAAGATTTGTGATGAGTTTGATATTAATGATGATTTTACTTACAATACAGAAACAAATAGATTGACTATTGAGTTAAATAATACAAACTTAATAGGAAATATCGGAATAAGAGTAAGAATCTTAGATAACTTAACAAATGTATCAGACGAAGTATTTAATCTATATTATGATAGTATTGCTCCAGTAATAGAAGTTACAGGAGTAAGAAAAAATGATGGAACATCAATGAGAATTGATAACACAAATGATTTATATACAACAATTGTGGATTTCACAAACAGATACATTTATATCGATATAGAAATCGATGATTATAGTTTTGATGGAAATACAAGAGGCGTATTAAAAGTATGTTTCGGTAACCATATGATAGAAAATATTAAAGCATTTGATGCATGTGGATCAGTAGAAATATCAAAATCATTAAGCAAAGATGAAGAAAGTGGAAAATATAAAGTATCATATTTAGTAAGAGAAAACGGATACTTGAATATTTATGTAGAAGATAGAGTAGGAAACCACACAATTAAGAGAGTACATGTAAGCAACATAAGTGACGCCGCACCAGACTTTAGTTTGAGTGTTGATAATTCTCCATCACAAACAAAAGTAGTTGATATCGTAATCAAGGGAGACTTAGAAGATATTACAAGTGTTGAATACAAAGTATTACCATTTGACACTAAGTATACAAGCGTAAGCAAGATATACGAAGAAGCAGAAAATGCGATTGCAGTAAGTAAAGATAAGTTAAATATTGAAAATGCAGAGAACAATTTATATGTTGTAAAAGTAACAAATAAATGGGGTAACTCAAGTTATAGAGCAATAAGAGTAAACTCATTAGATAAGAGTGCACCAACATATAATGAAGGAAAAGATTTCGAATTATCAATAAACGGTGGAAAATTATTGAAAGAAGAATACGATAATGGAACGCTAAAAGGATATGAAGTAGTAACACAAATAGCAGCTTCTGGAAATAAATTTGTATATAACGCAGGAGATATTAAATTGGTATTCCCAGGATCAGCGGTATATGAAGAAATCTTAAATGGCTATGAACTAGGACAAAAAGTATTTATTGAAATTTGTTATAACGGAACATGTGCACCATTAGTTGATGTAAGTGTAGATACAAATGGAAACAGTGTAGGAAGTGCTAAGTCATTGAATGAATTGTTCGGATTAGAAGAATTTGTAGGAACAATAACATATCAAATCAAAGATGAAGCAGGAAACTTAGGAGAATTAAGAAGTTTCTATATTGAAAGAAATGCGGCAGTAGAATCAACAATAAGCACAACAGTAAATAATAAGGCTGGATGGTTGAATGCGTATAATGTAACTTATACAAGTGTAACAAATGGATTATTAATAGATAAAGTAGAGTACTATTTCGTAGATACAGAAGGAAATACATACTGTGTAAATGAATTAGAAGCAGGCGTAGAAGAAAATATCGCATGTGTTAATTTAGATGGATTATATACATTAAAATATAGAATTACAGATAAGTTAGGATATGTAGAAGAAAATATTGTGTCAATTGAAGGAAGTCAATTAAATAACATTCCATTAGATACAATTGCTCCATTAAATACAGATAAGGAAGTAGCAACATTTGGATTACATAAAGAAAATTCAAATTACTACATAAGATACAATATTGTAAAAGAAGGAATAGAAGAGAATGCGTCAATGCAAATCTTATATTCAGATGAAACATTGTATTGTGTAGTAGTAGATGCACATAAAGTATCAAGTGGAGATTGTGATTTAGTAGATATAAATAAATTTGATGGAACAAAATTACACTTCAAGACAAAGATAGTAGATAAAGCAGGAAATGTAAGTGTAACAACACAAGAATATGAATTAGAATATAATGAAAGCAGATCTGTAACAGTAGGAAATGCAAAATATGATGGAACAACAAAGACAATAACAATAGACATAATTGTTAATAACCCAACAGAGAAAGTAAATAGATTCGTAGTATCAGTAGAAAATGGAACAAACAATTGGGTAGAATCAAGTGATTTAGCAACATCAATAACTGGGGCAAACAATAGATACAAATTACAAATCACACCAGCAAACTTTGCAACATTGTTCAGTGGCGGATTCATTAATAAGAAGATTCAAATCAAAGTATTTGATAACTATGCAGTAGATGAAGGATTAGAGTTAGGCCAAATGGGACAACCAGCAGTAGTGGATGTAAACTTTGATACAAACGATCCAGACATCACAATAAATGTAGCAAATCAAATAATTAAGACAGATGCACAAGAAAATACATTTACATATTTAGTAAATAACAAAGAAAGTGCAAAGATTGCAAAAGTACAATATATTATCCAAAGAACATCAAATGTTGCGGCATTAGCTACAATAACAAAAGATAATTTCACAACAGAGTATTTGGATTGTAAGTACTGTGCAGCAAGTGGAGTAGTGTCAGAAAACAGTATAACAATGGTAAGCGACAGTACATTAGAAACAGGAACATATAGATTAATCGTATATGTAGAAGATGTATATGGAAACAAACAAATCGCAAGTAAGACACTAAATATAGATAATACAAAACCAGTATTCAAGATTGTAAACACAAACAATATAGACAATTATGTTCAAAAAGGAGAACATAAAGTTTATAAAGAAACAATAAAAGTTTATGCACTTGATAATGTAAGTAAGTTCTATAATAGTGATGTAAAATCATTCGTTGTTATAAATGTAAAGACAACAGTAGAAACACCAATTAACTTAGAACAAGAATTCATCACAATGGGAGGAAGAAATTCTAACTTTGCAGATGGAGAATACATGTTAAGAGTAGAAGATGTAGCAGGAAATGTAAGAGTACAAAAGATTATTGTAGATACAGAGAACGATGGATTCGGATTAGTAAGCAGTGATGATGTAGATACAGCAGATAGAGTATTTAATTTAGACGGATTAGATAAATTATCAGTAGTACTATATGAAGAAATGAGTTACATGAGATTTGAATTCATGGTAGGAAGTTCAAGAAAGATTTGGTTTGAAGTTGATGAAAACGGATGTAGATTCACATTAGACAATAACCAAACAAGAAGTTGTGCGGGAACATGGGATGATGTAATCAAGTTCGGATTAAACGATTCAATAAGAATTAAAGATGTCTTAGACTTAGCTGAAGGATACACATTAAATACAAATATCAATAAATTGTATATAAGAGCAGACAATGTATCAGGAATAAAGGCAGAAAGAGATATCGCATTAGACTTCTCAGTACCAACAATAGTAGTAAACAGAAGTATAAAAGGAAAGATGCTAGAAGTATTAGGTGAAATCGTAAATGAAGAAGCAGGAATAAAGATAGCATGTAAAGATATTGCGGGAAAAGTAGTATACGATTGTAGAAAATACGATACAAAAGTAGAAACAAGAACAGGACAAGAATATGCACCAGCAATAAAAGAAATCATAACTGCATACATAAAGAGCGTAGATTCAAAGAGTTACTCTGCAGTAGTAAATGATAGTGATAGATTAATTATTAATTACTACAACATAAATGATCCAGAGAACAAGAAGACAATATATACAAGTGAAAATGACTGGGAATACTTCACATATATCTTGAAAGAAGTAGGAGAATATGTAGTTGAATATACATATAAAGACGCAGCAGGAAATGAAGCAAAACCAGCATACTTAGTAATCAATGTTGTAGATAACGAAGGACCAACAGTAGTAAATGAAAACAACATAAAGAATTCAAATAATCTATACATAAACGATGCAAAAGGAAGCGAATACACAGTATTATCAGTAAAAGCAACAGATGCATATGGATTTGATGCAGCAGGAACAATAAAAGAGAAGAAGTTCTATGACTTTGACTTAATGATGTTAAAAGAAGATGGAACAAAAGTAAAAGTAGAATTCGTATTAGAAGGAAATGCATACGTAGGAAGAGTAGATGGAATCAAGTATGTAGTAAAAGCAACAGATATGAGTGGAAATGTAAGATATACATTCATAAAACAAGCACAATACGAATTAGTATACAATGTTTATGACTATGTAGGAAATGCACCAAAGAGCATCTTCAAGACAACAATTGATGTATTTGATAAGCATGCACCAAATGTAATTGATAGCAACTCAATTGTAATAACAGAAAACATTTATCTAACAATAGATGGAGAGTTATATACAATAATTGATGAAGGAAATGAAGTTAAGTTAGTAGATTCATTAGGAGCAGTAATCGAAGTAAATAACAATATCTTTGAAATCGAAGGTGAAAGATTCGAATTAGATAGAGATGCAGCTAAAGTATATAGAGTACTAAATATTGATAGTAGTAAAGTATGCTTTAGAGGAGGAGAAGCATGTGCTATAGGATTAGAAGAAATCACATCATACGATGTAGAAGATGAAGAGAACAAGATAGTTGATATAAGTGAAATCACATATTCAAGACTAGGAACAACATATACAGCAGCTAAAGCAAATGTAGATTATGTAATAGTACCGGTTGAAGAAGATGCAGGCTTAGTTAAGTTTAGAGTTAAGAACATAAGCTTTGCTCTAGTAGGATATTATAGAGTAACATTCTACAGTGTAGATAGTAGCAACAATAGAAGTGAAGTAACATACACAATCAAAGTTGAAGATACAGAAGCACCAATCTTTATGAAAGAAGGAGTAGAAGTAGGCGAGAACTTTGTTAAGGAGCAAGAATATGATGAAGAATTCGCGACAGAAATAAGAGGAGCAAAATACCCAGGAGCAACAGAAGAAGAAAAAGTAGCTAAGTATATAGAAGCATGGGTAAAAGCAAATATCACATTACAACACAACTATGTGAAAGATGCAAATATTGAATACACAATAGAAGAAATAAGATTATTAGCAGAATTAAGTGGACAAGAATACTTGAAATACTCAGTAATCTTAAGAGCAGAAGATAGTAGTAACAATGTATCAAGATTAGAATTTGTATATAAGATTATGGATACAAAAGTTCCAGAGAATGGTGAAGTAGAAATCAGTTTCGATGGAATGACTGTAACAGAAACAGCAGGTTCAATGGAATATGATACAAATGCAGAAAGCATTTACTTCAGATTAAGTGGAGCAAGTGATATAACAAATAACGTTAAGTACGAATATCAAGTATGGATTGATGGAATCGAACCAAAATTATGGAACAATTACAACGGTGGATTTGAATTAGGATATACATCATTTGTAGGAGAAGTAAGAACAGTACAAATAGTATATAGAGCAAAAGATAAAGTAGGAAATACATCAGCAGTAAGTTCAAGTTCATTAATGAGGGTAGATACAAAAGCACCAGTAATGATAGTAGAAACACTTGATGAAACAGAAAATGTAGAAGTAGCAGATGGAGAAATATATCAAGGAAGCGGAAGAATTAGAATCACATTTAGAGATGATAAAGGCAGAATGGATGTATTAGGCTACAGAAACAATAAGAAGATAAGAGATACATCATTCACAAGTGATGATACAGTAGAATTATCAGGATTTGGACATTATAAATTTATCGTAAAAGATCCAGCAGGAAATGAAGTAGTAAGAGAATTTATAATAATGCCAGCAGATAATACATTCAGTGTAATCGATAACACATTGTTGAATGATGCAATGAATGCAGCGGAAGAAAGCAAACAATTCGATATGGTAATCTTGCAAAAGATATCACAAGATGGAAACAGTTTCTATTTTGAAGATATGAGTTTAATTGGGGATAAAGATAATGTCTTCTTGATGGGCGTAGTACCAGATAGAGAAGGATCAATATTCTCAATCTATGCAAGTGGAGCAATCGGAGGAAGTGTATTTAAACAATATACAGACTACTTCCCATTAAATATTTCAAGTAATGTTAAGAATACAAATAAAGAGTATACATTAGCAGACTATGTAATTAACTATAAAGGTGAAAAATACATCTTAATAGGAATAGAAAAAGATGGATATGATGGTCCAACTCTAGATCAACAAAAAGAAAATGCAACTAAAGGCGGAGCAGACTTCACATGGGTATTCTTCGTATTAGGAGGAGCTGGAGCAATTGGAGGCGTATTCTTAATCATGAAACTTAGAAAGAGAGTAAGAGCTGCATAGTATCTTATAAAAGAAAGAGCATGTTAGATTTAATTTCTAATATGCTTTTTTTTGTGCTTCCATTTTGTTATACTAATGCATGTGAGAGAGTGAGTATTTATGGAAAAGTTAAAATGGATGAGAGTAATGTGTTTTAAACATGATGGAAGTTTACATAGAATTTGGGATAAAGCGGCTTTAATTTATGAAGATGAAGAAAAAATTATGATTTCAAATGCGAAGACCCTTATTCGAGAAAGTGATAATAGAGTATGGATGGCAAAAGAACCTTCATTAAGCATTTATTATAAGAATAGATGGTTTAATGTTATGGGAATAATTAGAAGTGAAGGTGTACACTATTACTGCAATATGGCAACTCCTTGTGTTGTAGAAAATGATACAATCAAATATATTGATTACGATTTAGATTTAGTTAAGACCGTAAAAAGTGAAATAAAAATATTAGATGAAGATGAATACAAAGTTAATAAAGAAAGATACCAATATGGAAAAGAAATAGAAAATATTTTAGAAAAAGAGTTAGAGTTATTAAAAATTGATGCAATCAATGGAGATGGGGATTTTAAAGATCAAATTATCTATGATGGTTTTGATAAGTTTATGACTTTGTTTGCGAGGAAAGAATATGAAAACTGAGTTAATAATTAGAAGTGAAGAAGAGACATGTGGATTAGCTAAAATAATAAGTGAATATTGTTTTGGTGGCTTTTTAATTACATTAAATGGAGAGTTAGGTGCGGGAAAAACTAGATTTTCTAAGGCTTTAGGTGAATATTTAGGAATAACTCAAAACATCACGAGTCCAACATTTAATATTTTAAAGTGCTATTTTGAGGGCAAATTACCTTTGTATCATATAGACGCTTATAGATTAGAAGGAATGAAGCAAGATTTAGGCTTTGAAGAATATATTGAAGGAGACGGAGTTTGTCTTATAGAGTGGTCTACGTTCATTGACTATTTGTTGCCAGATGAATATTTAAGTATTGAAATTTATATTGTTGATGAAAATCAAAGAAAATTTGTTATCGAACCTAAAGGTGAACGATATGAAAAGATTGTTAAGGAGATAGTTAGGTTATGGAAATAGTATTATATATTGACACATGCACTAAATACATGTGCATTGGTTTATCAAAAGGCGATGAATTAGTTTATAAAAAACAATACAATGCTTTTAAAAGACAATCTGAAGTAGCTGCGCTAGAAATAGACTCTTGTTTAAAAAAATGTGGTGTAAATCCAAGTGAATTAACAAAGATTGTTGTTACTAATGGTCCTGGTTCATATACAGGAATTAGAATAGGTTTAACTTTAGCAAAAGTAATGAGTAAAGTTTTAAATATTAAACTTGTTTGTTTATCATCTTTACAAGTTATGTGTGGAATGAGTGACTGTAGTGCGATTATAGATGCTAAAAGTAAGAGAGCTTATTATGGAAAGTATAGTAATGGCCAAGTAGTTGTTGGAGACTGTGTTAAATATATTAGTGAACTAGATTTAAATGAAAAGTATGTTGGAGAAACTGAGGTTATAGGTAAACCTGAAGAAGAAATTGACATATTAGAAAACATGTTTTTGTTAAGAAATGCTGCAGAAGTAGAAGATATAGATAGCGTAAAAGCTATTTACTTAAAGGATTAATATGCTTGTTAGAAGTATGACTATTAATGATCTAGAAGAGATTGTTAATATTGAAAAAGATTTATATAAGACACCTTGGAATGAAAGACAATATAAGTATGAACTTGAAGAAAATGAATTTTCTTATGTTTTCATTTTAGAACACAATGATATAATTGTTGGATATTATGGATTTTGGGTTATGTTTGAAGAGTGTGATATAACTAAAGTTAGTATAAGAAAAGAATTCCAAGGAATGAAACTTAGTAATATATTGATGGAAGATTGTTTTAATAGAGTTAAAGCATTAGGATGTAAGAAAATAAATTTGGAAGTTAGAACAACAAATGAAAGAGCTATAAATTTATATAAAAAACACGGTTTTGAAGATGTTATAATTAGAAAAAATTATTATGGAAAGAATGAAGATGCTTTAATTCTTAGTAAGATTTTAGAGGAGTGATTGATGTGGATAAAAGTTTAATATTAGCAATAGAAACAAGTTGCGATGAGACTAGTATTGCTATTTTAAAAGATGGTAAAGAGCTACTTGCAAATATTGTTTCTACACAAATAGAAACACATAAGCAATTTGGAGGCGTAATGCCAGAAGTTGCCTCTCGTTTACATGTAGAGAATATTACTGTTTGTATTGATGAAGCAATAAAGAAGGCAAATATAAATTATCAAGATATCACACTGATTGCAGTTACTAAAGGTCCTGGATTAATAGGGGCACTTCATGTTGGATTACAAGCCGCCAAAGCTATATCAATTGCTTACAATATTCCTATTCTTGGAGTAAATCATATGGCAGGGCACATATATGCGAATAAGTATGTAAGTGAGTTTAAATTTCCTTTATTAACGCTTGTTGTAAGTGGGGGACACAGCCAACTTTATCTTATGAATAAAGAGTATGAATTCAATTGTTTAGGCGAAACTCGTGATGATGCAGTTGGAGAAGTTTATGATAAAGTTAGTAGGGTTTTAGGACTTGGTTATCCAGGCGGTCCAGTTATAGATAAACTTGCTGCAATTGGAGAAAATAAATATGAATTACCTTACCCTAAAATAAGCGATAAATACGCCTTTTCTTTCAGTGGTTTAAAGACATCTGTTTTAAATTTAGTTAATGGTATGAAAATGAAAAATGAGGAGTTTAAAAATGAAGATATTGCTTGTTCTTTCCAAAAGAAAGTTATTGAGATATTAACTGATAAAGTTATGATGGCTCTAGAGGAATATCAAGTTAAACAAGTTCTAGTTGCAGGCGGAGTTAGCGCCAATAAGGAGTTAAGAAAAACTATTGTTGAAAGAGTAACTAGCAAATATAAAGATGTAGAAGTTGTAATACCTCCAATGTGGTGTTGTACTGATAATGCAGCAATGCTTGCTATGGCAGCGTACTATAGTGATGAAGATATTAGTAGTTTAGATATGGGAGTAGACCCAAGTTTGAGTTTATAACGAGTTTATTGTTATAAACTCTTTTTTATCTTGTCTAATTGTCTCGAATGTCAAAAAAAGGGTGATTTTATTGAAATTTACCCCTATATTTACTTAAAATACTATGTGCGACGGCAATGTTGGCAAAATAAAAAAACATTGAAATAAAGTCGTAAATATTATATGATTTAAGTATAAATACTATAAGTATTTTAGGAGTTGATATGGATGAATGAAAATATAATAGAGTTAAAGGTGAAAAGAATCTGGAGCTATGTGTTGTTTTTGTTTGCTTTTATTTTCTGTGGCATTGTTTTTGGCACACTAAATATTGGAGCGGCTCCTGTAATTTCAATCCCAACGGATTCGTATTACACATACGATAATACGATAACATTCCATGTTGGATATGATGTTCTAACTGTCAAAGAGGTTAAATATAACCTAGGAGGTTCATGGTATACTATAAGTAGTCCAGAATCTTCATATACTGCAATTTATAAAGACAGTAGTGCGGATTCCTTCTGTAGTGGAAAAAGTTATATCTCTACATGTACAAATGTAATTCTTAGTTACAAGATAAGCGATATATCATCAAAAGGATTAAGTATTAGTTCTGATGGTAAATTTACAATAAAGGTGGAAGCTTCAAACCAAACATTATTTGTTGGAGGTGGCGCTTCTGCATCTAGAACACTTATATACGATGGCACTGCTCCTAGTGTTTCTAAAGTAGAATTAGTTAGAGATGACAGTAGTACTGCTAAAACTTTAATAATAGGTAAAACTCTTAAATTTAATGTTTACCTAACAGAAGCTAGTTATATTAGTTCTGGTGCTAAAGTTAGTTTTAAAATAGGTAGCACTTCAAAAACAGCAATTTGTGGAATTAGCGCGTCAAAATTAGTAAGTTCATTTAGTTGTACTTATACTATTGTAAGTGGTGATTCTGGTGATATTTCTTCAGTTAGTATGACTGGAGCAAATAATGTTAAAGATAAATACGGAAATGCGATGTCATCAAGTGTAAGTGGCTTTACTTTTAGCAATTCAAATTCTTATACAGTTGATGGTGTAAAACCTACGATTTCAAAGATTGAATCTATAAATGGAATTTATTCTTCTGCTTCAAACATTCAAGTTCAAGTAACTTTCACTGAAAACTTATCTGCTGGAAGTGGATATAGCGCTCCAGTAATGAAAGTTAAGTTTGGCGAAGGTAGCGAACAAAGATGTAGATTTGATAGTGCAGTTGAAAAGTCGATGTTGTATACTTGTACTCCTTCATCTACAGATCAAGGTGCTTTGGTTTTTGTTAGTTTAACTGAAGGAAGTGGAATAACTGATACAGCAGGTAATGCAATAAGTTTATCTTTCTCTTCAAAAACATTTAGTGGAGTAACTGTTGATAATAACATTCCTACATTAACAAGTGTTACTGTTACACCAAAGAGTTGTAAAACTAGTGGTTCAAATTATTACTGTAACAGCGAAAAGAAAATTAATGTTAGTTTCAAATTTAATATGGGTGTTACAATAAACAGTAAAACAATAACAATTAAGTTTGGCGGAACAAATGCTAAAAACACATACACAAGCTCATATGATTCAACAAAGAATACATTAGATGTTGTGTATACAGTAAATGCTCAAGATAATGGAGAAATGACAATCGATTATAATTTCTTATTAACAGGAGCAAATGCTTTAACAAATAACATTAAAAATACAAAGTCTGATTGTAAGGTTTATGTTGATAATCAAGCACCTAGTGTTGGTACAGTAGAGGCTTTCGTAGGCACAGACAGTGTCGGTACTACTGTATATGGCAATCCTGGAGTTGTTGTTACTTATAAGATTAATGTTAATGAAAATAGTGTATTAACTCTTGATGCTTCAAAGGTTTCATTGGTAGATGAATATGACAATAAGATTACTGCTAATTCAAAAGCTACTTCTGGAATTACAAAAATAGAAGTAAGTTTAAATGGCAAAGTTGTAGTTGTTTCTGTAACTTTTGCTGGAGCAGCAGAGAATAAGTTTAAAATAAAAATTGAAAAGGCTGGATTAAAAGATTCTTTTGATGCAACTTTAGCAAATGATTATTTCAGTTCTTTATATACTGTAGATACAAGAGCTCCTGAATTTAATGTTGAAGTTGTTTATCCTGCTAATAAAGGATATAACAATGGAAGTAAATGGATTTTAATTAGTGGTGATGCAATTGAATATAAAATTACTAGTTCAAATGTAGACTTAAAAGATTATTGTATACTTACAGATACTAGTAAAGAATGTGAAGAATATTTTGATTTAGAATTAGATACTAATTATACATATACATTTAATAAAAAAGGCAATGGTGACTATTCTTTCTATGTAAGAGTTAGAGATGATGCTTTAAACGTTACAGATAAGTTAGTAGGATTTGAATTTAAAGAGATGTTTACTTATAGTAATGGTGAAGGAGCTATTGCTAAAGAACATTCTATAGTTGTTGATGTTTCAATGTTTGCTACAGGTTCAGTATTAAAATATGATTGGTACAAAAAAGGAACTTCGCTTTCATTTACTAATGCGAACTCTACAAGCAAACAAGATGATACAATAACTCTTGAAGGGGATCCTTCATTCAATGGTGAATATAGAGTTTGTATCAACAATGTATCTACTAATGATACTTTATGTAGTGCATATGTTACATTTGATACAAAAATAGATGAGTTCAATGTAGCAGTTTCAAGTGGTTGGGTTAATACGGATTTACCAACAACAATTACATTTAAAGATTCTAGTACTATTAAGTGTATAGCAGTTGGTAAGAACGAATCTAATCTTAACTGTGAAAAAGCAGTAAATTCAAATGTTATTATTTATCGTACATCTCAAGCAATAAATCCTTTAAAGAAATATGTTATTAGTGAAAATGGAATTTATTATTTCTATATTGAAGATGCCGTTGGAAATAAACAAACAATAACAAAAGAAGTAACAAATATAGATAAAACTCCAATTGATATAAAAGTATTTAATGGACAAGTTGGAACAAATAACACAAATTTAGAAGTTGATTCTTATAAGAGTGCTCATACATTGTTAGTTACATTTGATAAAGATGTTGCAGTAGGTAGTGCTCATGGCATGTATAAATATTTCTTCGCTAATTCTAGTTATACAAATATTAATAGTAAAGATGTATTTAATGCATATTATTTGAATTCGGTGAATAGACAAGAAGTAACAAACTGTAATAAAACATTAACTATTACTACTCCAAATTTTGATGGGGTTCATCATTTATATATAATGGCAATCGATTTAGCAGGCAATGTATCATTTAAGGTTATTAATGATATTATGGTTGATTCAAGTGGACCAACAATTAAATTGTATGATTCTCAAAATAATGAAGTTAATGGTGGATCAGCTAGTTATATTGCAGTATTTGATTATACAATTGTTATCGAAGATAAAGATAGTAAATTAAATTTAAATAAAATTTCTTATAAATGGATTAATAGTTCAAGTGCAACTGTTGTAGAAAAAACATATGATGGTTGTGGATATGATTACAATACATGCAAGATTTTAGGCTCAGATATTGAATTCGGAGAAGGATTATTTAATCCAGCAGAGAAATATAAATTTGTTATAACTGCTTATGATAATGCAGGAAATAGTTCAACATTTATTAGTAATGACTTTATGATTGATACAATGGCCCCAACTATTGTCATAGATGTTGATGAAAATGCATGGTATGAAAATGGAAATGTAAGTTTTGCAGTTAGTAAGGAAAACAATGGAACTTTAAGTAGTATTGCTTATTGCTTGAATGATTGTTTAACAGATGGAAATCTAGATTTAACTAAATTCAAACTATTGAGTGTTTCAAACAGTAAGAGAGTCGAAAAGACAGTTGATTTAGTTTTAACTGATGGAGAAAACATCTTATATGTTTATGCTAGTGATGTTTTTGGGAATTATACTTATAAGACAGCAACTATCAAATATGATTCAGAGAATACAGAAATTACTGTAAATGGATTAAATGAAGATAATGTTGTAGATTTAACTGGTAAAGAAGACTTAGAAATTACTGTAGTTATAAAAGATCAAATAAGTGGTATTCAAACATATTGTGTTTATTACAATAACGACACAGCTAATAAAGTATGCTTTGACGGAAACGGTTTGAAAGAAATAAGCAGAACTTTAGGCGTTGAAAAGAATGGCGTTTATTCAATAGAAGCAAATGACGTTAGTGGTAATAAAGTTATTTATAACGTTAGCGTTATTGGTATCGATACAGAACCAATAGAATTTGATTTAACTAGCAACGTTAAAGTTGGTCAATTCGTTAAAGGTAATGTAACTATTAGCGTAGTTAATATGCGTAAGTTTATGGTTGAAAACGTAAACGATAGAATTCTTACTATAGAATATGTTAAAGTTGCGTATGATGCAGTTGTTGCAAATAATGAACATGTTTTATTTGGTGAAAATCCAATTATCTCAGTTTATAACAAAAATACATCAAGTAGTTTAGTTACTAGTTTTGTTGTAACTGAAAACATGACATATATCGTTAAGATTGTTGATACAGCTAGAAATGTTTCATATAACTATATAAGAATTAGTTGTATTGATAATGATAATCCATTTATCAATACTAATAAGTATCCTGATAATTCTGATAGAATATATGTTCATACTGCAAGTGGTAATAACTTAAGAATTTTCGTTAAAGAAGATGGCGTAAGTAAAGTTTATAAATATTCAAATGATGTTATAAAAGTATTCTTTGGAAATGACAGTTTAAAAGATGTTTCGACAGGATACAATGGATATTTAGGATTGAAAGTATGCTTTGAAACTACAGATTGTGTTTATAACACGTATAATGTTTCAACTTCAGTTTCTGGTGGTTATGTAATTAATGGAGCTATTTCAGTTGCTGCTCCTTATAACTTCAGCGGAATTATTAGATATTATGTGGTAGATGGTGCTGGAAATGAAAGTGCTAGAGGATCATTTGAAGTTGAATATCAAAGTGAAATAAGTGAAGTTTCAGTTAATTTAGAAGATGCTAACGGTAATGCTATTGTAGATACAAATAAATATGCTAAAGTTGTTGTTAATTTAAGTGGTGATGAAATTAATGATATTATCACTAATGGTGGAATTAGATATGCTTTAGTTGCATCTAATGTTAATCTTCACAACGAATTAATTAATAATAAAGGAACAATCGGAAGTTTCTTATCTAACTATGGATTTGTTGTAGCTAATAATAAAGATTTTGAAGTTTCTAAAAATTATACTGATAACACATATTATTTATGGGTTTATGTAAGTGACTTATTAAATAATTCAAAATTAATTAAAGCAGCAACAATGATTAGACTTGATACAATTGCTCCAAGTTTCTCAGATGTAAACCTAAGTATTAATAAATTGGATAGTACAAATTACGATTTATCAATTGATAGTGTAGTTGAAGGATATACATTATATGTTGATTCAGATAACAACGGTGTTTACGAAACAATAAACTTTGTTAATAACAAAGCAACTTTCACTGTTAGTGGATTAGATAGTGTTAATTTTAAATTAATCGATTCAGCAGGTAACTCTACAGTTCAATTATATAGTTTGAATGTAGCAAGTAAGGTTTATGCTAAAGTTTACCAAGTTGGTAATACTAGGGAAGCAAATATCGTTATTTACAATTTAGGTAGTAAAAACGTTACAAGTTTCAGATATATTATTACAAATGTAAATTCAGGATTGGTGTATGACAATAATACAATCAATGATGATACAATTACAGTTTGTAACGGATATGAAGACACTTGTAGAGGAACAATTAATAGTGCAGTTGAAAAAGGAATTTACAACTTAAATATAAACGCATTTAATAAAGATAAGAAAGTAATCTTCTATATATATGTAGATGGAACATTAATTGATTTAGTAGAAAAGAATATTGTGGTTGATAGTACTGCTCCTGAAGTTACATTTGAACAAGGAAATCCGAATGTGATATCTACTGTAAACGGTAATAACTATGAATTCAAAGTAGTTGTAGAAGAAGATAATTTAACAAGTTTAGCAGATAAAAAATATATCATAACAACAAATTCAAATGTTTCTAACTTTACATCTATTTATGAAAGTTGTACAAATTCTAATACATGTGCAAGAGGATTGTACAGTTTAAGTTCAGATTTAAAAGGAACTATAGAAATTAATAGTAACTCAAGTAAATTCAGTGGTTTATTCACAGGGACATATTACTTATATGTATATGTTCAAGATGATTTTGGAAATTCAAAAGTAGTAAAGAGTAGTGCAATATATATTGATAATGAAAATCCTATTATTCAATATTCATTAAAGAATGCTTCAAATGTATTCTTCAATATTAATGAAGAAGTATATGTTGGTGGAGCAGCTAAAGTTAAACTATTAGACAATTACAGAGTTAGTTATTTCGAAGTATATAAAGCAGGAACTCTAACTTCAGTATGTTATATTGACGATGCAAGTAAAGATACTAATTGTATTAGAAATAATTCTGGCGAAATTGGACTTTCTATCGAAAATGGAGTTGCATACTACTATTTAGATAATGGAAGTTATTCTATAAACTTATATGATACAGCTAATAATGTTAGAAGAGTATCTATTAATATTGATGCTAGTGCTCCTGTTATTGGATTGTATAAAGAGGTAAGTGGAGTTTATGAAGAACAATTAAGTGGCAAAAAACTTTATAGTGATTTAAGTAATTTATATGTAACTGTAACAGATGAGACATTTAATTATTTAACTATTGACTTATACAACACTATAACTGGTGATGTTGTTACAACAGCATCTAGATATTCTTATAATAGTGAAATTGGAGAATGTTTGACTGATAGAGGCGAATGTGCACACGGTGTTGCTTTAACTGAATTACTTTTAGGCAATACTATTCAATATAACAAGATTATAATTCGTGCATATGATAAGGCTAATAGAAGTTCTTCAGTAGAAATTAGTTATGATGATTTAGTTCCTCAAATTTGGACATTAGATGTTGGAGAAAGCATTTATATTGGTGGTACATTGTATACTATTGAAACAGGTAGAACTATTAGTATAGAAATTGGTGTTAATGAAAAATTAACAATGGATACTTTATTAAATAAGATCGTACTAGATGTAGATGGTATGAGTTACTATCAAGCAAAAGAAAGAGAAATGTTCAAAGTTATGGTTTACCAAAACGGAACTTTATTTACTAAAGATTTCTGTAAGTATATTGGAAACTATACAGTTGAATTAAGTTATGTTGATGAAGCAGGCAATGCTGCTGATGTAAAACAAATTAAGGTTAATGTTAACGACAATACAAATCCTAACATAATTATTCAAGATGATTTTAGTATCGCTGAAATTAAAGAAGAAGTTGTTGTAAATGGAGCTTTAGCAAAAGATAATTATGGTTTAGAAATGAATTTAGATACAATAATAAAAGAAAAGACATTATTGTTAAGCAACGCTGTTTGTTCTGCTCTTATAGAGGGGGTAACAGAGACTTGTGATAGCAATGTTGTTAAAGTTTCTGATACAGTATATAAATTTATGACTGCTGGAAAATATAGCTTCACATATACAATTACTGATTTAGCAGGAAATTCAACTACTGTTACTCAAGTTATTAATGCATTAGATAGTGCAGGACCTCAAATGAGTAGTTCTGTTGATGGTAAAACAACATTTAATTTATACTTTGGAAATAGAGTTGGTGGAGCAGTAAATATTAATAATATAGTATTATCTTATCCAAATAGTTTTGATAAAGGTGATAACGAGAACAAAGCTGTTGTATATGATGGATTATATGGATTAAATAATATGAACGAGAAATATAAATTATCAGATATTTATAAAGTAAGTGATATTAATAATTCAATTACATATTCATTCAAGAAAACAGGAACATATTACTTAAGATTTACATCTGTTGATAGCAACGATAATATTTCTATATTCGAATATGAAGTTAAAGTTATTGATAATATAGCTCCAATAATAAGTGGTGTTGTAGATAACGAAATTATAAAATTAGGTTTAGAAGAAGACTTTAGTGTAGAATATATCTTAAATAAATACGGGATAACTGCATCTGATAACTATGATTCAAACGTTAAGATTTATTATGAATTAAGAAAATCAAACAATCATAGTCATGAAATCTTATTAAAGGCTAGTGACTCATCAAATAATTCTGTTAATGTTATTCTTCATGTTGACATTGAAGACTATGTAGCTCCAAATGTTGGAGACTTAATGTTGGATGTTTCAACAAATAAGAATGAATTAGAATTTGTAGTATTAGGTGGTAGTGATAACTCAAATAACTGGTGGCACGAATATAGCGTTCAAGGTGGTGCTTGGATTCGTGTTGATGAAAATAGCAAATTACAATTTGGCCAAGGATTAAGTCAAACTGTTGAAGTTTGTGTTAGAGCAATTGATGGAGCAGGAAATATAAGTTTAGCTCAATCTTGTAAAAATATCTTAGTGGATACAAAAGCACCTACATTTGATGGTATTAATGATGGTGATGTTGTAGCAAATGAAATCACAGTTAATGTTAGTGATGATAGATTAGATTCTGTTGAAGTTTGGTTTAACAATGAACTTCTTCAAATAGGTAAAGGAAATCTTCCATTTAAATTTAGTGAAGTTGGTGCTTACCAAATCGTTGCTAAAGATACTATTGGAAACGTTGCTGTAGCTAGCTTTATTATCAATATTGATTCTCATATGAATGTTGTTAATGATATTAATGCTGAAGAGTATACAATCAACTCAATTGAGTTTGATAAGAGATTCCTAGTTAGAGTAGATATTAGTTACGATGCTAATGGATATTCAAATATTTATGCTAGATTAGATAACATAAGCATAAATGCTAATGATATGTTATACATCTTAGGTGTAATTCCTAATTCTGATGCTGCATTTGTTATCTTTAGTGTTAATGGATCTAACATTGCAAATTATGCTAATGGAGTTAACTTAATTGGAAACGGAAGCAACTTTAAAGAAGGAATTAATAATGAAGACTGCTTCGTTAGATTCAATGATTACTATTATGCATATGTTCTTGTAAAAGAAAATGCATATACAGAACCTGTTGGTGTAGCAGATGATAATTCTAAAAATCGAGATGATAGCAAACTGTTGAGTGGCTTAATTATTGGACTAGGTTCAGTGGTTGTTGTTCTAATTGGATATCAAATAATTAAGTTTAGAAAAAGAGTTAGAGCCGCATAGAAAAAAAGGTTATTAGAGTTTAAATTTTTAATTGAGTATTTACTTAAATTGTGATAAGATACTTGTGAGGAGTGTAGATGGTATGTTAAATTACAAAGGAAGATATTATACAAAAGAAATCTTAAAAGATTTAAGCGTAATTAGAGATAAATTATGTGAACTTAAAATTTTAAAAACAAATGATCTTGGTGAAAATACAAATTTAGCAGCAATTTCTGCAAGTATTTCTACTGATTTCATTTCAACAGAATTGTCTTCTATTTTAGTTAAAGGTTATAGTGAAAACATCAAAGATAGTTTCTACTACATGGGTGAAGAAAATTTACTTAATTTACCTGAAGCTAATAAATATTATGAAGACTTAAAGAAAGTTTATGAAAGCGATAGCAGTAATAAAGGATTTGAATATTTCAAATTATTCTATCGTTACAACTATTCAATTACAAAATGCTTAAAAGAAGCTTTATTAAAGGCTGAAAGAGGAGAAAACGTTCCTGTTAAAAGAAAAGGTGCAAGTTTCTCATTTGATACAAGTTTAGATAATATTACAGTTCTATCTGGAGCAAAAGATGACTATTCAAAAATGGGAATTAAGATTCCTAATGGAGATGGAAAATTTGTTCAAATAGATGGAAATGATATGTACAGAAGTAAAACAACAAGTTCTGCAGCATCTAATCCTAGCTCTGCTACAGTATCTGTTGTTATAAATATTCCTTATAATGATGAAAAGGAAATTGCTAAGAAAATTTATCCAGTAGTTAGCACATATAAAGGAAGACCTATTGAAAAAGTTAGTATGATTTCTGCAACAGAACTTATTGAAATGTTGAAGGATGATTATAATGCAACTGCAAGCAACATTATTGTTGATATGGAACCTTTCTATGAGCAAGCTGAAAAGATTTCAAGACAAAGTTTACAAGGTGTTGTTTACTTCGTTACTGGAAAGAACAAAGCTTATAGAGTTATTGATTGTCAAAAATTAGGTGAATGGCCAACTGGTGTTATTAAAGCTAATAGCATTTCAGATTTGAGCAATGTTACTCTTTTGACAAAGAGAAGTTTTGATTTGGTTTTATCTCGTAAGAATGAGAAAAATCATCAATCAGCAAGGAAAGCTGCTTAATTAGGAGTTCGATATTATGTTAAGTGGTGGAGAGAAAGCTAAGTTAAAGAATATTGTTATGGCTATTAAAGGTGAATATCCTAAAATCTTAGATGTTTTGGATAAACCTAAATTTGAAAAGAATCAAAATAATGTTGATGAATTATTTGCTTGTAATAAAAGAGTCTTTATGTGGTTGGCTCATTTACCCACAACCCTTATTAATTCTAATGAAGTTTTAATGCAAGGTTTTGATGCTTTACAAGAGTCTAACAGATTTTCCAGTATAAAGGTAATTGACCATAAGAAGGTAGATTTGTTGATTAACTCTATAGAAATGATTCCTGCTATTCAAGCGGAACTTATTAAGATGATTACTGATGATAATACAGTAAGAGATAGAATTTTAAAGGATATTATGGATGAATTAGGTATTGAAAATCCTAATAAAAAGAAAAAGAAAGATAAAAAATTTAGTTCAATGTCATTTGATGACTGGTTTAACGATGATTAATTAGAGGATAGAGATATCCTCTTTTTTATTTTATTTCTTGTAGTTAATTAAGAGGCGTTTGTGGTATTATATTATTGTTGGTGATTAGATGAAAGTTATTATTGCGGAGAAGCCTAGTCTAGCTAGAAATATCGCTAATGGGCTTGGTGAATTTAAAAGAAGAGATGGCTATTTAGAAAATGATAAATACATAATTACATGGGCTTTTGGGCATTTGTTTGGCTTATGTGATATTGAAGAATATAGTAATGACCCTAATACTAAATGGAGATTGGATAATATTCCTTGTTTCCCAGAACAATTTAAATTTGTTTTAAAAAAAGATAAAAACAAAAAGGTAGACGAAGGTGTTGAAAAACAATTCAATATCATAAGTACATTGGTTAATAGAGAAGATGTTGATGAAATAATAAATGCAGGAGATGCTGATAGAGAAGGTGAAATAATTGTTAGACTGTGCGTAGACAATTGTTTGAAAAGTAATAAAAGATTAACTAGATTATGGCTTCCAGATCAAACAGAAGAAACTGTAAGAGAAGCTATCAATAATTTAAAAGAAGAAAAAGAGTATGACAATTTAGCTAATGAAGGATTTGCCAGAACTTATATAGATTGGTTGTATGGCGTTAATTTGACAAGATACGCAACCTTGAAGAGTGGCGTTTTATTAAGAGTAGGAAGAGTTATTGTTCCTATTGTTAAAGCTATATATGATAGAGATTTATCTATAAGAAATTTTGTTAGTGAAATCTACTATGGTATAGCTTCAAATAGTGAAGTTAATGGTGAAGTGATTGAATTAACTTCCAAATTAAAATTTGATAAAGATAAATTAGATGAAGCAAATAGAGCGTGTGAACAATATAATTCAAAAAAAGCAAAAGTAATTAGTAAAACAACAAAAAAAGATAAATTAGATGCAGGTAAATTATATTCTTTATCTACACTTCAAAATGTACTTGGTAAAAGATACAAAATGCCAATGGATAAGTCCCTTGCTATTGTTCAAAAACTGTATGAAGAAGGATATGTTACTTATCCGCGTACAAACTCAGAATATTTAGCAACAAATGAAAAAGGTAAAATAAAGAGCATCATAAACAATGTTTCTAAATTGGGATATGACATTGAATTTAAAGATAAAAAAACAATATTTGATGATAGTAAGATTGAGTCTCATAGTGCATTAACTCCGACATATAAGATTCCTAACAAGAATCATTTAAGTGAAGATGAATATATTGTGTATTCTACTATTTTAAAAAGGTTTGTAGCGGTTTTTTGTAAGGAAGAATGTCGTGTTGAAAAAAGTGAAATAAAAGTAGATTTAGAGGGCTTAGAAGAGTTTGTGTTAAAGGGCAATGTTATAACTCAAAAGGGTTGGACTAAGTATGATGAATATAATAAAAACGATAAACTATTGCCTAATTTAAATAAAGGTGATGAGTTTGAGGTTAACTTTGAGGTTAAAGAAAAGAAAACGACTCCACCTAAACATTATACGATTGAAACACTAAATAATTATTTAAAGAATCCTTTTAAAGAAGATAAGAAAAATTTAGAGGATGCTGAAGAAGATGATACAGAAGAATACAAAGCTATTTTAGAAGGTTTAGAATTAGGTACTGAAGCTACTAGAACAGGTATAATCGATAATGCAATTAAGAGTGAATATATAACTTTAAAAAAGGATGTTTATTATTTACTAAATGGTGGCGAATATTTGATAAATTCTTTATCTAAAATGAATATAAGCATGGATAAATATAAGACTAGTGAATTAGGTAAAGCATTGAAAAAAGTTTTTAAAGGCGAGTCTAAGGTTGATGATGCGGTGAGTCTTGCAAGAAAGGAAATAGAGGAAGTATTTACCGTAAAAGAAACTAGTTTAGAAAAAGATGTTGATACTGGTTTTTATGGTGAATTGGTTGGACTTTGCCCAATATGTGGCAATAAAGTTGTTAGAGATAGATATGGATATTCTTGTCAAGGATATAAAGAAGGATGTAAGTTTAAAGTAAATGATTTTATCTGTGGTCGTATAATTTCTAAGAATAATGTTATCAAATTATTGAAAGAAGGAAGCAGTGCTAAAATTGAGGGGTTTATTTCTAAAAGTGGAAAGAAATTTGATGCATATTTGGTTTTAGAAAATGATAAAATCAATTTTAAATTTTAAAAAAAGGTATTAATAGAGTTTAAAAATAAATTAAAGGTGTAGAATTAGAACGAGGGGGAATTGTAAATGGATTTAAGATTAAATAAACTAGCAAATACGATTGTTAATCATTCTTTGAAATTGAAGAAAGGTAGTAAAGTTTTTATACGTGCGATTAGTGATTCTAAAGAATTAGTATGGCAAATAATTGAGGAGTGTAATAAGGTAGGTGCATATCCTTTTGTGGAATACTTTTTAGACGACACTACTGCTAGACTTTTAGCTATGTATAATGAAGAAGAAAAGATGCAATATGTTAATAAGTGGAATAAATATAAATGGGAAGATATGGATGCAGAAGTAATTATTGATGGATCATATAATGAATATGAATTTTCTGAGCCAATTATTTTAGAGAAGAGCAAATTATCAAGAAAGATAAATAAGGATTTAAATGATATGATAATTCAACATAGAAAGTGGGTTTTACTAGAATGGCCAACTTCTTTAGCTGCACATAAAGCAGGTAAACCAACAGAGGTTTATAGTGACTTCGTTTTTGATGTTTGCAATGTTGATTATAAAGCAATGTATGAAGCTTGTATTCCTTTAAAAGAGTTAATGGAAAGAACAGATAAAGTTCATATTATAGGAAATGGCACAGATTTAACTTTCTCTATTAAAGATATACCTGCAGTTATTTGTGCTGGAGAATGTAATATTCCAGATGGTGAAGTATTTACAGCGCCAGTAAAGAATAGTGTTAATGGAGTAATTCAATATAACACAGATTCTCCATATGATGGAAAAATTTATAAAAATATTCGTTTAGAATTTAAAGATGGAAAGATTGTAAACGCTACTTGTGAAAATGGCGATAATGAGTCTTTAAATAAAATATTTGATAGTGATGAAGGCAGTAGATATGTAGGAGAATTTGCTTTAGGTTTAAATCCGCTTATTAATGAGCCTGTTGGAAGTATTTTATTTGATGAAAAAATATGGGGGTCATTCCATTTCACTCCAGGACAATGTTATAAAGGTGAAGCAGAGAATGGCAATGATTCTATAATTCACTGGGATTTAGTTTGCATGCAAGCAAATGGTGGAGAGATTTACTTTGATGATGTGCTTATTAGAAAAAACGGTAGATTTGTTTTAAAAGAATTAGAATATTTGAATTATAATAAGTAATAACGTTAATGAGTAAAGTTGTTTATTTATTTTAAGTAATGTAATAAAATAAAAATAAGGTGGTGTGCGTATGGATGCAGAAACAATTTCTTTATTAATACAATGGGGTCCACTAGCTGTTGTTTCAGTTGTGTTTTTGTGGTTTTTCATTGTAGGTGCTATCAGAGGAACATATAAGGTTGTAAGAAGAATGATTTATTGTGTCATTTATATTGCGGTTGTTTGGTTAACAATAAATGATATAACAAGTAGTTTGTTAGATTTGAATGTTACTATAAATGGTGTTCAAGGGGTTAGAAACTTTATTGTTCAAACAATTGAAAGTAATGATTCTGTGAGAACTTTCTTAAGTTATTCTCCAGGTCTTAAAACAATAATTATGGAATGTCCTGAAATAATAATTAGCCCAATTTTGTTTATTATTTTAGTTCTTATTGGATTGCCTTTATCTTTCCCTATTTATTGGATATATTTAATTTTCTTCGAAATAATCGCAAGATGTGTATTTAAAAGAACTAAATATGCTCTTGATGAAAATGGAAATTATGTTAGAAATGAAAAAGGAAAGAAAATTAAAGTTAAAAGACCTAAAAGAAGGCTTCTTGGTGGTTTATTAAGAGGGGCTCAAGGAGTTGTTCTTATTTGTGTAACTTTACTTCCTGTTAACTTTGTTAATAGAATTTATAATAGAGCAAAAAGTAAAGCTGATTTGGATGACGGCGAGACACTTTGCTCAATTCACAGTTCTTTAGAAAAGTATAAAGATTTGTGTGGATATATGGATTTATATAACGAAACTATTTTTGCTCAACTAGGTGGAGAAGACAGTATAGATAAAATCATTACTGATAAGTTAACAACTATTGAATATGGAAATAAGGAATTTAACTTAGAAAACGAATTGGCAAGTGTTGCAGTTAGTGCAGTATTGTTATATGAGTCTGGTGTTATGGATTTATTTGTTAATGGTGAATTAAAACTAGATGAAGTTGATTTTAGTGTAATTAAGTTTGAAAAATTAGATACGCTTGTTGACTCTTTGTTTGATTCAACATTGATTAATGAATTAAGTATCGCTGGTGTAAGATATGTAATGAATGAAGTTGCTCGCGATAAATTAATTGAAGTATTTAAAGATGATAGCATTGTTAGTAAATTAGAATATACAAATTCTAGTGAAGTTGAGGCTGAATTAAAAGATATTATCTCAATTTTAAAATTAGCAGTAGAGAAAAATATAGCTGATACTGTTATTCAAAATAAGGATAATGCAATAGCTATTGTTAATAATGTTAGTGATGAAGATGTAGAGGCATTACTTAATAAGATATTAAGTTTAAGAATTATTAATAGAGCAATGCCTAGTGTTATTAAGGCGTATGGAGAACAAAATGGTGTTGCAGTTCCTGATAAGATGACAGAAGAATTAAATGCAGAGATTTCTGGTTTATTTGCTAAGGCCGTTGCTTTTGTTCAAACAATGGAATTAACAAGTTTAGATGATCTTGCAGGTGAAGATGCTCTTAAAAATATTACAGATTCATTGGTTGAAGATGGTGCGTTAAAAGCTTCTACTAAAGATGAACTTGCAACATTATTAAATGATTTAAATCAATCATATTTGTTTAAAAATGTAGTTCCTACTCAAATTAATAATCTATTAAAAGATAAGGATTATAAAGTTGATGGTAGAGTAGTACGTTATGTTGATACTAAAGAAAAATGGTTAAAGGAATTAACTGTATTAGAAGATGCATTAGTTTTATATAATGAATTTAGTGAGAGTGAAGTTGTTGATTACGCTAAAGTTACTAATTTATTGAATGATATGTCTGGAACTAAGGTATTCATTTCATTGTTACCATTTGCTTATGATGAAATATTGCCACAAGTAGGAATTGAAATTGATAGTGAAGGTTTCCCAGTAATAGACTTTGATGAAGAAAATGAAGATTCAAGTAAAGTAGAATTCTACAATAAGTGGGAAGGCGAATTAACTATTCTTAAAAATATTGCAGATTCAATTGGAGTATTAGAATTACAATCACTAGAAGATATCAATATTGATTTAATTAAGGATGAAGATAGTGTTGATGCTCTAGCTACTATAATGGGTGAAGTTTATAAATCTGATTTATTAAAAGATCCTATGGTAGGTTTCATGAAAGATACAATTAATGAGTTTGTTGTGGACTTTGATGTAGAATTCAGTGAAGAGGAATTATTGGCTATAAATACTAAAGAAAAATGGAAAAATGAATTAACTAAGATTAACGATGTATTAGAAATTGACTTTAGTGAAGAAGAAAATATTAACGCTACAAACTTAGAAACTGTATTTGATGCAGTGGGTAGTATGGAATTGTTTAAAACTAAAAAGATTGAAATATTAAAATACGCTATTAAAGAAAGTAATTTCTTAACTCAAGAAGAATATGATAGTATTTCATGGCCTGCAGATAATGCTACTCAAACAGAAATAGATGCATTCTGGAATAATGAAACAGATGTTTTAGTTACTATCGTTGATCAAAAAGATACACTAGAAACATTATCAAATATTACTGTCGAAACAATGGACACTGACGAAATAGGTGGATTAATCAACGAAGTAATGAAATCTAACATTTTAAGACCTATCGTTGTTAGCAAAGTTTCTACTTTATTAGTGGATAATGGTGTTAAAGATGATAGAGATGATGAAGGAAGTACAACTAATTTAGAAAACAGTATTGCTTCTGTACAAGATTGGAAAGTTGAATTAAAAGCAATAAAAGAAATGGTTAATGTTAGCGAAGATAACATGGATGATGTTGGCACAGGAGAGGAAAAGAATACTGTTGAAAAAATGTTCGAAAGCATAGAAAACAGTACATTACTTCAAAACTCAAGAGCAACATTACTTCTTAAGGCTATAGAAACTATAGATATTACAGATATTCCATCTGATGTTACTGTAAGTGTTCTTAAAGCTAATAACTACGAGTTATATGAAGATGAAAGAGACATTATTATAGAAGTTAGTAAAAATAAATCTACATTTGATAATTTAGCAGATATGGATTTAACTACTATTGATACAAATTCAATTGGTGGATTATTAGATACAATTACAAGTTCAATTATTTTTGAAGATTACGTTGTTGATCAAATTGCAACAGTATTAACAAATAATGATATTAATGATGATAAGGGAAGTTTAGAAAACTTAAAATCTAACATTGCAAGAGTAAATGAAGATAGTAGTTGGAAAGTAGAATTAAGTGATATTAAATCAATGCTTAATATGGATGGCGAAACATTTGATGATGTTGTTGGTGGAAAAACAAATGTTGAACTTATGTTTGAAACAATTGAAGAAAGCGTATTACTTCAAAATTCGAGAGCAAGTATTCTTATAAAGATTATTGATAGTGTTAAAACTACATTCCCAGATATTTCGGTTCCAGCAGGAGTTACATCTTCTACATTAGCAGAAAAAGTAGGCAATGAAGAATATGCACAATATAACATAGAAACAAATGTTTTAATTTCTTTTGCTAAAGATACTAGCGTAGTTAGTAACTTGGGTGATGATATTGGAACACTATCTGCTTCAACAAAAGCATACGTATCTAATTTATTAGATGCTATGAAATATAGTAAAATCTTTGCTGCTAAATATTTAAATACTGTTGATAGCGTATTAGATACTATTGATGGTGAAATTTCAAAATCTGGATATACAGGAGTTGCAGTAAATAGAAGTGATGAAGTTAATGGTTATGTAAATATTTCTTGGTCTGATGAAATAGAAGGATTATCAGTAATTAGTGCAAATATTAATGAAATATCTAAGTACAGTGTTGAAAATATCGCAACAGATAAAGAAGTTAAAATCCAAAAGATTGGTCAAACTTTAGGTGCTATAGAAAGCAGTGATTTCCTAGGTGAAGTAAATGCTCAAACTATCGCCAATAAAGTTGTAGAGGCATTAACTGGAGGAACAGTTAAAGAAATTGCAAAACCAACAGGAAAAACTTGGTCTGAAGCATTCAATGCTTTATTAGGTTAAAAATAAGGGCTATAAAAAGCCCTTTTTTTATTTTGTTGTGATATATTAAATGTTGAGGAGAGATGAGTATATGATAATTGATGAAATGAAAAAAAGAATAGAAGGTAAGAATAAGGTTTTAGTTTTGCCTGAAGGTGATGATATTAGAATATTAGGTGCTGCTAGTAGATTAAAAAAAGAAAATTTATGTAAACCTTTATTGTTAGGGGATAAAACAAAAATAAAAGAATTAGCAGGATTAAATAATATTAATATAGAAGGAATTGAGATTTTAAATCCAATCGAAGATGAAAAGTTTGAAGAAAACGTTAATAAAATGTTTGAGTTGAGAAAAGGAAAAAACACTTTAGAAGATTGTAAAAAATTATTAACTGGAAGAAACTATTATGCAATTATGCTTTTATATAATGGTATAGCAGATGCTGCTTTAGGTGGTGCTACTTACTCTACTGCTGACACAATAAGACCAGCTTTACAAATTATAAAAACAAAGCCAGGATGTAATATTGTTTCATCTTGTTTTGCTTTGTTAAAAGAAGATAGTCCAACACTTATTTTCGGTGATTGTGGTGTTAATGTTAATCCAACAAGTGAACAATTATGTGATATAGCAATTTCAAGTGTAGAAACAGGAAGATTATTTGATGTAGATCCTCGTGTTGCGTTCTTGTCTTTTTCTACAAAGGGAAGTGCTAAAAGTGATGAAGTTACTAAAGTTCAAACAGCAGTAGAATTAATGAAAGATAAAAACGTGGATTTTGCTTATGATGGAGAACTTCAATTTGATGCAGCATATGATGCTTCAACAGGTGCTAAAAAAGCTCCAAACTCTCCAGTAGCAGGTAAAGCAACTGTATTTATTTTCCCTGATTTACAATCTGGAAATATTGGATACAAGATTGCTCAAAGATTAGGTGGATATGAGGCTCTAGGCCCTATTCTTCAAGGGGTTAGAATGCCTGTTAATGATTTAAGTAGAGGATGTAATGAAGAAGAAGTTTATAAAATGGCTATATTAAGTGTAGCCCAAAGTTTATAATGAGAGAAATAACCCCGTATAAACAACATGGCTCTACTTGCGTTATTTGCTGTATGCTTATGCTTTTAGAGTATTATGAAATTATACCTAGGGCAATTAAATATAATGAAAGCAAATTGTTTAAAAAATTGGAATCCAAATATATGGAAGGTACTCCGTTTTCTGCGGCGTGTTGGTATTTGTCTAAAGAAAATTTATATTGTGAATTAGTTCACTCTGAAGAACACATTTTTAAAAATGATGGATATCTTAATGAAGAATCATTTAATGAATTAATGGAAGAATATAATTTGTGGTGTAAGTATTGTGAAGAAAAAGGTGCTAAAATCAGTAATGGTATAGATATAGATATCTCATTTTTGACTGGAAAGATTAGTGAAGATTATAAAATTATTTTAGCAGGTAAAGTTGATGATTATTTGCATGCTATTGTGTTAGAAAAATATTGTGATAACAAATTTGTTGTTTGTGATCCTTTAATGAAAGACAAAACTATACTAAGCGAAGAAGAGGTTATGAAATTTATGGATACTCCATTAGGTAAATGGTGTATTTGTGTAAAAGAAAGGCACATCGATTGATATGCCTTTTTAGTTGTTATTTTACTTTTCTTTCTTTTTCGCTGTAAGTTGTGTGTAATAACTTATGTGCCTTATGAGAACCAGGCTTTTCTAAATAATCTTTATATAATTGTTGTATTTGAGGATTGTTATGAGATTGTCTTATTGGTAAGTTATCGTCCTCTTTATATAAAGCGTTAGCTCTTTTATATGTATTGAATAATACATTATCTTTTTGAGTTATATCTAAATGATTTGAAGTTATTTTAGGTTGCCCTGCACCATTTATACATCCAAGAGGGCAGGCCATTACTTCAATAAAGTCGTATTTACAAGTTCCTTCTTTAATTTGCTCTAGTAATACTTTAGCGTTAGATAAAGAGTGAACTACTGCGACATTTATTTTGTTTCCGTTTATTTCTAAACTAGCATCTTTAATACCGTTCATTCCACGAACTGTTTCAAATTTAATTGAATCATATTCGTTGTTTGTTAGAGTGTGATATGCAGTTCTTAAAGCTGCTTCCATAACTCCTCCGCTTGTTCCAAATATAACTGCAGCACCAGAGAAGTCGCCTAATAAGTCTGTATCGAATTTTTCATCTTCTAAGTTAGTGAAAGAAATTCCGAACAACTTAATAACATCTGCTAATTCAACTGTAGTTAGTACGATATCTACATCATCATTACGGTCTTTTTCTTCTTTTTTAGCACTACAAGGCATAATTGAAACGACTACTATGTCTTTAGGGTCAATGTTATTCTTTTCAGCATAATAAGATTTAATTAAAGCGCCTTCCATCATGTGTGGAGATTTGCAACTTGATAAGTGGTTTAATAATTCTGGGTAATAAGTTTCTGCATATCTAACCCATCCTGGACAACAAGAAGTTATCAATGGTAAATTTTCTTTTTTTGTAAATCTTTCAATAAATTCATTTGATTCTTCCATGATAGTTAAATCCGCACCAAAGTTAACGTCATATACTTTATGACATCCGATTTTTCTTAAAGCAGCTACCATTTTTCCTTCAACGTTAGTTCCGATAGGGTAACCAAATTCTTCGCCAAGGCCCGCTCTTACTGCTGGAGCTGTTTGGGCAACAATATGTTTTCCTTCTTTAATAGCCAATAATAAGTCTCTAATATTTTCTTTCACAGTTAATGCTCCAGTAGGGCAAACTTTAGTGCATTGACCACAATATGTACAAGGTACATCTTTAAATGATTTATTAGCAACAGGAGCAAGAATTGTATTTAACCCTCTGTTTTCAAAGTTTAAAATACCAATTCCTTGTGTTTTTTTACACATTTCAATACATCTACCACACAAAATACATTTTGATGTATCTCTACAAATTATCCCTGATAATTCATCTTTGAAAGTTTCTGTTTTCTTTCCATAATATCTTTCTTGAACATTTAATTTTTTTGTTAGGGATTGTAATTCACAGTTATTGTTTGCACTACAATTTAAACATTCCATAGAATGGTTAGAAATTATTAATTCTAGCGATTTCTTTCTTGCTTCAATTACATCTAATGTATTAGTTAAAACTTTCATTCCTTCGTAAATCTTATAGTTGCAAGCAGTTACGAAATTTCTATTTCCTTTTACTTCCACAAGACAAACACGGCAGTTTCCAGATTCTACTAAATCTTTGTAATAACAAAGTGTAGGTATATCGATATTTGCTTTTCTACATGCTTCTAAGATTGTTAGTCCTTCTTCAAAAGAATATTCTTTATTATCAATTTTAATGTTAACCATCTTAATTTTCACCTCCACTTGTTTTGTCTATTGATTTAAATGGACAACTGTTCATACATAGTCCACATTTTATACATTTATTACGATCGATTTTGAATGGCTCTTTTCCAGGAACGCCACTTATTGCTCCAACTGGACAAGAACGAGAACATAATCCGCACTTTTTACATTTTTCTGGATCAATTGAATATCCTAGCATTCCTTTACATACTTTAGCGCGACATTTGTGTTCTCTAATGTGCTCTAAATATTCATCTCTAAATTTAGATAATGTAGATAGAACTGGGTTAGGTGCACTTTGGCCTAATCCACATAATGAAGCTTTCTTTATATAGTTTGCTAGGCTTTCTAATTCTTCTAAATCTTTTTCTTCGCCTTTACCATCGCTAATCTTTTCTAAAATTTCTAGCATTCTTGTTGTTCCTATTCTACAAGGAGAACATTTACCACAAGATTCTTCACAAATGAAGTTCAAATAGAACTTAGCGACATCTATCATACAGTTGTCTTCATCCATGACGATAGCTCCACCACTACCCATCATTGAACCTTTAGCTAATAAGTTATCAAAGTCGATTGGTGTATCTAAATCATCTTTAGTTAAGCATCCTCCGCTAGGACCGCCAGTTTGAATTGCTTTGAATTCTTTATCATTAGCAATTCCTCCACCTATATCGTAAATAAGTTCTCTTAATGTTGTACCCATTGGAACTTCTACTAGTCCGATGTTTTTTACTTTACCAGCAAGAGCAAATACTTTTGTACCTTTTGATTTTTCTGTTCCTATTTCTTTGAATTTAGCAACTCCACCATCTTTTAAAATGAATGGCAAGTTAGCAAATGTTTCGACGTTATTAATTATTGTAGGTTTTCCCCACAATCCTTTTTGAGCAGGATAAGGAGGTTTAGCTGTTGGCATTCCTCTTTTTCCTTCAATTGAACCGATAAGTGCTGTTTCTTCGCCACACACAAAAGCTCCAGCGCCTAATCTTACTTCAATATCAAAACAGAAGTTGGTTCCTAATATATTATTTCCAAGAATTCCATATTCTCTAGCACTTTCTACTGCTTTAGAGAAACTTTCAACCGCCAAAGGGTATTCAGCTCTTACATAAATGAATCCTTTACAAGCACCAATAGCGTATCCTGCAATTAACATTCCTTCTACAACTGAATGAGGATTACTTTCAAGAATAGAACGATCCATGAATGCTCCTGGGTCACCTTCATCTCCGTTACAAATTACGTATTTGATTTCGCTTTGTTGATTGTAAGCTGCTTCCCATTTTCTTCCAGTAGGGAAGCCTCCTCCACCTCTTCCTCTTAATCCGCTATCTTTAACTTCTTCAATAACTTGAAGTGGTGATAGTTTTTCTAAACATCTAGCGAATGCACTATAACCACCAACTTTGAATGCGTCTTCAATATCATTAGGGTTGATTTCTCCACATCCGTGTAAAGCAATTCTTTTTTGCTTTTGGAAGAATTCTAGATTGTTGTGATTTGTTTCTACTTTTCCTTCGTTGTTTTTAAATACTAGTCTTTCAACGATTGTGTTGTTTAATAAATGAGTTTCAAATATTTCTTTTACATCGTTTTCTTTTACAAGTTTGTAAGTAACGTTGTCAGGGTAAACCTTAACGAAAGGTCCTTGTGAACAGAATCCAAAACATCCAACTGTTTTTGTTTGTATTTTATCTGATAAATTATTTTCGTTAATCAAATTATCGAAAATGGCTTTAACATCTAGTGATTTATTTGCAACGCAACCACTAGAGCAACAAAATGTTAATATTCTTTCTGTAACGCTTGGTTTGTTTTTACATTCTTCAATTTTGTTTTTTAAATCTTGGAGATTATTTAATTTGCCCATTAGTTGATTTCTCCTTTCTTACAATCTGCAATAATTTTGTCTACGTCTTTTATAGCAACATGCGGATAAATTTTACCGTTAACGCTAACTACAGGGGCTAATCCACAAGCTCCAATACATCTTAATACATCAATAGTAAATAAGCCGTCTTCTGTTGTTTGTCCTTCCTTGATTCCTAGTCTATTACAGAAAGCATCTAACAAAGATTGACTTCCTTTCACATAACATGCAGTACCCATACAAATTCCTATTACATATTTACCTTTAGGTTGTAATGAAAAATATGAATAGAATGTAACAACGCCATAAACTTCACTTACAGGCAAATTTAATTCGTCTGCTACTATTTGTTGAACTTCTAAATCTATATATCCATATTTGTTTTGAATATCGCTTAGAATCATCATAAGGGGAGTTTCTATGTTTTTTCTGTTTTCAATAATTTGTTTAATTTCTTTAATATTTTTCTCGCAAATCATTTGCTTCACCTCACAAAAATAATTCTATCACAAAAAAAACATTTATTTATTTTTGTATAAATAAATTTAAGTAAATTATTAATTATTCTTGATTAATGGGAAATTATTTATTTAAATGTACATAGAATTGTAAATAATTTGCTATAATTTTATATGACTTGGAGGGTGATTTTATGGATGCATGGATTGATTCATTAATAGGTGGTTACATGGAATTAACTGTTTTAGTGAGAATTTTATTGGCAATATTATTAGGTTTTATTTTAGGCTTGGAGAGAGAATTATATAAAAGACCGGCTGGATTAAGGACACACATTCTTGTTTGTATGGCTTCTTGTTTAATAATGCTGGTTTCAATGTATGGATTTGATAGTGGAGATCCTGCTAGGGTCGCAGCACAAGTTGTTAGTGGTATCGGTTTCTTAGGTGCTGGTGCTATTATGAGAGAAGATAAAGGAAATAGTATTAAGGGCATAACAACAGCCGCTACTATTTGGTTGAGCGCAATGATAGGCCTTGCTTGTGGTAACGGGTTCTATTTTGGAGCTATATTAGTTACAATATGTTCTTTAGTTATTTTGACTATTCTTAGAAGTTTTGAAAGAAAGATGGCGGCATCAAGTAAATACAACGCAAAGGTGTTTTTAACAATAAAAGAACAAGAAGATTTATTGAAGAATATTAGAAAAATGCTTGGCGATTGCAAATTGCAAGTTAATGATATGGAATCTAAAGTAGTAACAATGAATAAAGAAAAAGTAGCAAAGATAACTGTTGTTTTTGAAAGAGATTCAAGCGTAGATGCTTTGTATGAATTTGTTGGAAAAGTTGAAAGTGAATATACTCCAATAGAGTTAAAAGTATCTCACGAATAATGAGACAAATATAAGAATAATTAGAGAAAAAGGAGAGCGTGAAATATGGCACAATATATTTATGGGAGGAACGTTGTTGTTTCTAGACTTAAAGAAGCAAAAGATATAGACGAAGTGTTTTTATTAGATACATTTAAAGATAAGGGTGTATTGGATTTACTTTTGAAATCTAAGGCAAAAGTGATTAGATGCAAAAAGAGCAAATTGGATACATTAGCAGGAAATGAATTCCATCAAGGGATTGTTGCTAAAGTTCATACTTATAATTATTATCCGTTTGATGATTTGTTAAGTGATGTTGCGGGTAAAGATAATCCTCTTGTTGTTATTTTAGATGGCATTGAAGATCCTCATAATTTTGGAGCAATTCTTAGAAGTTGTGAAGCTATGGGAGTGGATGGGGTTATTGTACCTCGTCATGGCGCGTGTCCGTTAAATTCTACTGTAGCGAAAACTTCTACAGGAGCTATTGAAAATGTTAAAGTTGTTGAAGTGGTTAATCTTAATAATGCTATAAAAAGGATGAAGGATGAAGGCTTTTGGATTGTTGGAGCAGAAGCAAACAACTCTGTAGATTATAGAGAAGTTGATTATGCTGGCAAAATAGGTCTTGTTGTTGGATCTGAAGGTAAAGGAATATCAAGACTTGTGATTGAAAATTGTGATTATAAAGTTAAACTACCAATGGTTGGAAAAGTAAATTCTTTGAATGTATCAGTAGCGTGTGCTGTTCTTTTGTATCAAGTGTATAACAATAGATTTCCTCTATAGGAGGGATTTTATTGTACTTGGATGAAATAAGTGATGATTTACTTATAAGTCTATATAGGGAAGGCCTTCAATGGGCCATAGATCTTTTGTTTGAAAGATATAGTGTTTTTTTGTACGGGTTCATAAATAGGATTTTTAAAACACAAAATGTTCGCTGCGAATATAAAGAAGTGTTTCAAGAGCTTTTTGTTGTGCTTATAAATTGTATTGATAGATATGATGAAGAATCGGGCTGTTTTTATTTTTTTGTTAAATGTGCTTCCGAAAGGCGATTATTTAATTTAATTGATAGATTAAGTAAAAGTAAGAAGATTGCATCGTTAGATGAACTTTGCTTTTCTAGCGGTAATGAAAGTTATCTGGATTATATTGAAGAAACAGATAATAGGATGTATTATGAAACGGAATTGTACAAGAAAATCAAAGAAGAATTAGATGAAAGGGATATAAAGATTATTGATATGAAAGTTGAAGGATTTACATATCAAGAAATTGCGGATTATTTAGGGGTAAATAAACAATTAATTTATAGGAAAATGGTTACAATTAGGAACATTGTAAAAGATATAATAGAAAAAATTGACTAAATTTGATTTTTGTGATAAAGTTTATTAGCATGAATAGGTGTTGATTGTATGAGAGAAAAAGTTATACTTGTTTGCAGTAAATGTTTATCTAGAAATTATTCATCATCTAGAAAGAAATTTGATGTTAGCAAAAAAATGGAGGTTATAAAGTATTGCCCTAAATGTAATGCGCATACCCTTCACAAAGAAAGTAAGTAAATAGGAGGTTAAATATGAAAAAAGTTTTAAGTGCTATTGGAAGATTTTTTAAGAGATTGGGTTATTCTATAGCTAAGTTTTTTGTTTGGACAGTTAGAGAAATGAAAAAGGTTAGATGGCCATCTAAACAAAAATTAAAAGAAAACTCTTATATCGTATTAACTGTTATTGCTTTGTTTGGGTTATACATTGTTTTGGATGACTGGATTGTTGCTCAAATATTAAGATTAATTAAATACTAGGATGGGAGTTAGAGAAAATGGAAAATGTAGAGAAAAAATGGTATGTTGTTAATACATACTCAGGACACGAAAATAAAGTTAAAATAAATCTTGAAAGAAGAATTGAAACAATGAATATGCAAGATTACATCTTTAGAGTAATTGTTGCAGAACATCCAGTTCCAGTTTTAAAAGATGGATTGCCTACAGATAAAATTAAAATGAAAAATACATATCCTGGATATTTGTTTATTGAAATGTATATGACAGATGAGGCTTGGTATGTAGTTAGAAATACTCCTGGAGTTACTGGATTTATCGGTTCTAGTGGTAGAGGTGCTAAACCATTCCCTGTTCCAAAAGAACAAATCGAATCAGTTCTAAAAGGAATTGGTGTTATCGAAGATGATATGTATTCTGATTACAATGTTGGCGATGTTGTTAAGATTCTTCGTGGTCCATTGATGGGTAGTGAAGGAACAATTCAAGCGGTAGATGTTGCTAAAAATATTGTAAGAGTTACTTCTGTTTTCTTCGGAAGAGAAACATCTGTTGAAGTTGACTTCGCTGATGTAGATAAGGTTAATAAATAGTTTAAAACGCCTTTAATATGGGGCGTTTTTATAATACTGTTAAAAAAGGTTATCAAAGATTGCTTTTTTTGCTGTTTAAATGATAAAATGTGATTATCAATGGGAGGGAAAACTATGAAAAAAATGTTTGCGTTATTAGCGTGTGCTTTTGCTATGGTATTGAGTGGATGTAGCACAGGAAATGGAAAAATTAAACACGAAGGAAAGTATTATTTGAAAGAGTTTTACGTTGATGTTCTTGGAACTGAGGGCGGCGTACAGTACGTTGATTATACTAAACGTTACAGTAAAAGTGCTTGCGTTGATGGTGGTGATGAACAATACGATTCTTTCTGTAGCCTTTTGTTGGAAGATAATTTTTATTTAGATGTTACAACATCGACAATGGCGACGTATAAAGATGGAGAAAAACTAGCTACCCAATATTATGTACTTAGAGATGATTATGTTTTTTATACAAAAGATAATGCAACAGATTCTAACATGTATGAAAGTGGATATTTTATTGAGAAAGGTATGATTCGTTCTGAAGAAGGCCCAGGCAATTCAATAATTCACATGGTTTTTGAAAAGAAGTAATAGTTGATTTGCAAAGAATTGTTAACTAGAAATTGAATGGTTAATAATTCTTTTTTATTTTAGATATTTTTTTAATTGATACTTGCATTTAGTTGTAGAATATAGTATCATATCACAGGTGTATGCGAATGCACTTTTGCGCAGTGGGAAGAATTTCATTCTGTTTGTACCACAGCCTTAAATTTAGAAGGAGGTAAATATATGTCTAAGAAAATCGCAAAAGTTGTTAAGATTCAACTTCCAGCAGGAGAAGCAAAACCAGGAGCAGCATTAGCAAGTGCTGGTATCGTAATGCCTAAGTTTTGTACAGAGTTTAACGAAAAAACAGCTGACAAGAGAGGAAACATTATCCCTGTAATTATCACTGCTTATGAAGACAAGTCATTTGATTTTGTAATCAAAACAAGTCCTGTTGCAAACGAAATTAAAAAAGCTTGCAATATTAAGAGCGGATCTGGTAACCCTAAAAAGAATAAGGTTGCTAAATTAAGCAAGGAAGATGTTAGAAAGATTGCTGAATATAAAATGCCTGATTTGAATGCTAACGACATTGAAGCTGCAATGAAGATTGTTGCTGGTAGTGCTCGTAGTATGGGCGTAGAAGTAGAAGAATAATTTATAAAAAATAGAAGTGGAAGGATAAACTCGTCCGTTAGAACCACAAGGAGGATAGAAAGATATGATTAAAAGAGGAAAAAAATATAAACAAGCAAGTTCTTTAATAGAAAAAAATAAAGTTTATAGTGCTAAAGAAGCTTGTGAATTAATTAAAAAGACAAGTACAACTAAATTTGATGCTAGTGTTGATGTAGCTTTCAATTTAAATATCGATACTCGTTATGCTGAACAACAAATTAGAGGTGCTGTAGTATTACCAAACGGAACAGGAAAAACTAAAACAGTTTTAGCTATCACTAACAAACAAGAAGAAGCTAAGAGTGCTGGTGCTGACTTCGTTGGTGGTAAAGATATGATCGAAAAGATCCAAAAAGAAAACTGGTTCGGATTCGATGTAATCGTTGCAACTCCAGATATGATGGGTGAATTAGGTAAGATTGGTAGAATCTTAGGTCCTAAAGGATTAATGCCTAACCCTAAAACTGGTACAGTTTCAATGGACATTACTAAAGCTATTAAAGATGTAAAAGCTGGTAAAGTTGAATACCGTGCTGATAAAGAAGGAAATATCAATGTTACAATTGGTAGAGTATCTTTTGATACAGAAAAATTATATGAAAACTTTAAAACTATTTATGATATAGTTGTTAAAGCTAAACCTAGTACTGTTAAAGGTGTTTATATGAACAACTTAACAATTACTACAACTATGGGACCTAGCATCAAAGTTGATGTTAATTTCTAATTTAGTTGACAAATACATATTAAACTATTAAAATAATGATGCTTAATTACCAAAGACAGCAACGGTCAAGGGACTTAATAAGGTTGCCGAGGTGAAAATAAACTTGATTTATTTCCCCTGCGCCAAAATTTGGTTTAGGGGTTTTTTATTGAAAAGGTAATTACGCTTATTATAAAACAATAAGAAAGAGGAGGTGCCGTTAGTGAATAAAACAATCATCGAACAAAAAGAGACTTTAGTTAATGAAGTAAGTGAAGAGATGAAAAATAGTGCATCTACAGTTGTTGTAGAGTATCGTGGTTTAACTGTTGAAAAAATAAGTGAACTAAGAAGAGAACTTAGAAAACAAGATGCTACTATGAAAGTTTACAAAAACTCAATTGTTTCAAGAGCTGCTAGTAAAGTTGGTTATAGTGAATTAGATGCTGAACTTACTGGACCAAACGCAATCGTTTTCTCAAAAACTGATTCAACTGGTGCTGCTAAACTTTTAACAAAGTTTGCTAAAAGAAATGATGAGTTAGTAGTTAAGGGTGGTATCGTAGAAGGTAAATATGTAGATGCTAAAGAAATGAAAGTAGTTGCTACATTACCTAACAAAGAAGGTATGCTATCTATGTTACTTAGCTGCTTACAATCTCCAATTAGGAGTTTTGCGTGTGCTGTAAAAGCTGTTGCCGATCAAAAAGAAAATAATTAAAAGGGGGAATTTAAAATGGCAAAAATTAATACAACTGATTTAATCGCAAGTTTAAAAGAAATGACAATTTTAGAATTAAATGATTTAGTAAAAGCAATCGAAGAAGAATTTGGTGTAACTGCTGCTGCTCCTGTAGCTGTAGCTGCTGCTCCTGCAGAAGAAGAAACTACAAAAGGACCTTCTGAAGTAACTGTTTACTTAAAGGCTGTAGGTGCTTCTAAGTTAGCTGTTGTTAAAGCTATCCAAGGTATCACTGGCTTAGGTTTAGGAGATGCTAAAAAATTAACTGATGTTGTTCCTTCAGTTATTAAAGAAAAAATCTCTCCAGCTGCTGCAGAAGATGTTAAAGCTAAATTAGTTGAAGCTGGCGCTGAAGTTGAAGTTAAATAATTTAAGATAATTAATATTAACTTTTTAGAAAGTCCGTTGAGGACTTTCTTTTTTTTTGTATATAAAACGATTATAATAGTATTGTGGGAGTTGATAATTATGGCTAGATGTCCTAGATGTGGACACTATGTTGATTCAGATACTGGTGTTTGTTTTGAATGCGGTTATAGAAAAAGGGATAAATTTCATTCGTGTCCAGAGTGTGGTGAACCGATGGTTAAAGGGGTTTGCTATAGATGTGGATATAGAAGCAGAGGTGGCAAAAAAGGTAAGGCGGCAAAAACATGCCCTCATTGTGGCCAAAAACTAGTTAGAGGATATTGCCAAGCGTGTGATTATAAAAAAGGCGAAACATTAAAATGGTTTATTGTTATGGTGATTTTGGGCGTTGCTTTATATGTTTTTTTGAAAGATAGAGGTGCTATTTAATGGGGCACTACTTTGTTAATGATGATAGTTTGAAGAGTGAAAAAAGAAATCTTTATTTCAATTTCAAAGGTTTTGCTTTTAAGTTTTCTAGCGACAATGGCGTTTTTTCTAAAAATGAAATAGATGAAGGAAGTGAGATTTTACTTACTGCTTTTTTGAATTCGGAAAAAAGAGGTAGAACGTTAGATGTTGGGGCTGGTGTTGGTGTTATTGGTATAACTATTGCTAAAGTTGCTGATAGTGAAGTTGATATGTTAGAGATAAATAAGAGGGCTGTAGGATTGTGTGAAGAAAACATAATTTTAAATGGCGTTTCTAATTGTAAAGTTTATGAGAGCGATATTTACGAAAAAGCTAATGGGAGATATGACGTTGTTATAAGTAATCCTCCAATTAGAGCGGGTAAAAAAGTTGTTTTTGAAATTTTAGAAAAGGCTAAAGAATATTTGAGTGAACAAGGTGAATTGTGGGTTGTTATAAGAAAAAATCAAGGTGCGGATAGTGCAAAGAAAAAGATGACTGAAGTATATGGGAATTGTGAAATAGTTAAAAGAGACAGTGGCTTTTATATATTGAAATCGGTTGTTGAATAAAGGGAGGAAACTCTCTTTTTTGTTTAATTATTTAGGTGATATAGATTGTTGTTTGTGGTATAATTTTTGTGGGGAGAGTGTTAATATGGGAAAAGGAAAAATTATAGTTGTTGAAGGTGCTTGCGATGGCATAGGCAAGTCTACGCAATACAAGTTACTAGAGGAATTTTTGGTAAATAAAGGTGAAAGTGTTGTTAAACATCATTTTCCATCTTATGATACATACCAAGGTAAAGGTGTTGAAGAATATTTAAGTGGGAAATATGGTAAACCAAATGAGTTATCGCCTTATTTTGTTAATAGTTTGTATGCTAATGACAGAGTTATTACGTGGAATATCGAATTAAAAAAAGCGTATGATGAAGGGAAAACGATTCTTTTAGATAGATACACTACATCAAGTTTGATATATCAGGCTTCGGTTATTGAAAATAAGGAAGAAAGGAAAAGATTTGTTGATTATGTTTGTGACTTTGAATATGAAAAATTAGGGATAGGGAAACCTGATGAAGTTATATTCTTGACTGCCCCTTTTGATTTGGTTACTGAAATGAGAAATGCAAGAAAGCAAAATGATGGTATTGCCCAAGATTTGCACGAAAGAGATCTATCTTTCATGAAAAAAGTTTATGATAATGCGGTGTTTTTGGCTGATTATTTGAATTGGGACATAATATTGTGTGATGAAAATAACAAGATGAAATCTATTGAACAAATTCATAAAGAAATTTGTAATAAAATTGCATAGAAGAAGGCAGTGGCCTTCTTTTTTTATAAAAAAGAAAATAAGTTAAAAGTTGGTTGACACTTGCGCTATAGCATGTTAAACTATAATGTCTAATTGTCTTTTTTATGCCCAAAAAGGACAAAACTGAAAGAGGTGAATGTTGTGGCAATAAACAAAAATGGCCTAACTACTGAGAGAAAAGACTTTTCTAAAATTAGTGGTTCATTGCCTATTCCTAATCTTGTTGAAATCCAACAAAAGTCTTATGAATGGTTTATCAACGAGGGAATTATTGATGCATTTAACGACATTTATCCAATCGAAAGCCCAAATGGGAATTTCGTTATGGAGTTCGTTAATTGTAGGTTCGAGAAACCAAAATATGATATCGAACAATGTAGAGATCGTTATCTAACTTATGCTTATCCTATGAGAGCAACTCTACGTTTGATCAATAATGAAACGGGAGAAATTAAAGAAAGCGATGTATTCTTTGGCGAAATGCCTGCAATGAGTGATGCTGGCACTTTTGTCATTAGTGGAAATGAAAAAGTTATCGTTTCTCAATTAGCTAGATCTCCTGGAGCGTACTTCAACTGTGGAAGAGATGAAAAAACTGGTAAATTAATTTCTAATGGTGAAGTTCATCCAATTAGAGGAGCTTGGTTGGAATTTGAATCAGATTCACATGATGTATTACATGTAAGAATCGATAGAGAAAGAAAGATTCCTGCTACTGTATTATTAAGAGCAATCGGATTAGAAAGTAATGAAGATATTACTGAATTATTTGGAGAAAGCGTTTACTTAAACAACACTTTTGAAAAAGATCCAACTAGTAATTCTAGAGAAGCTTTAATTGAAATTTATACAAAATTAAGACCTGGTGAACCAGCAACTGAAGAAGGTTCAAGAAACTTAATGTTCCAAAAATATTTCGATAAAAAGAGATATGACTTAGCTAAAGCTGGTAGATTTAAAATAAATACTAAGTTAAGTGCTTATTTTAGATTACAAGGTAAAGTTGTTGCAGAACATTTAATTGATAGCGAAGGAGAAGTAATTTATCCAAAAGGAACTTTAATTACTAAAACTGAAGTTGATCATTTGAAGAGCATTGGATTCTTTGAAAAAGGCGCTCACAGCGTTTCATTAAGTGTTAATAGAAACTTATATTTAAATGGTGAAGGTGAAGACAGCGTAAACATTATTACTGTTTATACTGATGAAACTCAAACTAAGACTATGAAAATTATTGGTAATGATTGCAGTAGCGAAGTTAGAAATTTAAATATTCCTGATATTATTGCAACATTTTCTTTCTTCCTTAATGCATTTGATGGTTATGTTATCAATGATGATATTGACCACTTAGGTAACAGAAGAATTAGATCTGTAGGTGAATTAATTCAAAACCAATTCAGAGCAGGTTTATCTAAAATGGAAAAAGGTGTTAAAGAAAAGATGTCAATTTCTGAGACAACATCTATTACACCTCAAAGTTTAACAAATATAAGACCACTAAGTGCTGCTTTAAGAGAGTTCTTTGCTTATTCTCAATTAGCACAATTCATGGATCAAACTAACCCATTATCTGAACTTGCAAACAAGAGAAGAATTAGTGCTTTAGGTCCTGGTGGATTAAATAAAGATAGAGCTGGTGTAGAAGTTCGTGATGTTCACTATTCACACTACGGTAGAATTTGTCCGATTGAAACACCAGAAGGCGCTAACATCGGTTTGATTTCTAACTTAGCAACTTATGCAAAATTAGATGATAATGGATTTATTCAAACTCCTTATAGAAGAGTAGATAAAACAAATAACAGAGTATTAGAAGAATGTGATTACTTGACAGCAGACCAAGAAAATGATTTCACTGTTGCTCAAGCTAACATTAATATGGATAAAGATGGATATATCTTAGATGACAGAGTTGTTGCTCGTCATAGAGGTGAAAACTTATTGATTAGAAAAGAAGATGTTGACTACGTTGACGTTTCTCCTAAGCAATTAATTTCAATATCTACATCTTGTATTCCTTTCCTTGAAAACGATGATGCTCACCGTGCTCTAATGGCCGCAAACATGCAACGTCAAGCTATTCCTTTAGTAAAACCTGATTCTCCATATGTTGGTACAGGTGTTGAAAGAAAAATCGCGCACGACTCTGGTTCATCTTTATTAAGTAAAGTCGACGGAACAGTTACTTATGTTGATGCTAAAAAAGTTAAGGTTCAAGCTAAAGATGGTGAACATACATATAATTTAAAGAAATTTGCAAGCAGTAACCAAGGAACTTGTTTAAATCAAATTCCTAGTGTTGTTGAAGGTCAAAAAGTAAGTGTTGGCGATGTTTTAGCTGATGGTGGTGCTATTCAAAATGGTGAATTAGCATTAGGACAAAACGTTACTATAGCATTCATGACATGGGATGGATATAACTACGAGGATGCTATTATCATGTCAGATAGATTAGTTAAAGATGATGTTTATACTTCAATTCATATTGAAGACTATAAAATTGAATGTAGAGATACAAAATTAGGCCCTGAGGAAATTACTCGTGATGTTCCTAACGTTGGTGAAGATGCTAAATCTCACTTAGATGCTCGTGGTATTGTTATACCTGGTGCTGAAGTTAAAGAAGGAGATATCTTAGTTGGTAAAATTACTCCAAAAGGACAAAGCGAACCAACTCCAGAAGAAAAATTATTAATGGCTATCTTTGGTGAAAAGACTAAAGAAGGTAAAGATAAATCACTTCGTGTTCCTCACGGTGGTGCTGGTATCGTTCTTGATGTTAAATATTTCTCTCGTAAAAATGGTGATGAATTAGAACCAGGAGTTAACGAGATGATAAGAGTATATGTTGCTCAAAAACGTAAAATATCTGAAGGTGATAAGATGGCTGGACGTCATGGTAACAAAGGTGTTATCTCACGTATTATGCCTCAAGAAGATATGCCATTCTTACCAGATGGTACTCCAGTAGATATCATGTTAAACCCTCTAGGAGTTCCTTCTCGTATGAATATCGGACAAGTTTTAGAAATGCACTTAGGATATGCAGCTAAGAAACTTGGTATGAAAGTTGCTACTCCAGTATTCGATGGAGTTAAAGACGAAGATTTAAAGAAAATGATGAAAGAAGCTGGCATTGCTGAAGATGGAAAAACTATTCTTTATGATGGAAGAACTGGAGAACCATTCGATGCTAGAATTTCTGTAGGTGTTATGTACATGTTAAAACTTGCTCACATGGTTGATGATAAGTTACATGCTCGTGCTACAGGACCTTATTCATTAGTTACTCAACAACCTTTAGGTGGTAAAGCACAAAACGGTGGTCAAAGATTTGGAGAAATGGAAGTTTGGGCATTAGAAGCATATGGTGCAGCTCACACATTACAAGAAATGTTAACTATTAAATCTGATGATGTAATAGGAAGAGTAAAAACATACGAAGCTATCATTAAAGGAAAATCTTTACCAAAACCTGGTGTTCCAGAATCATTTAAGGTTTTACAAAAAGAATTACAAGCTCTTGCTATTGATATTAACGTTTACGATGTTGATGGTGAAATAATTGATATGAAAGCATCAACTAAATATCAAGAAAGAGAAGAAAGAAGATTAGCAGATACAATTAAAGAACAATTCTCAGATTTCGTAGCAGTTGATGATGCAACTGAAGCAATGATGGATGACTACGATGATGAGGATTACGAGTAAAGGGGGAAAATAAATGGCTACAACTATGGATGTAAATCGTTATGCAGCAGTTAAGGTAGGACTTGCTTCTCCTGAAAAAATTAGAGAATGGTCTTATGGTGAAGTTAAAAAAGCAGAAACTATAAACTATCGTTCTCAAAAACCTGAATTAGATGGATTATTCTGTGAAAAAATCTTTGGTCCTAGTAAGGACTATGAATGTCACTGTGGAAAATACAAAAAAATCCGTTTCCAAGGTATGGTTTGTGAAAAATGTGGAGTTGAAATTACTTCTAAGAGTGTTAGAAGAGAGAGATTAGGGCATATTGAACTAGCTACTCCAGTTGCTCATATTTGGTATATCAAGGGTATATCTCCTAAAATGGGATTAGTCCTTGATATCCCTGCTAAGCAAGTTGAAGAAGTAATTTATTTCATGTCACAAGTTGTTTTGGATGCAGGTACTTGTAAACACTTGTCTAAAGGTGATGTTTTAGATGAAAAAACAGCTAGAGAAAGATTTAGTGTTATTGTTGGAGAAATTTTAGAAAAATTAGATCCAGAATCATATGAATATACATATGGTGCTTCTTTACTTGAAAGAATCAATAATCCAAAAGAACCATTTGAATTTAGTAATAACGCTAATTTCATTAGCGATTTCACAAATGCTAGATTTGGTGTTGGTGCTGAAGCAATTAAAGAATTGTTAAGCGGTATGGACGTTGATGCTGAATTTGTAAAAATTAAAGCTGAATTAAAAGATACTCAAGGTGATAAAAACCAAAGAAGAGTAAAATTATTAAAGAGACTAGAAGTAATCAACTCATTCAGACAATCAGACAACAAACCTGAATGGATGATTCTTACAGCACTTCCAGTTATCCCACCTGATTTAAGACCTTTACTTCAATTAGATGGTGGTAGACTTGCTGCTAGTGACTTAAATGACTTATATAGAAGAGTTATTTCTCGTAATATAAGACTTAAAAAATTACAAGATATGAATGCTCCTACAGTTATTTTAAACAACGAAAAACGTATGCTTCAAGAAGCTGTAGATGCATTAATTGATAACGGAAGAAAAAATAAACCTGTTACTGGTGCTGGTGGTAGAGCATTAAAATCTCTATCTCACTCATTAAAAGGAAAACAAGGTAGATTCCGTCAACACTTATTAGGTAAGAGAGTTGACTACTCTGGACGTAGTGTTATCGCTGTAGGACCAGATTTAAAAATGTATCAATGTGGATTACCTAGAGAAATGGCAGTTCAATTATTTAGACCTTTCATTGCTTGTGAAATGATAAAGAGAGGAATTGTTGATTCTCATAAAAAAGCAGATAAAATGATCGATAAAATGGATGATAGAATTTGGGATGTAGTTCAAGCAGTAAGTAAAGAACATCCAGTATTACTTAACCGTGCTCCTACACTTCACAGACTTTCAATCCAAGCATTCGAGCCTAAACTAGTAGAAGGTAAAGCCATTAGATTGCACCCACTTGTATGTAGTGCCTTCAATGCCGACTTTGATGGAGACCAAATGGCAGTTCACGTTCCTTTAAGTGAAGAAGCAAAAACTGAATCTAGAGTATTAATGCTAGCTTCTAATAACATTCTTTCACCAAAGGATGGAGAACCTATCGTAAGCCCATCTCAAGATATGCTTTTAGGTATGTATTACTTATCTAAAGAATATAACAAGAATGATTTCTTAGAAGTTGCTGAAATCTATGAGCAAAAAGGCGACGTTAAGATGGCAGAAGACTATAGATATTTTGCTGAATGTGATGGTAAAGTATTTAAAGATGTTGATTCTGTAATGTTAGCATATTCTACAAATCAAATTCATGCTCACAACCGTATTGTTGTTAGAATGGATGGAATGAATAAGCCTTGCTTTGCACAATACGATCAAGGTGACTATGTATTAACTAGTGTTGGTAAGATTATATTCAATACAATATTCCCTAAAGATTTCCAATATTTAAATGAATTTGATGTTGGTAGTTTCACTAAGATGAATGATAGATTCATCATTAAAAAAGGTACAAACATTAAAGAATATGTTGAAAACTTACCTGTAGCTAAACCATATAAGAAAGGTGACTTCGGTCCAATTATTAAAGAAGTATTTAATAAGTTTAGAACTTTAGAAACTTCTAAGATGATGGATAACTTAAAAGATTTAGGATTTAAATATTCTACAAAATCTGGTGTTACTATTTCTATTAGCGATATTAAAGTAGTTCCTGAAAAAGAAGGAATTATCGCTGAAGCAGACAAGATTGTTGATAAAACAAATGCTATGTTTGAAAAAGGATTGCTTGATGAAAAAGGAAGATACGAAGCAGTTATTAAAAAATGGGAAGATGTTAAGAAACAAGTAAGTAACTGTGTTGAAGCTCAATTCAAAGCAGATAAATTCAACCCATTATGTATCATTTCTGAATCAGGTGCCCGTGGTAGTATCAAGAACTTCTCTCAATTATGTGGTATGAGAGGACCTATGGCTAACACAACTGGTCAAACAATCGAAATTCCTATTAAATCTTCATTTAGAGAAGGTTTAACAGTATCTGAATTCTTTATTTCTACACACGGTGCTAGAAAAGGTAATACAGATACAGCCTTAAAAACAGCTGATGCTGGTTACTTAACAAGAAGACTTATTGACGTATCTCACGACATTATCGTTAACGAAGAAGATTGTGGTTGTGATGCTGGTACAGTTATAAGTGATTTAATAAATGAAAAAGAAAATACTGTTATTTCTTCATTACAAAACAGATTATACGGTAGAACTTCTATGAGAGATGTTGTAAATCCTACAACTGGAGAAATTATTGTTCATGCAAATGAATTAATCAGTTCTCAAAAAGCTAAGGAAATCGTTGCAGCAGGAATTAAAGAAGTTGAAATTAGAACATTGTTTACTTGTAAGAGCGAACAAGGTGTATGTAAGAAATGTTACGGTGTTAACTTAGCAACTGGTAATGAAGTTGAAATCGGAGAAGCTGTAGGTGTTATGGCTGCTCAATCTATCGGTGAACGTGGTACTCAATTAACAATGCGTACTTTCCATACTGGTGGTGTTGCTGGTGCCGATATCACTCAAGGTTTACCTCGTATTCAAGAGTTAGTAGAATCTCGTAATCCAAAGGGTGAAGCTTTAATTACTGAAATAAGTGGTGAAATCTTAGAAATTAACGAAAATAACGGAAGAAGTGAAATCACTATTGCTAACAAGTTTGATAAGAAAACTTACGTTACTAACTATGGTTCAAAAGTTATTGTTAAAGTTGGCGATACAGTTAAGAATGGTCAACAATTAACAGATGGAAGTATTAATCCAAAACAATTACTAGAAGTTAGTGATGTTAGATCTGTTCAAAAATATATCTTAAAAGAAATTAAAAAGGTATATAAATTACAAGGTGATGAAATTTCAGATAAACATATCGAGGTTATCGTTCGTCAAATGTTAAGAAAGATGACAGTTATTGAATCAGGTGATAGTGATTTATTACCAGGTACAAGAATTGACATCAATGATTTCACAAGAGTTAATAAAGATGTATTGTTAAGAGGTGGAAGACCTGCTGTTGCTAGACCTATGGTATTAGGTATTACAAAAGCAAGTTTGGAAACTGATTCATTCTTATCAAGTGCTTCATTCCAAGAAACAAATAGAATGCTAACTGATGCAGTTATCAAAGGAAAATATGACTATTTGAAGGGATTAAAAGAAAACGTAATTGTTGGTAAATTAATTCCAGCAGGTACTGGTCTTGCAATCCACCAAGATGTAGCTGATGATATCGAATTAGATGATGATTTAACTTTATTAGATTAATAAATTAAAAAGGGCCTAGAAATAGGTCCTTTTTTAACAAAAAAGAAAAAAAAGAAGATAGAGCAATTGCTTATTTATGGTGAAAAATGTAGAATTTTATTAGGAGTGATGATAATGAAGAAAGTATTAAGATTTTTTTCTTTGCTATTAATTAGTACTTTCATAATGGCTTTGTTCACCGCAAAACAAGCTAGTGCTATATATGATAGTTCAAAGAATGGTGTTAACGTTTTTGTTGGCACTGTAACAGATGGTGAAACCAAAAAATTAAATTTGCAAATTATAATTGATTATCAAAGAGGTTATGATGCAACTGCGGCAGCTCTAGGATATAAAATTTGTGAAAAGAAAACAGATGATTCTTTATTGACTTATGAAACTTATTGTGAAAGTTCATTTGTCGGTATTGGTGCTGAAGTTTCTGAAAAAGATGCTAATGCGGCAGACCAATATCCAACAAGTAGAACATACAATTTGAAACAAGAGGGGTATACTATAGATAGTTCTCATCGTGAAGATCAATATGTTGTTTTTGTTCGTGTTGCATTCTGTTCTTTCAGAAATGAAGATAAGACAGCTTGCCAATATTACAGTGAAGATGTTGGATATGCAAGAAGAGAATTCAAAGTTGGAGATATTTTAAGTACTAACATTGATGATATTGAAAACGATGAATTAGAATCAGTAATGGAGAAAATTACTGGCTTAGTTTATGGTACTATAATGCCAATAATTTATATCGTTTTAACTCTATTCTTAATAATTAAAGGTGCTATTTTAGGTGTCCAAATTGTTAAGGCTGCAGATGAACCACAATTAAGACAAGAAAAAATTGGTTCTTTGAAGTGGTTGATAATAGGATGTGGAATTGCATATGCTGCTTCTGCTCTTGTGTCTGTGCTTACTGGATTCTTTAGTGGCGCATTTAACTTTTAATTAGGAGGTAATTGAATATGAAGAAAAATAAAATATTATTTACTATATTAGCGTCAGCATGTATAGGAATGGCTGCAGGATGTGGCGAAACAAAATATACAATTACTACTAAAGTTAATTCTGGAGAAGAAAGTTATATAACTGGTGGAGGAAAGTACGCTAATGGAAAGAAAGTTTATTTAAAAGTATATCCAACAGAAGGTTGTTTTGGTACTGAAACTAGCCCAGCACAATATCCTAGAATGGAATTCACTAGACAAGGGCAAGAAAGTGTTACTGATTCATTTGAACTTACAAACTTAGTAGATGGTAAATACTACTTGTATGAATTTACTGTTGATAATAATGCTGAAACAGGAAATGTTGGTACATACAATGTAATTTGTAATTGTGCAACTAGATCATCAGATGAAGCTTCTGATGCTACTGCAACTAAATTTACTGTTAACTACAAAGTTATAGATGACGATGGAAATACAATAAAGTCAGTAAGTAAAGATGTAAAATATGGTGGAGTTGCTGAAGATATAACTTCATTTGAAGGACTTGAAGGGATTTTAGAGTGGTATAAAGATAAGGATTTGAATAACAAATACGATTTCGCTCAAAAAGTAAATGCTAATGTTACTTTATATAGTAAATTAGAAGATAGTCCTAAAGCTATTATGGAAGGTGCAATTAGAGCATTTAAAAATAGTCAATACTTAGAAATGACTTTAGATGATGGAAGTTCTGCTAAAGTTAATAACTACAATAAATTTGTAAGTGGTACAGATGCAGAGAAAAAATCAATGTTCTTTGATTATGTTAATGCAGCTAAGAAAAGAGTATTTATCATTGATCAAGGTTTCTATTGGCAAAATGAAGATGATGCTTACTATAAAGCTGATTTAGCAGTAGATGGATTTGGTTTATCAGTTGATAAATTAGCAGATTTTGAGAAGTTCTTCAAGCATCTTGAAGTTGATGTAACAAATAGTGAGTATAAGTTCTCTGTTGAGAAAAATGCTGATGGAGTTATTAGAACTAATATCGTTGTTGGTAAAGATGCTGCTGGAGCAGATATTGAAGTTTCTTGTGCTAAATATACTATCAAAGATGCTTCTGATAATGTTCTTTATCATTTCTATATTAATTCTGGAAAGATTTATAAAACTGAATCTGCAGATGGAAAAACAAATGTTATAAATTATCCAACAACTGGAACAAAGGTTAATCCAAGTGCAACTAAGAATATGTACATGATAAAATTAGAATTAGATGACTCTGATTTAACTGAAGCAACAGATTTGAAAGATTTGTTTGATGAAATGAATAGCAGCTTTGAAGGAATGTTAAAAATTAAACAAGGTCAAACATTAAGAGAAGTATTAATAGGCGATGCAACATTAGATGCTGTATTGAAAAAGTATAATTATGAAGTAAAGAGAGAAAGCACAGTAATCACGTCTGCTTTAGATGATATTAATCCATTCAATAATAGTGTTACAATAACTATTGACGTTACAGCAAATGCTCAAGTTGTTGTAAATGCTGTTAATGAATTAAGCAACGGTGGCTTTAGTGTTAATACGCAAATTACTTGGGATGGAGATACATATAACAAAACAGCAGATATTGCTGCTGGAACAGATGTGTTAAATAATTTAGATGCTGGCGTTGCTAATGCAATTAAAGCTGTATTAATTAAACTTCGCGATTTAGATCATTCTACTAATGGATATGATTCATTCTCAGTAAATGAATCTACTGGAGAATATGAGTTCTTTGATAAAGATTGTAGTGTTCCATACTTGAGAGTAAAAATAGAAAGTGGAAAAATTACAAAAGTTACTTATTATGACTTTGAAAACGCAAATGTTGAGCAAAGAAATACTACTGTAACAACAATAACATACAATTAATATAAATTTATTAATAGGACAAAGCAGCCGCAGGGCTGCTTTTTCTTTGCAAATTAAAAAAAATAGAGGTTATATTTTAAAATTATTTTAAATGTGTTAATCTAAAGGAGCATGAGGTGATTGTGTGGAAAATAATAGTGTTGCATCAAAAAAACTTTCTAAAGTATTGATGGTTATCTTTTTAATTTTGGGCCTTTTATTCCCAATAATGTCTAGATCTTGCATTAATTATAGTAGTGGTGACAAAAAAGGAAATATGGAAGCCAAAAATTATAATATGGACGTGGTTATCGATGAAAATGGGGATATGCATGTAGTAGAAACCATTGTTATAGATAATTACGTTAATTATTACAATAACTACTTTTATAAAGAAATAGCCTATAACAAAAACAATGATTTTGGAAATAGTTCAATTAATAGAAGTAAATTAGTGAAAGATGTTAAATTTACTGTTAGTGATTCTACTGGTGTTGTATTTGATTCAGAAACTAGTGAAGAGAATTACCCTAAGCATTTTGTAGGGTATTCTTATAATAATGATGTGGATGAACGTGGTTATAAACTTAAATGTGAAAATGCTTCAACTAAATATTGTGATGTTGTTTTCTATTACAACAAGCCTGGTTTTGCAAGAATTACGACTTTTAAGTATGAATATACTATTGAAGGTGTAATCACGCAATATAATGATATTTCTGAATTTAACTGGGTAATGTTAGGCTATCAACCATTCAAGTTTAATAATGTCAAAATCAATATTACATTACCTGAAGGTAATTATGATATTGCTGAAGAAGATACATTCTTCCATGGAACAAATATGGCTGAAAGAAGATTTATTGAAAACAATAAAATCACTATTACAGCAGATGATATGATTAGCGATGAGCAAATAGAAGTTAGATTATTATTAGATAATGAATTGTTTACTGGTGTTGATTTAATTAACCAAGTAAATATTAATGCAAAAAATGATATTTTGGCTTTTGAAGAAAATACTACAAAAGAAGCAGATTCTAAATACTTCTGGGGTAATTTAGGCGCATTAATTATATATTATGTAGGATTTGCTTTGTTTGCTTTGTTGTTCTTTATTTGTTATAAGAAACTTGATAAAGAATATGTGTCAGAATTCTATAATGAGTATTATAGAGAATTGCCAGCGAATTATCCTCCAGCTGTAATGGGGTATTTATATAAATTTAGGGATATTAATGATGATGACTTGTCTGCGACATTACTAGATTTAATTAGAAGGAAGTATTTAATTTTAGATACTAAAGGTAATTCTGGCGGCGATGATGAAAGAAAATTTGAATATATAATTAAGAAAAACAAAGAAAAGAGTACTAGTGATTTAACTGAATCAGAAAGATTTTTGATTAAATGGTTCATTGATGAGATGGGAGATCATGAACAAGTTACTAGTGGGCAATTAAAATCATATTGTGATTCTTATTCTGGTGCAACAAATTATCAAAAATGCAGTAACAAGTGGTATAAATTAGTAAAAGCAGAGGCTAGTAAATATAAATTCTTTGAAGATGCATCGGGAAGTGCTAAAACAGGATATATTATAATGGCGTCTTTAATTGCTTTCGCTTTAATGGCTATAATGATTTTTATAACTAATTATAGTGGTTATATATTTGGAACTAGCTTGTGGTTTGGTATCATATGTATGATTACTTCGTTTGTTTGTTATTTAAAGACAATTAATAAACGTAGTAAAAAAGGTAACGAGGATTATGTTAGATGGAAAGCATTTAAAAAATTCTTAGAAGATTTTTCTTCATTTGAAGATTATCCAGTGCCTTCAATAGTAGTTTGGGAACATTACTTAGTTTATGCAACTAGTTTTGGAATTGCAGATAAAGTAACTGCTCAATTAAAACTTAAATTTAAATATGAAGAATTGACTTCTGCGGATTGTACTTATTTCGTTTATTTTGGTTATAGACATAGAATTGGTGTTCTTAATAGGTCTATAAGAACTATTAGAACAGCTTCTTCAGGAACTATATCAAGACATATGACTGCTCAAAGAATAAGTTCAAGATCAGGAGGAGGATTCGGAGGCTTCCGTGGTGGCGGAGGTGGCTTCAGTGGAGGAAGCTCATTCGGTGGCGGAGGCGGCTCATTTGGCGGCGGACGTCGTTAATATAAAAAAGTATTGAAAGAGAGGAAAAGTAGTAAAATGAAATTAATGTTTGTTTCAACAGAATGTGCACCATTTATTAAAACTGGTGGATTAGGTGATGTTATAGGAGCATTACCAGTTTATTTAAAAGAAAAATTAGATGATCAAATAGTTGTCATACCTTTATTTAAAAAAGTAAAAGATAAATACTTTGATGACATGAAAAAAGTTGGAAAAGTTGAATTTAATATGTCATGGAGAAAACAAAAAGCAGAATTCTATACATTAGAAATGAACGGAGTTAAATACTATTTCGTAGAAAATGATTATTATTTCTATAGAGATAATATTTATGGGGGATTTGATGAAATTGAAAGATATGCATTCTTTGATTTTGCAAGTTTAGAATTATTAAAATTAATAGGATATCATCCAGATATTATCCATGTTCATGACTGGCAAACTGCAATGATTCCTGTTTTATATAAGGAGACTTATAAAAACAAACCAGGATATGAAAATATCAAAACAATGCTTACTATACATAATCCAGCATTCCAAGGATTCTGTCAAAGAGAAGCATTAGGTAACTTGTTTAACTTGCCTTATTATTTGTATGATAATGGTGTAGCTAGATTTGGTGACTGCGTTTCGACTTTAAAGACTGGTATTATGTACAGTGATTATTTATCTACAGTAAGCCCTACTAATGCAAAAGAATTATTAAAAGGTGATTATGCATATGGATTGGAGTCTGTTTTAAAATATCGTAAAGATGATTTCTTTGGCATTTTAAATGGCATTGATTATGTAGAAAATAACCCAAGTAAAGATGATTTAATCCAAGAAAGTTATACATTCTCTTCATATGATAAGAAAAGTAAAAATAAGGAAGATATTCAAAAATTGTTTTCAATTGATGTTGCGCCAAGTAAAATGCTTTTAGGTGTTGTATCAAGATTAGCAAATCAAAAAGGAATTAATTTAATTACAAACAGTATTCCTTGGATCGTAAGCAATAATATGCAACTTGTTGTATTAGGTTCTGGAGATTCTGAGTTAGAAAAGAGTTTAGAGTATTATAGAGAAAAATATCCTAACAATGTAGGAATTTATGTTGGATTCTCAAACGAATTAGCGCATAAAGTTTATGCTGGTTGTGATATGTTCTTAATGCCTTCATTATATGAACCTTGTGGATTATCACAAATGATTTCTCAAAGATACGGTACTGTTCCTTTAGTTAGAGAAGTTGGTGGATTAAAGGATAGTGTTGAAGCTTACAATGAGTATACAAAGACAGGAACAGGATTCTCTTTCACTCATTATAGTGGGGAAGATATGAGAAAAATGTTATATTATGCATCAAACATTTATTTTAATAAAAAAGATGAGTGGATGAATATTGTTGAACAATGTATGAAGAAGAATAATAGTTGGAGCAAATCCGCTTCTGAATACTTGAAAGTTTACAATAATTTGTTAAAATATAAATAGTATTTATAGTAGCCTTGTTTTCAATAGAAAATGGGGTGTGAAAATTGAAAAAAGAATCAATAAAAGATTTGTTTATTTTTGTTATTAGTTTTGTTTTATATTATATTTTTGGAACTGGTTTAATATATTTGATATTGAGAACTATTTATGATAACAATAGTTCTCTTTTTCCTGCATATCTTTCAGATGAAGCATTTTTAGAAAGAGGATTATCAAATATAGCGCAATTGATCAGTTCTTTTATTATTTTAATTGTTTTAGTAGTAATTTATTTTAGAAGTTTAAAAGGACATTTTTCGTTTTTAAAGGATTATAAACTTATTTTTAAAACTATTGGATATGCACTTTTGGTGTATTTTGTTACGATTTGCTACAATTTATTTTTGCCTTTAGCGGGTGGAACTGGCGAAGATGGAAGTAACGTAGCTTTAATTAAAGAGTCGATGAAGCAACAATATTGGATAATGTTTATCTTAGTTGTGATTTTAGGGCCTTTTGTTGAAGAGCTTTTATTTAGGTTTATTCCTTTTAAAAGTTTAAAAGAACATATTTCTAGCACATGGTTATTAGTGATAACATCCGTATTATTTACTATTCCTCATATGTTTTCTTTGTTTAGCAGTACAGATGTGATGGGTGATATTTTAGCGCTTCCAAAATTTCTAATTATTGGATGGATGCTAGGTAGTTATTACTACAAAAATAACGATATTGGAAGAGCAATTTTAGTTCATATGTTGTATAATATAGTATCATTTGTGTTAATGAGTGTATCACTTGCTTTAGTATAGGAGGAATTGTATGAATGAAAAAGTTGAATTTGTAGAAAATTCACAAATTGCTTTTAAAGGCACTATTAATGGAATAATAGGGTCATACATTTACAATGTAATAATAGCGGTATTTTTTAGTATTGTTGCTTCAACAATAGTTGCAGGACAAAATACAGGTATGGGTCAAGAAGAGTTATCTCTTCTTGCTGAAGATTATTATGTTAGCAAATTTTCTATTTTAGCAACGTGTTTAGGATCTGTTGTTACTCTAGTGACATCTATAATTATTATGAAGTTTTCTAAATTTAAAGAAATTTGTAAGAAAGCGATTAATTCAAAAAGTGTATTGTATGGTGTAGCCGGCTTTTTTGCTATTATAATGTTTCAATTAATATTTAATGTTTTACATTCTTTTATTGGATTAGATTCTTCAGGAAACTCAAACCAAGATAGTGTTGTTAATCTTATTTTAAATAATCCATTATTGGGGTTTGCGCTTGTTGTGGTTTTATCACCAATCGTAGAAGAAATTGTTTATAGATATTTTTTGTTTGGAGGACTTGTAAAAAGCAAGAAAAAATGGGTTGCATATGTTGTGGCATCTCTTATTTTCATGTTTATGCATTCTATTTCTTCTTTTACTGAATATGGTTTTAGTAAGGAACTATTAATGGAATTTCTTTATCTTCCAGGTTATTTAACTTCAGGATTAATATTGTGTTATGTGTATGATAAATCGGAAAATTTAGGTTCTAGTTATATTGCGCATACATTAAATAATTTACTTGCTTTTTTAGGTGCCATTTTATTGTAATTTAGGTTATAATATATTTGTAAGGAGAGAAATTATGAAAGAAATTTTAATTGAAAGTGAAAGCCATTTTGATACTACTGTAGAAAGCGGGGTTTGCTTGATAGATTTTTATGCAAATTGGTGTGGACCTTGCAAAATGTTAGCGCCTTTTGTAGAAGAAATAGCCGAAGAATATGATGGGAAAGTTAAAGTTTGTAAAGTTGATGTTGATGAGGTTGAATCATTAGCGTACAGATATAACGTTCGTTCTATTCCTACATTGATATATTTTAAAGACGGTAAGGTTAGTGAAGTTAATGTTGGATTCCAAAGCAAGGATTCTATTAAAGAAAAAATCGATAGTCTTTTAAAATAATACAATTAAATAAATTTTTGAAAAAATTAATTATTTTATTAAAGAAACGTTTAGCTTTTGTTATAAACGTTTCTTTTTTTTCTTCTTCTTCTTCTTCAACATTAATGGTACTTAAAGTAAAGGTTGTTATAGATACATCTAATATATCTCCGTTTTGAAACTTGTATTTTATTGTGTAATTGCCCTCTACTGAATAGTTATCTGAGTATGTATTTTCTATTATAGTATATTCTTCTGAAACGTTTATTAGGATAGCTATTTCATCATCTTTTAATAACTTAGAAGTTGACAAATATAAACTGATATTTTTAATTTCTTCTATTTTTTCTACTACTGTAATTTTAATAGAAAAAGGTATGCTTTTGTTTAAAGAAGAATCTGTACACGAAAGACTGATAAAGAAATCTCCGGTTTTTATAGAGTTAGAATAAGTGTCGCTTAATATTTCAAAATCAATGTTAGAATCGCTATTATCAAACGCTGTATATTGATTTAGAATAAAATCTAAAGTAGGCTTTTTATCTATCTGAAAAGTTAATAATTCAGGACCTGTAAAGTAAGGCTTTACATTGTCGATATTGTTTATAGTTACTTTGAAATTTTCAGATGTATTATTTGAAGAATCTTTTGATATAAATGTTATAAAGAAAGTACCTTTTTTGTTTATGTTATTAGTGTAAGAATCTTCGATTATTTCTAAGGTGTTTGTTATGTTTCCATCAATGTTATCAAGTACAGTTAATTGTTGTTTTATGTGCGATATTGATAGAGGAGAAGACAGATAAGAATCATAAATATTAAGGCCGAATATTTGCGGGGAGATGTCATCAATTAAATTTATAGTAACTCTAAATTCTTTGCTAACATTTAAATAGTCATCCATGGCTTGTAAGTAAAGATATTTTTCTCCGATTGTATTTTGAAAATTAGAATATAAGTCTTTTGTTATAAAGATGCTAGCAGATATATCAATATTGTTGTCAGAGGCCGCAACAGAGTAAAGTATATCTTCAATTGATAAAGGAGAAGATAAGTAAGATGTAAAATAATCCAATCCTTCAATAACAGGAGGAATGTCATCTTTAACTTCTACTTTAACAAGAAAACTATCAGAGATGTTATTAGAATAATCATAAACACAGAAATATAAATTATGAGTTCCAACAATATTTTTATTTGGAGAATAAGTATCATCACATAAAAATATTTGAGATGTTAAATCGAAATTTGAATTATCAAAAGCGCTTAATTTTTCTCTTATTAATTCGATATTTAAAGGATTTGAGAGATATGAAATGTAATTGTTTTGTCCTTCAATAATCGGTGGCGTAGTGTCAACGACCTTTATATAAAATGAAGAACTTATCTTGTTTTTTGAAGCATCTTCAACGCTTACAATTATTAAATAATCTCCGACTTTTTTAGTATTATTAGAGTATTCATCATATTCAATTATAATATTACTAGAGATGTTTCCATCAAAATCATCATATGCAGAAAAAGACTGTAGAAGATTAACTAAGTTTATAGGATAATCTATGTTTGATGTGTATTGTGTTTGCATTCCATATAGTTTAGGGGGCTCTGTATCAAAACGTTTTCCATGTCCTGTTATAATTGAGTTATCTTTTTTAAAAACAGCGGACCAAAAGAATTCTTCTTCATTTGTAACTTTGTTATTTGTAGTGTAGTGGGCAAGTTCTAATGTGCTATTTGCTAGTTTAGAATTGATTATAGTTTTTTTTATTGATTCACATTTGGTTAGTGAGTCTATGTATATTGTTTTTTTTGTATAAATGTAAGTTGGCATTGCTGTATCAAATGATGTTTCTCTTGTTAATTCGTGGTAGTAAAAAGGTAAATCCATTGAACTATGAAATTCATTATTAACAAAAAAATAACATGTCTCCTTTGCACTTATTTTAGTTCCTCCGATAAGTAAGTATAGTGTTAAAATAACGAAAAAATAAATTAGTTTTTTGAACATAAAAGTAAATCTCCTTTCTTTTAATATTATCTATATAGATAAGAAGAATAAAATAATCAAAAAAGATTGCAAAAATTTCACAAGTTACTTTTATTTAGTTATAATGATAACTAAGGGAGGTAGTATAGCAATGCCATCTGTATTAACTCATTATGGTTTCAACAAAGAAGTTTTAAATAATAATATACAATTTTTAAAAGGTAACGAGGATATTTATTTGCTTGGAGCGCAAGGACCAGACCCATTTTTCTTTTGTGGTATAGTACCTTTTATTACTGGTTCTAAAAATTCTAAAGAAATACGTAAGTTTGGCAATAAACTTCATAAGATGGATCCAGGTAAAGTTTTTGAATATTTCTTCAAATACTCAGATGAAAAAGAAGAAAAGGATATTTTATATGCTTATATTTTAGGAGCAGGTCTTCATTATGTTTTGGATAGAAAGATACATCCTTATGTTTTTTATAAGACAGGATTTAGTGATGATCCAAAACAAAAAAAGAAATATTTTGCTAATCATACATTGTTTGAAACTCATTTAGATGTTTTGCTAATGAATGGCAGATATAGCCAATACAAAACAACGTCAATAGAGTCTATAAAATGCGATGAAGATAAAATTGAAGAAGTAAGTGAAATGTATGAGAAAATGGCTAAAGAAATACTAAATGAAACTTTCATAGATGATGATAGTTTTGAAGATTCTTATGATGATATGCTTTTGATAGAAAAACTATTGTATAGTAAAAAGGGTGTTAAGAAAGGTATTGTAAATGCTTTGTTTAAAAAGACACCATTTAACACAATGATGCATCCTTTAACTGTTAAGGATGATAAAACTGTAGATTATTTAAATATAAAGAAGAATAAATGGAAAGATCCTGCGACAGAAGTTGAATTTGATAAGAATTTTGATGAACTATTAGATGAAGCAAAGTTAGAAGCAAATGAATGGATTAATTTAGTAAATGAAAGATATAAAGGTAATTCGATAAATTTAGAAGAGTTTACTAAATCATTTATATATGATGGTTATGTTGAAGGTGATAAAATGAAAGTATTTGACAGTGTTTACAAGAAGGAGGAAGGAAAGAAATGATTATTAGTTCAATTGGTAAAAGACACATTAATGGACACAAAGAATTAACCGCTCATAAGGAAGTTGTAGACTTCAAACAAGAAAAAGAAATTTGTGGTGAAGTTTATTTTCCTGTATTAGCACCTAACGGAAAGGAAATGGAAATTTTAGTAAAAGAAAAAGATACAGTTAAGGTAGGAACTGTGCTTTGTAAAAGAAATGATTTCTATGTTCCTCTTTATTCAAGTGTGAGTGGGAAAGTGAAAGGTATTAAAAGCATGTACAATAGTGCATTAGGAAAAAGTTGTGATCACTTAGTAATTGAGAATGACTTTAAATACACTAAAGAACTATTAAAAACAATTGATTATAAAAACTGTGATAGAGAAACAATTTTAAATGCTATTAAAGAAGCCGGAATCGTAGGCTTAGGTGGTGCTGGGTTCCCAACATATGTTAAGTATTCTTCAGATGCGCAAATTAACAGTTTGTTAGTAAATGGAGTAGAATGTGAACCTTATTTAACTACTGACTATATTACAATGAAAAGTAATGTTAACTATTTATTAGAAGGAATTTCTATTTTAATGAAACTTAGTGGAGCAAGTGAAGCTATTATTGCTTTTAAAAACAATAAGAAGGATTTAAAGGAAATTATTGAAAAGGAGTTATCAAACTATCAAGGAGTTAGAATTGTAGAAGTTAAAGATAGATACCCAATGGGATGGGAAAAACTATTAGTTAAAACTGTATACAAAAAGACTTATGATAAACTTCCTAGTGAAATTGGCGTTGTTGTAAATAATGCTCAAACTGTTATAAGTGTTGCTAAAGCACTAATAGATGGTGATGTAATTAGCGAAAGATTGTTAACTATTAGTGGTGATGCTGTTAATCCTACAAATGTGGTTGTTCCAGTTGGAACTTTAGCTAAAAATATTTTAGAAAAGTGCGGATACTTGGCTGAAGAAGTTTGTGTTTTAGCAGGAGGACCAATGACTTCAAAAGCTAATATAACAGATGAATTTGCAATTCAAACAAACAATGGTGGTTTAACTATAATGAAGAAAAAAGTTTATCAAACATTGCCTTGCTTAAAATGTGGCAAATGTATTGAAAATTGTCCAGCAGGGTTACAACCAATTCAAATTAAGAATGCTTTTGATGATAAAGATGCAAAAGAACTTCAAGCGTTTGATTGTAGTAAATGTGTAGAATGTGGTATGTGTTCATTTGTTTGTCCATCACATATTGAATTAACGGATGCGATAAAAAAAGCAAAACTATATTTAAGAGTAAGTGCTAATAAAGGAGGGAAGTAGTAAATGAAATTTTCGTTAGCAAAAGGACCTTTTTTAAGGAGTAAAAGAAGCACAACAGGGATAATGTTAGAATTGTTTGCGGTACTTGCTGTTGTGTGGTTGGTTTCAGTTGTTTCTTATTCGATTAGATTTAACTTTTTAGTTGGATTAAGAGCAATACTTGTTGTTTTAATATCTTTAGGTACAACATTAGCAGTTGATGTTATTATAGCCTTGCTTAAAGGAAAAAGAAAAATAAAAGAGATAGGTAATGCCGTTTCAACTAGTTATAGTTATGTTACGGCGATTATATTTGCTTTATGTTTACCAGTAGGTGTTAGTTATTATGCTGTTATTATTGGTTCAATAGTAGCAACATTATTAGGAAAATATTTATTTGGTGGATTTGGTTATAATATATTTAACCCAGCAATAATCGGTAGAATTTTTGTTGGATTAGCATTTGGATCAAGTTTAAATTATGGAATTGTAGCAAATGAAACTAATTCTGCTACTTATGATTTTGTTACTAGTTCAACAGTTACTAGTAGCATTAACTGGGCGGAAGGGGCTATTCCAGAAGGTTATGATTTTAAAACAATTTTATTTGGTAATTATAATGGAGCAATGGGAGAAACATTTACAATTCTATTAGTTGTTGCAGCAATTTATTTAATTATCAGAGGAATTATTAGTTATAGATTAATGTTAAGTTATTTATTAACAATTACAGGTATTAGCTTTGCTTTAGGATTGTTCTATGGAGTAGATAACGTATTATCTTATACATTACTTCAACTAGCAACAGGAGGAATCATGTTTGCTTCAGTATTCATGATTACAGATCCTGTGACTAGTCCAAAATCAATGAATGGTAAAATAATTTTTGGTATAGGTGCAGCTGCTTTAACAATGTTTATTAGAATAAACTCTGATTACCCAGAAGGAGTTATGTTCTCAGTTGCTTTAATGAATATGTTAAATCCTTTAATTGATAGTTGTATAAAAGGAACAACTGTTAATAAAGTCGCTTCTAAATGGGCTGTTGTAGCAGCATTCTTTGTTGGAGCAATAGGTATGAATATTGGATATAGTGCTTTATATCCATTAGAAAAAGAAGAAAAAAATCCTTGGTTAAAAGATTATACTGTTGAAAAATTAAGTGATAGTGAGTACACAGTTAGTAGTGATGGATTTAAAGGGACATTAAAGTTTAAAGTTACAGTAAATGCATCAACTGAAACAATTGTTGCAGTAGAACTATTAGAGAAAAATCCAGGAGAGTATTATTCAAGTTTAGAAAGTAGTTCAATTTATGGTGCTGTTATTGGAGACAATAAACAAATTAAATTTAGTGATTTAGATAACTTCAAATGTGAAAATAAAGTTTGTGAAAATACAACAGATGCTAATGTAGGAATTGATGTAGAAACAAGCGCTACATATACTACAAGTGCATTTATAGGTAACTTAAAAGCTGTTGTTGAAACAGTAAGAGGAGGTGCTAAATAATGAAAGAGAATAAGCTAATTAGATATCCTCTTATTTTAGGGATTATCGCTGTTATTGCAGGTCTTCTTTTAGCAGTTGTTTACAATGTAACTTCTCCAATTATTGAAAAAAATGCCAACAAAAGAGAAAATGCTGTTATTTTAGAAGTGTTTGGTGAAGATGCTAAAATAGAAAATATTAGCACAAGTTTAAATGCTGCTGAATTAGATAGTGGTGTTAACAATGCCTATGAGGTTAAAAGTGAAGGTAAAACATATTACGTTTATAAATTAACTATTAAAGATGGTGTTGGTAGTGATGATAGCGCTGCAATTGTAGCTCTTCAAAATGGAAAGATATATACTCTTAAAATTACTAGTGCAGGTGATAGTTATGCAAACTTATATGCATCAAACAGTTATTTAAATAAAATAAAAGGTAAGACAAGTTTAGCAGATAGTGATGTAGTTACTGGAGCATCTGATACTGGAGATAATGTTGTTGCAGCAATAAATGCAGCAATTGCACATTATGGGAGGGTTAAATAATGAAAAATAGTACAATTTTTAAGGAAGGAATCCTTACAAAAAATCCTGTTCTAGTTTTGATGCTGGGTTTATGTTCAGCTCTTGCAATTACAACTTCTATAGATAATGCTATAGGTATGTCAATTGCAGTAACAATCGTTTTAATTTTTTCAAATGTTGTTGTTTCTTTGCTAAGAAAAATAATACCATCTGAAATAAGACTTCCAATTTTCATAATAATTATTGCAACATTTGTTACTTGTGTAACAATGTTAGCTGAAGCATTTACTTATGAATTATATAAGGGTTTAGGTGTCTTTTTACCTCTTATTACAGTTAACTGTATTGTTCTTGGTAGAGCAGAAGCTTTTGCTAGTAAAAATGATCCTCTAAAGAGTTTTCTAGATGCAATAGCTACAGGATTAGGATTTGCTGTTGCATTAATTTCTATAGCGTTTATTAGAGAATTTTTAGGAACAGGAAACATTGTTTTACACAATCTGTTTAACAATAACGAAATCTTTAATTTAATGAATTTAATTGGATTAGAGGAATATAGCTCAACAATTCAAATTTCTTTATTCTCTACTGGAATGGGAGCATTTCTTGTTTTAGGATTATTGATGGCATTATATAATTTTGTTTCTGATAAAATTGCAAATAAGAAAAAAGAAGAAAAACAAATTGTAGAAACTGTAAAGGAGGAAAAGGAAAATGCTTAGTTATATTAGTTTGGCGATAGGTGCTATTTTAGTTAGTAATGTTGTTTTAGGACAATTCTTAGGTATCTGTCCTTTTCTTGGAGTAAGTAAAAAAAGATCTCAAGCTTTTGGAATGGGAATTGCTGTTATTTGTGTAGTATTCTTGTCATCTATTATGACATATGGGTTATATCATTTAGTGTTAGAACCATTAGAAATAGCTTATATGAATAATGTTGTATTTATTTTAGTTATTGCTTCATTAGTTCAATTTGCAGAATTATTGATAAAGAAGTATTTCCCTCATTTATATGAAGAATTTGGAGTTTATTTACCATTAATAACAACAAACTGTATTGTTTTAGGGGTTACTTTAAATAACATATCATTTGGTTATAATTTCTTAGAAATGTGTGTTTATTCACTTTCAATATCAATTGGTTATTTAATGGTTATCTTCATTTTCTCTGCGATAAGAGAGCAATTAGACAAAGCACCAGTTCCTAAGGCATTTAAAGGTGTTCCAATTGCTTTAATTTGTGCGGCATTTATGGCTTTGGCCTTTACTGGTTTTGCAGGAATTGTATAATAATGAAATATTTGTTACCGGTCGTAGTTGTTTTGATTTTTAGTTTAATATATTTAGCTATGTTTAAATTAAATAAGAAATTTGAAGTTAAATGTGATAAAAAAACTTGTCATGGATGTAACTTTTTAGGGTGCATTCATAGAAGTGAGGAGGAATAATATGGATTTTGTTAATGTATTAATTGCAGGAGGAGTTATTCTTGTTATTGCTGTAGTTTTAGGAGTAGGATTAGCCCTTGCAAATAAATACTTTCATGTTGAAGATGATGATAGAGTTAGTAAAATAGAGTTTATTTTGCCTAGTTATAATTGTGGAGCGTGTGGATATGTTGGTTGTGAAGCATTAGCAAAAGCAATTTTAGATGGTGAAGTTAATGAAGCAAAGGCATGTAAAGTTATTACAGATGCTAATGCAGATGTTTTAAAAGAATATTGTAAAACAATAAAAAATAATAAAGGTGAAGAAATAAATTTAAAGTAGTTAGTGAGGATATGTATGAAGAAGATATTTAGTTTAATAGTTATATTAATTTGTATAGTTAGTGGATGCTCGTGTAAAAAAGAAGAACCAGTTAAGACATCTATTTTTTCTTCATACATAATTGGCTATTTAAATAAAGAAGGCACATCTTATACATTAGTTGAGCCTTTTGGTACTTATATTGGTTTTGTTGGATATAACGAACAAAAAGTTAATGAATTACAAGATTTATTAAATGAGGAAGTTTTTAAGTATCATAGTTTATTGGATAGAAACTATTATTACAAAGATAGTAAGGGTAATTTAATAAATAATATTAAAATTATTAATGATAGTTATGGTAGTGGTGCTTCTATTGAGGTAGATGAGATAATTATTGATGCTTTAAAAGAAGGCGTAAAGTACACTAAATTATCTAATGGTAGATTTAATATTATATCTGGTTCAATTGTAGATGTATGGGATGAAAGATTTACTTCTTATGATACTTCTATTAGAAATGTTGATCCTACAAGTGAAGAAATAGAGGAAGCAATGAAGTGTGTTGCTCCTGTTAATGATATTGATAATATTCTTGTAATTGATGATGTTAATAATAAAATTACTTTTAATTCGTTCAACAGTTGTATTGGCCAAGCGTCAATTACATTAGGTGCTATGGCTAAAAGTTATTTCTTAGATAAAATGTCACAAATTGATGAATTTATAGATATAGGTGCATCAATTTATGATGCTGGGCAATCTAGTATTATAATTAGAGGAAATAACCCTACTAGAGATGGTGGAGTATGGAATATTGCAGTTAATGATAGTATGAATAGTAATACTTTTGTATCTACTCAAGCTGCACAACTTCAATTAGAAGGTGATAATGCAATATCTACTTCAGGTATTCAACATAGAGGGTATATAAATAGTGATGGTATTATAAGACATCACATTATTAATGCGACTAGTGGATATCCTAATACTTATTTAGTTGGTGCTACTGTAATAGGAGAAAGTGCTATGATGGTGGATGTTGTAACTACAACACTTATGACAATGAATAGCATTGAAGAGATTAAAACTTATCTTACATTGTTGGAAAATAACAATGTTTCTTTAGATGTATTGTTACAAGTTAAGGTAGATGATGGTATTAAGTTATTAGTGAATGATACTATGCAAGATCAAGTATTACAAGTATTTAATGATATTGAATTAGAGGTATTTAATTATGGAGCTTAAGCATAATAAATACGATATTATTGTCTATATTATTTCCTTTATTCTTATTTGTGTTTTATTCATTGTTTCTAATGCCGTTACAAATAAGGCAAAAGGTGAAGTTTTATATGCTATTGTAACGATTGAAGGAAAACAAAAATATAAATTGGAGATGAATGAAGATGCTGAGATTGTCCTTAGTCCTGATAAGTATTCTAGTTTATTAGGCGAGATGATAATAGAAATAAAAGACAAAAAAGTTAGAGTTAAAAAAGAAGAATCTCCTCTTCACTATTGTTCTATGCAAGGTTGGGTAGATAGTGTTGCTCGTCCAATAGTTTGTTTGCCAAATGCTGTAATTATTACGATAATGGGTCAAGCGACTCCTGATAATGATTGGGAGATGTGATATTATGAATAGTAGAACAAATAAAATGATAAAAATATCACTTCTTTTAGCAGTAGCTTTAATTATAAATTATTTAGAATCATTAGTACCTTTACCATTGCCTTTACCTGGAGTAAAACTTGGGTTAGCGAATTGTATTGGATTAGTAGTTTTGTGTTTATATGATGAAAAAGATTATATTTTATTTAATATTTTAAAAGTGTTCATGGTAGCACTTCTAAGAACGGGATTTGGCACAGCTTTCTTTATTGGATTTAGTGGTACAGCATTAGCTACTATTTTTACTCTTATCGTGTACAAGTTTAAGAAGGCATCTATTTATGGATTGTCTGTTATTGGGGCGGTTTTCCATGCTTTAGGACAAGTTTTAATGGTTATGTTACTGTATAATAGTGTTTACATGATTAACTATTTAGTTATATTGGAGTTAACTAGTGTTGCTAGTGGTGTGTTAACTGCTTTTATTGCTAGTGTTACATTGCAAAAGTTACCAAAAAGAATGATAGAAGGACAAAAATAAGTCCTTTTTTTGTTTACAAATTTATTTTTGTATCATACTTATAAGTAGGTGAGACAAATGACTATAAATGAGCAAGAAAGACAAGCAAGACAAGAAAAATTAGCAAACTTATTTTTTGAGATGGGAATGGATTTGGATTTAGTAGAGAAAATGTCAGGAATTGATAAAAAAGTTTTTTTGAGAAAGAAAATAGAGAAATCAAAAGGCAACTCATTGACATTAAATAATTATGATAGTAGTATGTATTTAGAAAATAGAAACTCTTATTAAGATTTACGTAGGTATAGGGACCGTTAAACGTAAGAGCAACCTAAAATTTAAGGTGCTAACCCAAGCATAGAGATATGAACAATAAGAGGGAGTTATACTAGAAGTGAACTTCCTTTTAATAAGGGAGTTTTATTTTTCTAGAAAGAGGGAAAGAATTATGGAAAAAGGTAAAATTTTTACGTCTGAAGCAGTTAGTGAGGGGCATCCAGATAAGGTTTGCGATCAAATTAGTGATGCAATTTTAACTGAATGTTTAAGACAAGACAAAAATGCGCATGTTGCATGTGAAGTTATGATTGGAGAAAGAAAAGTTGTAATTGGTGGAGAAATTACAATGAAGGGCAGCGTTGATTATGCTAGTGTTGCTAAAAATGTTTTAAAAGAGATTGGTTATAATAGTTATGATGATGGTTTTGATAGCGAGAATGCAGAGTATGAAATTTTAATTAAAGAACAATCTAGTGATATTTTTAATGCTGTAAATAAAGAAGAAATTGGGGCAGGAGATCAAGGGATTATTTTTGGTTATGCGTGTGATGAAACTAAAAATTATATGCCTCTAACATTAGAGATTGCTAATAAAATATTATTAAAAGCAACAGAAAAAAGAAAATCTGGTGAATTTAAATATGCTAGACCAGACATGAAATCTCAAGTTAGTATTGAATATGGGGACAAAAACAGAGTTGATACAGTTTTAGTTTCTATACAACATAGTGATGATTTTGATGAAGAATCTTTTAGAAAATATATTAAAGAAGACATTGTTGAAGAAGTTCTTAAAGAATATGACTTAATTAAAGATAATTATAGATTAATTGTTAATCCATCAGGAAGATTTGTTATTGGAGGTCCTAGAGGAGACTTTGGACTTACAGGAAGAAAAATAATTGTTGATACATATGGTGGTAGAGGAAGACATGGTGGAGGAGCATTTAGTGGTAAAGATCCTACTAAAGTTGATAGGAGTGCTGCTTATTATGCTCGATATGTAGCAAAAAATATAGTAGCAAGTGGATACGCTAAAGAGTGTGAAGTGCAAGTTGGTTATGCGATAGGATTAGCAGAACCGGTATCATTTAATGTGTTCACTTATGGGACTGGCAAAGTAAGTGACTTGGAATTATGTAATATGATTAAAAAAGTCTTTAATTTTAAGCCGGGTAATATAATTAAGTCACTTGATTTACTTAACTTAAATTATAGAGAACTTGCTAGAGGCGGACATTTTGGTAAAGAAAATATGGATTTACCGTATGAAAGATTAGACAAAGCAGAAAAAATAAATGAATATTTTAAAAGAGAAGAGAAATAGCATCTTCTCTTTTATTGTGATTTTTTATTCATAATGCTAGAATAAGTTTGTTACGAAGTGGAGGTATTGCTATGGCAGGAGGAATTGTTCTATTAGTAGTTTTATTTATTGCTATTTGTGTGAGTATTTCTAAATACAACAAAATGGTTAGATATAGAAATAAAGTTAAGGAAAGTCTTAGATTGATTGATATACATTTAAAATTAAGATTTGATTTAATTCCAAATTTAGTAAAGACTGTAAAAGCTTATTCTAAACATGAGAATGAAGTTTTCTCTAAGTTAATTGAATTAAGAAAAAAAGCCGTTAATGCGGAAGATGAAAAGGAAAAGTTAGAGTTTGCTAATGAACTTGTTCCTAACATGAGACAGGTTTTAATAATTGCAGAAGATTATCCTGAATTGAAGGCTGATTCTTTATATAAGAGTTTAATGGAAGAGTTAATTTTAGTAGAAGACAAAATTGCAGCTTCTAGAAGATTTTATGATAGTAATGTTAATGAGTACAATACTTTAATAGAAGTATTCCCTAATAATATTATGGCTTCTATGTTCGGTTTTGAAAGAATGGAACTTTTCAAAATAGATGTAGGAGAAAATTTCAGTTCTAAAATTAATATGGATGAATAGGTGATTTTAAATGGTAAGTAAAGAGGAATATAAACAATACGTTAAAGAACTTGTTGGAGAAGATAATAAAGGCCATGAAATAAAGTATTTAACTAAATCTTATAAAGGTACTAGTTCAACTTTAGTTACAATAGGAGTTGTTCTTTTTACCTTAACTTTTTTAATATTTATGATAGGGTCAGGAGCCTTTCTTTTTGCAGTTTTGGGAATTACATTTATTATTATTGGTGCGATTAGAACTGTAAATACGACATCTGCGGCAAGATACTATAAAAAGAATTATAGGGGATTAATATTAGACTATTTACTTAAAGGTTATGAATATTCATTTATTCCTGAAGGTAAAGTAAGTGAAAGAATATTTAAAGATAGTCAATTTGGCGGCTACTATGAAGATTATAATGGTACTGATAAACTAACTATTAGTATTCCTAACGATGATGGAAGTAAATCTGGATGTGATCTAACTTTATGTGATTTAAATGTTACTAAAACTGTTGAAGATAGCGATGGAGATACAAGAACTGTTACGGTATATAAAGGTGTTTTTGGTTATGTAGAATTTCCTTTTGAATTTAAATGTATTTTGTGTATTGATTCAAATTATAAAAAAAGTGGCAAAACTTTAAAAGGTGTTACTTTAGAGGATATTGTTTTTAACAAGAAGTTTATGGTTATTAGTGATGATCAAATAGAATCTAGATACATATTGACTCCGACAATGATGGAAAATCTTTTAGCACTAGAGAAAAGATTTAATGGGACAAAAATAACTTTAGTAGATAATAGAATGTATATTGGAGCAATTCACAAAGATTTATTTGAATTAGAGGGAATTGATGGCACAAATATCGAGGAAGCATTTAATGTTTTTTATGATGAAATCGAGGCTATTTTAAAATTAATTGATGAGATAAAGAATAACAATAAAGTATTTAAAATGTAGGTGATTTCATGGTAAGTAAAGAAGAATATTTGGAATATGTAAAAAAGACAATTGATAGTAATGATAAAGGTGATAGAAGACTTTTATCGGTTTGGTGCTTGGTAGCTTTTATTATATTAATAATTATAGGTTCATTGCTTTGCTTGAAAGGGCTCTTTCAAATCCCTTTAATTGTTTATATGAAGAGATTACCCAAGGCACTTATTATCGGTGTAGTTATGATTATTTTATCTATTGTTATGATAGTTAAAAGAAATAAAATGCTTAAGTTTTACAGGGGAGAAGTAAGAGAAAAATTAATTGCTTATTTACTAAAAGACAATTCATATTATTTTGATAAAAGTGGGTGGATTAGTTCTTCAGAGTTTGAGGCTAGTCAATTTTCAAAAAGATATGATTGTTTTACTTCTGGAGACTTGTTATGTATTAATATCCCAAACGATGATGGTAGTGAGTCAAAAATAGATTTAGCAATTGCTGATGTAAATGCTTATGATCTCAGTATAGATGAAGAAGGCAACAGAACTACAACAGATGTTTATAAGGGAATGTTTGGTTATGTTAAATTTAAGAAAAAATTCAAGTGTATCTTAGCCATTGATTCTAAGTATAAAAGAAGAGGCGTTGAGTTTGAAAAGGTAGTTTTAGAGGACATTAACTTTAATAAAAAGTTTAAAATAACTTCTAATAATCAAGTTGAGGCGAGGTATATATTAACGCCAGATATGATGGAAAAAATAAGCCTTTTAGATAGTAAGATAAAAGGAATTAAGATTGTTTTTGTTGATAGATATGTTTATATAGGTTCAGAAAAAGTTAATATGTTTGAACTAAGTGGTTATAAGTTAAACAATGATTTATCAATGTTTGAGAAATTATATGATGAAATTGAAATAATCTTAGGTATTGTAGAGGAATTAAAAAACAATAATAAAGTATTTAAAATGTAATTAAATAATCATTTAATTTGTTTTGTAAATATTGTATTAAGGAAAATATTATGTTAATATTACTATGCGTTAGTTAAGGAGGAATAATTATGAAGTATCAAGTAGTTGGAAAAAATATTGAAGTAACTGAGGCAATGAAAAATGTTATCGAAGATAAATTAAAAGTATTAGAAAAGTTTTTCATCGTTGGTGAAGACGTTGAATGTAGAGTATTAGTTAGAACTTACAAAGTAGGACAAAAAATTGAAGTTACTATCCCTACAAAAGTTGCTGTTCTAAGAGCAGAAGTTATCAACGAAAATATTTACAACGGTGTTGATGAAGCTGTTGAAAAATTAGAATCACAATTAAGAAAAGCTAAGACTAAAATGAACAGAAAAAATAAAGAACATTTAGGAAGCGTTTTAGCATTAGATGAAATTAGTGAGGAAAAGAAAGACGAAAAAGAAATTTTAGTAAAAACTAAAGTTATCAGCGTTGACGTTATGGATTTAGACCAAGCAATTGCTAACATGACTATGTTAGGACATGATTTCTATATTTATAAAGATAGCGAAAATGAAAACTATGCTGTTGTTTATAGACGTAGAAACGGCGGATACGGTTTAATCGAAGTTGAGTAATTTATAAAGAAGGGCCAAACGGCTCTTTTTTTATTGTTAAAATAGAATTCATAACAATTAATCCACTTATCTTTAAAATTAATTGTAAAAATAAGGAAAAAAGAATTATAATAAGAAAAAGGAGTGATTCGTATGTTTTGCCAAAAGTGTGGAGGTAAGTTAGAGAGTTACGCTAGTAATTGTGCCTTTTGTGGAACACCAGTAGAAAAATATGATACTAAAGTGAACTATGTTAAAGAGGAAAGACAAGCAGAGGGAGAAAAACCATTAACAGCGTGGAGATGGATTGGTTTCTATTTGTTACCATGTATTCCTTTAATTGGTAGTATCATTCAAATCGTTCTAATCTTTAAATGGGCCTTTGGTTCTACACAAGATTTAACAAAGAAAGGATTTGCTAGAGCACAACTATTAGTGGCATTGTTTGCATTTATTTTGTCTGCAGCTTTAGTAGCACTTGTGTTATTAAAACCTGAATTGTTTGCGAATATTCCAAATATGCCTCAATAGGTAATTTTATTTAAGTAATTAAACAATGAAAACACAGAAATCTGTGTTTTTTTTGTGTAAAAAATATCTTTTAAATTCTAGGGGAAACTAAATAATAATAGTATAATTAAATTAAAGAGAAGACAGGTTAAATAAAAGGAGTGAGATAATGGATTACGCCGATTATGAGAGCATGTTTTTAGGAAGCAAAGATACAAAGATTTTTTATAGTGTAAATAAAGTAGATGAACCTAAAGCTGCTGTTGTTTTTGTGCATGGAATTTGTGAACATTTAGGAAGATATGATGAGATAACAAAGGATTTTAATAATGCAGGATATAATGTTTACAGATATGATGCAAGAGGTCATGGTAAATCAGAAGGTAGAAGAGGATATTTAGAAGACTTTGTTGATTACTTAGACGACTTAGATATTTTTGTTGAGATGATAAAAAAGGAAAATAAAGGTTTAAAACTTATTATGGTAGGGCATTCTATGGGGGGGCTTGTATCTACAGCATATACAAGTAAATATCCTAATAAAGTTGATTTGCTTGGGATTTCAGGAGGAGCAACTAGATGCCCTAAATCAGCAAAAGCAATTAAGTTTTTGCCATTTAAGTTAATGAGCAAAATAAACTATACAAACAAACTTGGTGATGCTGTTTGTAGTGTTAAAGAAGTAGGAGAAAAATATAATAACGATCCTCTTGTTATAAAAAAAGTTAGTTTTAGATTATTAGGCAATGCTTTTGTTGTTGGTACAAAGTTTGTTCAAAATAACATAAAAAATATAACATGTCCTACTTTTGTTATGCATGGTGAAAAAGATGGTGTGGTAGGAAAGGATATTGGAGAATGGACATTTGCTAATTTGGCATGTGAAGATAAAAAATTGAAAATATATCCTAACTTATATCATGAAATATTTAATGAGGTTACTAAAGATGAAGTTATTAAAGATTTGATAGAATGGTGTAATGAAAGGGTGAAAAAATAATGAAAAAATATATTTTAGCAATTGATCAAGGTACTACAAGTTCTAGAGCAATAGTATTTAATAAAAAAGGTCACAAATTAAGTAGTGCTCAATTAGAATTTACACAAATTTGTCCTAAAAGTGGATGGGTAGAACATGATGCTGAAGAAATTTGGCATACTACTTATGAAGTGGTAAAAGAAGCAGTAAATAGAGAAGAAATTAATCCGGCAGAAATTGCTGCAATTGGAATAACTAATCAAAGAGAAACAACAGTTGTTTGGGACAAAGAAACAAGTGAACCAATTTATAATGCGATTGTTTGGCAATCTCGTCAATCACAAGACATTTGCGAAAAACTGATTGCAGATGGATATGAAACTATGATTCATGAAAAAACAGGATTATTGCTAAATCCTTACTTTTCTGCAAGTAAAATAAAATGGATTTTAGATAATGTTGAAGGAGCAAGAGCTAAAGCTGAAGCTGGTAAACTTGCTTTTGGAACAATTGATACATGGTTAGTTTGGAAACTTACTAAAGGTGAAGTACATGTTACAGATTATACAAATGCTTCTAGAACATGTTTATTTAACATCAATACATTAGAGTGGGACGAAGAATTGTTAAAATTATTTGATATTCCTAGAAGTATGCTTCCAGAAGTTAAATCTTCAAGTGAAGTTTATGGTAACGCTAGTAGACTAGAAGAAACGTTTGGTGTATCTATTCCTATCGCGGGTATCGCAGGAGACCAACAATCATCTTTGTTTGGTCAAGGCTGTTTTAATAAAGGAGATATTAAAAATACATATGGTACAGGATGCTTCATGCTTATGAATACATCTACTACTCCTATATATTCTAAAAACGGTCTTTTAACAACAATTGCTTGGGGAATTAATGGTAAAGTAGAATATGCTTTAGAAGGTTCTGTGTTTATTGGTGGAAGTTCAATTCAATGGTTAAGAGATGGACTTAGAATGTTTAAAAACGCAAAAGAAAGTGAAATATACGCAACTAGAATTGCAAGTTGTGATGGAGTATATGTTGTTCCTTCATTTGTAGGAATGGGAACTCCTTATTGGGATAATGATGCTAGAGGTGCTATATTTGGTTTAACTAGAGCTACTTCTAAAGAGCATATTATAAGAGCTACTATTGAGGCTATAGCTTTCCAAAGTAAAGATGTAATGGAAGTTATGAAAGAGGAATCAAAGATTAAGTTTAAGACTTTAGCTGTTGATGGAGGGGCATGTGCGAATAATTTCTTGATGCAATTCCAAAGCGATATTTTGAACTGTAATATAATGAGACCTACTAATTTAGAGACAACAGCATTAGGTGCTGCTTATTTAGCAGGACTTGCAACAGGCGTTTATAAAGATACTACTGAAATAAAAAAATTAAGAGAGATTGAAAGAATTTTTGTTCCTTCAAGAACTTTGAAAAACGTTGAAAAAATATATAGTGGATGGAAACAAGCGGTTGCATCAACTAGAACATTTAAACCTAATGTTGGTAAATAAGGAAGGAGATATAACTTATGTATGATGTAATTATTATTGGTGCTGGAGTAATAGGTGCCAGTGTAGCTAGAGAGTTATCAAAATATAAAGCAAAAGTTTTGGTTTTAGATAAAGAAAGTGATGTTGGTAACGTTACCTCAATGGCAAACAGTGCAATTGTTCACTCAGGATATGATCCAAAACCAGGAACAAATAAAGCTAAATATAATGTTGAAGGAAATGCAATGTACGACTTATTAACTAAAGAGTTGGATGTTGAATTTAAAAGAATTGGTTCTTTAACTTGCGCTACTGATGAAGAAGAAATGAAAATTATTGAAAGTTATCTTCCTAGAGCAAAGGAAAATAATGTTGAAGTTAAAATATTAAATAAAGAAGAAACAAAGAAAATAGAACCATATGTTAGTGATGCGGTAATTGGATCTTTATATGCTCCTACTGCAGGAATTATTAATCCATTTGAGTTATGTGTAGCTTTATGTGAAAATGCAATGGATAATGGTGTAGATATTTTATTAAATGAAGAAGTTGTAGAAATAGGAAAATTATCTGATAAATATATTGTTAAGACAAATAAAACTGAATATGAAGCTAAGGTTGTTGTAAATGCTGCAGGGTTATATAGTGATAAGATTTCTAAAATGGCAGGAATTAATCATTTCGAAATAACTCCTAGAAAAGGTGAATATTTTGTTTTGGATCACTTTGAGAAACCTTTTGTAAGCCATGTTATTTTCCCTGTTCCTACAGAAAAAGGAAAAGGAATTTTGGTTACTCCTACAACTCACGGAAATTATTTGGTTGGGCCAAGTAGTGAGTTTGTTGATGATAAAGAAGACTTATCTACAGATAAGTTAACTTTAGATAACGTTAGAAGTAGTTCAACAAAATTAGTTAGAGATATTCCTTTCGGTTATATTATAAGACAATTCAGTGGTTTAAGAGCAACTGGTTCTACTCATGATTTTGTTATTGAAGAAGTAGATGGTTTTGTAAATCTAGGTGGTATTGAATCTCCAGGACTTGCAAGTGCTCCTGCAATTGCTAAGGAAGCTGTTAAATTAGTTAATGGTGTATTGGATTTAGAGAAAAATAACAACTTCAATCCATTTAGAAGAAAAGTTATTAGACTTAATAAAATGAGTATTGAAGAAAGAAATGAACTTATTAGAAATAACCCTGCCTATGGTCATATTATTTGTAGATGTGAAGGTATTAGTGAAGGTGAAGTTGTAGATTGCATTAGAAGAAATGCTGGAGCTAGAACAATTAAAGGGGTTAAGAAAAGATGTCGTCCAGGTTTTGGAAAATGTCAAGGTGGTTTCTGTGAACCATTAGTAGTAGAAATTCTTGCTAGAGAGTTAAATTTAAATCCTTTAAATGTCCGCTATGATTCAAAAGATTCATACATCTTGCAAAGCGAAACAAAGGAGGGAAAATAACATGAGAGAATATGATTTAGTTGTAGTTGGTGGAGGAAGTGCTGGTTTAGCTGCAGCCTTAACTGCTTATGAAGAAGGAATTAAAAGTATTCTTCTTTTAGAAAAAGAAAAATATTTAGGTGGTATTTTACTTCAATGTATTCACAATGGATTTGGTTTGCATGAGTTTAAAGAACAGTTAGCAGGTCCTGAATATGCTCAAAGATTTGTTGATAAATTTAAAGAGTGTGGTATTGAATATAAAGTAGATACAATGGTTTTAGGTATTAATGAAGACAAAACAATTATTTATTCAAATGATAAAGATGGATATTGTGTTATTAAAGCAAAAGCGATAGTTATGTCTACTGGATGTAGTGAAAGAACAAGAGGTGCTATTGCAATTCCTGGAGAGAGACCTAGTGGAATTATGAGTGCTGGTCTTGCTCAAAGATATTTAAATATTGATGGTTATTTAGTTGGTAAAAGAGTGTTCATATTAGGTAGTGGAGATATTGGACTTATTATGGCAAGAAGAATGACTTTGGAAGGTGCTAAAGTATTAGGAGTAGCAGAATTAATGCCGTATTCTAATGGATTGAACCGTAACATTGTACAATGTTTAAATGATTTTGATATTCCTTTATATTTATCTCATTCAGTAAGTAATATTATTGGTAAAGATAGAATTGAAAAGGTTGTTATAAGTAAGGTTGATGAAAAGTTTAATTTCATTCCAGGTACTGAAATAGAGTTTGATGTTGATACATTGCTTTTATCTGTAGGATTACTTCCATCAAATGTTTTATTAGAAGATATGGGTATGGCAATGAGCTCAACAAGAGGACCTATTGTTAATGAAATGATGGAGACTACTAAAGAAGGAATTTTTGCTTGTGGTAATAGTTTGCATGTTCATGACTTAGTTGATTTTGTTACTAAAGAAGGTAGAGCAGCTGGTAAAGGTGCTAGTAAATACTTAAAAGGATTAGTAACAAGAAGTGATAAAAAAATAGATTGTGTACCAGGCACAGGCATTAGCTATATTATTCCTCAAATTATAAACAAAGAAAACATTGATGAAAATGTAGAATTTAAATTTAGAGTTAGAGGCCCTATGGAAAACAAAAAAGTTGTTATTAAACTTAATGATCAAGTTATAAAAAGTGTAGTTAAACTTCATTTGCTTCCAGCAGAAATGGAAACAATTGTAGTAAAGAAAGAAGAATTTACTACTAATGAAGGTAAACTAGTAATTGAAGTGGAGGATAGATAAAATGAAAGAATTTATTTGTATTGTTTGTCCTAAAGGATGTCATTTGAAAGTTGATGACAATGGTAATGTTACTGGACATACTTGTATAAGAGGAGAAAAGTATGGAAAACAAGAAGCTGTCGATCCTAAAAGAACTTTAACATCAACAGTTAAAATTAATTCTAAACTTGTTAGAAGATTACCTGTTATTACAAGTGGAGATGTACCAAAAGATAAAGTTCAAGAAATTGTGCGTTACTTAGATAATATTGAAGTTAGTGCACCAATCAAAGTGAAAGATGTTATTGTAAGTAATGTAATGGACTTAGGTGTTGATATTGTTGCTACAAGAACTATAGAGGAGTAAATATGGAAGAAAATAAGAAAAAAGAGTTATTGAGAGTTATAAAGTTTACTTTGTTCTCTTTATCAGCAGGAATAATTCAAATAGGTTCATTTACACTTTTAAATGAACTTGTATTTAAGAGTGGATATTGGGTTCAATACTTGATTTCAGTTGTATTGTCTGTTATTTGGAATTTTACATTAAATAGAGAATTTACATTTAAATCTGCAAGCAATGTTCCTATTGCTATGACAAAAACATTGTTATTTTATGTAGTGTTTATTCCTGTTACAACACTAGCAGGAGCGTGGTTAGAGCCACACGTTAATGAATATGTTATTTTAATAGGAACAATGGTTCTTAACTTTGCTACAGAATATTTGTATCAAAGATATTATGTATTCAAAGACAGTATTGAAACAAAAGTTAATAAAGTTGAAGAAAGTGCTAATTAAGCACTTTTTTTTATAAATAATGTGTAAAACATTTTAAAAAATAGGAAATACCTAAAGTAAGTGTTAAAATATAGATAATAGATAGGGGTGATTTATTATGAGCAAAAACAATGTTTTTGATTTTAGTAATGCGAATTACCCTGGATTAAATTACTATTTATTGAAAATAAAAGACAAAAGAATACGCCCTTTAGTGGCTAATTTTTTTGAAAGATCAATAATTTCTTCCGTTCCTAAAAAAGAAATAAATAAATTGATAGACGCTATTAATGAGGATGTAGAAAAAGGAATTTTTGGCGTGGAAAATAATAAGTATAATGGTAATGTTTCCAATGCGTTTAATTATATGAATGATGAGCAAATTAATAGTAAAACTCATCAAACCTTTTTAAAAATTGTAGGAAATCATTTTGGAAAATCAGCCGTAAAAATTTTAAAACAAAGAAAGAATATTAATGTTTTTAATGCTAGTGAAATTCATGTGTTACATCAAGAGGTATTCGATAATTTAAGTGAAGATTTTGTTAATAAAATACTTAATTTAAATTTGAAACCACATTCTTTAATTCTTGTTAAAGACATTTTAACTGACAAGGAAAAAATGGCTGATTTTAAATATTTATATCATTTTTATGAGAAAAATATAGATTTTTCTAGAGTGAATTTTGAAAAAATGGTTAGAGAATTTAAGGAATATCAACCACTTATTAGAGATTTAAGAAAAAATAATAAAAAAATTACAGATGTTCAAAAAAGTTCTTTAATAGAAATATTTAAGGATATAGATAATCCATATAATGTACATAGCGTTAAAGGTCTAAATAATTTCTTCGAAAACAAAAATAAGGTGTATTTACTAGCAAAGACGAAAGCAGAAGTTGCATTGAAACAAGGAGACAGCAAAGAGGCTGCCAACCTTTTAGCAGATGCTATTTTTAGAAACTATTATGCATTAGATATGTTGGGACATAGAAAGTGGGCCTATTATTTGTCTCAAAATAAACCTCAAATTATGAAGGAATATTTTGATATGGAATCTATTGTGAATAACGAAGATAATGTTGCTTCTATTTTTACAAGTGAAGAAATTGAAGGTATTAAAGGACTAATTAAAATATTGGATTTTGCAGAAGGTGTTACTTCTAAAGAAGACTATTATAAACTTTTGCAATATGCAGAATACCTTGAAAAAAGAGGAAATACTGTTGAAGGAAACTATTTAAATATTGTTGATAAATTGCCATTGGCATTTGAAAATAACATGATGAAGACAATATCGACTGTAGAGTCAATTGAAAAAAGAGCCAATGGATTAGAAGAGGGAATTTATGTAGCTAAAAGTCCAAAAACAATAGAGGGAACCGCTATTAACTCTCCGGTGTATGTTTTTGATGGAGCAGATTTCTCGTTCTTATCTACCACAAATTTTGTTAAAGGGTTATCAGGAAATAGTGTTGTAGGAGATTTTGCATCTTCTTGGTTTGAATACGAAAATGGAGCATCACACATTTGTTGCTCATATACAAATCAAGATTGCTTAAATAATTTAGAATTTAATAAATATAATAAATTGTTTGGATGTGATGATGTCCAAGTAACTTATTTGTTTGATAAGGCAAAAATTCTTGTTATGAGTCCTTCTGATATCAACAGTTCAAAGGAAGCTAGAGTTAGTGATGTGGAAGTTAGTGATAGCGCAAGGTTTATGGTAGCTGATAAATTAATTAAAAACACAGCTTTGGGCAATTATAACGAAGTTGATATTGATAGATTTGATTTTGAGGACAGCAAAGAATTTGGTGGTAAAACCATTCCAAGTGCCATTTTGTGTAGTGATGAGATTGGTGATGTTCAAGCAAAAGCTGCAGAAGCATTTACTAAGTATTGTGTTGAAAACGGTTTAAAGCCTAAAGGGTGGAAGATGCCTATAGTGGTTGTAAAGAAGCAACAATATACAGTACTTGCAAAGAGAAATAGAATGAAGCTGGCAATGAAAAATAATGAGCATTTATTACAAAGTGAAGTAAGTGAAAGTGATGTGAAAGTTTCTAGCGAAAGTTTAGCGACAGATAAAGATGTTATAGGCAAAAGATAATAGCCATTATAAAGGTAGGAATAATTATGAAAAAAACAGAAAAAGTTGCATTGAAAAAATTAAAAAAAGGATTTACTATTGATGAGTGGAAAACTTTTTCTGGTGAGCTAAAATATAATGAATTAATTTTAAATGAGTTGGGAAAAAAGTTAGAATTATTAGATCTAAATGTTGTTAAAGAATTAGCTGATTTAGAACCAGAGGTTATTAAATTTTTAAGTTATAAAATTCAAGTGCAAATAGTTAATAATGAGAATTTTCATCTTTTAAGTGAAGATTTGCAAGTTCAAATTATTGAAAAGAACAATAATAAAGTTAAATACGCTAGTGATGATGCTCAAGTGAAATTTGCTTTTGATAACCCATCAAAATTATCTTTGATTTCTTTAAAAAATCAAAATAAAGTAGTTTTTAAAAATAAATTTTATCTTGAATATGCATCTGAAGAGGTTCAATACGAACTTGCTAAAAAGGATATAGAATTATTATGCAATTGTTCTAATTTAGTTCAATGCGCCTTTATTAAAAATGATCCTAATTTTTATTTAAAGTGTAGCAGTGAAATAAAGAAAGATGTGATTGTATTAAATAATTTAGCGCCTGATAAAATAAGTATAGAGACGTTAGAAGCATATATATCTAGTCACTATGAAAATCTTTCTTTTGACGAATTAAATGATTATTCTAATCTAGTAAAATCATCAGATAGAAAAGATAAAGAACAAATTTTAAATTATCTTGAATATATACTAGTAAATATAGGTAAAAAATAGGGTATATATTTTACTTGTGTACACTTTAAAAGAGGGAATTATTCCTTCTTTTTTTTATTAATAGTATAATAATTTTGGAGTGATATTATGCTTATAGGTGTTGTTGGAAAATCAGGAGCAGGAAAGTCATCTTTAATTAGGAGAATGATGTCTTTTGATGATGGTATAATTCATGTTGAAATTGATAAAATCGGGCATGATATTTTAAAAGATAAAGAGATAGTAGAGAACATAGTAAAAATAGTAGAAGATAATTCAGTTGTAGTTAATGGAGTTTTAGATAGAAAAAAAGTAGGGAATATTGTTTTTAATGATAAGGTTAAATATCAAAAATATTACGATTATACAGAAAAAATAGAAAATGAAATTATAGATAGAATAATAAAAGAAAACAAAGATAAAAAGGTGTTTTTAGATTGGATTATTTTAGATCAAACAAAATATTGGAATTTACTAGACTATAAGATTTTAGTAGACACTAAATATGAAACAAGAAAGAATAGAGTTATAAAAAGAGATAATATCACTAATGAATATTTTGATTTAAGAGAAGTTATGAAAAATGATTATAACAGGGAAGAAATGGATTTTATAATAGATGGGCAAAATATTGATGATAGTTTTATAATAAAATTGCTAGGAGAATTAAAATGAAAAAGAATAATATTTTTGTAGATAATTATAATTATGAGAATAATTTAAATGTTAAAGAGAATCTAGATATTTATGATGAAGGTTCTTTTTCATATTTGGATATTTTAAAAGGAAAAGAAGTTGAAGTTATAAGTAAAGTAGAAAAAGATTGTAAATGTGTAGAGAGTGTTAATTTTAATACATATTACGAAAAGTGTGATAAATGTAATGGGTTAGGTTTTATTAATATTAATGGTAATAAAGTGATTTGCAATCACTGTAAGGGGAATAAAAGAATTATTAAAAACATTTGTCCTTTATGTGAAGGAAAAGGTAAATTAGTAAAAAAAGGTAAAGTTAAAGTTCAATTAACTCCAACTTTAAAAGAAGGAGATATTATTACTGTAAAAGGAAAAGGAAGAGAAAGTAATGATATTAAAGGTGATTTGTTTATCAAAGTTCAAATAAATGATTATGAATGTTTTGAAGTAGTTGGTAATGATGTTTATGACAAAAGAATAATAAAGTTTTCTAAAGAAGAAATTATAAAAGGAATAAGTAAAAATGTAGAGACTATAAAAGGTTTTGAAAAAATAAAATCGAGCGGAGAAGAAACTAGAGAAGTAATTAAGCTTGAAAATCAAGGGATTAACGAAGGCTCATTTTATATTTGTATAGAGAGTGAACTAGTTCCTTTAAAGGGTAAAGACGTTTATAAAAATGTCGTTATAAAGAAAGATATGCCAGGATTTTATATTAATAAAAAAGAGTTATCTAGTAATTTAAAATGTTTAAACATTTCTTATTATAAACAAATAAATAATAAAGATTATCAGTATATAGAAATAGAAGAAGCGAACAATTTTAAAATTGTTAAACTAAAAGGAAAAGGGTTAGATGGTAAGTTTGGTGGAGAGCAAGGAGACTTATACTTAAAAATTTACTTTGAAGAAGATTTTAAATGTATTGATGATGTTTTATATTCAATGCCTATTAAATTAACTAAATATGAAGTTAGTGATGGTAAGAAGACAATTGAGTTTAATAAGAGTAAATTGACATTGTCATTTCCCAAAAATATAGAAGAAGAAAAAGAAGTAGAAGTTAAAGAACAAGGATTCATGCTTGATAAAAATGAATGTGAGAGCGCAGTTTTTAAATTAAATCCTTTTAACTATGATGTATATAAGGTTACTGTTCGTGTTAGTAAAAAAGATAAAGTTATTTATTTGCAAGATTATAAAAAGTTCTTTTTTGAAGAAGTTAACTTGTTTGAGAGTGGTTTAAAAGTCACTTTAAACAAAAAGAAGGAAATCGTTGTAGTAGATGAAGATGGAAATAAAGTTATAGTTAAAGTTATAAGATAGGAGGTGTTATAGATGGGTATTTTCTTTGATTTTAGTGAAGTTTATAAAGATGAATATAAGAAGAGACTAGCAGGAGCATCATTTTATAAATACTTAGATGAAATTAATGTTGATTTGAATAATTTTGTTAAAGAAGTAGTTGTGCTAGAAAATACTTTTTTTGTAGCATGTTCAAGTCTTGAAAGAAGACTTTTAAAAGATATAAACTTTGATTTTTACAAAAATTTTTTTATTAGACCAAAAGGACAACTATATCAATTTGTTGGAGACTTTATAATAACTAAGGATGGAGAAAGTTATTATAAGGTTAAAGATATTTACATAAACGATAGTAAGAAAATGCGAAAATATGAAAAAGAATTTTCTTTTGATGTAAAAATAAAAAATGATTATAAGAAAGCGTTGAGCGATCTTAAAACTGTTAGATATATTATTAATGAGACTCCAAATGTTTATGATTATCATTGTTTAGATTTTGTTAGAGATTTTGAAAGTTATTTAGAGTTTGAAAAAAGACATTTTTTAAAGAAACTAGGATTCTATAAGACTTTAGAATTTAAGGCAATTGAGTTAAAAGAGGTTAAAAGAAACTTAAATATTTGTAAAAAGTATGAGGATGTCACTTATTTTGATGATGGTAATAATTATCTTTATGTAGATGGAAATGAGATGGTTGATGAATCATATAACAGTGTAATCGCTGTAGAATTTCTAGTTAGAATAAAAAAGAATGAGAATAGTTTCAACAATTTGCAATTTTTTGTTTCTCAAGAAATAGAATTAGCTAATGAAGTTGATTGTTTGGAAAAAGGAGAACTTAAGGTTGGAAATAACGAATTAGAATTTAGTTTTAAAACTAGAAGACTAGGTAGTTTGTTAAAACCGTTAGAGTTAGTTAGTGAAAGTGAAACGGAAGCAACTTATTCTTTTTCAAAGTTCTGGAGTGATGAGGATTTAGATTTATATTTTAGTTTTGCTAGAGTTAATGAATATGTTACTAGAGAGTTTGGAGAAAAGCCTGTTTTGGTTAATATCTTAAGTGGTGATGTAGCACTTTATAAAAGAGGAAAACAAGCTTTAAGAGATTTAAGAGAAGGTAATGTTAAGAGTCCTGGTATTGCTAGTTACTTATTCAATATTAGTGAGTTTGAGACTAGTGAAGATGTTTTAAAAAGAGAGGATATTGTATGGAGCAATAATTCTTTGGATAAATATCAAAAAGAAGCTGTTTATCGTGCGATTAATTCGAACTCTATCTTTTTACTTCAAGGACCTCCAGGAACTGGTAAGACTCAAACTATTACAGAAATGGTTTACCAATATAATAAAATGGGAAAGAAAGTTTTACTTTCATCTCAAACACACGTTGCAATAGACAATGTTATTGAAAGACTTCCTGATGAACTAGATGTTTTGCCAATTAGATTAGTAAACAGTGAAAGAAAGATAAAATCTAATAAGAGTTATTTGCCAGATAAACTTGTAGATAATTTTTATGAAAAGATGAAAAATAAGTATTTGAACAAAGAGAAAAACTTTGTTTTATATGGTAAAACAGTTGAGCAATCATTTGTAAGATATGAAGAAATTAAAGATAAGGTTATTAAACATTTAAATTTAAGAAAAGAAGTTAGAAGTTTGATTAATAATAGAAATATTGTAAAAAGCAAAGCAAACGAATTGGATAATAAAATAAGTGTTTCTCTTAGTAAGATTAGAGATTTCAAGAATAATTTGTTATTTATAAATGAATTTAGAAGAAGTAATTACGATATAAATGAATACAAAGGTTATTTATCTTCGTCAGTATTTAGAGGATTAGAATTTGTAAAAGAATATGAAATAAATGAAGAGTATGAAAATTTTAATGATTATTTAAAATATTTTAAAATTTATTTTAGTAATAACGAAAAGTTTGCAAGTGATTATAAGAAATTTATAAACAAGAATATCTCTACTTTAGATAATTTTTATAATGAAGCAAAGAATAGTTTAGATGTTTATAGTTCAAAGGTTAATGAATACAAAGAAAGTAGAAGTTCCTTATCAAAAGAGATTAATGAGTTAAATAATCAAATAGCAAATAAGACTAAGGGAAGAGAAAAAGACTTTAGAGAAATTGATGAATATTTTGATGAGTATTTTAATAATATTCTTTCTTTTAACAAGAGACCTTTGGATGATGAAGGATGCTTAAATGTTATTCATTCTTATATAAATCAAGAAAAGAATAAGTTTGAAAAAGAAGAAAGTAAATATAAGGAATATGAATTTTTATATAAGGATGTAATTAAATACATTGAAGATAACAAGGAAGATTTACTAGAGAAGGATAAAGTAAAATATACGAAATATTTACTAAATAATAATGCGAATGTTTACAGTATTACATGTAACGCTAATTCTAAGTATTTGGAAGAGAAAAATGAGTATCTAAAGAAATTGGGGTTAGGAGATATTGAACTTAAAAATATAGATTTTGATGTAGTTATTATAGATGAAGTTAGTAAGGCTAATGGGGTAGAACTTTTAATTCCTATTTTATATGGAAAGAGTATTATTTTAGTAGGAGATCATCGTCAATTACCACCTTTATTCAAATATAAGGAAAAGATGTTTAAAGACGATAGTGATAAAGAATTGCTTTCTAAATATGAATCTTTAGTAGAAAATAGTATGTTTAAGGAATTATTCAAAAAATCTAGAAATAATAAATACATGTTAGTAAATCAATACAGAAGCCATGAGCAAATAATGGATGTCGTAAACATTTTCTATGATGATAAATTAAAACTTGGTAATTTAAAAGAACAAAATGAGGCAAAGAGGCACTATTTAAATGTAAGTAGTAACTCTTATAGTTTGTTTGAAGAAAACATTCATACATATTGGTTTAATTCTCATTATGATGTTAATCGTAATGTAAGTTATGAAAGAAAGAAGAAAAAGGGAAGTATCGTTTCAACATCTTTCTATAATGAGGAAGAAATCTATTTAACTAAAGAAATTTTAAAAACTTTAGATAGAGGATATAAAGCTTTGATTGATGAAGGAAGTATGAAGGAAGCGTGCAGTGTTGGAGTTATTTCTTTGTATGGCGATCAAGTTAGTGAATTGAAAAAAGAAGTTTCTAAAATGAAGTTTGAAGCTTTGAATTTTAATAAGAGTAAAGTTTCTACGGTAGATGAATTCCAAGGTAAAGAAGAAGATATTATTATTGTTAACTTTGTTAGAAATAATCCTCTTTTTGAAGCTGGAGATTTTGTTAAGAAGTTTGAAAGAATTAATGTTGCCTTATCAAGAGCTAGAAAGATGTTAATTATTGTTGGATCTAAGCCATTCTTTTCAAGTCTTAAAATTAAAATGGAAGCATTAGATGACAGTAGTGATGTAAGTGTTAGAAAAATATATCGTGAGATTTATGATAGAGTTGTAGGCAAGATTGATGAACCAAACAACTATTTTGGTGAGGTGATAAATTATGAAGATTAATTTTGTTTCTTTTAGTGATTTTAATAGTGAAATTGAACTTTATAATTTAGAAAAAATGGATTTATTTGTGTTTTTACTAATCAAAATCATAAAACAAGGAAGCAAAAAGACTATTAGTGAAGTCTTATTGGATATGGATGTAACTAAGGCTTTGTTGTACCTTTATCAAAATAATTTTTATGATTTATTAGATAATGGTCTTATCATTAATAATAGTGATAGTGAGGATATTAATGAAATTATAGTTAATGATATTAAGTTTAGTGCTTTTGGAGAATATTGCTTGAATATAAATAAGATTCCTGTATTAGAAAAAAAGGAAATGAAAAGGGTTATTTATAATCCTTTAAAAAATGAATTAGTTAGTGAAAATAAAATTAATAATAGTAGCAATGTTGTTGTTTGGAATAATGATTTTAAATTCTTAGAATTGATTAATAAATATAAGAAGGAATTGTCTAATAGATATGACGATATTGCACTTAATTATACTAGTTTAGAAGCTAATCCATATTATTTTGAAATGGATGTTAATAGTAATAATATAAATAAAAATATTAAAGATTATTTAAAAAAGAATGCTTTAAAACTAGATGATTCAAGAGAACTAAGTGAAGATAAAAAAGAATTTTTAAGTAGTAATTTCAAAGTTAATTTGTTTTATGGAAGAGAGAATAATTTAGTAAATAGTGATTATATTCTTGTTGTAGATGAAAGCAAGAAGTTTACAATTGAGGGAAATAAAATTTATATTGAAGAGATTATTAAAGAGTTTAGTGAGTATTCTTTTGTAGAAATAGGTAGAGAAACAAAAGGATATAATGTGGGAAAAGTAGTGATTGATGAAGTTGAAGGAAGTTGTTTTGAATCTTTCAAACTTAAAGATTACAAAGGTGATATAAAAAAATACTTGTTAAAAAATAGAGATAAGTATAAAGATATCAGATTAATCAATGAGGTTATAGATTTATTATAGACAAGGAGATGATATAAGATGGATAGTTATGAGATTTTAAATGTTACTAGAGATGCAACTGATAAAGAAATTGAAACATCATACAATGACTTAAAAAGAAAGTATGATCCTTCTTTTAACACATCTATTCATGCTTATAAAAAATATAGAGAGATTATAAAGGCATATGAGAATATAAAAGATGAACAAAGACGAAAGATGTATAATCTGGAAGATAAGGAATCTTTGAAAGAAAATGCTTTAAAAACATATGACCTGTATGATTATTTTAGTAAAGAAAATCAAGTTAATGAAATTCAAGAAATAGATTATAACAGTGTAGAAGATTTGAGCGTTTCTAGTTATAAAGATATTGAAGTTAATGTTAAATTAAGTTATCTATATAAACTTTTGAATTTGCGTTATGAAATAGAATATTCTCATAAGGTTAAATGTGATTCATGTGTTGACTTTGTTACTTGCCAAACTTGTAATGGTGAAAAAGTAGTTGAGTATAAAGAACATATGATTTGGTGCCCAATCTGTAGAGGAGAAGGCAAAGTAAGTGTTAATTGTAAAAAGTGTGGAGGAAAAGGATATCACTTAACAAAAGATAAGATCGCTTTTTACGTTGATGATTCTTTTAAAGAATTTAAGGGTTATGGTGATGACTATGGAAATAATCTTAAGTCTAATTTGAAAGTTTCTTTTGATTTTTATGATAAAGAAAATGTTAAAATTAATGGTGATGTTATTGAAGTAGATTATTACTTAACTAAAGAAGAAACCTTATTTGGATTTAGTAAAGAATATTTTTCTGAATTTGGTGCTTTTAAACTTGAGGTTCCTTGTTTTGTTGAAGATGGATATAGTAAGCAATTTGATTTTAATAATAAAAAGATTGTTTTTAAATTTTTTAATAGTAAATACGATGGTGAAGATAAACAAATGTATTTATTTATAAACAAAAATTATAAGAATAAAATGGTGTATTTTAATGGTGATTACACTGTTTGTAGTCTAGAAGAAACAATTGACTGTCATAACATTACTAAATGTACTTCTAAAATGGAAATAGAAGGAAAAGGTCAAGAAGGAAAATATGGTGGTAGTAATGGTAATTTAATTATTTCTGTTGAATTTAATAATGATAGTGAAGTTATTTATACAGAAAAAGTTAAAGTATTGAATACTAGTAAGTTATTTAATTTATTAGGTGGTAAAGTTGAAGATATTTATCATTATGGGTTTAAAAGTCAATCTGCTTTAATAAAGAAAAATGATATGTATTATTTATTAAAAGGGGATAATGAAGAAAAAACTAAATTAAAGAATTACTTCTTGTTTAAGGTTTTAAGCGTTTTGTTTTGGTTTGTAATTCCTTGTTTGATGATAGTTGTACCATATACTCAAACAATGTTTATTATTTTGATAAGCGTGTTAATTGTATATTTAGTTTTAATAAATTTAATTATGGAAGTGGAGGCGTAAATGATGAAGAAAATATTTAATTTTGTATATATTGTTTTTGTTTTTGTTTGTGCCTTATTCATGGAATCTATAGATGTTTCTGCGAAAAAAGTTTCTAGTTCTACTTTTGAAGTTGAAGTAGGAACAGATAAACTTCCTGTTTATTATTCTTTGGAAGATGATTATGGTGTGATAAAAGAAAGAATGCAATTTGCGGTAACTTTAAAAGGTTTAGAAGAAACAGGTAAAAGTTATCGTTGGGAGCATAAATTTTGTTACAAAGTAAGCGGGCAAGAAGAACTTTGTGAAACTGATTTAACTGGTAAAGATCAACAAGAAAATCCTCAAGATATTCTTAGCAGTGAAACCTATTCCTTTCAATTTTGGGATGGAGATATGCCTTATTATAGTGAAGGTTTTAATTTTGAATATGTTAAATTTAGTAACAAACTTGTTTGTATAGATGATGGATGTAATGAAGAAATTATACTTGATGATATTGAGTTTGTTTCTAGTGAACTAGATTATAGTTATCAATTTTTAGTTGATACTTTCTATACTGAAAATGAAGGTAAGAAATATGTAGACAATTATTTCAGTCAAGCTAATAAATATGTTTATGTTAAAGGATATATGTCTAATAACATATCATCTAGCTTAACTTGGGATAACGCCCCGACTTTTTTGGTTACAAATAGTGTGTGTGTAGGAGATAATATTTGTAGAGATGAAGCCGTAGAGACAGTAAGTTCTGGAAATCAATCATTAAATCTTACTCCTTACCTTGGTAACTTTACATTTTATTATTCAGCAGATACTTTGTTATATGATTCTAATAATAACATCAATTATGAATACGCTAGATTTAAAACAGTAGTGCAATGTCAAACTAATTGTAATAGTAGATTTCCAGATAGTATAGTTTTATTAGATGAGATATTTTATTTTGATACTGAATTACCAACTGTAGATGAAGAAAATACAAGTGTTGCATCAATTGATGAATACGCTAAAAGTGTTGAAGTAAAGATTACTGTTGATGATTCAAAAAGTGGTATTGATCCAAGTAATTTATTTTATCAAATAATAGTTCCTTATTATAATACTTGTGATTGGGGTCAAAGTTATAATTTTGCTTATGAAAACGGAGTTAGTTTTATTTTAGGTCCTGATTTAAATGATGGTCCTTATTGTATGAGATATTATGCTTATGATTATACGGGAAATTATTATGTTAGTGACTATTACATATTTTACTTTGATAATAACGCCCCTAGTTTTAGTTTAAATAAAGATGGTTATATTGATACAAATTATTATAATCAAGTTAATCTAGAGGTTAATTTTACTGATTATTATTCAGGAATTGATTCACTTTATTATTTATGGAGTAAAGAAGAAATTTCTGAAGAAGATTATTTAGTGATTAAAAATAATGGAAAAAGTTATGACAATAACGGTGTGCTGTCTTCTAATGGTAATATTAGTGAAGATGGAACATATTATCTATATTTTGTTGCTTATGATAAATTAGGAAACTATAAGTATTATAGTGCAGGAAGATTTAATTTTGATACAGTTGGGTTGACTAAGGAAGAGGTTGAAGTTATTACAATTAATATCGATGAATATCATGAGGAACCTAGCGTAAAAATAATTGTTGAAGAAATGGGCGTAAATGAAACTTTTAAGTGTGCTTTTCTAGCAAGTAATACTGTTACGATTGAAGATTTAAATCTTATTTGTACAAATAATACAGATGTTCAATTTCCTAATGATTTAGAAGGAGAATATTCTTTATGGGTATATGTCCATGATAGGGCATATAATTATACTTTATTAGAGGTAGAAACTTCATTGTTTATTGACACTAGTGGTCCTAGAATCACTTATAGTATTTTAAAAGAAGATGATGCTTATTATATTACGAATTCTATTACTTTAATTGCTAATGATGGAAGTGGATTGAATGGTAATATTAAATATGGTTGGTTTAAAAAAGGAACTGATAATGTTACTAATTCTTTACTAGAAAATGAAGTTGAAAATGGTGGAAGTATAGGTTATCCAGTAGGTTGTTATGGTGAATATAAATTATATGTTAGCGCGATGGACAATCTAGGTAATGAAATGTTTTTAGCGATAGATAAAATCTTTAAAGTTGATACAGATATTATTCGTATTAGTTTGGTTGGCGAAGATGTAGTAACTATTATAAGAGGTCAAAAGTATGAAGATGCTGGTGCTAAAGCGTATAAGGGCGATGTTAGTAGTGGTGGTAGAGTTAGCTCTATTAATATTGATGGAAATGTAGATACTAAAAAAGCGGGTGTCTATTACATAACTTATAGCAGTGGAGACGGAGATTTATTAGTTAGTGTTACTAGAAAGGTTATTGTAAAGAGTGATACTCCATATTTAGTTGCAGTGTTCAGTATTTTTGTTGTAGGAACTGGATTAATAAGTTTTAGACTACTTATCAAAAAGAAAAAAGATTGAGGTGATTCTTAATGAAGGATTTACATATTCATACCAAATATTCAGATGGAGAATTTGATGAATTTCAAATAATAGAGGCCATTAGAGAAGCAGGAATAGATGAATTTGCTATTTGTGATCATGATACGATAGAGGGGTCTTTAAAGGTAAGTGAATTGCTAAAAAATAGCAAAGAAATAATCTGTCATTTAGGAGTAGAACTGTCTTGCCATATTTATGAAATGTATGGAGGGATTGATGTTCATCTTCTTGTTAGAGACTTTGGTGAGAATGATGAAATTGTAAATTTTTTAGTTGATAAAATTGCATACTTAAGAAAGCAAAAAATTCAAAGAATGGTTGATTTAGTTTATAAAGTATATGATATTAAAATTAGCCAAGAAGAGATTGAAGAAAAAGAAAAATTGACAAATTCTTTTGGTAAGCCCCACATTTATGCTATTTTAAGTAATCACGGAGATTTTGATAGAGAAACATTTTATAAGAACATGAGAAGACTTAAGGCAGATGATTTAAAGTTGAATGCAATAGAAGTTGCTAAAGTCTTAAAGGACAAAAAAGGATATGTTACTTTAGCGCATCCTAAGGAGATTATGGAAGAATATAATTTAACTTATGAAGATATTGATAAGATTGTAAATGTTTTAGTAAGCAATGGTTTAAAGGGATTAGAGACAAGACATAGTAAACATTCTGAAGAAGATTGTGAAGTTTTTTCTTTGATAGCAAAGAAATATGGATTAATTGAGACTATGGGCAGTGATTATCATGGACCTAATGTAAAACCTAATGTTAAACTTGGAGTATGCGTTAAGGAATAAGAGTCAATTTATTTATTTTTATAAACTATTATATTAAAATATGGTGAGGGGTTGATTGTATGTTATTATCTTTCGAAGTTGATGGATATAAGTTGTTTGATGAAAGAGTTTCTTTTAGCATGAAAGCTTTAAAGAAATTTAAACGATTACAAGAAAATATATATGTTCAAAAAGTAGGGAATAAAGAATATAATGCACTTAAAAGTGCGATTATTTATGGCCCAAATAATTCGGGTAAAACTACTTTTATAAAATCTATTTCAGTTTTAAAAAGTATCGTAGAAAATGAATGTATTGATGATGTTACTAAAGATAATTTGAATTTTAATTTCTTTGATAGTCATAGAGATATTCATTATTTAATTGAGTTTATTAGTGAAACAAATCATTTTGTTTATGAATTATCTTTTACAGAAAAAAATGAAATTACTGAAGAAGTTTTAGTGGTTAATGGCAAAAAGATTCTTGATAGATTTGGTAAAAACACTAAAGATATTAATCAAGTTATTGAATTGTTAGGCCATTACAAGAATAAACTTATGGTTACATGTTTACCTAGAAAGTATATGGGATATTATGAGGAGTTTAAGAAATTCTTCTCTAAATTATTAATTCTTCAATATACTGAAAATAATGTTCAACCAACACTTGATATGTTAAATGACATTAAATATAGTAAGGACTTTATGGAACTTATTACTCATTCTGATACTAATATAAAGAAAATGAAAATAAACAAAGATGTTAATGCAGAAGCTTTTTCATATGTTCCTAAAGATGTTGCAGAATATTTGAAATTAGAATCTACATATGAGAAGAATGGTAAGAGTTTTACATTTCCTTCTATTCTAGTGGATTCAATAGGTACAAAAAAATTAATTGTTTACACAAGTTATATTTTGAAAGCACTAAGAGAAAAAATGACTTTAGTAGTAGATGAGTTAGATACGAGTTGGCATACTCTTTTAACTAGAAATATATTTGCTTTATTTAATAGCATTAGTAATACAAGAGCGCAAATAATTGCATCTTGTCATGACTTGTTATTGTTAGATGACGAACATATGTTTAGAAGAGATCAAATTTGGTTTACATATAAAGATAAGAAAGGAACTTATTTTTATAGTTTATCTGATTTTAAAGTTGATAGTAGTGAGAAGCAAGGGTCTGTTATGGCGAATTATTTAAGAGGAAAGTATGGAGCGTTGCCTTATCCAATGATGGGAGAGTTCTATGATGATGAAGGTAAGTAATATTCGTCGTAGTACGATGAATTTTCAAAAAGAGGATTTATATTTGGTAGTAGAAGGAGAAGTTGATGAGATCTTTTTAAACAAGATTTTATCTTTTGTGCCTTCAAAATATAATGTTAGAGTAAGGGTGGCTAATGGAAATGGTAATATTCCAATTCACGTTAATATTTTAAAGAAAATTTATAGTTATTCAAAAATTATGGTGTTATATGATTTAGATGCTAGTTCTACTTTAGCAGATTTAAATAGATACTTAAAAAATAAGCAAGTTTCTATTAAAGAAGATGAAATATTTTTCGTTAATCCATGCATTGAGTATTTAATTGTTTTAACAAAAGAAGTTAATACAAATAAATTTAAAAATAAGAGAGACTACCAAGAGTTATTTAAAAAATATTTTGGTATAAATGAATATGCTGGTCATATTCCTCAAGTAGAGCAAATTGTAGAGCAACTTACAATGGCTGATTATAATAATTTTGTTGATAATTTGAAAAGAATATCTAGCGATGATACAGTTTTACCATCTACTAATTTTTTGAAATTTATAGATAAGATAAAGAAATAAAATGTGTATTAAGGGGTATTTATGGAAGAGAAAAAGATAATTGATTTTAAATTTAAATGGGAAGGTAAAAATTTTGATAAAATTCCTCCGAATGTTTTAACAATTGCTAAGAAACTTTTAGAGTTAAATCTTGTAATGGTTGAAGAAGATTTGGATGATGAAGGACGTATTGTTATTAGACACCGTGGTGTTTGTAGAAAAAGAGGATTAGTTGAATGTATAAATACAGGATTAGTTGAGGATAGAGAGTTCTACTATACATTTACACCAAAACCTAGCAGTAACATGGATAATGTTTGTTCAGGTAGAGGCGAAGAGAAATCTTATTCAACATGTGAATTGCCTGCATGTCCTATTTGGGCGGCAGGGTATTTATATTATTTAGAGCATTTATCAGAAGAAAAGAAGAGTGAAACAGAAAGTGCAGTTATAAATAGTTCAGATAGCGATTTATACGATAAAAACTATGAAGAATTAAAGAACTTTAACTTTGATAAAGATGTGGAAGAATTTATGGCACCTTTAGCTTTACCTAGTATTAAGTCTTTAAGAACAGCATTTTTAGGAGAAGAAGGTACTGATAAAGAAAGTGTTATTGAAAAGGTTGCTAATTATTTGTATAGAATTGGTAAACTAGATGATAGAAAATACAAGACAGTTAGTTTGAATGAAATTGGAGATCCTAAGAATAATTTTAAATTTTGTAATGGTTATTTGTATGTTATTAAGGATATTCAAGATTATTTGGATTTACTAGGTAATAATGATGATTTCTCTAGTAATGCAGAGTCAGAGAAGAAAAATCTTAGAAGAAGTATAAAGAGACTTGTTAATCAAGTTAAAGGTAAGTACATAATAATTGATGCGACTCCTTTTGAATTTAGAAAATTCCTTGCTACAAATTCTAAACTTCCATATATTTTTGATAATGTAATTTATTTTAAGGACTATGAAGATGAAAAAATATTATCTTTATTTGAGGCAAATTTACCTGAGTATCATAAAGAACTTTTAAAAGATGAAACAAGGGCAAATTTCTTATCTTATTTGGAAAGAAACAGAAAGTATTTTCCATTTAAAAATGCTGATTTAAGTATCTTTTTAGCAGGGTATGTTTCTAGAAAAGCAGAAATTATATTGCCTAATGAAAGATATGATCCATCTACTTTAAAAGATATGTTTGAAAATATTATAGGAATGGAAAATGTAAAGAATCAAATTAATGAATTAAATAGTTTCTTAACGTTAAAAAACAACTTGAAAAGAATGGCGTTAAATTCCCGGACTTTAACTTACATATGATGTTTTTAGGAAATCCTGGTACTGGTAAAACGACAATTGCAAGACTTGTAGCAAAAACTTTGTTTGATTTAGGTTATATTAAAGAGAATAAATGTATAGAAGTAGAATCTAAAGATTTAATTGCTGCATATTCTGGTCAAACAGCACTTAAGACATCAAAAGTAATTAATTCTGCACTTGGTGGAGTTTTATTTATTGATGAAGCGTATTCTTTAGCAAATGGTAGTTATGGAGCGGAAGCTATAGCAACTTTACTTAAGGCAATGGAAGATAGTAAGAGTGATTTAGTTGTTATTTTTGCAGGTTATTCTAAAGAAATGCAAGAATTTGTTCAAATGAACTCTGGTATAAAATCTCGTATTGGTTACACTTTTGAGTTTGCAGATTATACAGAAGATGAATTGGTCGATATTTATAAATTAAAAGCCAGTAAAATAAACTTTAAAGTTGATGATGAAGCATTGATTAAAGTAAAGGAATTAGTTAACTTTGGAAGAAATAGAAAGAATTTTGGTAATGGTAGATTCGTTGATAATATTTTCCAAAAGACTCTTATAAAGCATTCTAGATTAGAGTTGAGTGATGAAGCATTGTTTACAATAGTTGCAGATAGTATTCCTACAGTTGAAGAGTTATTAACTCAATCTTCAGGGGAAAGAAAACCTGAAATTATTGAAGATATGTTTAATGATATCGTAGGACTAGATGATATAAAGAAACAAATAAGAGAACTTGGAAAGTATGTTAAATTTAGAAAAGAAATATCAAAATTATCAGAAACTAAACTTCCAGAAATGAGCTTGCATATGTTGTTTACTGGTTCTTCTGGCACTGGTAAGACTATGATGGCTAGAAAAATAACAGAAATGCTTTATAACATTGGTTGTATAAGAATAAACAAACTAGTTGAAGTTAGTAGAAGAGATTTAGTTGGTGAACATATAGGTGAGACTGCTCCTAAAACATCTAAGGTTATTGATGGAGCGCTTGGTGGAGTATTGTTTATTGATGAAGCGTATACGTTAACTCCTCCAGATTCTTATAGAGATTATGGACAAGAAGCTATAGCCGCAATAATTAAAGCGATGGAAGACTATAAGGATGATTTGGTTGTTATTTTTGCAGGTTATACAGAGGAAATGAAACGTTTCGTTAATTCAAATTCAGGAGTTGCTTCTAGAATTGGATATGTATTCGATTTTAAAGATTATAAAGATGAAGAATTATATAGTATATTTGAAACTAAATGTAAAAAATATAATTTAATCATTAATGAAAAAGTTAAAGAAAAATTAATGGAAATCTTTAAATATTTTAGTTCTGTTGATAGTTTTGGTAATGGTAGATTTGTTGATAAACTTATACAAGAAATATTGATAAAACATGCCCAAAATGTTGATTATAGAAAGAAGATTAATGCTTTACTAGAAGATGATATTCCTACAATAAAAGAAATGATTGAGGTTGCATTCCATGAAAGAGAGAATATGATTATACCTTCTGATATAGATATGGAAACAAGAAGAAAAATTGCTATACATGAATTAGGACATGCAATTATTCATTATATTTATAAAGGAGAAACAAACTTAAAGATAATTACCGTTGTTCCAGAGGGTAGTGGACATTTAGGTTATGTATTACATGAAATACCTAAAACAAAAGTCATTTGGACAAAACGAGATTATCTAGATGATATTGATGAACTTCTTGCGGGAAGAGCGGCAGAGGAATTGCTTCTTGGAGCAGATAAGGTTTCTTCTGGTTGTGTTACGGATATAGAGAGAGCATCTGCTAGAATGAGTAGATTGTTTAGTGAACTAGGTATGTCTAATACATTAGGTCTTATGAGTGCCAAAGGATGTAAACCTAATCTAGAAATCTTGCAAAGATTAGATTATGAAATTAAAGAGACCTTGGATGCTTGTTATGCTAATGTACTTGGTGTTTTAAGAAATAATATGGAAATGTTTGATAAAGCACTAAATACTTTGATGGAAAAAGGTACATTAACAGGCGAACAATTTGTTGAAGTTTTAAAAGGATAAAATAAAAGCTTAGATTTTTGATCTAAGCTTTTTGTTTAATTCATTATAGGTTTCTAGTGTTCCTATATCAGTAAATTCACCATCTGCAAAATAGCAATGAATAGGAGTTCTAGAATAAAGATAAGAGATTATTCCTCCCATCGCATCTTTGTTATTTCCTTCGTTTAAAAAGACTCTAAATAGTGGAACGGTTTCTTTTTTATAAAAGTAAATAGCAGGAACTACTATATTTGATTTTGGGTTTTCTGGTTTTTCTTCAAATCCTATTACTTTTCCTGTCGAATCTATTTCTACGATTCCATATTTTCTTTGCTTAAGGATTTCGTTTCCAACTCTAGAACCTATTATTAGGTTTGTATTCATTTCTTTATAGTACTCATATACTTTCTTCAAATCATATGTGAAATAGTTATCTCCTGCTAAAATTAAGATGTCTTCATCTATGTTTTTAGATTCAATTGCTAAGTTTATGTCACCAATTGCTCCTAGTCTTTCTTCGTTAGTAGTTGTCTTGTCGTTTATGATGCTTATATGCAGTCTACCTTTATAAGTTTTAGCCCAAGATTTGAAATTTTCGCAAAATTTATCATTAGAAACTAGAGTCACTTTATTTACAACACTTATTTTTTCTGCATTCTCTAAAATGGTATCTAAAATAGTTATACCATTTATTGGAAGCAGGGCTTTTGGCGTGTTTTCTGTTAAAGGATATAATCTAGTAGCGTATCCTGCGACTGGTATTATAACATGCATGTTCTTCCTTCTTTCTAATAATATTTATATTATTAATGTTACCATAAATATTCCTTTTAACAATGAAGGGGTAAAAAAAGTTTCTTCAAATTTATAATAAACTAAGGTATAATATTTAAGTGTGAGGTGTTGTTAATGGATTATAGTTATAGAAAGACAGAGGTATTGTTTAAATATTTAAAGGAATTAGGGTTAGAAGGACTTACTCAAAATGAGAAAAAGAATATTCACAAAACTTTTTATGAATATGAAAATATGGAGCAAGTGAAAAGAGAAATTGAGTTATTGTTTGCAATTAATAGGTCATTAATAGGTTCATATGAAACGATTTCGGTTAACAACATACTTTCTTTATATAGATCTACGGATACTGATTTGCTTATCAAATTGTATTCTGTTTATGCTGAAATAAAAGATAGAAGCAAAGATGAGATAGAGGCAAGAAGAAGCTTCAAAAAAGCAGTAACAGAGATAATGAGCGTTAATGAAATTGTTAATGAAGAAATTGCTAGAGGCGTAGACGATACATTCAAGAAAAGTTTGGAATTAAAAGAATCTTTATATTTAACAATGATTGACAAGCATAAAGCTGATAAACTATTTAATAACTGTATTAGAAGATCAAAGAATTTTATTAGAGATTGTGAATATAGAAATTTAGAAAAAATCATATATTGCTTGAAAAAAGATTTCTCATTTACTGATGAAGAATTGGTTAGTATTTCAAGTAGATGTGCTTCATTTTTTGTTTCATCTAATGTAAGTAAAATCAATAATTTACATAAAAGTTTAGAAGAGTTTAGAGAATTCATTACAACACAAAGTACTAAAATGAGTACAGCATTAGAAGTTAAAAAACTTTTAAGTAAAGATTTTAAAGAGGTTTTAAAAGAGTCTTCTTCTGTTTCTACAATTACTTCGGAAAATCTTAATAAAACTTTGAAATTTTTAATGGGAGAAAAGTTAGGAAATTTAACTGCTTGTGGAAAGAAAACTTTTGAACTTAGAGGAGATTTTACTCCTGTTCAACTTGCAAAAATATATAACGAATCAATAACTACTTTAGGTGTAACAGTAGAGAAAATTTCGGATGTTGCTACAAACATTTCTGAGGTTTATAAAAGAACCTATAATAAAGAATTAGATTTGAGTAAATTAATAAATGGCAATAACTATACAAGCATTAGTCAACTTTCAAAAGATGATTATTTACAAGATAAAAAGATTGAAGAAATATTTGAAGTTTTATCAATGTTTATTTCTGCAGAAGATATGGAGAACTTGCTTAGAAATAATTTCAGTTTCTTGATTGCACCATCAAGTGCTGTTAAGAAAAGTTTACAAGAAGCTGTTTTAAATTCCGGAAATAAAGATGATTTGAAAAAGAATGTTTTACAAAAAATAAGAAATCATTTTGATATATATGATAAATTAGGCGCAAATGTTATTAGAGCACAAAAGCCTTCTAGTGAAATTTCTCTTAATAAAGTAGGAGTTAAAAATTTTGAGGAAGAAGAAATTAAAGTTGTTCTAGAAAAGCTTCAAACAAGTAGTGAGGATATTGAAACTTGGGAGAAAAAATGGAACAAAGAAGAAAAAGAATATAGAGATTTAGCTATTCAAATAGATTTAGAAGACGTTAATGAGCAAATTAAGGGAATTAAAGAACTTTCAAAAATAGATTTTATAAATCAAGAACAATTTATTTCAGAATTAAGTGTTGTAAAGGAATTGTTTGCGGAGGTAGATGCTGCATATAAGGAGATTGTTGAGGGTAAGAAACTTAGTAAAAATTTAAGACTTTTAGCAGAAAAAACTTATGATAATTTAGAGTCAGCAAGAACGTTAATTAATAGTAATATTTCTAAGATTGTTGCAATGTATGAAGAAGAAGTTGACTTATTAAGTAAAGAGTTAGGATCTACTCAAACACAACTAGATAAAGCAGGAAAACAATCTGAAAGAAGAAAAGAACTTGATGCACTTATTGAAGAAAGAGGAATTACTATTGAAAAGATGAAGAAGAATTCCTCTACAATTGAAGATATCAATGACTTTTGTATAGAGATAGATTCTACGATAAGAGAGATTTTGACAAATGAAAAGAAAGCTGATGCTCTTGTTTCTAAATATTTCGTTTTCTTGAGAGAAGAAGGAAAACAAGAAATGTTAAAGAAGGGTCTTGAGGGTAAGAGTATTGGAGTAACAGATAGATTGTTATCAAGATTATTTCCTATGTTTGTTTATTCTCTAGAAGTAGAAGGATTAATTGAAGATGCGGATTTATCTTTAGGAAACTCGTATAATGTTCCTAAAATTCCATATAAACAATATAGGATGGAATTAAATGATCAAGAAAGAGCATATACAGATTTTATTTATAAAATATATCGTGAAAATTGCGAGAAAAAAGCCTTAATGAGAAAGAAGTCTATTGAATACTTAGCGAAGTATGGAATTCGTAGTGAAGGGTTAGATAGCACTCATGATAAATTAGCAGAGTTGGGTAAGTTTTTACATCAAGTTGAGGAAGAACTAGGAAGCGATAAGAGAATAATTCATGAATCAGATAAATTTGATGAAAAGGAGATAAGTGAAAGAATTGTTAGCTTGCTTGAAGAACAAGAAAAGTTGGAGAAAAGCATATCGGATTTTTGTAGTAAAATAGATTTACTGACAAAAGAAAAAATATCGAGATAGGCTTGTTGAAGAATTTTTTCTTATTTATTATAATAAATAAAAAGGGAGTGATGATAAGTGGTTTTTGATTTAACTATTAGTGAATTGCTTATTATATCGCTCTTTTTTATTACAGCGATTAATTGCGCACTTACTTATTTTTGTTGTACAAAGTCTTTAAAAATATTAGAAGAAGACAAATCGATTAGTAAAGCGGTTAATAAACTTAGAATACTAGACCAATATTTATTGTCTAAAATTAATATGATTGTGGCTCTTATTTATTTTGGACTTAGTTATTTGTTTATAGAGTCTAAGCTTCCTGAATCCGATTATTCTTTTTTGTTTTCTTGTCTTTTGTCATTCCCTTTAACGTTAATTACTACTTTTGCTTCAAGAGTATGTTATTGTTATACTTGTAATGTGCTTTTAGAAACAAAATTGAATGAATGGGAATGCTTAGTGGTTAATATAAAACGATTATCTGTTATATATTCGCCATTTGTTATAATAAGTTTTGTTGTACCTACAGTTTACTTATTTGATTTATCAGAGTTTATAAGTAATGTTATTTGTGTGGCATTATTGCTTCTTATAATGATTGTTTGGGTAATTTTAACTCCAAAAATAATGGCTCTTAGTTATAATGCTAAAGAAGTTCCTAAAAACACTTTACTAAGACACAGATTAGAGAAACTTATGGAAAAACACGAGATAAAACATTATAAACTATTTGTATGGGATTCTAGCAGAAGTAAGGAATCTAATGCGATGGTAAGTGGAATAAGAAATTATCATTTGTTTGTCTCATCTTGTTTAATTGAAGAAATAACTTTGCCTGAGTTGGAAACTGTTATAACACATGAAATAGGGCACATAAAAAATAAGCATTTATTGAAAATGATGATTTGTAAACTGCTAGCTGTAGCTGCTCTTGTAGGTATGGCAATTCTTCCATTTATTTTAAAGTTTAATGAATTTGATAGAGTTGTATTTTATTTCTTTGCAGTAATACTTGTTTGTATCGGTATAATTGTAGGAGTAAAAATTGAAAGAAAATATGAAGAGCAAGCAGATTTATATGCTGCTTGTTATAACGATCCAGAACTATTTGCTTCGGCGTTAAGAAAAGTTTCTAAATTCGAAGAAATTGAGGAAAAGAGTAAAATGGATGAACTTTTCCAATCACATCCTGATATTAAAGATAGAATTGAAAAAGTAAAAAATGGTGATGCTTAATTATTTCTTTATTTTTATTAAATCGTAACATAGGGCAGTTAAAGAAATTAAACTACCGATTACAAATAAATATGAAGATGGTGTTTTTAAAATTAAAGATACTTTTTCTAGGAATGAAAATCCACCACTAAAAGATAAATAAATTACAATTACTATTAAGCCGATGGTGGAAAAAAGAAGTCCTAAAAAATAAAAAAATATTCTATATAGCATGAAATCACCTATAGAATTATATTAGAAAGAAGGTTAATTTATGATAGAACCAAAAGTTGTGTTTGTTGATTTAGATGGTACTATTTTAAAAAATTATCATGAAATACATGAAGAAAATTTGAATGTTTTAAAGAAATTAAATAACAGTGGTATTCCTGTTTGTATTGTAACAGGTAGATCTTATAGTAGATGCAAACATTTTTATGAAGAGTTAGGGCTTACAACACCTTTATGTTTGTTTAATGGTTCATATGTATTTAGTCCAAAAGATGAAAACTATCCAAATTTTGTTGGAGGGGTAGAGAAAGAAACTTTACTTAAGTTTTTAAATACAATTAGTAATCTTTATACTTCTGTAGTTTGCGATTTAGAAGATGTTATGTATGTAGAAAGATTTGATGAACAAGATGATATTTCTGTTGTATTAGAAGGAAATACTGTTATTGAAGGCTCATTAGAGGAGAATTTGCCTACAAATCCGTATTCTGTTATTTTGCAAGCTAAAAACATGGAATCTAAAGCGAGAATTTTTGAAATTGTTCAATCTTTTCCAACACTTCAAGTTAATACATGGAATTTGAAGGTTTATCCTCTTATATTAGAAATAACATTTCATAAAGTGAATAAAGGAAAAGCAGTTAAGCATATCTGTCAATATTTAGATATACCAATGAAAGATGCTTTATGTTTTGGTGATGGTTTTAATGATAGAGATATGCTTATTAAAAGTGGATGGGGTGTAGCAATGGCCAATGCTCCATTAGAAATTAAAATTATTGCAAATGATGTTACTGAATACAAAAACTTTGAAGGTGGAGTAGCAAAGTATTTAAAAGAACATGTTCTTAAAGATTAATAAAAGTTGGTGTTTGTTATGAAGGAGTTTTTAGTTAAAGAACATTTAAAAGATAAAGAGTTCTCAAGATGTTTACTAAATGTTGTAAGAGCAGGAAATGATAAAGAAAAAATCATTGAATCATTTAAAAAATTGGATAAGTTTATTTCTTTAGAATCCGGAGTTGGTGAAAGTCCTTTAGTCTTCGCTCCCCTTGAAGAGAAAGGGCGCTTTGATTTCCAAGATTTTGTTTTAGTGAACGAAAATATGGCTAAATGTAAGAATAATATAGAACTAATAGAAGTTTATTTGCATGAAAAAAGACATCATCTTCAATATCATTGTTACCTAAAAAATATTCCTCTTTTCGGTCAAGATATGTTAGATGATATAAAAGATTATTTTGAAAGAAAAAATGTGTGCATTATGAGTAAAAAAAGCGTTTTTGAAGGATTGTATGGGTATTATGGTAGATCTATGGAAAAAGATGCTTATGAATACGCGTATGACCAAACAATAGAACTTTTACAACATTTTGCTTTTTTTGGTAGTAAAGAAGAAAGAGAAGACTATATTTGGAAATATAGAATTAAACAGTGGGATTTTAATGATGCAGAACTTGCTCATTGGATTGATCAGCATAAAAAAAGATTTGTCATTAGGAAACAAGTTGAAGAAGAAATGTTGAAACATATAAAAGAAACGATAAAACATGATATAGGAAATAAGTATTTAAAAAGAATAATTTGTAGTAGAACTTTATTTGAGTGCTTAGATAACGAAGAAAAACAAATAGTGGCAAATTATATTGTCGGAGTAACGCCAAAACAAGTAGAAAAAAGTGATTTAGTTTTAGAAAAATTAATAAGTAAAAATGTATCCAAGGAAATGAAACAAAAAAGATCTCGTTGATGAGATCTTTTGTTTTACTTTATTAGTTCTTGTAATGAATTTTGTAAACTTACAAATTTAGTTTGAGAGTCTTCTTTATCCTTTGCAACAAGGCTGTAATAGATTTTATATTTAGGCTCAGTTCCAGAAGGTCTTATTGCAATAAACGAACCATCTTCAAAGATGTATCTTAGAACATTACTTTTTGGGAAGTTTTCTAATTCTTCTAGGTAATCTTCTGTTTTAACTACTTTGTAATTTGCTATTGTACTTACTTTGTTTTTTCTTAGAGTATTCATGATTCGTGTTACTTCTTCAATTCCTGTAAGTGGATCTAAAGAATAAGAAACAACTTTATCAAAATAGAACCCATATGCATCATATAATTTATTTAGATGATCTACTAGAGTGTATCCTTTATTTTTATACAAGCAAGCCATTTCTGTGATTATTAGAGCTGCTTGTAATGAGTCTTTATCTCTTACGATAGGAGACAAAGCACAACCATAAGATTCTTCTACTGCGAACATGAAATCTTTTGTCCCTTGATATCTTGTTATTGTATCGCCAATATATTTGAAACCAGTTAAAGTTTGTTCAAAGTGTACACCATGTTTTTTAGAGATTGCTTCAATTAGAGAAGTTGTAACAATACTAGATATAACTAATGAGTCTTTACTGTGTTTTTTATATGTTAATAGGTAATCTAAAATTAATGAACCTGTTTGGTTTCCGTTTAATAAAACATAAGTTCCTTCGTGTTTAACTCCTAATCCAATTCTATCACCATCAGGATCAGTTGTTATAATTATATCTGCATCAATACTTTTAGCTAATGAGATTGCTTCAATGTAAGCTCTTTCATCTTCAGGGTTTGGACAAAGTGTATTAGAGAATGCAGGATCATAAGAACATTGACTTTCTACTAGATGAATGTTGTATCCTAATTCTGTTAAAACTTCTTTAATTCCATTTAATGCTGTACCGTGTTGAGGAGAGTAGACTAATTTGAAATCTTTTTTATCAGGATTATTCAAAGATAAATTTTTTAATTCAGCGTAATATTTTTTGTCAAATGAATATCCTAGTGTTTCAATTAGTTTTTCATTTCCAGAAAATTTAAATGATAAAATATCATCGATTTGATTTATTTCTTCAATTAATAAATTGTTTTTAGAATCTATAAGTTGACATCCTGTTTCATCATAAACTTTATATCCGTTATACTCTTTTGGGTTGTGAGATGCAGTTATGATAATTCCGCCGGCAGCCTTTAATTCTCTAATTGCGTAAGAAATTTCTGGTGTTGGTCTTAAATTGTCAAAAATGTAAACTTTTATTCCTTGACTAGATAATAAATTAGCGCAGTCTAAACAGAATTTTCTAGAATTGTATCTATTGTCATGACCAATTACAACGCCCATTGTTTTGCTGTTTTCTACGTGTTTAATTAAGTAATTAGCGTATCCTAAAGTTGCTTTTCTAACTGTATATACATTTAAACGGTTAGTTCCAATTCCTAGAATTCCTCTCATCCCAGCAGTTCCGAAAGATAAATTCCCATAGAATGATTCTTTGATTGTTTCTTCGCTCATTTTGCTTAATTCTAATTTTAATTCTTCATCAATTGAAGGGTGATTTAACCATGTGTTGTATATCTCTTTATAATTCATTAATAATTTCCTCCTTGAATAATTTTTTTAATATGTTCTTTTGTGTTTGTTTTAGTGGCGCAATAAATGTTTTATTACTTAAATAATTTAAATGGCCAGGCATTTCTTTGAATATCATCATATACGAGTGTAAAAATTGATATTTATATTTGAATTTGTCTGTAAATTCCTTGTTTTCTCTAAAATCACCATATTTTTCATCGTTTATTAATGGGTGATTTATTGAAGACATGTGCACTCTTATTTGATGCGTTCTTCCTGTTAATAGATTTACTTTTAATAATGAGTAATTGTCATTGTTTGTTATTAGTTTGTATTTTGTTATGGCTTCTAGTCCGTTTGAATCAACTTTTACAAACTTCTTTTTTTCATCTTTTAGAAGTCTTTTATTAATTGTATCTTCCTTTTTTGTTTTTCCTTTAACTAAGGCTATGTAATATTTTTCTAGATTCTCTTTATCTTTAAATGCATCTAGTAATATTTTTGAGGTTTCAAGATTTTTGCTAGCTATTACTAATCCTGTTGTATTTCTATCTAACCTATGAACACAAGATGGTGTGTAAAGATTAGATGGAGAATATTCACCTTTAGACAATAAGTAATTGAGAATCATATTGTTTAATGTGTTTGCTTTTTTGTTTTCTTCGCCTTCATGAATTAGTGTATTAGCATCTTTGTTTATTATTAGAATATTTTCATCTTCATATATTATATCTAAATTTATTTTTTCTTTTTCTATGACAGTAGGAGTGTTAAACGCTTCTAGAGCATCATCTTTGATATAGATTTGAATAATATCTTTTTCTTTTATGATGTAATTTATATCAACTCTTTTCCCATTAACTTTAATATCCTTTTTTCTGAATAATTTGTAAATAAAACTTAATGGAGCATTATTTAAATATTTTCTTATATATTTATCTATTCGCTGTCCTTGATCTGTTTTAGAAACTTCAATGGATTTCATTTTTATCACCGAATCTATTATAGCAAGTTTGATGTATTTTCCTATATTAATAATTATTTTTAATAAAAATAATTTTTTTGATTTTGATTTGGGGTTTGTGATTGAAGTTTTGTAATTATATGATAAAATAATTACGTGAAGGAGTTTGGAAAATGAGCGGGGTCGAGAGTTGGTTAGTTTGGTTAGGTAGTTTTCTCGTTTTCCTTTTAATACTATATATATGTTACAAAATTAGTTATAGATTAGGGATTAAGAAAGCTTTATATCGCACTACGTATATAATACTTAGTGTTATTTTTGCTTTTGTTTTATCGCCTTTGCTTAATGTAGAACTATTAAAAATGGATTTAACTAATATTGATATAACTCTTACATATCAAGGAGAAGAGTTTTATACGTTAGTGGACTATATTGAAGAAGTTATTGTACATAATGATTTTTTAAATGATTTATACAAATACTTCCCAAGCTTAAAAGACTTACTTATGGATTTCCCAGAGGTTGTACTTGCTCCAGTTACTTATGTTTTATTATTTATAATTTTCATGATTGTATGGATGCCTTTATATTTGTACTTGAGTTATAAAAGAAAAAGAAGAATTTTATATGAAAGAGAAGATAAGAAGAGTCACAGAGTGTGGGCTGGCGTCATCGGCTGTTTTCAATGCATTTTTATAATAAGTGTAGTTCTTACTCCGATTAATGGTCTTAACAGAATTTATCACTCTGCGATGGAAGATACGTTAGATTATGAATATGTTTCTTTGTGTGAAGAAATTTCTTCTTTAGAAAAATATTCAAAGGTTTGTGAAATATTTGATTTATATAATTCAACAATTTTTGCTACGATGGGAAGAAAAGAATCTTTTAATAGTTATGTTTTTGATGCACTTACGAGAATCTCTTATGAAGATGGTTATACTAGTATTGAAAAGGAAGCTACTTTAATAATGAAGAGTAGTATTGTTGTTGACCAATCTGGATTATTGGATGCCGCGGATTCTAATGATGTTATTCCAATCGATGTTATTGTAAATAATAAATTAAGTGATGAAGATATAGATATCATTGTTGAAACTTTGAGTCAGTCTAAATATAGTCAAGGGATATTAATGGAAGTAGGAGATGTGGTTGTAAATACATTAGACAACTTGCTTTCGGAATTTATGGGCTATGAAGGATTTTCTGTTGATCATTTTTCTTTAACAACAGAGGAAGTTATTAGTGAGATTAAAGTTATCCTTAAAGCAATTGAGTCTTTAAGTGGAAGCAATCTTTTAAGTCAAGTTTTAGAAGTTAAGGATATAATTACTCATTTTATGGAGGAAATCCCTGATTATTTGGTTGATGATATTATTGTATTTACATTTATTGTTGATATGGTAAATGCAATTGATATAGATGCTTTTGAAATGTTTTGTGAATCTATGTTTGAATCTAAGATTTTCTCTTCAGCAATTCCATTTATTTTAGATAATGTTTTTGCTGATTTTGGATTTACATTTGTAGCAGATCAAGGTGATGTTTTAAATAGATTGTATAGTTATACAGATACAGCAAGATTGATGAAAAAGCATCAACCTACGGATTTCTTTGATTTTATGGTTAAGATGAGTGATGAAGATTTAATTTGGTTCGCAGATTTGTTTACAGATGTTTCTACTGCGAATGAGACAAAAGGATTTGTTGAGTTTATTTTTAGTAAGGCTTTTGCAGAATTTCAAGTATATTCAATGGCAGATATTTATTCCGTGAAGAACTGGAGAGAAGAAGTTTTTGTTGCGCAAGCATTTTGTGAAATAATGCATAATCAAAGAGTTACAGGTGAAGTTGATGTTGGAGAAATTATCGATTTCTTACAATATAGTGATACTGAATTTGGTCGTGTGTTTATTAATATAATTCAAAGAAATTTAGACTTTTTTGTCAAACTTATATTGACGGGAGGTGCGTTGTAACATGAAGAAAATTGGGATTATTCTTTTTTGTGCTTTTTGCATGTTTTTGTTTGTAGTGTTTGATTCTTCAGTAACTAGAGCTGTTGATTATAATTCTGTTTGTGCGGAAAATATTGTTGCAGAGAGTGGAAATTATAAAAGATGTGGATCACAACATATTTATTTGAGTGATGACAAGGCACATTCATCTCATTTCGTTTCTACGATAGAGGTGTTTGGTGATTCTCAAATGTTATATGCTGGTAAGATTGATGGAATTGAAACATTTTACAGTTCTATGTTTTATTTGTATGCAGTTGTATATGACAATAGAAGCATTGGACATTCTGACGAAGACTCTTGGATTGATATGAGTGCTGATAACATTTTGGTGTATGATGGATCATTTAGTGATAACATGCTTATTGATCAAAGTAAAAATGAGGTTATTAAAAAAGTTAATAAGAGTGGAACATATTTAATAAGGCAATATGTAGGTAGAGAGATAACTAATATCGTTAAGATAATAGTTCCTGAAAAAAATGATTATGGACTTGATATCCAAAATGTTAAATATGGTCAAGATGATATTAATTCTAATAATTTGGTTGGTAATCATAAGGTCCTAGTTATTCAAATAAATGGCGGAAAGTATGGATTTAATGGTATTGTCGGAGTTAAGGTTAACGAATGTAGTTTTGAGGTGGAATATTCTTCAAAGATAATTGTTAGTAATGATAAATTCAGACAATGTTTAAAATACAATGAGAAAAATCCAGTAGTTATTACCGTATATAATGGCTTTAATGTAGGAAAGGTCTTTAAATATAATTTGAAGATTAATAGTAACGATGTTTCTATAAGAATGGAAGATAGCGTTTCAAAAGTAGAGACATCTAGTAGGAGAATTCTTATTCAATCTTATGCGGGGACTGGTAAAACTATAAATGAAGAGTATAATTTATATTATTGGTCAAAAAGTCCAAATGATAAACTTACATACAATGAATTTTTGACTAATTATGAAAATAGTGAAATAAAGGGAACGTACAATGGGAATAGAGGAGTTATTTTAAGAGATAAAATAGGTACATATTATTTGTATGCGATGGCAAAAGATGATGATTCTACAGTTGTTGTTAGATCTAGTGAATATGTTTTAAAGAAGAAAGAAAAATTAAATAAAATTGTTATGGATGATGTTGTTATAGTATCAGTGCTAGGAGCATTAGCTATTATTCCTATTTGTATATATTTAGGTATTAGAGGAAAAGATACAGATTAACCTTTAGCCTAGTTTAGCATATGTTAAATTGGGTGAATATAAATGAAAGAAAGCATAGTTTTAATTGGTGGAGGACACGGCTTATCAAATATAGTCAGTGGTTTTAAAGATGAAAATATAGATTTGAGTGTTGTGGTTTCTTCAACTGATGATGGTGGTCATACTGGTAAAATAAGAGATGAATTTGATTCTGTTGCGGTTGGAGATTTAAGAATGATTTTAAATGAATTTTTAAAAGATGGAAGTAGTCTTAAAGAGATTTTTAATTATAGATTTGATTGTTTACATGGCACAAACAATGTCAGTTTAGGTAATCTTGTTATAGCGTCTTTATGGAAGAAATATATGGATATAGATGAAGTTATAAAGTATTTTATAGATAAGGAAAATATAAATGCTTCAATATTTTTATCGAGTAATAATCCTTTAACGTTATGCGCAGAATGTGAAGATGGGGAAATAATAAAATGCGAAAGAATTATAGGTTTAAGTAATAAGAAGATAAAAAGACTTTTCGTAGATAATGAAGCAGTATGTAATAAAACGATGTTAGAGAAAATAAAAAATGCAGATAAAATTATTTTGTGCCCAGGAAGTTTATATACTAGTATAGGTTCTGTTTTGTGTATTGATAAAATAAAATCTATGATTAAAGAAAATAAAGGTAAATTAATTTGTGTTTGTAATATAATGACTCAAGATGGTGAAACTAAAGGTTATTCTATAAAAGACCATGTAGAAGCATTAGAGAATATTGTTGAAAGAAAAATCGATTCTATTTTAGTAAATAACAAAGAAATTGAAGAGGAAATATTGGATAAATATAAGTTTGAGAATAGCGATATTGTTATTTGTGATAATATTGATAATCGTTATATATTTGGTGATTTTGTGGAGATAAAGGATAATAAGGTTCGCCATAACAGTGAAAATGTAAAAAAAATAATATTAAGTCAATAATGGACAAACACAAATGTTGGTGTTATAATTCATGTGAGGTGTTGAGAATGAACTATTTTGAAGAGTTTAAAAGCATTATAGCTGCTAAAACAGGAGACGCTAGTAAAATCACTATGGATTCTAACTTAAAAGAATTAGGATTAGATTCATTAGATTTAGTTGAAATCGTTTTAGATGGCGAAGAAAGATTAGGCATTACTTTTGAAAACGAAGAATTATTAACTTTTGCAACTGTTGGTGATGTTGTAAGAAGTGCGGAGAGTAAAAAATAATGCTACTTCAAGAAATTAAAAAGGCAAATATGGAAGCATTAAAAACAAAAGATAGCAATGCTAGAGCTATTTATTCTGTTTTAATTAATAAATGTATGCTTCTTGAAATTAACAAAAGAGAAAAAGGTGAAGAATTAGAAGATGCTGATGTTGTTTCTTTAATTCAAAAAACACTTAAAGAATTAGAAGATGAAATTAGCAACTTTGAAAAAGTAAATAATACTGCTAGAGTTGAATCTTTAAAGGGACAAATGGAATATATTAAAAAATTCTTGCCTGCAATGTTGAAAGATGACGAAATAAAGAGTATTATTGAAGGGCTAACAGATAAATCTATCCCTAGCATAATGAGACATTTCAAAACAAATTATGCTGGTAAATGTGATATGAGTGCAGTTAGCAAACTAGCAAAACAATACCAAGGATAGAAATATCCTTTCTAGGAGTATAGTTCAAAGGTAGAATAACGGTCTCCAAAACCGCTGATGTGGGTTCGATTCCTACTACTCCTGCCATTAAGAAAATTTTAACCTCGTTTGCTGTTGTTGAACGGGGTTTTTATATAATTATGCTGATTGACAAGAAATGTCGAAGTTTGTAAAATGTAGCAGGTAGTAAGAAGGTGTGTTTGATGTTCGATAGAAATCATATTTTGTATATTTTGATTTCAGGCATTATTACAATAGTTTTATTAAGCTTGTGTAGTAGGTTTGTAAAAGATCAAGATAAGAAAGATAAAATATTAAAGTTAGCTGCAATATTAACGGTAGCTATTCACTATAGTCTTCTATACGTTGATTATTTCTCAACGGGAACTGCAGAGGTTGAAAGTACGATGTTGCTTCCTATTTATCCTTGTAATGTAGCGATGTGGTTATTGCTTATTGTAGCATTTATGAAAAATAGAAGAAGTAAGGTGTATACGGTATTAAGTGAGTTTACTTTTTACTTAGGAATAGTTGGAGGAGTAATAGGTATTTTATTTAATGAAATATATATATCAAATCCTAATTTAGCAGACTATGATGTTTTAAATGGATTGCTTAGCCATTCAACTTTATTGTTTGGTGCAATCTATTTATTAGTTGGCGGATATATAAATATAAGGGTTAGCAATGTTAAGAGTGTCTTTTATGGACTTATGCTTTTACTAGTTGATGGGGTTGCAATTATTAGTTTATATCGTTTATTTGGTATGGACTCACCTAACTGTATGTATTTATTAGAAAATCCATTCCCTCAAATAAAATGGTTTAATACATTTGTACTTGGAGTTATTGGACTAATAGTTGTATTTATTATAACAAGCATATATGAACAAGTTGCATTACCTGAAGAAAATAGATGGTATATAAAAGTAAAAGAAAGTAAGGAGAGAAGAATATAATATGAGAGATTTATTATTAAAATTATTTAGCACTACAGATGGAGTTGAAATAACATTATTTTCAATTTGGCACATTTTTTACATTGTGCTTATTGTTGGATTAACAATTGGCGCAGCTTATCTTTTAAAGAACAAAACACAAGAAACAAAGGAAAAAGTTTTAAAGATTATTGCATATTCTGCGATTGCTCTTTATATAGCAGATTTCTTTATTCAACCATTATCAAGGGATTCATTTGATATGGATGTAGATAAACTTCCATTTCATATTTGTACATTAACAGCATGTTTCATCCCGTTTGCTCAATTTAATAAGAAGTTTGACAAGATTAAAGATGTTATAAGTTGTTTTGCAATCGTTGCTCCGCTTATGTATATCACATATCCAGGATCAGCACTTGGTGGAGTTTCTTTCTATAGTTATAAAGTAGTTCAAACATTCGTTTTCCATGGTTTAGTATTTGCTTGGGGAGTATTAAGTTTAACTACAGGATTCTCAAGATTAGAATTCAAAAAAATTTGGAAAGAATTAATTGGTCTTGTAATTATTGCTTTATGGGCAGCATTTGGAAATGCAGCTTATTCTCACGAAGGACATCATTTTGACTGGTTCTTCATTACAGGAAGCACATTCCCATTTGTTCCAACATGGTTAATGCCATTTGCTGTAATAACTGCAGTATTTGGAATGTGTGCAATTATCTTCTCAATAGATTTACTTGTAAAAAAGCAAATTGCTAAAAAAAGCGCAGTTAAAGAAAATTAAAAATTGAAAGTCTGGGTTTCCAGACTTTTTTATTATATTTTATTGCTTATCCTTTCTCTTTGTGATATTATGTTAATAACAAAGTGTTAATAACAATCGAAAGGGGAAATTTATATGAGTTTTGATGCTAAAAGAGAAACAGAAAACATTGTTGAGTTTGTTAGAGATTATTATAAAAAGAACAATTTAGGAGGAGCCGTTTTAGGTATATCTGGAGGAAAAGATAGTGGTATTGTACTAGCTATTTTAGTTAAGGCGTTAGGAAAAGAGAATGTTGTAGGTTTAACTTTACCATGTCATTCTTTAAAACAAGATAAGGATTTGGCTCATGTAGTAGCAGATCATTATGGTGTTAAGTTATACAATTTAGATTTAACTGCAGCTTTTGATGCATTTACTGATGCAGTAAAAGATGGATTTGGAGAAGTAGATGAGGCTTGTTTAAAAGATAGTGATATTAATTTAAAGCCAAGACTTAGAATGGCTAGTGTTTATTATTATGCTGCAATGTTATCTAAAGTTAGAGGTAAACCTTATTTAGTAGCAGGAACAAGCAATAAATGCGAATTGTTTGTAGGTTACTTTACTAAGGGTGGAGATAATGTTCATGATATAGCTACAATTGCTGATTTTACAGTATCAGAAGTGATTCAAATTGGTGAATATTTAGGCGTTCCTAAAGAGGTTTTATATAGAACTCCAAGTGATGGATTAAGTGGAATGAGTGATGAAGATAAATTGGGTGTTAAATATGCTCAAATAGAACAATATCTAGAGGATAAGGATAAATTAGAACCAGAAGTAAGAGCAAAAATAGAAAAATTGCATAATTCAACTAGACATAAATTCAGTATTCCTACATATAGACAAGATTCTTAGTTTTGAGGTGAAGGTATGTATAAGGTTAAAACTAGTGTTGTTTTGTTTGGAATTTTAGAAGAATCTAGTGATAATTACCGTAAGTTATCTACGAAAAGTTTAGGAGTTTTATTGGTTGAAAATAAGAATGGATATGCTCTTCCTGAGTATGAAAATAATGAATGTATTGATTTAGATAACCAATCAGTTAAAGCGATAAGTGATTGTACGGGATTAAAAGATGTATATGTAGAGCAACTATATACATTTTCAAAAGAAGAAGATGGAACGTTACTTATAAATCCAACATTTTTAGGACTCATTTCTAAAAAGCAAATGTATGAAGGTTTGAAGAAAAATTGTTATTGGAGCGAACTTAAAATAGTAGAAAAAGAAGATGGATACGAATGTGAACTTTTAAATTCTAAAGAAAAGTTTAATTTTTTAGTTAGTAAGAAATTGAAAGAGCACACTACAGATAGATATAAATTTAGTGAAGTTAATAAAGGTAAGTTGAATCCTGGAGTTGGGGTTACTTTAATTTCCGCTTTTGAAAGACTTAGAAATAAAGTTAATTATACTGATATTGTCTTTAATATGATGGGAGATACTTTTACGTTAAAAGAACTTCAACATGTATATGAGGCAATAGAAAACAAAAAATTGTTAGATGCTGCCTTTAGAAGAATTATTGCTGATAAAGTTGAAGAAACAGATGAAGTGTTAAAAGGGGTAGGATGTAGGCCTTCAAAGATATTTAGATATAAGGAGAATAAGTAATGAAAAGAATAGAAGAAAAAGTTTACGATAAATTAAAAACTAACAAGTATACAGTTGCTACAGCAGAAAGTTGTACTGGTGGGTTGTTAGCGGGAAAAATTATTAATGTTTCTGGTGCTTCTGATATTATTTCTATGAGTTTTGTTACTTATTCAAATGAAGCAAAACAAGAACTTGTAAATGTTAAAGAAGAAACTATAGAAAAATATAATGTTGTTAGCGAAGAAGTTGCTAAAGAGATGGCGATAGGGGCAATGAATAGAGCGAAAAGTGAGGTAGGGCTATCTACGACAGGTTTAGCAGGACCTGGTGGAGGAAGTAAAGAGTTACCTGTAGGAACTGTTTGTTTTGGAATATCAATAAAAGATAAAGTCTATACATATACTAAAGTTTTCAAAAATAAATCAAGACAAGGTGTAAGAAAAGCCAGCGTTAAGTTCATTTTGGGTAAATTAGAAGAAATATTAGAGTAAAGTTATTGTTAACTTTTTTAAAAGTTTATAAAATTAAATTAATGGAGTGATTTTATGAAAAAGGGACTTTTAGTTTTATTAATTTCTATAATTTTTACAGGTGCTGGTTTTTTAATTTTATATGTAACAAAACAAAATCAAGAAAAAACAAAAGATTATGTTACTACTTATGGAATAGTGGTTGATTATAGGGAAGATTGGGTTTCTAATGATACCGCTAGTAGATACGATGACTATGAGTATGCACCAATTGTAGAATATGAAGTGAATGGCCGTATCTATACTATTTATTCAGATGATTATTCTATAACACCACCTTATATTGGTTCTCCTCTTGAGGTTTCTTATGACCCAGAAAATCCTAATAATGCAGTTCTTGAAAGAACAAAAAATAATGTTTCAAGTTATATAGGTGGTATCTTATTCATTATAGTAGGGCCATTAGTTGGTATTGTGGGTATTGTAGCAGGAGTTAAAGAAAATAAAAAGAACAAAAACAAGCCAAAAAAAGATCTTGAAAAGGACCTTAGTAGTGAAAGTTATTATGAAGGACTTAGAAAACTCTAAGTCTTTTTTTTGCTTTATGTTTGTCTAAATATTGCGTTTTGTTTTAAAATATATGTAAATGCAGGGGGATAATTTATGAATATTAATGTTAATTGCCATAGTTCTATTAGAATAGAAAATATATATGTAGACCCATTTAAAATTGAAAACGGGAATAATGATGCAGAGTATATTTTTCTAACACATTCTCATTATGATCATTATTCTTTAGAAGATATTGAAAAGGTTGTAAATGGTAATACAGTATTTGTATGTACACAGGATGTTGAAGAGGATTTAAAGAAACATTATTCAAATAAGATAGTATGTGTAGAGCCTAATCAAGAATATAATTTAGGTGATATATCTTTTTCTACATTTAAGTCTTACAACATAAGTAAAAAATTTCATCCTTCAGGTAATGGATGGGTTGGATATGTTATTAATGTTGGTGGCATGAAGTATGCGATTCTAGGAGATAGCGATGTTACAGATGAAGTTAAGGCTATTAAGTGTGATGTTTTGTTTGTTCCGATTGGAGGGACATATACGATGAATGCAAAAGAAGCAAGTGAATTAACTAATATTATTAAACCTAATTTAGTTATTCCTGTTCACTATAATGATATAGTGGGAAATAAAGAAGATGAGAAAGTCTTTTTAGAAAACCTAGATAAAGAAATAGAGTATAAATTATATTTATAAGGTTAATAGAGCCAATTTATTGGAATTTAGTTTTTATTATTGTATAATTTTTTTGAGTTTATTAGGAATAGGAATGATAGAATGGCGAAGTTTGGTAATGATAATACAAGTTTAATTTTTGAAAATATTGAAGAAATAATGGACTTAGCTTTAGATGGAGATGCTTTGTCTCAATATTATTTAGGTATTTATTATGCAACTCCTGATTGTGAAGAGTATGATTTAAAAAAGGCTTTTAATTGGTTCTATAAGTCTGCAGAACAAGGTATGGTAAATGCTCAATGTAATGTTGGTGTTTGTTATGCGAATGGTATTGGAGTAGATCAAGATTATACTAAGGCAATTTATTGGTTTGTTGAGGCTGCAAAGCAAAATGATGAGACTAGTATTTATAATTTGGGCTTAAGTTATTATAACGGTAATGGAGTTTCTCAAAGTTATGAAAAAGCAATTTATTGGTATAAAAAAGCTATTGAATTAGGTAATGAACACGCAGAGTTTATTTTAGCTTTATGTTATTTGAATGGAACTGGTGTAGAGAGAAATGAAAAGTTAGCGTTTAAGCACTTTAAGAATGCAGCAGAAAATGGACATGTTGAAGCTTGTTATAACTTAGCATATTGTTATGAGTATGGTTTAGGATGTAAGGCTAATAAAAACAAAGCAATAGATTATTATGAAATGGCTGCAGAGCAAGGTAATGACTATGCAATTGGTAGATTGGGATTATATTACCATGAGGAACAATACTTCCAAGATGCTTTTGAATGTTTTGAATTGTCTGCGAAGAAAGGTAATATTAAGTCTACATATTATTTGGCTAAGTGTTATCAATATGGTCAAGGTTGTGAAGAAAACAAAGAATTAGCTTTTAAACTTTTAAAGATTGTTGCTGGAGAAGGCGATAGCGATGCTTTATATGATTTAGGAGTTTGTTACTTAAATGGTTTAGGCTGTGAAAGAGATGAAAAGGAAGCTTATATTTGTTTCAATATTGCTAGAGATGAGGGTGTAATTGAAGCGAATAGTGCACTTGGATATTGTTGCTTAAATGGTGTAGGAACTGAGAAAAGTGCTGATAAGGCTGTTGAGGCTTTTGTTGATGGTGTTAACATGGGAGATTCTGTAAGTCACTATAACTTATCTATGTGTTGTGCGTTAGGTTTAGGAATTGAGAAAGACGAAAAGAAAGCTTTTGAATTATTAAAGATTTCTGCAGAATTAGAGGATTTCTATTCTCAATACTACTTAGGTAAGTGTTATGAGTTTGGTAATCTTTGTGAAATTGATTATAAAAAAGCAAAACATTGGTATAAATGTTCTTTAAAGAATGAGTGTGATGAAGCACTTATTTGTTTAGGGGACTTATATATGGATGGTAAAGGTGTTAAAGAAAATTATAAGAAAGCTAATAAATTTTATAAATTAGCTTATGAAAGAGGAGCAGAAGATAGTCAAGCTCCATATGCTGTTTCTTGTTTGTTTGATAAGAATCTTCAAAGAGTAGGATTTGATTTGTTAAAAGCAATGGAAAATAGTGAGGACTATATGGTTAATGCTTTCTTAAAATTGTGTTATGAAAAGGGAATTGGAACAGAATTAAATGAAGCTAAAGCCCAAGAAATAGAAAAGAAATTAAATTCAATAAAAAAATAAATGCTAGCGATAGCATTTTTTAATTGATATCTTGTGTTAAAGAAAGTAAAATATAAGTATAGGAAGTGATAATAGTGTTAAAAGAAGAGATAGTACAAGCAATGGAGAGTAAGAGATATATTCCAGCAGAATTAACAGATTTTGTTAAATATTTTTCTAATTACTCTAAAGATGAGGTTTTACAAGCCATCGATGATTTAAAGAAAGATTATGTAATCATGGAAAGTAACAAAGGTAAATTAATTTTAGCTAAAACTAAAGGTTATTTTAAAGGTGTTGTTACTGGTGTTTTTGATGAGCACATTTTTGTTAAAATTGATAAATATGACAAAGATTTAAAGATTGCTAAAAAGAGACATGATATTGTATTGCCTAAAGATGAAGTTTTAATTCATTTAGCAGAAGATGAAGAGTTAGTAAAAGTTGTTAAACGTAATATGAATACTCTAGTAGGTGAAGTTTGCATTAAGGAATATGCTCCTGGAAAGTATGATTATTCAATAATTCCTCAAAGTAAGAAATTCAGTGTTTCTTTAAAATTAGAGCCAGAACAATGTAAAAATTTAGTTAATGGTCATAAAGTTGTTTATGATTTACAAGATACTAAATTAGGTGTTAGACCAGTAATTAAGAAAGTTATTGGATATAAAGATGATCCTCGTGTTGATATTATGGCTTACTTAATTGAAGCTGAAGCTCCAGTTGATTTTAGCGAAGAGTGTGTAAAAGAAGCAGAAGCAGTTGCTAAAGAGTTAACTGCAGAAGATTTAAAAGGTAGAGAAGATTATCGTAAAAATATGATTTTCACTATTGATGGTGATGACGCTAAAGACTTTGATGATGCTGTTGAAGTTTATGAAAGAGAAGATGGTGGATTTAAAATCGGTGTTCATATCGCTGATGTTTCTCACTATGTAAAAAAAGATGGTGCTATTGATAAAGACGCTGATGAAAGAGGTACATCTATCTATTTAATTTATTCTGTTATCCCTATGCTTCCTCAAATTTTATCAAATGGAATGTGTTCACTAGTTCCACACCAAGATCGTTTAACAATGAGCTTTATTATGGATATTGATAGTAAAGGTAATATTGAAGGTGGAGAAATTAAATTAGGTGTAATTAATTCTAAGAAGAGATTTACATATAATGAAGTTAATAATATAGTTGAAAAACAAAAGAAAGAAACAATTGAAGCAAATAAAGAATTTGTTCCAATGTTAGAAGCTATGATTAAAGCTAGTAAGGTTTTAAGAGATAGAAGAGATAGAAATGGTCAATTGGAACTTGATATTCCAGAAGCTAAGGTTGTTACTGATGATAATGGACATCCAATTAAGATTGAGCCTAGATACCGTGGCTTAGCAGAAATGGCTATTGAAGATTTAATGGTATTAACTAATGAATTTGTTGCTACAACAATATCTAGCATGAATTTACCATTCATGTATCGTGTTCACGATGCTCCAGATGAAGAAAAATTGGAAAGATTCGTTGATTTAGCTAGAAGCTGTGGTCATAAAGTTAAAAATAAGAAGAGTGGAGTTCATAGTAATGATGTTAAGGCTATCTTAGAGAGTGAAGAAGATCCAGTTGTAAGAAGCGTATTATCTTCTTTATTACTTAGAAGTTTACCTAAAGCAAGTTACTCTCCAGATAATATTGGACACTTTGCATTAGCGTTAGATTACTATATGCAAGTAACTTCTCCAATCAGAAGATATCCTGACTTAATCGCACATAGATTAATGAAAATGTACTTATATGAGCCAGAGAAATTTGCTGAATTAAACTTTGATGCAATTTATGAATATTTATATGACAAAGGTATTTCTACATCTTCTCAAGAAAGAAGAGCAGAACAACTTGAAAGAGATGTTACTAAGATGAAGATGGCAGAATATATGGAAGATAAAGTTGGACAAACTTTCGTTGGTAAAATCGCAGGATTTACTGATAAAGGTATGTTTGTTCAATTACCTAACTTAATTGAAGGTTATGTTAAATTTGAATACATGAATGATGATACTTATGTATATGATAGAGAAAGAATGCTTGCTTTTGGTAAGAGAACAAACAAGACATTGAAATTAGGTGATGATTTCAAAATCAGAGTAGCACGTGCTAGTAAGGCAGAAGCTATCATTGATTTTGGTCCTGTTGATTACAAACCAAAGAAAAGCGATGAGATGAAACACGACAATAAAAAAAAAGGAAGAAGATAAATGGAAAAAGAAATAAAAAACATTTGTTTTAACAAGAAGGCAAGTTTTGATTATTTTCTAGAAACAACCTTTGAAGCAGGTATTATTTTAGAGGGTAGCGAAATAAAGTCTTTAAAGAATGGAAATGTGAATTTAAAAGATAGCCACATTCAAATTAAGAATGAGGAGGCTTTTATAATAAATATGCACATCTCTCCATATGTTAATGGAAGTGTTTTTAATCCTGATCCAACTCGTACAAGAAAACTTCTTTTGAATAAGCAAGAGATTAGAAAACTAGATATAAAAGTTAGAGAAAAAGGATATACTGTTGTACCTACAAAAGTATATTTGAAAAAAGGTTTAGCCAAAGTAGAAATAGCTTTAGCTAAAGGTAAAAAGAACTACGATAAAAGAGAAGTAGAAAAAGAAAAGACTATTAACAGAAACATTAGATCTATGATAAAAGAAATGAATAGGTGATTTTATGAAGTGTAAATATTTTATAATATCAAACAATAAATTAGTTTCTAGTGTTTTAATAGATAGTAGTAAAGTAGTTATAAAAACTGAAGATAAGGAGCAAACTTTAGATGTTACGTCTAAAGTTTGTTTTAATACTCTAGTTAGTTTATTTTCTCTTAAAGATAGTTGGTCTCATGTTTCTTGTAAAGAACCTGTTTACCAAATAGAATTTGAAGATAATAAAGGAAAGAAAGTTTATCAATTTGACTTTAATTGTATTCCTGAGAACTTTCCGATGTTTTTAGGATATATCTCTAAGTTAGTAGGTGATAACTTATGAGTAAAGATCTAAATAAGTTTTGTGAGTGTATAGATAGTAAAAAAGAAGAAATTGCGTGGGCAGTGTCACTTGCAATTACTGATGGTGATGAAAAAAAAGCAAGAGATCATTTCTCTTATGTTCTAGAATATATGAATAAAACAAAATGTTTTATTTTTAAAACAGTAGATTCAAGAAATGATTATGTTTTAAGTATAGATAAAATATTTGAAGATATAGAAAATATTGTAGGCATTACTGATTTGAAAGATAACTTTTTTGAAAATAGTAAAGTTAGCGAAGTTTTATATCCACATGCAAATATGGATTTTATTGCTCAAAAGGATCAAGAAAAACTTCATAAAGCATACTTTTCTAATTCAAAAACTTTTTCAAAACTAGGTGTTTCTTATGCGAATTTTGTAAAAGTCTATAGAGATAAAGGAATGGATACAGTAATAAATTTAGTTAAGAAAGTAAAACATTTAGAAAAGAAAACTACAATGTATGATACTAAAAATGGGTGGGCTCGCTTTAAAGAGTTGTTCCAATTTAACTTAGCTAAATCTAATGCTGGAGATTTAATTGAGGAGTATAATGTATCTTCAATTGATGATTTAATGAACTTGTACAGTGAAGTTTGTTCTTTTTTACTTGATCCTAGTTCATTAACTGAAGAGGAAAAACTAATAGTTGAGGAAAATAAGAAGAGTTTTTCTTATAGAACTAAATATACTTCAATTATTGAAGATAGATTAAAATTAGAATTATTAAAGAAGAAAATAGAAAAAGTTTATAATAATAAAATGATGAATGTTTGTTTACAACAATCAAACATTAAAGATTTTATGGAGAAATATGATATTACTTTAACTAAATCAAATTTTGAGACTGTTATTAATTTATATTGTTATGTTTATAACGTTGATGGATTTTATACAAGAGTTAAATTTGATGGTGATTATGACAAGTTTTGTTTCTTCAATGATTATATTTTTGATCAACCTAGCAAGCAACAAGATTTGGTTATAATTCATGAACTTATCCATAGTATTGAGGTTGTCTCAAAGTATCAAATGGAAAAACCATTAAATATTAAATGTAAATTTATGGATGAGGCTTTTACTCAATATTTCACATATGAAGCTATGAAATATATGAAATCTAATGTTATTGAAGATAATTATATAGAGAATAATGTTAAGTATACTAATTCTTATGATTGTATGCTTCCATTAGTAGAACTGTTAAAGAAAAGTGCTTTGTGGCCTGATTTTGTTAATTGTAAACTTAGTAATTGCTATTCTTTAATTGAAGATAGAGTGGGATATAGTACTGCTCGTAGGATTTCTGAAATTTTTACTGAGACGTATGAAGCTAGATATGAAGAAGATGGTTTAACTAAAGAATATCGCTATGAAGAACTAAAAAAAATAATTAATAAAATAGAAAAGACTAATCGTTATTATTGTAAAAGCCGTTAACGATTTAGAAAAAAATATTGAATAATTTCTAATTTTACTAGTATAATGTAAGTGCACTTTGGTGCATATGGGTCCGTAATGGTTTCGACAGGTAGTGGAAGGTATTGATTGCAGTCGGGTGATTGCGTTACAATCAAAAGCCAGTTAAATGGCAACTATAACTATTCTTACGCATATTAGTCAAAGACTTTAATCTTCAATAGCGAAGAGATGCGCGTTACTCTACTAATTCTTCCTTGGTAGTAGAAGTAATGTCATATTCAAGGAATAAGGTTTGTCGATGTTTATAAGGCAGGCTCGAAAATTTCATAAACTAGTTACTTAATGGTTTGTCTTTAACCTAATTAAGTAATGAATTATAACTAAAGACTAAACTGTAGATATCTCTATTTGAAGTTATTTGGACAGGGGTTCGACTCCCCTCGGATCCACCATTTACAAAAATCGACAAAATCGTATCACTTTCGATAAAAGTCGTTAAATATCGTGGCATTAGCCACTTTTTTTATTTATTAAATTATAATTGATGCCAATATCCTTGTTATTTATTTTTAAAAGAGTGAGAGATACAACAAGGAGATGAAGTATATGTATAAATATTATTTTAGAAGATGTGAAACAGGTTTTCATAAGTGGTGTCATAGGATTTATTATTGTAAGGAATTAATACAAGATTACTATCATTTTAGTGATGATATGAGATCTTATTATAAAGAAAGGTATAAGTTATCATCAATCATTGTAAATGATTATAAAAAGTTATGTGAATCTTTAAATGATACTCAAAAAGAAATACTTAATAAATATTATATAAATGGTAAATTACCACCGTGGGAAACTAGTACAGAAGATAGGAAAACTATTTACAATAATTGGAAAGAGATAGTTTTTCCTAATGGAGTATCTAGAATAAAAACATTAGATATAATGAGTGTTGCTAAAACAATAAAGGAATTAAGAAAAAATGCAGGATACAATAGAGAAGAAGTTGCAGGACTGTTAAATATAAGTGTAGCAACATTAAGGAAATATGAAGATGGCAAATCATTAGTTAGATTAGATATACTTGTTAGTATGTTACAGATATATGGGTGTGATATAAATAAATTTATGAATCAAATTAACTATAACTTAATATTGTATGTATAAAAAATGATTATATGAAAAAAATTGCAAAAAAATCATAAAAAAAAGATATACTATTAATAGAGATGAAAAGCGGTGAAATCATGGATGAGAAAAAATATATTATAGATAATGAAGAATTAATGAAGGAATGGGATTGGGATAAAAATAATGAAATGGGTCTGGATCCTAAAAAATTGGTAGAAGGGTCACACACAAAAGCGCATTGGAAGTGTAATATTCACAATAAAGAATATATGCAAGTTATAAGAGATAAAGTTAGTGGACAATTATCATGCAAAAAATGCTTTGAAGCAAGGGAGTTTGAACCTAGAAGGAATCGTTATATAAGAAATAAGAAAGTTTTAGCAGAAACTCACCCGCATTTGATCGAAGAATGGGTGAGTTGTGAAGATGAAAAAATAACTCCATACAATTGTGTTGCTGGAACAAATAAAAAGGTTGTTTGGAAATGCAAAAAATGTGGTGGTGAATATGAAACATACATTTATAATAGGGCTATGAATGGAACAGGGTGCCGTTATTGTTCGGGGCAAGCTGTACTAAAAGGATTTAATGATTTAGCAACTACTAATCCGGATCTAGCGAAGGAATGGAGTGACAAAAACGAAATTAAACCATATCAAGTTTCAGCGTTCTCAAAAACAAAAGTGTATTGGAAATGTAACATGGGACATGATGACTATATCATGAGTGTTCAGCAACGTAGTAATGGACAAGGATGTCAGATTTGTGCTTTACAAAGTCAGACTTCATTTCCTGAACAATCATTGTACTTTTACATTAAAAAATTATATCCAGATGCATTAAATAGGTATATCATAGAGAATAAATATGAATTAGATATTTTTATTCCAACAAAAAATTTAGGAATTGAATATAATGGCTATTTTTCTCATAAAGGAAAAGAACTAAAAGATAAAAATAAAAGAGAAAAAACAAATAGCATGGGAATCGATCTTTTGGTCATTAAAGAATATAAGTGTTCAGAAGAAAAGATAGATGCGGATTATTATATTCATGAAAGAACAAGATATGATGATCTTAACATTTTAATAACAAATGTCCTTAATGATATTTATGGGGATTTTAATTTTAAAGTTGACGTTGGGAAAGATATGATTAAGATTCAAGAACAATATGTTATTCAAAAATCGGAAAGAAGCATAGCTAGACTTAGACCAGATTTAGTTAGAGAATGGGATTTTGTTAATAATGGTAAAATAACTCCAGATTTAGTTACAGTGGGCTCTTCTCTTAAGTTTTCATGGATTTGTCCTATTTGTCATAAAACATATTTGTGTGCTCCTAAAGATAAGGTTAGAGGAAGTTCTTGTCCAGCACACAGAAACAAAATAATAATTAAAGGAAGTAATGATTTTGAATCTAAATATCCTGAATTATTAAAATATTGGGATTATGATAAAAATAAAAAGAAACCTTCTGATGTATATTATAATTCCACTAAAATTTATAATTGGATTTGTGAGAAAGGTCATAGATATCCATCTTCTATTGTAAACAAACTCAAAAGTAAAGGGTGTCCTATTTGTTTGAATAAAAGAGTTTTGGCTGGTTTTAATGATTTGCTTTCTCAAAATCCAGAATTATCAGAAGAATGGGATTATGAGTTAAATAAAATCAATCCGGATCAAATTTATTTTAATAATCAAAGAGAATCAATTCATTGGGTTTGTAAAGTGTGTGGTTTCAAATGGACTTCTAAAATAAGCAATCGTACGGAATGTCCAAATTGTAAAAAACATAAACAACAAATAAATGTTTATAGAATTGAAGATAATTCTTATTATGGGACATTTGAAAATGCTAGACAATTATGTGTTCATTTTGGTGTGGATTATAATAAGCAGCACGGTAACATAGCATCTATATGTAATAGAAATCAAAAAAGTCTATTAGGCAAATATATTTTAAGACATCCATATGATGATGAGTTTAAAGAACCTAAAGATTAAGGTTTCAAATTTAATAAAGGGGAAGGTTTTATGAATATACATATTAAGAATTATAATGGCATAAAGGAAATAAATTATGATGTAGTAGATGGAAAAATAAATTATTTGTTTGGGATTTCAGGTTCAGGGAAGAGCAGCATTGCTTCTGCATTGACTAAAAACGAAAATTTAAAGCATATTAAAGTTGGAACAACAATTGATGATGTTGTTGTGAGTGTTGACGGAGAAAATGTTATTTATAGTGATTATTCTATGTTTGACTCTAAATATATGGAGGATATATTGATTTATAAACAAAATGAAGAAGATGTTTATGATATTCTTTTTGGTGATGGTGGTAAGATTGCGCAATGTAAACAAGATTATTTGAATGAAATAAATTTTTTATTACCTTTAAAAGAAGAAATAATTTTAAAGAAGGGGTACATCGATTCTTTAATTAAAGATCTGAAAATAGGGTATGTTAGAAACGGAAAAGAATATAGAAGTGGATGTTTGATAAAAACTATGGCGGAAAATGCTCAATTAATTCCTAGATTCAAAAATGCAACAATTTACAATTCTGCACAGATTAAATGGCTTGATGATGGAAAAAAGATGGGACCTTATCTCGAAGGCAAATGTCCTTTTTGTGGTAAAGGTATATCTGATAAATTAAGAAACAAGTTGGATGAACTAGCTATCTTTGATGCAAAAACATATGAAAAAATTAATTCTAAAACGGGTATCTTTACAGACTTAAATTTAATGATGCCGGATTGGAATAAAAAAAGAGATGTTGTAAGATTTAATAACAAGATAAGAAAGTATTTTAATATTAATAATGAATTAGATGAATTGAGGCATTATATTGGATATTTGGATAATTTTGATTTTAATGTTGGGATTATTAAAACGATTAAACCATCAAATGATTTAAAAGAACTATTTCCAGAAATTTATAATGCTTTTATTGAGTTCAATATGAAAATAAAATCCATAAAAAGGAAAATTGGAAATTTGAAGACGGAAACAGATAGACTAATATTCGAAAATTTAAAGTCAATAAATGAAAAGTTGGAACTGATTGGTATTCCATATAAATTTATCAAAAAATCAATGAATGAAAATACAAAAAAGGCAACTTTTGTAATAAAGCACAAAGACCAAAAAGAGGATAGTGATATGACAGAGTCATTATCTTATGGTGAAAAAAATATCATAGGATTATTATTGTTCTTGCTTGCTAACAATAATAAAAAGGTTCTTATAATAGATGATCCAGCTAGTTCATTTGATGAATATAGAAGAAAAGTTATTTTTGATTACATATATCTTTTGCATAAAGGGAATACTATTCTTGTGCTATCACACGACCATGTTTTTGCTAAATTTGCTACTTTCCATAGACATAATAGTATGAAAAAAGTTCAAACCTCACAGTCAACTAGTACTTTAGAAAAAAGTTATGCTTTAAATACAGGAAGTATTAATTATTTAGAAAATTACGAAGATTGTATCTTACATAATATAGAAGTTAATGATTTTAATTCTTTACAAGAATGCATTTTAAACGAGTTGAAAAATATGGGAACTGAAATGAATTATAGAGTTGCACTTAATTTAAGATTGTTTTATGAGTCAATAGGAAAATCTAAAAGTAATATTGTATATGGGTATTTATCTGCTATAATTCATAAAAGTGGATATGATAAAATTCAAGAAATGCTTGCTTATGTTAATAAAACAGAATTGGATATTTTAAAGGTTATAAAAAATGACACGGATATTGTATTCAGTCCATTGCAAGGAGAATATTTAGATAATATATCTTTGGAATCGTTTTCAACATTTGAAAAAATTATATATTGTAGGGAATTGATTAATACTAGAGTGAAAAAAGACCGAGTTGTTAAAGATGAATTGAGCAATATAGTTCATTTAAATTCAGCATATGCAATTTGTTTAAATCCATATAAATTTAATTATTTTTCTAAATATGTGTATGAATTTATTCAAAATCATTTGTAATTTTAGAAGAAAAATAACCTTATAACGATTACAAAGGTAGGGGTGCTACTCAATTAACGATTACTTTAATCTTATAACGATTACTTTTGAGGGGTGCTAAACAATTTTTAATTATTTAACGATTACAAAATAAAAAAATCCCTAAAAAGTGTGCTTAACCCCAAAAGTTGGACTAATTAAAATTTAATTTAATATTAATTGATTTAAAGATTGTTGTCTATAATTACATGGACTCAATCCTTTTAATTTTTCTATAATTCTTTCATTATTGTAATAATCTATATAATTTTTCATTGCTACTTCTAATTCATCTAAACTATTAAATGTATATTCATAACCATAAAACATTTCATTTTTCATTATTCCAAAGAAGTTTTCTATTGGTGAATTATCTAAGCAATTACCTTTTCTAGACATGCTTTGAATAATTCCTTTTTCTTTTAATCTTATTTGATAGTCATACATTTGATATTGCCATCCTTGATCTGAATGTAATATTAAGCCTTCTAAATTATCATGCTTAGAAAAAGCATCATTTAACATATTTGTTATTTGGTTATAATTTGGTGATTTAGATATTGAATAAGATATTATTTCTCTATTGTTCATATCTATAATCGGTGATAAATATAGTTTGCCTGAAGAAATATGAAATTCTGATACATCTGTAGACCATTTTTGATTTACTTGGGTAGTTTGAAAATTACGTTTGTAATAGGTTTTATTATTTTCTTCATCTACAATTTTATCTAAAAGAGAATTATTACAAGTTTTGCCTACTTCTCCTTTATATGATTTATATTTACCTTTGCATTTTTTTGCTTTAAGATTTAGAACTTTCATTATTCTTTGAACTTTTTTATGGTTTATTTTATAGCCTAAATTTTTAAGTTCAAGAGTAATTCTAGGGTAACCATATCTACCATTATGATGATTAAATATTTCAGTAATCACTTGTTTTATATCTTCATCTTTATCTATTCTAGTATAAGTTGATATTTCATAAAAATAGCTTGATTTAGCCACTTTACCGATTTTTAATAACGAGACTAATGGATATTTATGCCTTAATTCATATATAACTTTTATTACTTCTCTTTTTCTTCCTTTAGTCTCTTTTGAACTAAGGCATCCAGTTTTTTTAAGAACTCATTTTCCATTTCTAATTGTTTTAATTTCGAACGTAAAGAAATAAGTTCTTTTCTTTCCTCGTCAGTTAATGGTTTTGATAAATCTTCTTTTTCTAGTGATTTTAATAATTCTTTTTCATCTTTCATATTTGGTCTACCCCATTTCTTTATGGTAAAACCATTATACCCTAAAGTATCGTAAATTTTAATCCATTCTGTTAACAAGCCTTCGCTTACTAGATATTTTATACTTAAAGATATTTTTGATGAACCTTCATAATATTCGTTTATTATTTTCAATTTCATTTCATCGCTGTATTGCCGTCTTCTGAAGTTATCTTCGAATATCTCATCTCCATGTAGTAAATATTTTCTAAACAATCTTTTTACTGTAGTTTTATTTACGTTAAATTTTAAAGCTAAGGATGCCTTCGACATACCTTCTTTTCTTAATGCAATTATTTGTTTTTTCTCTTCTCCTGTTAATGCCATATAAAAAAACGAACCTTTCCAATTTCATTTGGTCCAATATTCGGGGTTAGGTACATATCACTAGGGGTGCTAAAAAATTTTAGTCAAAAAATGAACGTTTTCAAAAAGTATGTTTTAAACCGCCGAAAAATAAAAAGTCTAGAATTCTCTGCTTTTTTTATTATTTAATCAATAATTATTTAATTATTAGTATTTTATTTTCTTCTTTGCTTTTATTAATGATATTACATCGCTATAATAAAAAGGGTTAATTTAGTTAAAGAAGGTGCTACCGGTGAATATTAGAAAAGCAAAAAAAGGAGAACTTGATAGTATTATATTTGCTGCAAATAGTTGCTTTATTCCACATAGGAATCCCAGCTATACATTCGTAAATTCTGTTCCTCATATTTATAATAATTATTTACACGATTATAGCGATATTCATTTTCTTGTTGAAGATAACCATCAAATAATTGCTCTTGGAGCTAATCTTATAAACACAATAAGATTAAACAATAAAAATTATAAGATTTCTAGAGTGGGTACAATAGGCACACTTACTGACTTCCGCGGCAAAGGGTATATGAGACAAATAATGAAAAAAATCGATGAAGAGAATGTAAATAATAATGTGATTTTTAGCGTTTTGTCTGGTGAAGACAGTCTTTATAATAAATATGGTTATCATAAAATTTTCTCATGTGCAGATTTTTATGTAAAAACAGAAAAATTATCTCAATTAAAAGATGAATTTAGAATTTCTATAAGGGAATACATTCCTCGTGATTTAGATCTACTATATTCTATATATAAAAATAATAACGCGCTTATTTTGAGAAATAAAAATGAATTTTTAGTTCATTTAGACAATAATGTTTATAAGCTTTATACATTTTTGTTAGACAATAAAATAGTAGGGTATTGTTCTTTAAAAGATAATGAAATTAGCGAAATATGTTTGGACAATTACTGTTATCTAAAAAGTTGTATAAACACAATTATTAAAAATTTTAATACAGAAGAAATCAAAATTTATGTAAATAAATTAGATTATAAGTTATTTAATGAACTTTGCGATCTAAACATTTATACTGAAAGTTATCTAAAATTATCAATTAAAGTGTATGATTTTATAAAAACATTAAAAGTCATTTATTTGCTAAATAAAAAAAATTCGCAAAGGAGTATCCGTGAAGTATATCAAATAAAAGAAGAAATTTATGAATTTATATCAACAAGTACTTTAAAAATAAAAAAAACAAAAAAAGAACCCCAAAAAATCTTTAGAGATGAATTAGAATTTATGAGTTATGCTTTCACTAATAATTTTGAAGGTGTAAATTCTCAGATTTTCCCTTTTGTTTTTGATATCGGGCATGCGGATAAATTTTAATAAAATTTAAAGGATAAGTTGGATGCAATAGTGTTCAACTTTTTTTATTGTGATATAATTTAATAAATCTAATCTTGAAAACTGTTTCAAAAGTATCTTTTATTTAGAAATTTACACAAAAAGGGGGATTTATATGAATATATTAGCAATTGGTGGAGGAGAAAATGGGCGCCCAGGAAAACCATACGAAATAAAACAATTTGATGAAGAAATAGTAAGAATGACAGGAAAGAAAACTCCTAATCTTTTGTTTATTGCATTTACTCAAAAAAGTGCTGAAGGAGCAGAAAGTTATTATGAAGTTATAAAAAAGAATTTTTCTGATATAGGGTGTAATTGTGATCACTTAAGAGAAGTAGACATAAAAGATATGAATGTTGTTAGAGATAAAATATGTACTGCAGATATAATTTATGTTGGTGGAGGCAATACTCTTCGTTTAATGAATATGCTAAGAAAATATAAGATAGATATATTACTTAAAGATGCAGGAGAAAAAGGAACTGTATTGTGTGGAGTTAGTGCAGGTGCTATTTGTTGGTGTAATTATGGTAATAGTGATTCAAGAAAATTCACTAGTAATTCAACTCAACTAATAAAAGTTACTGGTCTTGGTTTTATTCCGGTATTGTTCTGTCCTCATTATGATGGTGAAAGTGGGAGACAAGAAGATTTAAAAAGAATGATGAAAACAACAAAAGGAGTTTCTATTGCTTTTGAGAATTGCACTGCAATTCAAATAAATGGTGATAAATATAAAGTGCTAAAAATTAAAGAACAATCTAGAGCATGGAAGTGTTATTGGTCTAAGGGAGAATATATTAAACATGAATTGAAGTCAGAAGGAACACTAGAAGAATTAGTAATAAAAAATTAACCTTATAATGATTGTTTGATGAGGTCTGATAGAAAAAATGAGCAAAAATTGACTTGGTTTGAAAAGTGTTTTTAGATACAAATGGGTGTAATACGAATGTCTGATTCAAGAGTTATTTTTTTTATATCATTTTAGCTGTGTCATAGACTTTTTAATTTGTTTTTGATAAACTAAAATTGTTAAGATAATTTAAGGATGGTGTAATTTATGAAAGTGACTTCTAAATTAAAAATTGTTGCTCTTATTATGAGCATTGTAGGTGTTATGTTAATAATTCTTGGAATTGCTTTTCCTCATGAAGAATGTCTAAATTGTGGAAGTGGTTGGGAAGGACATCAAGCTGCATTTGGAGACCAAATAGTAGAAACTCCAAATTTCCTTCTTTTGGTGCCTGGAATTTTTATAACATTCTTTTCTATTCCAGTATGGGCAACAGCATTAAGACCTACTCTTGCAAAGGTTGGAGCACAAATTCAATCAGAAACAATGGATTATGCTGGGGAAGATGTTAAAGAGGCGATCGATAAAACAGTTGATGTTGCAGCACCAGGAGCTAAAAAGATTGTTAAAACAGTTGTAGGAAGTGTTAAGGAAGCTATAAATGGCGATGTTAAAGAGGAATTACTTAAGGCTCAACAACTATATGACGATGGATTAATAACAGAAGAAGAATATCAACAACTTCGCAAGAAAATATTAGATTTATAATTTTAAATACAGGAAACATCCTAGTTTATTGGATGTTTTTCTTTATTAAGAAGTTTAATGTTATGTATAATTGACAACTTGAGTATTAAGATTGAATAAGGAAATTAAATGTGATATATTAAAATAAATCGGGAGGAGTTATTTATGAAGTATTTTTTTGTTGATGCGTTTTTTATTAAACCTGGAGATGTTTGGTTAACAAACGAAGAGATAGCAAGAGTAAAAGAAAATTATAATGTCGTAACTTTTATTGCTACAAAAACAATCGGTGGGTATAAAGAGGTTAAAACTGGTAGAATTATTCCTAAGGCAGATTTGCGCATGCATACAACCACGAAAAGACCACATTACGAAGAAGGACATGTTTACATGGATCGTAAGACGATGAAAGAATTAGATAAGACTGGTGCAGTATTGGTTACTTGCTCTCATTATGGAGAGCCATTAGTGCGTCCAGTTACAGATTTAGAAGATGTAAAAAAATATTTAGAAAATGATATCGCAAAGGAAACTTTTGAAAAATTAGATAGTCTTAAAAAGCAGGGTAAAGCTGACTACAAAAAAGAAAAAAAAGCAGAAAGAATAGAGAAAATGGAAAGTGCTGCAGCAGCTGTAGTAGATTTTAAGGAAAGTGTTGTTGAGACAGTTAAAGTTAAAAAGGAAGAAAGAAAGTTATCTAAGGATATTAAAAGTGAAATTAAAAAGAAAAGATAATTTTGATTCTTTGTAAAAAATTACTCTGATACAATTATGTGTCAGAGTTTTTTTATTATATAAAAGAAAGATAATTGATAGTCTTAAACTTTTCTTATTTATTTTATATGAAACGTGTTTAAAATGTTATAATTTAATTACTTGGAGTGGTGTATATAATGAAAGAAATTAGATTATGTGATGATGCAGAGGTGATGCGTGTATTAAACCTTTGTGAAGATAATAACTTAGGAATAGAAATACAGGGCTTTTATAATCCTAACTTGATTGATACAGAAGAAAGTAAAGAATTATTATCTCAATATAAAAAGAATTTAGAAGGATTTAAAGGTGGTAAATCTTTACATGCGCCTTTTTGGGATTTGAATTTAGGAAGTAAGAATCCAATGATTAGAGAAGCAACGATGAAAGTTTTTAATTATGCGTATAAAGTTGCAAAGGAATTGGGCTGTACAGAAATTGTTGTTCATAATGGTTTTGTTCCAAACACAAGTTTTTATGAGGGTTGGGTTAGAAATGCTGTGTCATTTTGGAATGAGTTTTTTTCTGACAAGGACGACTCTATAACTATGATGATAGAAAATCAATGTGAAGAAGATAGTACTGTTTTAAAAATGGAAATAGATGCCGTAAATGATTCTAGACTTAAGGTGTGTTTAGATATAGGGCATGCACATGCAAATTCTAATAGTTTTGTAGAAGAATGGATAACTACTTTAGGGGAGAGAATAGGGTATTTACATTTGCATAATAATCATGGAAAACAAGAAGGAGTTCCGTCTTATAAAAATGATGAGCATTTAGGATTAGGCGATGGAACAATAGATATAAAGAATATTTTGGAACTGCTTGAAAAAAACTGCCCTAATGCAATATGGAATGTGGAATGTAATTTGCAATACATCGAAGATTCGCTAGAGGTTTTAAGAAACCTAGGATATATTAATTAGTTAAATTTAGGAGGAGAAAAATGAAAGAAACTTGTGATATGCATATACATACTAATTATTCTGATGGAAATCTATCAGGTACTCAACTACTGCAGTATGCTTTAAAAAAAGGATTAAAAAAGTTATCTGTTACTGATCATGATTGTGTAGATTTTTATTTGGATGAAAGTGTTGTTGCTATGTTAAATGATTTTGAATATATACCAGGGTGTGAATTTGTATGTTCTTATGGAAATGTACCTATAGAAATACTAGGTTATGGCATAGATATCAAAAAAGCCAAGGAGTATCTAGACATGTATGGAGTAAATGAAAATAGAATAGAGCGATATAGAAGTGATAATATTCCTAAAGTATTTAAACAACATGGTATTGATTTAGATTATAATCCTGAAAGTATAGACTTTACAAAAAAATGTCCTATGGTTCTTGAAACAATACATGAGATAGTTTTGAAAAATTCTAATGCTGTAAAGTTTCTTAATGAGGAGAATCCTAATTTAACAAAAAGCGTTTCTTCTTTCTTAAGAGAAGGTCTGAACAATCCTAATTCTAAGATTTTTATAGCACCGCATGAATTATATCCTAGCTATGATAAAATAACCACTCTTATAAAGAATTTAGGAGGGTTATCATTCATTGCACATCCATATCAATATGGTGATAATATGGATAAAGTTCTAGAGGGAATAAAACAATATGTTGATGGTGTAGAGTGCTATCACCATACAACTAGAGAAGAAGGGAAAAGCGAGTATTTAAAGTCTTTTTGTAAGAAGAATGGACTAATGATATCTGGTGGTAGCGATTTCCATATATATGATTCTAATGGTGCTGACTTATTAAATGGACTAAATATTCCTGCCGAGCACTTTGATGAAATAAAAAATAGATTAGGCAATGTTTCTAAAACTATAAAATAAAAAAAACTTGATAATAAAGAGTGAAATTTGAGTTGATTTTATTCCTTTTGTATAATTAATTATAATGGATTAGGGAGATGGTAAATTATGAATAACGCTACCAAGAAAATGTGTGTTAATGCGATGGGGATTGCAATGTTTGTTGCTTTATCTTTTTGCTTGCAAGTTCCCGTTTTTGAAAACTATTATTTATGTTTGGGATATGTTGCGATGATGGTTTATTGTTATTACTATGGACCAATTAGCGGGATGATTGTTGGAGGCTTTGGAGTTGTATTGTATTGTTTGCTAATAAGTGGTTTACATGGTATGCCGGGATGGGCGATTGGTAATCTTTTTATTGGTTTTATTGTGGGATTAACTTGTAAACTTACTAAAAGGATGGAAAAGCAAACGTTGAGACATTTTTTTATCGGCGTTTCTATTATTGTTTCAGTTGCATTAGGGGTTCTTGTAGTTAAATCTATTGTTGAAACATTGTTATATGCTCAACCTATAATACTTAGACTAGGCAAGAATATATTTGCTTTTGTAGCTGACGTAATAGTGATGCTAATTAGTCTACCAATATGCGTTACTTTAAAGAAAGTTATGCCTAAACATTTTGAATAAATTAGACTGCTCTAATACTAAAAAAATTAGAGCTTTTCTTTTACTAATTTGACATTTATTTATAGTGATGTGTGATAAAATAAGTGAAACTCTACGGACTGTGGGTGTTAATTATTAAATGCTTTTAGTAGTATATTCTCAAAGGAGGAAGTAACTGTGGATCAAGTTAAGGTTGGAATGTTTATTAAAGAATGCAGGAATGAAAAAAACATGACTCAACAAGAACTAGCAGATAAGTTAATGGTGAGTTATAAGACAATTTCGAAATGGGAATGTGGTAAAGGATTACCTGAAGTTAGTTTGATGATTCCTTTATGCGAAATATTAGGCATTAATGTTAATGAACTTTTGATAGGAGGGAAAATTAATATGGAAAATAAAGAAGAGAAAAATGAACAACTTTTGCTTGAAATGGCAAAAGATATAAATCAAAAAAACAGAATAATTTGGAATTCTATGTGGATTATTATGTGGGTTAGCATGATAGCACTATTCGCTGGTATTTTTCTTGTAGCGTTTTTAATGCCAGAAGGTATATGGCAACTCGTGGCAGTTATTGCTCTTTGCGTTGTGTTTTTAATTCCTTGTTTTTATGCGTTGAAACTTGAGGTAAGTGTTGGGGCTTATAAGTGTAAGAATTGTGGGCATGAAATTGTCCCTACTTATTCTGAGGCTTTGTGGGCAATGCATAGAGGAACTACTAGACATTTGAAATGCCCAAAATGTAATAAAAGAACATGGTGTAAAAAAGTAATTAAAAAATAAATTGATTTACTAATAATCAAAAGCGTGTAATAAAAAAAGGCTAATTTAGCCTTTTTTAATTGAAAAATTGTATTAATTGTTCGGCAAATAAGTTTCCTAATTTAAGTTGACTTAAAGAGTCATAATGAGGGATATCAGGATTTTCTTCTGGTTCTTTGTCACAATCAAGGACGTGTGCGTTTGTATCTATTACAACGTTTATTGGTGATGAATCTGCGACAGCTTTTTTAGATGCATTAACTTAATTCATTATACATAATAAAAAATTGAAAATAAATATATATAAATAGCAAACTGTTTGAGGTGTGCTATAATTTGTGATGTATATGAGGTGATATTATGTGCTTGTATGAGAAACTATTGAGCGAAGAATATGTTGTAAATATATATAAAGGAATAGAAAATAATCGTCGTATTCCTATATCTCATGGATTCCCTCATATAAACAATGTTTTGAGTTATTGTAAGAAATTAGCGGAACTTTTTAATTTAAATGAAAGCGAAAAAGAGGAATTATTTACATCTGCAGTAATGCATGATGTAGCGCAAGCTTTTTTACAACCTAATCACGCATACAATGGTTCTATTATTGTAAAAGAAATGCTTGAAAACAATGAGAGCATAGATCCTGCTTATATTAGAAGCAAAATTGATATTTCAAGAGTGTGTAATATAATAAAAAATCATGGCGGCAAGAAAAAAGAAGAGTATGAAGATAAACTATCTTGTTTGTTAATTCTAGCGGATAAACTAGACATAACAAAAGATAGACTTAGACCTAGATATAAAGAAATTGATTGCTTATGGTTTATGGAATGTATTGAAAAAGTAGATATAGAATTAAAGGGTAATGTTTTAAAAATAATAATTAGTGTTAACAATAATAAATCACTTGAAGAATTAAATGAAAAAGGCGGATTAGATAAATTATTTAAAATATTAGATATATTTGATGAAAGATTCAATTTAAACCATGATGTTATAGTAAATTAATAAAAAAAACTGAGCAAGTTTAATAAATCCTGCTCAGTTAAATGTTTGACTCTGAAGTTAAATGCTTTGGAGTTTTTTTATATTATCTTTTTAATTACTTTGTTTTTCTTAGAACTTAGATAAGCAGCCTCCATTATAGCAAATACTCTAAGAACTTCTTCTTTTTTGACGATTAATTCTTTGTTATTTATAACTGCATCCATATAGTTTCTGTAGAAAGAATTTTTATCTCCTTCAATTATTTGAAGAGGTAATTCATCTATTGTTTCGTTTCTTCTTTTTGCCATTGTTTTAGTGAAACCATTTCCTGCTTCTATTCCTTCTAATTTGTCATCTTGTCTTAAATTAACTTTATGTATTTTACCTTCAACTTTATTGCCTCTCCAGTTTGTTACAGTAGCGGTACCATCTGTTCCATATACTTGCCATCTAGGTAATTCAATAAATGAATTTGTGTCCACAACAATGTTATATACTATTCCATTTTCAAATGTAACTTGTAAATCAAATCCATCATCAACCTCTTCTTTAGCTCTATAAGAGTATTTACAATAGACAGATGTAACTTTAGATTTTATCATTTGAAGCATTTGGTCAATAAGGTGTACGCCCCAATCAAGCATCATGCCACCACCTTGATGGAAGTTTTTTCGCCAAGATCCAGGAATTCCATTTGACCCCATAACTCTACTTTCGATTTTATATACATCTCCGATAATTTTATTATCAAAGATATTTTTGATAGTTAAGAAGTCATCGTCCCAACGTCTGTTTTGGTGAACTTCAAATACTTTTCCTGACTTTTCACTTTCTTTGTACATTTTTATAACTTCTTTAGAAGAAAGTGCAAGTGGTTTTTCACATATTACATTTTTACCATTTTGTAAGCATTCTATTACATAAGGTAAGTGAGAATCATTTGGTGTTGCTATTAATACTATTTCAATGCTTTTATCATCGTATATCTCTTTAGCAGACTCGAATACGCGTAATCCTAATTCTTTTGCTAATTCATTTCTTGAGTTATCTATATCATAGATTCCTGCGATTTCTAGTTTTTCTGGATATTCGCTGTCATTTAATCTAGAAATTATGACATTTTTGTGATGGAGAGCCATTCCTCCAAAACCTATAATTGCAATTTTCATTAATAATACCTCCTAGTACAACTATATATAGTACAAATTTTTTTTAATAGTTTCTTTTTAACTCTATTAGATAAATTTTTTGTATAAAGAGTATGGATTAGTAAAGTAAATGTGTATAATAAGTATGAAAAGTATAACTCGTTATACTGAGGGAGAGGTAATATGAAAGAGAAATTTATAGGAATTGCAAAGGTTGGAGAAAAGGGACAGATTGTAATACCAAAAGAAGCAAGAGATATGTTTAATATTAAATCAGGAGATACTGTAGTAATTTTATGTGATAAAAAGAAAGGAATGGCAATTGTTAAATCAGAGGTAGTAGAAAGTACTATTGATAAAGCAATGCCAGATTTTGATTAGTATGTATTCGATAGAAACAAGCAAATTAACTAAGAAGTTTAAAGAAAAGGTTGCAGTGAATGAGGTTGATTTAAAAATAAAACAAGGGGAATTATTTGCGCTTTTGGGTACTAATGGAGCAGGTAAAACAACAATAATTAAGATGCTATCAGGACTTATAGTTCCAACTTTGGGAGATATCACAATAGAAAATATGGATATGAAAAAAGAGGCAATAAATATTAAATCAATTTTAAATGTATCTCCACAAGAGACTGCTATTGCACCAAACTTAACAGTTAAAGAAAATTTAGAGTTTATGGCAGGAGTTTATCAAATAAAAAATAAAGAAAATAAGATTAGTGAGTTAATAGAAACTTTTAAATTAAGTGAAGTGTTGAATAAAAAGGCAAAGACCTTATCTGGAGGATGGCAAAGGAAAGTTTCTATTGCAATAAGTTTGATCAATGAGCCAAAAATATTATTTTTAGATGAACCGACATTAGGACTTGATGTAATTGCAAGAAAAGAGTTATGGAATGTAATTAATGGATTAAAAGGTAAAATAACAATTATTTTAACAACTCATTATATGGAAGAAGCGGAAAGTTTATCAGATAGAGTAGGTATAATGGCTAATGGTAAATTAGTAGGAGTAGGGACTGTTGAAGAACTTATTAAGGAAGCAAATACTAAAAGTTTTGAGGATGCTTTTGTATCTATTGCAACTGGAGGTGCTTTGTAATGAGAATACTAAATTTTGCTAGAAGAAATTTTAAAGAGTTAATTAGAGATCCTATTAGTTTAGTTTTTGAAATTGCTTTACCAATATTTTTATTGTTTATATTTCAACAAATAAATATACCGGGTGAATCTTATAGATTAGAGAACTTTACTCCCGGGATTGTCGTGTTTGGCTTTTCTTTTATCACTTTGTTTACTGCTACTTTAGTAAGTAAAGATAGAAGTTCTTCATTACTTGCAAGATTAGGGGCTTCACCTATGAAATCTAGGGATTATATTTTAGGATATATACTTGCTTTATTGCCAATAGTTCTTATTCAAGATATATTGTTTTTTATAGTAGCGGTTATTCTTGGTTTAAACTTTAGTTTTAATATGATTATTTCTATATTTGTATCTCTAATTATTTCTTTATTATTTATTTCTTTAGGCATTTTAATCGGCAGTTTAGTTAGTGAAAAAGCAACAGGTGGTATAGGAAGTATTGTGGTTCAACTAGTGTGTTTTACAAGCGGTATGTATTTTCCTAAAGATTTAGTAGGTAATGTGTTTGCTATGATCTGTGAAGTTTTGCCTTTTGAAGGTTGTTTGAATATAGTTAAAGGAATCTTGAATAATAATTTAAGTATTATATCGTTGCAAAATATAATTGTCTTTTTAGTGTATACAATAGGTGTATTAGTCTTGTCTATTGTTGTTTTTAAAAAGAAAATGTTTAGTGATAACAAGTAGTTATTAAGAAGCCCTTTGTGGGCTTTTTTTAGTTAGTAATAGAGGGGCTAAAAAAAATATTGATTGAAATAAGCTGTGGGAGATAGTATAATTCATACCGCAAGGAGTTGTTAGAATGATAGAATACAATTTTAATGAATTGGACAATGATTTTATTACTTGTTGGTGTAAGTATTTATTAACTGGAGATTGTAATTTAGTTATGGGTGATTTAGAAAAATTAGCTGAATTAGGACAAGTAAATGCAATTCAAGAATGGTATAGATTTAATGAAGTTGGAGATAACAAGAATATCGATGAACGCGCTGAAAAGATAGGACATAATTATAATGGTCTATTCGTAAAAGCTAGAATTGGTTCAAAAGAAGAGAGTCAAATAGAAAGACAAAATGTTTTACTTGCTTATGTTGATGAGAAGCAATGTGTAAGTTGTGGAAGAAGTAGTTACTATGAGTTAACAGATAGAGCTAGAAAATGTAGAAAAGATATCGCTGAAGTACCATATATAAAGGATTATTATGCTGCAGTTAATAGAGCACTTCAAGTAGGGAGTAGAACCGATGATGTAGTTGTTTTAGAAACTGCTAATGAGATGTATTCAGAGTTAGCAGATAAGATTGGTATTGCTGATACATCAAGAGGTATGGATAGAGCTATTAAAAAACTTAATTCAGATATATGTTCTCGTATATTAAAAGATATTAAAAAAGAAAAGAAAGAAACAGGAACGTCTAAACTTTTAGAAAATCCAAGAATATGTTTTACTTTATCTAAAGCAATATTATTATTTAATGATAAACATAAACAAAAACCATTAGCGGTTGAATTATTAAAATCACTTTCAAAAAGAGAGTATTCAGATAAACTTAAAGAAAGTAAAAATACTAAAAGATAATTATAGAAAAGTTGAATGCATTAGTGTTCAACTTTTTTTCTATTTTAAAGTAAATATATGATAATATGGTAGTTAAGAGGTGGATTTAATGTTTGGAGCAATTATTGGAGATTTGGCAGGTTCTATTTATGAGTTTGAACAAGTAAAGAAAGCCCATTCTGTTGAAATGCAAAATATACTAGAAAATGATTCCTTTTTTAGTGATGATACAATACTGACTATTGCTATATTAGATGCAGTATTATCTAAACAAGGGTATGAAAAGAAATTAAAAGAATATGGTAAAAAATATGAGAGATATTTACCTAATCATACACCTTATTTTAAAACAACATTTTCACCAGGATTCACTAAGTGGGTAAATGGTGATTATATTGGTACAAGTCAAGGTAATGGAGCGATGATGAGGGTTTCTCCAATAGGGTATCTTTTTGATAATGAAAAAGATGTTTTGGAGAATGCTAGATTAGCAACAATCCCTTCTCACAATGATGAATTAGCAATAAAAAGTGCTCAAATGGTGAACTAGTCAAGAAAAAGTAGACAATTTATAAAAAAGCACAATTTAACTCCAATTTGGTTTTAAACTGAGTTGGAGTTTTATATTTTAAAGAATATGCAGGCCTATCATTGTTAAAATAATGAACGTAATCTTTTATTGT
>JBGVRX010000028.1:0-51013 GCA_045128835.1 Bacilli bacterium | reverse complement strand
AAAGTTTTAAAATCCATATCCTTAATTATTTCTTTAATAGTTTCTTTCAAACTATCAATATTTCTTTCAGTAAAATAACAAGGAGAATAAGAAGAAATACCCGCAATCATATTCAATGAAGAATAAAGAGTTTTAGGATCTTCACCATTTAACTCAACATATTGTCTATCATATCTATTCATAAACTTTAACTTTTTATTTTTCTTTAAAGAGTTCTTAATATTATTGTATAAACACTTAATAAAATCTTTTTTATTCTTTCCTTTTGTACCAATTTCTCCATATCTAATTACAATATAACTATAATCCATAATAACACCTCTCAAAACCATATAAATTATACTTTATTTTTACACATATAAACAACAAAAATATTATTAAAAATAGGTAAACCTTTTTAATCATTTTCATATTATAAACTTTATCAATGTGATAAACTTATTTTGGTGATATTATGGGAGAAAAACATATTTTTGATGATAGATGTAAATACTCCACTTTTAGTAAAAATGGAATAGATTATTTTGGAGAATATCATGTAGAATACGACAAGTCTAAAACAATGGCGGGTTTAGGTGTTCTAAAAAGGCATAAAGAGAATTCAATTGAAATGCATGAAGACTGCATTATGAAGTCTGTAAATGGTGCAACTGTATACGCTGATCCTCAAGGCAAAGAAATTCTTTTAGGCTTTTCTAAAGATTCTGCACCTTTAGGTCCTCAATTTGTATATAACAAAAATGATGTTTGTTGTCTTAAATGCGTAAACAAAACACTAGGAATATTAAACTTTGTAGTTTACTTGTATCCAAGTGGTATATATGATGTTTACTTATATGATAATAAAGGTAACTTTACTGGAAAAGGAATAACTTTTGATGGCACTAAACTATGTTTTACCAAATCAAAACAGTTGTTTGAAAGCGAAAAAACTTCACCCTTATCAGACAAATATGATTTCAAACATCTTTTCTTTGAACAAGGAAATTTAGAAGTTCATGACTTTTCTTATAAAAAATATCACGGCCCTTTAACTTATACAGTTTCAGGTGGTGATGTAAATTTTATAGATGCCGCTCAATATGAAGATGTATATGGCAAATTAGGTGCTACTGTAGATTTAAATAATAATTTATATGTAAATAGAACAATTAAAGGATATGGATATCGTAAAACATCAAACGGTTTCACTTTAGGCTATATTGATAGATATAAAGACTTTGATGTAAGAACCTTACCTTTCCAAGGTGTATGTATAAGAAAATTTGATGATGGAGGCTATTATATCGGAAACTTTAGTAATGGAAAATATAATGGTTTAGCATTATCTAGAAAAGGCAATGATTATGGTCTTGGAACATATAAAAACGGAGTAAAAAATGGCGTGTTTTTCGACATTTTAGATGAAAATCTATATATAAGAAAATATCGCGACGGAAAGATAAAAGGAAATCAAATAAAAATACAATCCGGATCATTTTTAGCATATATTCTTGATGAAAACAATAATCAAATAGATACCTTCTTTTATCCCTTCTCTATAGAAGATAATTACATCACAGAAGAAAACTCTAATAAAGATATGGATGCTATTAGAGATCAACTAGATTTCTATACTTTAGAGGCATTAAAAGATTATACATTTACAGATATAGTAACTCATAAAGAAGAAGATTTTGGATATTCAACTAGACAAGCTCCAGTTCATATCATAACAATAACAGGAGTAAAAAATCCAAGTAAAGAAATGGAAATCCCAAATTGTGTAAATTACATAGAAAAAGGAACATTTGAATCGCCAGGATGCGAAATAATAAAGAAAATTGTATATAGAGGAAAACCAAGCAATGTTATTCTCGCAAAATCTTTTGGTCCTCTTCCTGGAGTAAAAGAATTCTTAATTTCAAATAAAATATTTGATGTAAAGAAAGACGCTTTCTATTGCGAATCTATAGAATACATGGATTTATCAAATTGTAAAACTATACGTACAGGTGCATTCACAAACTGTAAAAACCTTAAAAAGGTTCTTGTTAATTTCTATTCAGAAATAGAAAAAGGAGCCTTCCCTCCTGGATGTGTTGTTGTATACAAAGGCGCATATCAAGCCGATAACATTAAACAATTTTTCAAAAATTTACCTAACGTATTTAGCTCTAAAAGAAGAAAGAGTTCTGATGAGTTAAAAGACTCCGCCAAACAAAAGGTAAAAGAGTTAAAAGAACAGAGAAAAACCAAAGAATTAGAAGAGAAAGAAAATCAAAATAAATTAAAAGAAGAAGAAAACAAGAAAAAAGTTAAAGAAAAAGGAAGCAAAAAAACTAAGACTCCTAAAGAAAAGAAAGTGAAAGTAAAAAAAGAAAGAAAGAAAATATCTTTCAATCTAGGAGACGTTTGTAAAAGTGTATTATCCGTTCTTGCCTTTCCATTCATACTAATTGGCAAATTCTTTGCTATGTTAGGTAAAGGAATATGGAGTTTTATAAAGGGATTCTTTGGATTATTCTCAGAAATTGATTTTGGGGCAATATTAGAATCACCAATGACTTGGATACCTTCAATCATTTTAATTGTTTGTGCAATTATTAATATAACCGGATTGCACGGTTCTATAGACAATTTACTATCCGAAGGATTATCTTCTTATTCAACTTTATTTGGACTTCACCTTTCCGGTCTAGGAGCAGAATGGTTAGATAATCTAGATAAGAGCAATATCTTAGTTATAGTAACAGGATTGATATTAGTAGTTTTAGTTCTAATATTCTTTGTACTAGACTTAATAATCAATGTGTTGTTATTATTAGGATTAATCTTATACTTCCTATTCTATTTAATATTTGGTATAGCTTATGTATTTGTACTTCCAATAGCAATGCTTATATTATTTATTATAGGATTCTTAAAAGATAAAGATAATGGCGCTAATTTAATATTGCTTGCACTTAATATAATATTCATAGTTGTCTTCTATATTCCATTCTTATAATTAAAATAAAAAGGAAATGATTGTGTAAATCACTTCCTTTTTTTGTTATCTTTTATTTTTGTTTTGTTGGCTTGGAAATTGTTTGTTTTCTTCTAATGCTTCTTCAATAAGTTTTTTAGAAGAATCGGTTAATTTAACACCAAACTTTTCCACTAAATCTTTAACGAACGCTTCACCATTTTGAAGAAATCTAGCACTTTGTATTGCTAACCATTCTCCACCTAAATATTTATATTTTTTCAAGTCTATAAATTGATCTATTTCACTAGCGCTATTGCCTTCGCTATCCATTCTTACTATATTTAAAAATTCTGCCATTTCTTGAACAGCATTTTTAGAACTAGCATTTTTCAAGCATAACATTAACCAATCATGTCTTCTTTCTGGGATTACATATCTTTCTCCTCCTTCTGCAATCCACACGATATCTTCTAATTTAGCACGTCTTTTCACAAACAACACCTCTTAATTAAATTATATTATTAATACAAAACAATTTCAATAATAAGCTATTTATACAAAAAAAAGAAATAAGCCTAAACTTATTTCTTTGCTTCAAATTTTAATTTGATTTTTTTGCTATTTAATTTAGCACTTGCATTAACAACTTCTCTTATTGCTTCTGCAACGATACCTTTTTTTCCAATTAAACGTCCAATATCCTTTTCATCACAATATATTACATAAACTGTTTCATATAAGTTATCTGAATCAAGTGGTACAACCTTTAACTTGTCAGCATTTGAAACAAGTGGAGTAATTATATCAAGAATAACTTGTTCGTAATTCATAAATTATTCTCCTTTAGTTGTTTTAGTTTCTTGGAATTTTTTCATAACTCCTGCATTTGTTAAAAGAGTTTTAACTGTATCTGTAGGTTGAGCTCCAACTTTTAACCATTTTAATGCAACTTCTTCGTTGATATCGCAAGTAGCTGGTTTAGTATTAGGGTTATAAGTACCTACTAATTCTAAGAATCTACCATCACGAGGATAACGAGAATCTGCTGCAACAATACGATAAAGAGCTAATCCGTGTCTACCCATTCTTTTAAGTCTAATCTTTACTGCCATATATTTTCCCTCCATTTACGGAGTCTATTGTAATACACAAAATAAAAAGTGTCAAGTATTTTCCCTTAACACTTTTATCTTTTTGGCTTATTTACGTTCATTTTCTCTAAAACGCGTCTTGAACCCATAAAAATTAAATCTCTTTCAAGAAGATCTTTATCCTTTTCATAGGCTTTTGCAAAATCTCTAATTATATTTCTAACTTCATCTAATTCATTAGCTACATCTGCTTTATAGAAATAGCCAGACTTTAACATATCAAAATAGATCTTAGTGAAATCCTCTTTGCTTTCTACTTCAATATCATTAACAATCAAGTACTCTCTCATTTGATCCAACGCATAGGCTTTAAAATTTGTAATTTTTTCCATTTGTTTCCTCCAGAATTTATTATTTCATTTTCTTTCTTTGTTTCTTCTTTAAGCCGTTTGCAGCAGCTTTTGCTCTAATTTTAGCAGAATTTCTTTCTTTCTCTTTTTTCCACTCCTTATTCTTAGCAACAAATTCACTGTGTAATTTATCTTTCATTTCTTTAATTTGTTCTTTTTCTTCTTCTAATTTCTTATTTGTATTAACAACTAGAATGTAGAATATGAATCCTACTAAAGAATTAAATGATTCGAACTCTATCTTTTCATTATTTCTTATATCCATTAATGTATATGATCCATCTGCCCCTAAGCAGTCAACATACATAACATAATTTTCATACTTTCCTATTAAAAGAGCGCTATCATCAATATCCAATTGATCTCTAACAGTATTAATAAAGTTTCTATTATATAAACTATTTGGATAATTTTTCTCTACCAAAGAAAAGAAATCCATACCTAAAAAACGTCCACCATTCAAATAATTTAAAAACTCAATATAATTTGAAGGCAGTTCATATCCGTGTTTTTCTTCTAACTCTTCTAGCAAATAATAATCATCATCAGTTATACCCTCATAGAAAACAGAATTTTCACTATGACCAATAAGTTTTGCAAATGTAACAAAATAATTAGTTCCACTTGTACTATTTAATAATTGAGCTAAAGATATTTCTTTAAGTCCCACTAACGTCACCCCGCTCTTATATGTTTATTTTAGTAATTTATCAAAAAATAATCAATGAATATTCTGAATATTCTTTTTTTTGGCCTTTTTATAGTTATTTTTCATCTATACCTCTAAAATTATGCTATATTATTTTTGATTGGAGTGTATTAAATGAAAGATTATATTAACGTTATAGGTGCAGGATTAGCAGGAAGTGAAGCTGCTTATCAAATAGCAAAGAGAGGCATTAAAGTAAAACTTTATGAAATGAGACCTCATCAAGATGCTAAAGCACATCACACAAATAAATTCGCAGAGTTAGTTTGCTCTAACTCTTTAAAAAGCAATGCTTTAGATAATGCTTCTGGATTAATGAAAGAAGAAATGCGCATGCTAGATAGTATTATCATAAGTTGTGCAGATAAAACTAAAGTTCCTGCCGGGCAATCTCTAAGTGTTGATAGAGAAAAGTTCTCAGAGTTAGTTACTGATTTGATTAAAAGTAATCCACTTATTGAAGTAATAAACGAAGAAGTAACTTCAATACCTGAAGGAATTACTATAATTGCTAGTGGTCCATTAACATCTAATAAACTATCTGAAGAAATCAAAAAGATTCTTAATGATGATAGTCTATATTTTTATGATGCAAGCGCACCTTTAATTGATGCTAATACAATAAACATGGAAATAGCTTATAAAAAATCAAGATATGATAAAGGAGAGGCCGATTACATCAACTGTCCTTTTGATAAAGAACAATTTTTCACTTTTTATGAAGCATTAGTAAATGGTGAAAGAGCCCCTCTTCATAGTTTTGAAAAAGAAAATCATTTTGAAGCATGTATGCCAATTGAGGTTATTGCTAAAAGAGGATTTAAATCTTTAACATTTGGCCCTATGAAACCAGTAGGATTAGAAGATAGAGATGGCAAACGTCCTTTCGCAGTAGTTCAACTTAGACAAGATAACTTAGAAAGTTCTTTATATAATATCGTAGGATTCCAAACAAACTTAAAATGGGGTGAACAAGATAAAATAATTAAATTAATCCCTGGTCTTGAAAACGCTACTATTTATAGATATGGTGTTATGCATAGAAATACATTTATTAATGCCCCAAAACATTTACTTCCAACGATGCAACTAAAAGCAAACAACAACATCTTTGTAGCAGGACAATTAAGTGGCGTTGAAGGATATATAGAATCTAGTGCAAGTGCAATTGTCGCAGCAATTAATGCCGTTAATTTAATAAAAGGAAAAGATTTAGTAACAATGCCTTTAGAAACAGTTACCGGTTCTTTAATAAACTATATTTGTACTGCTCAAGTTAAAAGTTTCCAACCAATGAACTCAAACTATGGTGTTTTAACAACAAAAAGCAAAGATAAAATGGAATTAAAAGACTTATCTTTAAATGCTTTGAAAGATTGGATGGAAACTCATGAATAAACTTAATGAGTTTTTCGCATACTTAGAAAACGAAAAAAGATATTCTCTAAACACTATTCTTGCTTATAAAAGAGATTTTGAAGATTTTACTGTCTATTTAAAAAAAGAAAGTGTTGAAGAAATAGATGAGTTAATAGTAAGGAATTATTTAGCACATCTTTACACATTAAATTTAAGCAAAAGAACAATTTCTAGAAGAATAGCAACCTTAAAAAGTTATTACAAATTTTTAGAGAAAAAATATAATATAAAAACTTCATTTATAAAAGAAATTTCTAGTCCAAAAAAAGATAATCTTTTACCAGATGTAATATACAAAGATGAATTAAAGAAAATCTTAGAGTATACTCCAACTGGTAAATTTTCACATAGAGATAAAGCAATCATTCATTTGTTATATAGTAGCGGTCTACGTGTAAGTGAATTGTGTGATATAACACTATCTTCAATCAATCTAGAAGATAGATATTTAATCGTTACTGGAAAAGGAAACAAAACTAGAATTTGCCCATTCAATAATGAATCCAAAACTTTAATAGAAGCATACCTTCACTTTGAAAGAGAAAAGTTTGCTAAACAAGAAACTGTGCACCTATTAATAAATAAATATGGAGAACGACTTTCTACTAGATCTGTAGAAAGCATGATAAGGAGTTTATCCTTAAAATTATTTGGTAACACAAAACTTCATCCACATATATTTAGACATACATTTGCTACCACTTTATTAAACGGTGGAGCAGACCTTAGAATAGTGCAAGAACTACTAGGTCACAGTAGTTTAATAACCACTCAAATCTACACACATTTGGCTAAAGAAGAGGTAAATAAGATATACAAAGGCTCTCATCCGCGTTCATAAGAAAAATATCGCTATATTTTACCAACAAGAAAATAATTTAGTTTGACTTATAAAGTAAAAAAATGTAGAATTAAATTAAATTGATACATGTTCTTGGGGTGGTTGCTATGTTAGACAAAAAGTTCATTGATTCAAGAAAGGCATTTATAGCCCAATTTGACGGTCTTGAACCAAAAAATGGTGAACAAATTCACGTAAAACGCTTAGCTGAGCAATATAAAGATAATCTTGCAACTTTGGAGGGTGCTCAATCTAAAGTTATCTCAATGTTTTCTCTTGGAGAAGTTAATGAGAAAAAGATGAAAAAGCACGAAAAATATCCTGCTGAGATTCACGCTTATCACACAGCTTTTGCGACTGTTTTAGGTGGTTCTATTATAACGACCTTATATCTAGGAACTGGTTATTTATTAGGTGGAGCAAATATGGAAGCTTGGTCTTCTACATTAATGATTATTGGTGGTACTGTCGGTGCAATACCTGCAATACCTGCCTGTATAACTTCATATGTAATGAATAAAAAGAATTTTGACAGAGATACTTTACAAGGAAAAAAACTTCATTTCTTCGAAAAAATGATCATGAAGAGAGTAGTAAAGAAAGAAAGAGCTTTCTCACTACTAGCTGCTCAAATTCAAACTAATCTACCAGAAATCTTAAGTGGTGAATATTCAATCACACAAACAAGAACAGTTACAAAAACTAAAAAGGATGGAAAAGTAGTTACTAGAGAAATTGAAGAATTCAAAGATGAATACAAAAACTTACCATTCTTCACTAAAAGAAAATTAAAGAAAGTTATCAAAAAAGTTAATTCAGAGTATTCAACTCTAACAGATATTGAAAAAGAATTAAAACTTCGCGTTGAAGAAATTAAGAGACAAAAACAAGCTGCCCTTGAAGAAGCTAAAAAACGTGCTGAACAAAGAACTGTTGAAAACGAAGTTGTTGAAGAAGCAAGAGAAGACATGGTTGAGGGTCAATTAACAATCGACGATATCCAAGTTGCAAAACCAGCACCAAAGAAAAAGACTTCAAATGTTTACGCTGAAGGTGAACAACTATCATTCTTTGATGCAATGGAAGAATCTGAAGAAGTTGAAGAAACAGAAGAACAAAAAGGCGATAAGAAAAAAGGAAATAAAACAGGAAGATAGGATTAAACTCCTATCTTTTTTTATACCTCCACACATGCACAATTTATTAACATAAAAAGCACTGTTGAATAAACTATATTAGATTGGAGGTGTAATAAATGTATTACTATGGAAATGGATATGGAGGAGCACCTATGACAGGTGGTTATGCTCCTTATGGAAATGCCTACCCTATACAAAACAATAACACAAGTTTATGGGCTATTATATTAGTAGTGTTTATTCTATTCATCATTATCGGCTGTGGTTTTGGTGGTAGAGGTTGTGGTAACTGGGGCGGTTGTTGCTAGTCAACCTATCATTCATTTTTAAATAAAGTATGCTTTTTAAAGGAGGACTATTATAGTCTTCCTTTTTTCATTTTTTTTGTCATTTTTTTTGCATATATTTCTAAAAATGATATACTGTAAAAGAGGGGTGTTTTCCTATGAAAATAGCAATAAGTTCTGATTCAACTTGCGCAATTTCTCAAGCTGAAGCTAAAGATTTAAATATACATATATTTCCATTAAATGTTATCGTTGATGGTCAAGAATATCATGACGGTATAACTATAGATCAAGATAAATTAAATGCCATGATGCGTGGAGGAAGTAGAATAAAAACATCTACCCCACCATTAATGGATATTGAAGAATACTTTGATAAATTATTTAACGAAGGATATGAAAAAATAATCCATTTTACAATTTCTAGTAAACTATCTAGTATGTTTAGTTTATTTACAACTAGTTGCAAAGATAAATATGGAGATAAAATCGTTGTTATCGACTCTATGGGTGTTTGTTCATTTATGGGTAACATTGTAAAACACGCTAAAAGATTAGCTAATGAAAATGTTGATTTCGATAAAATTGTAGAAGAATCAAAAGAACTAGTTAATAAAGATGAAATTTACTTTGTTCCTGAAAGTTTAACTTTCTTAAAAAACGGTGGAAGAGTTTCTCCAGCTGTAGCCATGATTGGTAACATGTTAGGAATCAAGCCATTATTAAAATATCACGATGGCGAAATACAAAAACAAGGAACAACTAGAACATATAGAAAAGCTTTCAACGAAATAATTGAATTGTTTAAACAAAGAGATATAAATCCTACAGATTATGAATTCCATGTTATAGAATTTGATGCTAAAGCTGCTGCTAATGAAGTAAAAGAGATGATTGAAAAAGCATTTCCAGATTACAACATTGTAGTTACACCAATTTCAATTAACGTGTGTGCTCATGCAGGACCTGGAACAATAGGTTTTGGATACTGCAAAAAATGGTAAAAGAAAAGAAGTGAACTGATCACTTCTTTTTTTATATATTGCCTTCGTATGCTTCTACTTTATATCTATCAAATCTTACAAGTCTCCAAGTAAAGTAATTTCCATCAACCATATCTTTAACAAAAACCACTAATCCCTTTTCATCTCGTTCAACCTTTTCACCAGCAAAAGTATAACTAACTTTAATATCTACTAAATAATTAATATATCTTCCTTCATTTTCTAAATCACATTTAGGAGTATAATTTTCAAATGCATTAGCAAAATAACATTGATATTTGCCATCTCCAAATAATTCAGTATTTGTTATCTCAAATTCAAAATCACTAACACCTTCATAATAATAGATATTATTCATTGTAGAAACAAAGTTGTTATATAAAACATCATTATTACTATTAGCAACAAATGTTCTTATTTTGTCCTCATCATTACTCAATACTGTTTCAACAAAATATTTCATTGTTATATTAGATGTTACTATTTCATCTCTATTAGAATAAAGATATCCTGATAAAACTAATGTTACTGCGACTAAAACAACCAAAAATGATTTCCATACTATATTCAATGTTTTTTGCATACTATACACCTCTATTTTAGTATATCAAACTACCTCCCTCTTACAAATAATTTCAGAAATATTATTGTTAGTTTTTTCAAACTGTTATATACTTAGAAAGGTAAAGGATTTGATTAGATGAAAGTATTTGATATAGTAACTGATAAAAAGTTTTTAAGTCAAAAATGTAAAGAAGTAGCGCTTCCTCTTTCTAAAGAAGATAAAGAGATTTTAACGGAAATGGTTGAGTATTTAAAAGTTTCTCAAGATGATGAACTGGCAAAGAAATACGACATTAGACCAGGTGTAGGATTAGCCGCTAACCAAATAGGTTTAGATAAAAGAATGATTGCAATATATTTTCAAGATGAAGATAAAACTTATGAATATGCTTTAGTTAATCCTAAGATTGTATCTTACTCTGTTAAGTTATGTTGTTTGGATAATGGAGAAGGTTGCTTGTCTGTTCCAGTTGATGTTGAAGGTTATGTCTACCGTTATTATAAAGTTACTGTTAAAGGTTATGATGCTTTAACTGATAAAGAAGTAACAATTAAAGCTAGAGGATATTTAGCTATTATACTTCAACACGAAATGGATCATTTAGAAGGAAAACTTTATACAGATAGAATAGACCCTAAAGATCCATTTAAGATTATTGAAGATGCTATTTTAATTTAAAATATTAACGCTTAACTTACTAAGCGTTTTTTTATATAAATTAATTTAATATAATTTTCAATAAATACTTGCAAAATGAAAAAGTTTCTACTATAATAGTAAGCGTGTCCACGTAGCTCAGCTGGATAGAGCAACGGCCTTCTAAGCCGTAGGTCAGGGGTTCGAATCCCTTCGTGGACGCCATTTTTTTTATAAAAGCGATCTTAGCTCAGCTGGATAGAGCGTTGGTCTACGAAACCAAAGGTCAGGGGTTCGAATCCCTTAGGTCGCACCAGAGTACTAAATCCACCTAGCCTTGTCTAGGTTTTTTTATTACAAAAAAGCACATTTAATATGTGCTTTTATAATATATATCACCAATTTCATTTAACATTTCCATCAACAAATCATTATATTTATAATAATCATCTACAATCATAAATTCATTAGGTTTGTGCGCTAAAGAAATATCCCCAACTCCAAACAAAATAGCATCCCCACTATAACTTTCATAATACCCAGCTTCACATCCTCCACTAAAAGATTCTACTTCTAGCCCTAATTTAGACGCTAATTTAGTAATATTATTTTTATTTTTGCAACTAAGCGGTGGAATCTCTAACTGTTTAGTAATTACAATATTTGTTTTGTATTCCACTTTTAAATCTTCAATTTTTTTATTTATCAAATCAATTGCTTCTTTATAATTATTCATACTAGTAGTCCTTATATCAAATGACATTGAAACAAAATCCGGAATTCTATTGATTATTGTTCCTCCATTTATAATATTGCTATTCATAACTAAATTGTTATATTTTCTACTTAGTTCTTCAATAAAGGTTATTATCTTTGCCATTATACAAATTGCATTAATACCATTTTGAGGAGTACTGCTGTGACAACTCTTGCCATATACTTCAACTTTATATTCAAAACATCCGTTAGATATATTATTTATCTTCATACATGTAGGTTCACCAATTATAGTAAATTTAGGCTTAATATCCCTTTGTTTCATTTCTTCTATTAAACACTCTATTCCCTTTAGCTCTGTTTCTTCATCTGTAGTAAACGCTAAAACAATTGGATATTTCAACTCTTTAATTTCACTTATTTTATCTACAATACTTGAAGTAAAACATTTCATATCAATAACTCCTAAACCATACGCTTTATTATCTTTTACAACTAATTCATATGGGTTGGTAAGATAATTTTCTTCATCGGCATTTACAGTATCAATGTGTCCTGACAATACAATCGGTTCTACATTTTCTAGTTTTGTATTAAGTCCCACTAATATATTTTTCTTACCATTAATAGCCTCTACAACTCTTATTTCTTTTGAACAATCTTTAAATACTTCTTTAATATAATTAATAATATTTTCTTCATTATTATAGGATTTAATCTTTATTAAATCACTTAACGTTTTTAAATCTTTCATCTTTCTTTTCCTCCTAAAAAAACATATAAAAAAGCCCACAAATATGTGATTACAAAACATATCGTGGGCTCTTTAGATTTATATATAAATTTAATCCATTAATATGTCTTGTGAAGCATCAAAAACAGCACTCACAAAACATACGTTTGCCAGTGCCTAATTAATTATGATGCCACCAAGTAAATGAATTAAACATAATACATTCTTCCTTTCTTTGGTTATATTATATACACTTGTTTTTTTATTTTTCAAGTTTTATTTAAAGAAAAAGGCCACTTTCGTAGCCTTTAATTCTTATTACATATTAATTAAATTATTCTTTTGAGTTAATAAATTATTAATCATTGATTGTAATTCATTTACTCTAACTTTAGTTTCTTCAACTTTATCTGCAGGTGCTTTAGCTAAGAAACCTGGGTTATTAATCATACCAGATAACTTAGTTAATTCTGTATTTAATTTAGTGTACTCTCTTTCAATTCTAGCTAATTCTTCTTCTTTGTCTACTAATTCATTTAGTGATAAATAAGCTTCCATTGTAGGTGCTACTACTGTAACACAAGACTCTGGGATATTTTCTTTCTTATCATAAACTTTTACGTTTTCTGCAAAACCTAATTTTTGAATAAAACTAGTAGCAGCTAAAATGTTATCTTTATCTTTACTTACAAAGATTACATCACTTTTCTTAGTAGGGTGAATATTCATATTGCTTCTAACATTTCTAATACCAACAATGATTTGTTTGATATTTTCTACGCTTGCTTCTTCTGCTTCGTAATCACCTACTAATGTTGGCCAATCTTCTTTCATTAAGCTTTCTTTTACATTTGCTAAGTTAACATAAATTTTTTCACTAACAAATGGCATGAATGGATGTAATAAAGTTAATGCAGCTTTTAATACATAGTTAAGAGTATATTGCGCTTCTTTTTTATTAGTGCATGTTTCACTATATAAACGAGGCTTAACCATTTCAATATACCAGTCACAGAACTCATCCCAAATGAAGCTGTAGATTTGCTCTAGTGCTAAACCTAATTCATATTTAGCAAAGTTTTCTTCCATAGCCTTAATTGTTTTATTTAATTTACTTAAAATCCATTTATCTTCAATTGCTAACTTAGAATAATCACAAGTTTCTATAGTTTTTTCATCTTCTGGTAAATTCATTAAAACGAACTTAGAAGCATTCCATACTTTATTAGCAAAGTTTTTAGCACTTTCTAATTTTTCTGGTAAATATCTTAAATCATTACCAGGAGCAGTATTTAATACTAATGAGAATCTTAAAGCATCACATCCGTATTCTTCAATTACTTTTAATGGATCAATACCATTACCTAATGATTTTGACATTTTTCTACCTTGACTATCTCTAACTAAACCGTGAATATAAACTGTATTGAAAGGTACTTTTCCTGTATGTTCAATCGCAGAGAAAATCATTCTAGCTACCCAGAAGAAGATAATATCGTAACCAGTTACTAAATCACTAGTTGGGTAGAAATATTTATATTCTTCTGTTTCTTTAGGGAATCCTAAAGTAGAGAATGGCCATAAAGCACTTGAGAACCATGTATCTAATGTATCACTATCTTGAGTAAATGAAGTATGACCACATTTACTACATTTAGTTGGCTCATCACCTACATGAATTTCATTACATTTATCACAATAGAATACAGGAATTCTGTGTCCCCACCAAATTTGTCTAGAAATACACCAATCTTGAATGTTTTCCATCCAGTTGTAATAAACTTTAGAGAATCTTTCTGGAACGAACTTAACTTCTCCATCTCTTACAGCTTTAATAGCAGGTTCTGCTAAAGGTTTCATTTTAACAAACCATTGAGTTGAAATCTTAGGTTCAATTGTATGATGACATCTTTGACAATGTCCTACATTATGTGAATAATCTTCAGTTTTTACTAAGTTTCCTAATTCTTCTAGTTTCTTTACAATAGCGTTTCTAGCAGTAATAAGATCCATACCTTCATACTCTTTTACTAAATCTAACATTTTTCCATCATCACCAAATACGTTAATGATGTCTAATCCGTGTTTTAATCCAGCCTCATAGTCATTAGGGTCATGAGCAGGAGTAATCTTAACTGCACCAGTACCGAATTCCATTTCAACGAATTCATCCGCGATTAAAGGAATCTCTTTATTCATAATAGGTAATACAACTGTTTTACCAATTAAATCTTTATATCTTTCATCATTAGGATTAACTGCAACAGCAACGTCACCAAGCATTGTTTCAGGACGAGTTGTAGCAACTGTTACATAATATGATTTATCTTTTGAATAATAGTTAACATACCATAAATGTCCTGCTTCTTCTTCAAATTCTACCTCAGCATCACTTATTGCAGTACCACAGTTACTACACCAGTTAACCATTCTTTTTCCTTTATAAATTAACCCTTTATTATATAAATCTACAAATACTTCTTTAACAGCAGCATTGTTTCCTTCATCCATAGTAAATCTTTCTTTACTCCAGTCGCAAGAACAACCGATTTTACGAAGTTGAGTTGTTATTGTATTACCGTATTGTTTCTTCCAATTCCAAGCTTTTTCTAAGAATTTCTCTCTACCTAGGTCCTCTTTACTAATTCCTTCTTCTTTTAATTTAGCAACTATTTTAGCTTCTGTAGCAAGAGCGGCATGGTCAACACCTGGAATCCATAAAGCGTTAAATCCTTTTAATCTTTTATATCTAATTAAAATGTCTTGTAAAGTATTGTCCATAGCATGTCCCATATGCAAAACTCCAGTAATATTTGGAGGAGGCATAACTATTGTATATGGCTCTTTTTTATAGTCTACTGAAGCCATAAAATAATTTTTACTTTCCCAATTTTTATAAAGTTCGTCTTCGAAACTTTGTGGTTCGTACTTACCTTCTAATCCGTTTTTATCCATAATATCCTTCCTTTCAAAAAAAAACACGAATAGCTTACAAAGGACGAAGCTACTCGTGGTACCACCTTAATTTATTCTCTAAGTCTTAATGCGACGACACATTGCACTTTACTACTATTTCAAATGCACAACTCCCAAGCTACCTTCACTTACTCTTCTTTAAGAAAGACTCTCAGCCGGTGATCTTTCATCTCTTGTAAATACTAACTAAGTTACTCCTCTTGTTCTTCGTTTTCTATTGCAATTATATGTAATTAATTATCAATTGTCAAGCATGGACTTTAAATTTTAAAGTTTGCTTATTTATTCTCTTCTTCTAGTTTAAACAATTCAGCTAACATTTCTTCAGCTTCTTTAGAACCATTTCTAGCAGCACTTGTTAAATAACTTTTTCCAAGTTCATAATCAAACACCCCAAACTCATTAGCACAATAAAGTACCCCAAGTAAATATTGCGCGTATGGGTGTTCTTGTTCTGCCGACTTTTCTAACCATTTGATAGCTTCTTTAATATCACTTTCAGCATAAGTTCCTTCTATGTAAAAAGTCCCTAAAGCAAGTTGCGCTGTAGCATTTCCATTTTCAGCTTCTCGTTTCACACTTTCAAAACTATTTGCCCTGGTTTTCTCTTTAGCGTTTAATGCTTTGTTTATTTTATCTAGCAAATCAGGATTATCTCCCCATAGTTCATTTATTTTAGTATATATTTCATTCAAATCTTTATCATTTTCAATATTAACTTTTTCCTTAAGACAATGAAGCAAATATTGAAATGCTTTGTCATCGCCTTTGATTGATGCTTCCACAAAATGTTCTATGGCCTTATCAAGATTTTTTTCCAACCCATTTTCCCCGTGATAGTACATAGAACCAATTGTAATATTTGCAGGAGCATAGCCCTTTTTTGCCGCCTTCATATATAGTTCCATTGCTTTGTCATCATCTTTTTCCACCCAAGCACCTTCATGATAAAAAACGCCTAAATTATATATTGCTTGTGCAACGCCTGCTCTTGCTGCTTTTGTGTACCAATCAATGGCCTTGTATTTATTTTCTTCTACACCCTTGCCATAATAGTATAATTCTCCTAGCAAACATTGTGCCTTACCATAATCTTGTGATGCCGCTAAGTTGCAATATTTCATTGCTTCAGCTGGCTTTTTTTCTCCTGAAAAACCATTAAAATAACATATAGATAAACTATATTGTGCAGGAGCATAACCTTTATCCGCAGCTATCTTATAATATTCCATTGCTTTAGTTAAATCTTGCTTTAACTTTTCGCCTCGACAATATAACTCTCCTAAAGCATGCATTGCCATAATGTGTCCTCTTTTAGCTGCAGCTTCGTAATTTGTTAACAGTTCCTTTGTACCTTTTCCCATTTCCCATTCTAACTCTTCAATTAATCCTGACAAGTAAAAAGAATCTACGCATTTAACAGATGAAACAAACAAATAATGTTTTGCTTTTTCAATATCTTTCTTTACTCCTATTCCAAAATATAAGATAATTGCTAATTCATAATAAGCACTAGCCAAATTATTATCAACCGCTTGTTTGAAGTAATACGCCGCCTCAATAAAATGGCTATTTTTGCATAACTCGATAATGCCATTCAAGTAATGTGCTACACGATTGTTTTTATCCATTGATTTTCTTTCAATAAAGTTTTGGTGTTTTAAAATATGTGAAATATCTTTTCTTTTAATATCAAGAGAACCAACATCTCTGTCTAATTCAACTACAGTGTATGTATCTCTAGAAAAACAAACTAATAATCGATCTCCTGCTTCTTCAATACCATTATCAAAAGCCTTTTCATACCACTCAATAGCTTTATCATTGTCTCTCTCTATACCATTACCATCTTCATACATCTTAGCTAAACTATATTGTGCCTTTGGATGATTTGCTACCGCCGCTTCTTTGTACCAATTAAAAGCCTCTAAAAGATTTTGTTCTGTTCCTTCACCAGTCTCATAACATGTGCCAACATAATAAGAAGCTTCCGCATCAAATTCTTCTGCTAGCGCTAAACTTTTCTTAAACTTTTCTTCTCTTAATCCCATACTCGCACCTCTAAACAATTTAATTATAAACTAGACAAAATCAAAAGTCTTTTATTTCAAAAAAAGAAGAGAATTTTCTTCTCTTCTAATTACATTCTTTCAGGTATTTCTATTGCTAATACATCCAATAATTTTTCAATTACTTGATATACTAATTTAGATAATGCTACCCATGATTCTTTTACTGTTTCATCTTTTTCATTTACGATATTATGTTCGCTGTAGAACTTATTGTATAAATTACATAGGTTGAACAAATAATCACAGATAACACCTGTGTTTTTCTCATCAAATGCAGCTTTTAAATTCTTTGTTAATTCAATTAATTTAACAATAATATTTTCTTCTTCTTTACTGCTAATTGTTTTAATTTTAACATTCTCTACATCTCCTAATTTAGAGAAAATAGATTTAATTCTAACTGCAGTATACAAAATATAAGGTCCTGTTTTTCCTTCAACTGAACTAAACTTATCTAAATCAAAGTTATAGTCAGTAGTTCTAACTGGAAGTAAATCACCAAACTTTAAGATAGCAACTGCTATCTTTTCTACAAGTTCTTCTCTCTCTTTTCCTTGAATTTCATCCTTTATTTTAGATTCTGCTGTTTCTTTAACCATATCCAAGAATGAGTTTAAAGTCATAACTCCACCATCTCTTGTTTTAAATGGTTTACCATCTTTACCATTTAATGTTCCAAACCCAAAGAAATCTAACTTAGTATCTTCTTTCACTAAACCAGATTTATATGCTGCTCTAAAACATTGTTCAAAGTACATACCTTGTCTTTTATCTACAACATACCACATTTCATCTGGATTAAATCTAATCATTCTTGAATGCATTGTAGCTAAATCTCTAGTTGCATAAATAGTAGACCCATCTGTCTTAACAACGATTAATGGTGGAATCTCTAATTTATCATCATCTTTTTTCACATCAATGACATATGCACCTTCTGATTCATACATATGTGGCTTTAAGATATTTAAAGTATCAGGAATATACTCATAACTATCTAATTCACCTTCCCATAATTCAAAAGTACAATTAATTTTGTCATAAGTTTGTTTAATATCAACTGAAGAAATATCTACGATTTTCTTCCATAAATCTAAATATCTTTTAGTTCCTTTATCAACTTCTGCAGTAATTCTTCTAACTTCTTCCATTCTTGCTTCATCTTCTTTAGCTTTATTACTTGCAGTAGGATAAAGTCTTCCTAAATCTTCCATTGTTACATTTAATGGTTCATTACACTCTGTATAGTCTTCTTTAAAATAAGGTAAATCAGGTTGTTCTAATTGAAGTTCGCTAATAACCATTCCTGATTGTCTTCCTACATCTCCTAAATGAACATCCCCAATAACATTATGCTTATATAATTTAGCAAGTCTTTTTAACGCTTCACCAATATTAGGACTACGCATATGTCCTACATGTAATGCTTTCGCAGCATTTGCTCCACCATAGTCAACAATAATTGTCTTTGGATCTTCTACATCAATAAAGTTGTCAAAATCATTTAAACATTCATTCATATAGTTAACTAAAAAAGCATCATCAAAAACAATATTAATAAAACCAGGTCCTGCAACAGATAAAGATTTAAAACAAGTATCTTCTTTTAGAATCTCTACTAAAGCATTTGCTAACTCTACTGGATTTTTACCATTTCTTTTAGCAATAGCCATAATTCCATTAAATTGGAATTGTCCTAATTCAGGTTTATTAGAATTACTAAGTAATACTCTATCAGGTTCAAACCCTAACTTTTTAATACCCTCACTTATTTTATTTTCTATTTGTTTAACAAAACTTTGCATTTATATCACTCCTAACAACTCAAATATTATACTTCTAAATACTCATCATATGTACAATATTTATCAAAAACTTTCTCTCCATCTTTTATTTCAATTATTCTATTAGCCACTGTATTAGTAATTTCATGGTCATGACTTGTAAATAAAATATTACCTTTAAAGTTAATCATACCCTTATTTAATGATGTTATTGTCTCTAAATCTAAGTGGTTACTTGGATCATTCATAACCAATACATTCGCATTACTTAACATTTCTTTAGCTAACATACAACGAACCTTTTCTCCTCCAGAAATAACCTTAGCCTTCTTTAAAGCCTCTTCTCCAGAGAATAACATTCTTCCTAACCATCCTCTAATGAATGTTTCTGTTTGATCTTTTGAATATTGTTTCAACCAGTTTATTAAAGATAAATCACAGTCTTTAAAATACTTATCATTGTTTGTTGGAAGATAACTTGTAGTAATTGTCTTACCCCATTTTACTGTTCCGCTATCGGCTTCTTCAACACCCATCAAAATATCAAACAACATATTTAAAACCAAACTATTTTCACAAATAAAGGCGATTTTATCTTTCTTATTAACCGTAAAAGTAAGATTTTCAAAATAACCTTTCTTAGTTAAGTTTTCAACAAACAAGATATCATTTCCAATTTCTCTATCATATCTAAAATCAATGAATGGATATCTTCTTGAAGAAACTTTCAAATCTTGTAAAGTTAGTTTTTCTAACTCTTTCTTTCTAGATGTTGCTTGTTTAGATTTAGATAAATTCGCACTAAATCTTGCAATAAATTCTTGTAATTCTTTTGCTCTAGCTTCCATCTTTTTATTAACTTCTTTAGCTTGTCTTTGTAACAACTCATTAGTTTCATACCAGAAATCATAGTTACCTACAAAGATATTAATTTCCCCATAATCAACATCACAAATATGAGTACATACTTTATTTAAGAAATATCTATCGTGAGATACAACTATAACAGTATTTTCAAAATTCAATAAGAAGTTCTCTAACCAAGTAATAGCCTTTATATCTAAGTTATTTGTAGGCTCATCAAGAATTAAAATATCTGGGTTTCCAAATAAAGCTTGAGCAAGTAACACTTTAACCTTTTCTTTTGAATCTAAATCTTTCATTAAACATTCAGCTTTTTCATCACTTATACCTAAACCATTAAGTAAAATTTTAGCATCACTTTCAGCTTCCCAACCATTAAGTTCTGCGAACTCCATTTGAAGTTCTCCAACTCTAATTCCGTCTTCTTCACTAAAATCAGCTTTGCTATATAATGCCTCTTGTTCATCCATGATATCTACAATTCTTTTATTACCCAATAAAACTGTTCTTATAACTGTTTCATTATCGAATGCATATTGATCTTGGTTTAAAACACTAAGTCTTTCATCTTTATCTTTAATTACTTCACCTTTATTTGGTTCAAGAACGCCTGATAAGATTTTTAAAAATGTTGATTTACCAGCACCATTCGCACCAATAACTCCATAACAATTACCTTTTGTAAACTTCAAATTTACATCTTTAAACAATACTCTTGAACCATATTGTAAGCTAACATTTATTGCTTGCAACATCTATAATACCCTTCTTTCTTAAAAACATATGAGTTACACAAAGTGTTGTGAACCCAACTACAAATCCACATAATACATCACTAGCGTAATGAGCACTAACAATTATTCTAGATACTGCAAGTGTTGCTATATAAACAAAACAAAATGCTGTAACTAAATACTTAATCCATTTCTTATCTGTAAAACGAGGAACTAATAATGCTATAAGCAAAATGCTTGTTCCTGCATTTGTATGCCCAGATGGGAATGATTTATTACCCGTTAAACCATTAATATGGAATAATCTAGTAAACTCACTATAATCTGGACTTAAATCTCTAAATCTAACTCTTCCCCATGTATACTTCAATAACTCTGTACATGCAAAAGATGCTATTGAAACAATAAAGCCTAACAATGCAATATCCTTAATTTTATTTATATTTTCTCTTTTCATCTTAGAAAATAAATAAATAGTAATAAATGCTAGTATTGCCGCGGCCAAAACACTAAGCCCTATATTTAAAGCATTAAATGATAAATTATGGTTATGAATAACCTTTGCAAGTGCTATTAGATAGGCACCAAACGTTAATCCAGAAAACAAGCACTTTTGATACTTTTTATCACACAAATAATACCCAATACCACCAAATAAGATTGGGCCTATATATATAGGCATTTCTCCATAGTCATCAAAGAATTCAAAGAACCCATTATAATGTTTTGTAAGTTCTATAGAAATATCTAAATCATAAGCATTAAATACAAAACATAAGCCAATGAAAATAGCAATTAATACACCAAATACTATTTTCTTCATTATTTCTTCTCCTTAGAAAATGGTTTATACAAACATCTATCTTCTAAAGCAAATTGTCTTCCTGTGAATTCACCCTCATTTATTTGAGCAAGAGCCTTATCCATAATATTCATTTTAGCATCAATATTATCAATATAAGTTAATAGTTCAGCCTCTTTAATCATTGGAAGAACTGGAGAACCAAATTCATATTTCCCATGATGAGATAATACCATATGTTGAAGTAACACAGGCGCTTCTGATGAAATTGCTAATTTATCACTAACTCTTTTAATTTCTGCTTGAATAATAGAAATGTGCCCTAACAATCTTCCTTGAGTTGTATATTTAGGAACAATTGGACCACTTAACTCAACAGTTTTTCCTACATCATGAAGTATAATTCCTCCATACAATAAAGAACGATTAACTGTTGGATAAATATCACATAAAGCAGTTGCTATTTTAAGCATACTAACTGTGTGATAAATAAGTCCTGAGGCATACTCATGGTGATTTTTACTAGCAGCAGGATAGTTACAGAAAGAAATATAATTGTTTTTAATTATTTCTTCAACTATCAATTTAATCTCTACATCTTCGATTTTCTCAATATATTCAAATAATTGTTTTTGAAGATCTGTTCTTGCAACAGGTGCACTTTGAACAAACATAGTTACATCAACATCTCTATCGTCAACCAATTTTCCACTTAAAATCTTTAATTGATGTCCGCCTTTATATAAAAGAACATCTCCTTCTACTTCAACAATATTTCCAGGTTTAAAAACGTTTTCATCACCATCTACAATTTCCCATTTTTTACCTTCAATTGTTCCACTAGAATCTTGTAATACAACATTAAAATAAGAACTACCTTTAGTAGTTATTCCCTTTGTAACATTATTAACTAAAAAGTTTTGTTTTATTTTCTCATTCTCAGTAAATTCTTTAATAAGTTTCATAGTTTTTTACCTCCTCTATGGCCAAATTTATTATATCATAACTAAATCCCTTCGTGGCTAACTTTATCTTTATTTTATTAACGTTTTCGTAGTTATCTAATGATAGTTTTTTACTTTTAAGAATCTTTATCAAACTCTTAACAGCAAGAGACAATTCTTCATCACTATTCTTATCTATTAAAACGGCAGAAATTAATGAACTTTCATATCCTAATTCCTCTAGTTTTTGTTTAAGCATTTGCTCTTTCATTTTATAACTCTTTTTATCATAAATTTTCAAATATTTACTTACTGTTTTCTCGAAATTTTCATGATAAACATCTTCATCAATTTCACTTAAAACTTTATTAATAATTTCTTCTTTTATTCTCTTTTCTATTAAAGTAGTTCTAATAGCCTTTTTCCCTTTTCTTTTTAAAAGTTCTTTTTCAACACTTAATGTAGCAACAAACTCATCATTAATCAAACCTGCTCTCTTTAAACTGTTTGTTATTGAAGAAACATACTTTGTATTTATTCCGAATTCTTTTATTTTCTTTATCGTTTCATACTCACTTAAAGCTTTCCTATTTAAAAGTTTTATTAGAGCAATCTTACACTCGATAACTTGTTCAAATTCCAGCAAATATTCAATTCTTTCTTGAGTTATTTCGCTATCAATAGTAACAGGATTTTCAATGTAATTTTCTTTACTAATAAAAAGGCTTTTGTTCTCTAGAATAACCTCTACTTTGTCATTAATAAACTTAATATTTTTAACAAGCATAACATCACCAAAATAATTATATCTTAGTTCACTCTACTATTCCAACATATTTAATTTTTTTATACTTCTCAAAGTAAAGTAAACTCTCGCGATTTACTATCAAACAATAGCTACCATCATCGTTTAAATTTAACTCATAGTTTTCATTTTTAAATTCACTTATCCCGTTTTCTTTTATTTCATACTGTATATAATTATTCATAACCAATAAATTGTTATAAGATTTCAAATATAACAAATATTCAAGAAAAAAGAAGAACAGCACTACACTAACAATATTCTTTATATCTTTAAACAAAAGACAACAACTCCTTCTAATAAAACGCAAAACAAATACAAACTTAAAAATGAAGAATATTTAACCTTACTCAAATAACCACTAAGAAGTCCTAATACAATGAAATTAATAATCATAAAATCAAATGTAAAAATACTATTCAAAGTAACAATCAACACGCCTATAAAATAGTCCCACCAACTCTTATACGCTTTTTCTTTTCTCAAGAAAATTCTAACTAATAGAAAACTTAAAATAATCACTCTTAAATATATATTGTCACACAATACTAATGCTAAAATTTTAAAAGTTAATTCATTACTAAAACTCATAACATCCCTCCAAATAAAAAGAAAATTCTTTCTCAAAATGAAATAACAAATCAAAAGAAACAACAAAATTTAAATCACCATAAATTCTTGCATCATAACCTTTTTCTTCAATAAAATTTTTAATCTCCTTTTTTTTGAAATATAAATTTGAATATTCATCAACGCTCAAAAACATCTCAAAACTAGTTGTATACATTTCAAAAACAATAAACTCCATTTCCATAAATTTACGCTCAACTTGCATAAAAAAAGAAAAAATTATCATTACTAAAGAAAGGACAAAATATCTCATAAAGAATAATTTCTCCTCAAACAATATTTACTCTCTTTGCACGTTCCATAAAGTTTGCCCTTTGTTTCAATTTCAAATTCAATTATTATTTTATTAAATACACCATCTGTTTCAACTTCAATATACATATCATATGTTTTATCATCGTAAGGAAGTAACACCTTATTAGTAAAAATAGCATTTTCTATATAATCTTCATGCGTTGATCCTTGCAACAAATCAACATAATAATTATTCAAAAAATCAAACCTTAACACCCCACTATCATAATTAACAACTAAAGGAAAAGCATACTCTTTATCATGGTATACATTTAATCCTTCAATTTTATCTTTCAAATGCAAACTTGCATCAATTATTGATGAATTACTAGAGGCACTTATTTTTATTTTTTCTAAAATTATGTAATTATTTAACGAATAATATTTTGTATTCTCATCTATTAAAAAAAACTTATCATACGTCTCTTGAACATTATTATTCTTATATTCAACTATACTAGGTATGCTCGCCTCACAATATCTCTCTTTAGACAACATACATTTTCTTTGTTCAAGTTTGTGTACAGGAAAGAAAACATCTAAAATATTTTCATTCAAATTATTACTTAAGAAAATGATATTCAAAAAATTCTTCGTTTCCTTTTCAAATGGTATTCTTGCTGTAGTCACTTTTCTTCCTTTTATAATTAAAGATGAAGAGAAGTATTCATCATACTTCTCCTCCTTTTTTTCATCATAAAAATAGATACTCATTTCTATGGTATCTTCTACTTGTGAAGTTATAGTTATTTCTAATTCTATAACATTTTCTTCGCTAGTTTTATGAACTATGCTTTCCACTACACTTCTATCACTATGTTTTAAATTTATTGTATTAAAAAGCAGTGATATGCATAAAACAATCTTATGCATTCCACCACTCCAAAAAGGCATCCATCGCCTTGTTTTTAAGTCTATAATAGGTGCTTTTAGAATAATAGTATATCCACCAGTTTGTTACAGATGGTGAAAAATAATCATTGCAAAGAAGCACTCTTAATGGTTCATCTAATTGAGACAAAATAAAGTCTACTTTACCTCGTATTCTTTTATAATAATTATCATCTTTTTCTTCTTCTAAATACTTTGTGTAAGATTCATTTATTCTTAATAAATCTAACTCTAACATGTTCATCTTCTTGTAGTCGATACTAATTTTTTTAATAATCAAATCTTTTTGTTTAAATTGTTTTACTTGTTTAACTCTCATTTTTACCCCTCCTAATAATTTAATAGTGAGGAGTGGTCATTTTTACTTAGTTTTTTTACCTTTTTTAGAGTCTTTTACAAATTTTGCAAAGATTTTTGTCTTAGATTGCTCTATTTCATTAGGTTTTTTAGCGCCTTTTCCAAAATATGAACCTGAGAAATAGCGAACATCATACTTCAATAAATTTTCGTATTGAATGTATTCTTTTACATCTACAGCAAACAGCTCCAATTCATAAGTTTTTGCTAATTCTAAAATGTTTAAAAATCTATTTTTTACCATTGAATTATTCATGTTACTAACAATGCTATCATCAAGAATTAAATAACTAGCATTTTTCAAAATATAATCATAGTTATACATAGTTGAATAATTTATTTCTAAAGCGAATTCAATACCTTCTTCAATCATTTTACTAATCGTGCTACTTATATATGAATACTTATTTAGCATCTCATAACCTTTTTTTACATTTAAACATACAACAATTTTACAATCGCTATATGCTGGATTTGATAAATAAGTTTCTAAGAATACAGGAAGTTCTTCTAGTTTTAAGCTAATAAATAACTTTGAACTTTTCTTAGGTCTTTTCTTTATATAACTAATTAATTGATTATCTATGATAATACCCAATAAATCTTCCAATTTATCTCTTTGACTTGCTAATTTTTTTAATGATTCATATTTAACAGACAAGTTTGAAAATATAGGATTACTTATATATCCAACAAACTTTGTTTTTGTATGATAGAATACTGGATTATAATTCAAAGCAATCTCTTTTTGATTTAAAATATTAGTTAATTCTTTTTCACAAGAATCCATCATATCATCTTCTAATTTCATAGTTTCATTGTACATAACAATACTATATTCTTTTCTCTTTTTAGCGTAATCAGAAGCAACATAAGCACATTTAATAAACTTATCAAGAGTATCATAGTCACCTACACAAACACCAACACCAAAACTCAAATCTAAATTTATATAACCAACATCTACTGGTTTAGTTAATTTTCTTATTATTTCTTTAATTAACTTCATAGCTCTCTTCTTGTCTACACTTTTACTATTGTAATAAACAGCGAATTGATCTGCCCCCAAATAACAACACTGAACATTTTTGTTTTCCGCCTTAACAATTCTATTTTTAATAACTTCTAAAACATAATCTCCGCATTTTTGTCCATATCTTTGATTTACTGCGTTAAAATCTTTGATATTTAAATAGTATAAACAAGCATTTTTATTTTCTAATTCATCATGAGATTTCTTTAAATCATCAATATTCTTCAATGTTATTGGTTCAATTATTTTTTCTACATTATAATCGCATCTTAAAATAACTTTGTCTTCACTCTTATCTCTGAAAGCAAAAGTAAAATAATATGTCTTATCTTCAATATTTGTTTCAGTATGGCAAACTTCTGATTCTTTCCAACTTTTTTTCAATTGCTCAACAAATTCTTCATTCTTACTCAAATCTACTATATATTTACTAACATTTAAATTTAAATAACTATACTTATTATTTATAACAACATCTTTAGTATTTAAATCATATTGTATATAAAGAGTCGATCTTTTTTGTTGCAAATTTTCAATGATATTTTTTTCTTTTTTTTCTCTGTTTTTGGTCAGCAAAAAAGTGCCTAATCCAGCTAAAATTGCTAACAGCCCTATTAAGAAGTATGTACAAACTAAATAAATTGACACGTTTTTCACCCTTTCAGTATACTCCAATTATTTCAATGGTGGAATATAAAATTTGCCATTAACTTGACTAATGTTCATGATAGTCGTAAAACTCTCTTTATCTGTCTCTTTTATTATCTCACAAACTCTCTTTGTTTGATTCGAAGAAACAACAATTCTTAAAACTTTTTTAGATTCTTTACTATATGCTCCTACTGCATCAAGAACTGTACATCCATGATGTGATGCTTGCATAAGTTTCTCTGTTAAAGCATCCGCATTTCTTGTAACTACTTCTACTAACATTTTCTTGTGTCCAATATATAAATTATTAACAACTAATGAACTAGTAAAGAAGTAAATAACCGTATAAACTAATGAATCATAATCTTTAAAAACAATGCCGCCTAGAGCTAATACTCCAGCATTTATTGCTAAACTATAATTTCCAATTCCTTTCCCTTTTGTTCTAGAAAGATACATTGATATAATGTCTGTCCCACCTTGTGAGAAACTGTTTGAAAAAGCAACTACTCCAGCAGTACCACTTAAAAGTCCCGCCAAAATTGCAAGAGTTAACTTATCAATTAAATTCAATTGGAACGTTGTATACCATGAAACAGGAACTGCTGAAACTAAAACAGAATACAACAATACTTCTACTAAAGAATATAAAACAAATTGTTTTCCTAACTTCTTAAAACCAAAGATAAAAATAGGAATATTAAATACTATATACAAAATACTATATAATAAAGATTCTAATTCTGGATCACTCAATTTCAAAGCAGTGTATCTGGATATTAAAATGGTAATACCTGAAACTCCTCCAGATAAAAATTGATTTTGTTGAACAATAAGTCTTATCGATAATGCACTTATAAACGCTGTAATAGCAACTGCAATTAATTTTTTTATAATTTCTAAAATTTTTTCTTTTTTCATAAACTATTCCTCACTATAATCTGTTAGTATTTCTATTTCAACAAGTTCTACTTTATCATCTTTAGTTTCTAAAATCGTAATATGTAAATTGTCATAATACAATTCAATATTAGGTTTAACATCAATTACTAATTCTTTTATCCAATCTCTTACATTTTTAGCTTTTGTGTGCGGATAATCAGTCTCTGTTAAATAGTTATCAAATAATTCATCAAGTTTTACTCTTCCATTTATATGGAATAAATGATTGCCAATTTCAAAAACATTCGCTGGTGTATCATCATATTCATCATAAATTTCTCCTACTAACTCCTCTAAAATATCTTCAAGAGTAATTATACCTAAGAAATGTTTATCTTTTATATTATCTACAACTATAGCCAAATGAGCTTTGTTCTTTTGAACAATCTCAAGGGCATATGGAATTAATCTCCTGTGAGATACATATATTGTGTCTACCACTAATTCTTTTGCACTTTTCTTTTCATTTTTTACGTAACAAGAATAAACATCTTTTTGATTTATAACACCTACAATAAGATCTTTTTCCTTATCATAAACAGGAACTCTACTGTATTGGTGATATTGAAAGAATTTAGCAACTCTATCAAAAGAATCATCTATATTAACATATTTAACTTCCTCTTTTGGTGTCATAACATTTCTAACACTTTTACTATCAAATGTTATTGCACTTTGAATAAGTTCGCTTTCTTGATGTTCAAGAACACCTTCTCTTTCAATCTTTTCAACAATATCAATTAATTCATCTTCAGTAGCTGTAACTTTTTCTTCTTCTTCAACCATATCACTAACTTTTTCATCGAATTTACCAAACAATATTGTTATTGGTTTTAAGACGAAAACTAAAACTTTCATAGGATAACAAGCAAACATTGCAAATTTTTCCGGGAAAACCCTCGCTAAAGTTTTTGGCACAATTTCCCCAAAAATAATAACTAAAACAGTCATAACAACTGTTGCAAGTAAAACACCTGTTTCCCCCATTTTTAATGATATAGAAAAAAGATATGTTGCTAGTGATGAACTTGTTAAATTAACAATATTATTTCCAACTAAAATTGTACTAAGTAAAATAGCATAATTTTCTTGAAGTTTTAAAACAACTTTCGCTTTTCTTGCCAATTTCTTTTTTGAAGATTTAGCATATTGTTTCATTCTTATAATATTAATACTAGAAAACGCTGTTTCTGTAGACGAAAAAAATCCTGATAAAAAAAGTAAAATACCTAATATTATAATAGTAGTAACTACACCCATTTCTATTACACCTCAAAATAATTATACCTATTTGCATTTTTATTTTCTATGTTTAAAAACCTTTTTTTAGTTAACTATATTATTAGGAGGACTTTTATGAAAAAACAAAAAATAATAGCGGTAAAACGCGATAATTTAGATAGAATAATTGAATTTAAAACAAATAACAATTTGATATATAATTACGAAATAGCAAAAGAAATAATAAGCAAAGGATTAATCGACAATGCCGTTGTTATTAAAGGCAAAGACACCTTGTTGCACATAATGGAAAAAGACGGTAATAGCCTTAAAGAGTTTGAAAAAATGGAAGAATTTTAATTGAATTGTTGAATTTACACTTTTACTTATGTTAACATTATAATGTTAATTAGATAAGGAGAATGTTTAGTGAAATCTATAGGTAATTTTTTTAAGAAAGTTGGAGCATTTATATCAAAGTATTTTAAGATATCTTGGAACTACGTTAAAGAAAATGCTTGGTTACAACCTATCATAATTGTTGCTTTAATTTTCGGTTTAGTATTTGGATTCCAAGGAATTGTTAATGGTGTAGAAAAAATCAAAGCAAACATCGAAAACAAAGATGAAGCAAAAGATAAATTCACAAAATTAACAATGGCAGAAGCTAGAGAAAAAATCAAAAATGGTGATGACTTTGCATTATTCATCGGAGCTCATGACTGTGTATATTGTAATGACTTCAAAACAGTTGTAAACAAATATATAGATTCAACTGGTAATATGATTTATTACATCGACATCCATGACACAAGCGATTCTACTATTGACAACAAATATTTAGTTGAATGGACAGAAATGCTTGGAGAAATCGCTACAAGAGATTTTGATGGTACTAACTTAAGTACTCCTACAGTTGTAGTTATTAGAGATGGAGAATTCGCTGATGCTAAATCTGGTGCTCAAGGATTAAATGGTGGTACTGATTACCTTAACTTTGTTAAATTTGTTGAAGGTGAATACATCGATAAAATCGAAAGCACTTCTACATCATCTGCAAAATAGTCAAATCAAATTATAACAAAATAAAAATATCCGTTACTCACGGATATTTTTTTATTACATCAAATCTTTAACCTTTTGTTTTTCAATTATATCTCTAGTAAGATAAGTGCCAACAACAGCTACATCTGCACCTGCTTCTTTTACAAGTTTACTAGTTTCACCATTTATTCCTCCATCTACAGAAATTAAATAATGATTACTTCCTTTATTTTCTTTTAACCATTTAATCTTTTCTAAAGAACTTTCCATAAACTTTTGTCCACCTTTACCAGGCTCAACAGACATAATCAAAACCAAATCTAACAATGGCAAATATTCCTTTATTTCTTCAACATTTGTCATTGGTTTAATACTAATACCAGCTTTCATTCCTAAAGATTTAATTTTCTCAATTATTGGAACAATCATATCTTTTTCAGCACTCTCATAATGAAATGTTATTTGATCTGTTCCGGCTTCTTTATATTCTTTTAACATAGAATCTGGATTATATGTCATAAGATGAACATCCTTAAAGAAATCACAATATTCTCCAATTTCTTTTACAACTTCATAAGTAAATGTTTTATTTTCTACAAACATTCCATCCATCACATCAAAATGAATCCAGTTATCTTTAACACTCATAAATTCATTTATCTTTTCAAAGCGATTGCTTTTCTCAATATTTAAAATAGATAACGAAACTATCATTTTCTATACACCACTTTTCTTGTTTTTGCAGTCTCTAATAACTTCAAATAATTATCATAGCTTTCTTTTAAAATTAATCCTTCATCTACCATTTGCTTTATTTTGCATCCGGGTTCAGATTCATGAAGACACCCTCTAAACTTACAATTAAGACCTTCTTCTTCAAATCCTGGAAAAGTATACGCTAGACGCTCACTATCAATTTCTAACTCCACAGAAGAGAACCCTGGAGTATCTGCGATTAACCCACCGCAAATCTCTAAAAATTCAACTTCTCTAGTTGTATGCTTTCCTCTACCTAAACTTGAAGAAAAGTCGCCAGTTTTCAAATTTAGTCCCTTATCAAACGCATTTAACAAAGTAGACTTACCTGCTCCACTTTGTCCTGTAACAATACTAACTTTATCTTTAATTAAATGAGCTATTTCATCAAAACTATCTTTACCCAAACTATTTCCTACAAACACTTCAAAGCCGATACTTTTGTAATAATCAAAATATTTTTGATAATCATCAATATTTTTAACTTTATCTTTTTTTGAAAAATAAATTATAGGCTTTATATTATTATCTAGTATTTGCACTAATAACTTATCTAATAATAAAGAAGAAAAATCTGGCTCTACAAGAGATGTTACAACTATTGCTTGATCAATATTAGCAACCGGCGGTCTAACAAGTTGCTTTTTTCTTTTTTCAATACTCTTTATATAACCCTCAGTTTCATTAGTTATATCATAATTAACTACATCTCCTGCTACTGGGATTTTGCGATAATCTCTAAGTTTGCCACTAGCGGTAGTCTTTACTATCTTATCTCCATCTTTTACGTAGAATAAACCTCCTACGACTCTTACAATAATTCCTCTAGGCATCTTTATTCTTCCTTTTAAATATTTTAGCAAAGAATCCTTCTCCCACATTAGAATCAACTCTCATAGCAGCTTGTAAATCGTGTTTTAAGGCTTTCATTGTTGGATATCTATGATCCGGATTTTTTTGACATGCTTTATTTATTATTTTTTCGATTTTACTACTTACATCATTTCTTAACTTTCTTATGCTTGGTAATGGTTCTTCAATTTGTTTCATTGCAATATTAACAGGAGAACTATCGTTAAATGGTTGTTTACCTGTTAATAATTCAAAGAATGTTATACCAAGTGCGTAAACATCTGATTTGGCTGTTGCGCCTTTACCTTTAAGAACTTCAGGTGCCATATAATGAACACTTCCTACAACCATATCCTTTTGAGTAATATTTGGAGCATCACTAATAGTGGCTATACCAAAATCTAAAAGTTTAACTCCACCATCATATTGCATCATTACATTTTGAGGTTTAATATCTCTATGAATTACACCATGTTCATGGGCGTGCATTAAAGCATCTGCTAATTGATAAACAATATCACAAGCCTCTAATGGAGAGAAAGTTCCTCTTGTCAAAAGTAAGTCTTTTAAAGATTTACTTTCTACATATTCCATTACAATATAAGGCTTACCTCTATATTCATCAATATCATATATTTCAACAATATTACTATGTCTTAAAGCTGCACAAGCTCTTGCTTCTCTTTGAAAGCGCGCAACATTTAAAGGATCTTTGAAAGTTTCATCTTTCATAATCTTTACTGCTACTTGTTTTTTATTTATTGTATCTTCTGCTAAATATACAAATGACATGCCCCCCTCTTGAATAAGAGAAGTTATAAAATATCTGCTTTTTAAAGTCTTTCCAATCATAATACTAGCCCTCCAATAAAATAACACTCACATTATCAAATCCACCATTATCATTAGCTTCATTAATAAGTTTCTCACCTTTATCTTTTATACTAATATTTTCATCCAATATTTTTTTTATTCTACTATCTTCAACCATGTTATATAAGCCATCTGAACAAAGAAGATAATTATCCTTGCCTTTAACCTCTTTAATTTGAACATCTAAAGCATTATTAGGTGCTGTACCTACTGCACATAAAAGCATTCCTCTACGAGGGTGTTCTTTAGCTTCTTTTTCATTAATATATCCAGCTTTATAAAGGGCTGCTGCGAAAGTTTGATCTTCACTAATTTGTGTTAAAGACTTTTTATTATAAGCATACAATCTACTATCTCCAACACTTGCAAACACCTTAAAATCTTTACTAACAAGCATACATACAACAGTAGTACCCATTCCTTTTAGTTGAGCATCTTTATTGCCTGCTGAAATAATTTCTTTATTAGCTTTTAAAACAGTTTTATAAAGCCATTCTTTAGCGGTTCCAATGTTTTCATATTTACTTTTCTTAAAATCGTTTTTAAAAACATTTATACATTTTTTACAAGCAATTGCTCCTCCAGAATGTCCACCCATACCATCACACAAAACATATAAGGAATCACCATTTTCTTTAACAACACTTAATACATCATCTTGATTTGTATTTCTAGATAATCCTTTATCTGTCATTAAATAACTATTCACTAATAATCCCTTCTTTCTTTGCTCTAAGTTGACCACATGCCGCATCTATATCTGAACCAAATTCTTTTCTTATTGTTACATTAACACCGATTCTTTTTAACTCTTCATAGAATTCTCTAACGCTATCTTTATCACTTCTTCTAAATTCATTTTCACTTACTTCGTTATAAGGGATTAAATTAACATAAGCAAATGTTCCTTTTAGCAATGTTGCTAATTCACTAGCATTCTTCAAAGAATCATTTAGTCCTTTAAGCAAAATATATTCAATAGTAACTCTTCTTTTTGAGTTAGTTTCATATTGTCTAATCGCATCAAATAAAACTTCTAATGGGAAAGCCTTATTAACAGGCATTATCTTATTTCTTGTTTCATTATTTGAAGCATGTAAAGAAATAGCCAAATTAACTTGAATGCCTTCTTTTGAATACTTAATAATTTTCTCTGGAATTCCCGAAGTAGAAACTGTAATGTGTCTAGCTCCAATAGCTAAACCTTTTTGTTCATTTATTATTTTAATGAAATTCATTACATTATCATAATTATCAAAAGGTTCACCACTTCCCATTATTACAACATGGCTAACTCTTTCACCTTTACCTTCTTCATCCAAATATTCTTGAATTTTCATTACTTGCGCTACCATTTCTGCGGCCTTTAAATCTCTTTGTTTTTTGATTAATCCTGAAGCACAGAACTTACACCCCATATTACAACCAACTTGGGAACTAACGCAAACAGCATTACCATAATCATAACGCATTAAAACTGTCTCAACACTCATCTTATCTTCAAATTCTAAAAGCAACTTAACAGTTCCATCATAAGACACTTGTTGTCTAATAATTGTTGGCATATTCATTGTATATTTCTCTTTCAAAACTTCTCTAAAAGAAAGAGAGATGTCACTCATTGCATCGATATCTTTTACTCTCTTTTGATATAACCACCCATATAATTGAGTTGCTCTAAAACTTTTTTGTCCTAATTCAACCATTTCCTTGGCTAAATTTTCCATTGTATAACCATAAATACTTTTCATAAATTAATCACCAAATATATTGTATCATAAACGCAAAAAAAAAGAATTAATTCTTATTCAAGTATTAATTCTTTAACTCTTATTTAATAAAATTATTTTCTTGGTTTTGAAGTCCTTGGTTGATTTGGTTTTTTAGCTCTTTCATCTAATCCCTTATCAAATCCTCTTTCTTCAAGTCTTGTATCAATCAATTCACCAATTCTAGCAGCTTCAGGTTCAAGCATTAAATATCTATTTCTATAATGATCATATACTGCTTTAATATCTTCCATCTTAGTTTGCATTCTATTGTATTCTTTTAGCAAATTGTCTCTTTCTGCTTTTGTTTGCGCTCTAGAATATTTTTGTTTTAATTCTGCTGCTTCATCTACTAAAGCATTGTATTGCTTACTAAGCGCATCAACAGCCAATGTGCTTTTCTTGAAATCTAATAGCACTTCAAAATATTCTTTTGCTTGACTTACTGGAATACCAGCATTCTTCATATCTTGTTTTCTTATTTCAACATATCTAGCATATCTATCTTTTTCATATTCTCCGAAATATGTTTCTGCATCTCTAATAACTACAGCCATTTTAATCAACTCCTATATACTATTATTTTATCAAACGATAAACTAACATTCAATCTTTTTTTTGTTTCTCAACTTAATTATAATTTATTACTTCGCACGCTTACTTTGGATTAGGTCTGCTTTTTCTTGTTTTCTAACCTCTCTCACTTCTGGATTCTCAGTTCTACCAACATCTCTAGAAGAAGTTGAAAGTTTACTTATATCTCTATGTGCATCTGCATAATTTTTAATCTTGTTATAGATTTCATTTTTTTCTATACTAGAAATAGCACCTTCAAGTTTGTGATTATCTAAAAATGCAGAATTTCTTTCTCTCTCCATCATACTAAATCTATTAACATCAATTTCTCCTGTAAGAATGTTTTCTGCTTGACGAAAATCTCTAAAGTCATCTCTTAGTTCAGAAAGTAAATCACCTCCACGATCATAATCACGATCACGATCATGATCATGATCGTGATTATGGAAAGGATTGTCACACTCTTTCCAACATTTACAGAATTCATCAAAATCATGCCCATGTCTATCATGCATAATATTTTTAAGGTTTTCATCACTCTTCATTTGTCTTAATTTGCTTAATTCCTTTTGAAGTGCCGCAACTTCTTTTTTAGATGCTCCAACAGCGTCTTTTCTATTTTTCATTTCTTCACTCATAAACAAGAAATCAAGAAGCCAATTTTTCTTTTTCTTCTTTTTCTCTTCTTTTTTGTATCTAGCCATATGATTGTCATATATTTCATAAGCTTCTAATAATTCTTGTTCAAGTTCTGCTCTTATGTCTTCAATTCCTTCTATTTCATTTTCAAGAGTTTTTTCAATTACTAAAATAGCAAATAAAGTGTTTAAAACTTGACCCATTTCCTCTTCTTCAACATCTTGGGTCTTTAAAATACTCTCTTTGCTTTTAATTTCTTCTTTAATTTTCTCTAACTCTTTATCAGTTAAGAATTTTGTTAAGTCTTTAATTTCCTTTATAGTCATAATACCACCTAATTTAATAGTAAATAATTTAAGAAAAAAAGTCAAAGCATATTGAAAAATGGTGTAAAAAAAGAGTTATTTTTAATAACTCTAATTCTAAGTATCTTATTCTTCGTCTTCGTGATGGTGGTGACAACAACATTCATGACCATCTTTACAACCACAATCACAGTCATCATCACATTCATGACCTTCTTCATGACAATGGCATCCGCATCCACAACCTTCATCATGACAGTGACAGTCATGTTCTTCCTCATCGTGATGACATCCACATCCACAGCCGCATTCTTTAGATTTGTTTTTGTTTTCATAAATATAAACTAATCTAGAATCAATTACATCATAATAAACCTTACATTTACTAGTAAAGAATCCTACGTATTTAACAAGAATGTTTGTGATTTCTTGAATCTTGTCAAAGTAGTTATCAGTAAGTGTAACATGTACAATAACTTCTGTTTCGAAAGTAATATCCCCATGTAAGAAATAATCAGTTACAACTGTTTCATAAATTATTTCATCTTGATTAACTTCTAATAAGTTAGCTAACTCTTCACAAGAATAATAAGAAACATAACCTATTACATCACTTCTATTACCATTAACATTTATTTTTATCATTTTCAATTTCCTCCTATATCTCCACATATGGATCAACAACAATATTTACCTTAATATTATTATCGCCTTTTAAGTATAACTTCAAATCTTTTAACTTCTCAAGCGTTTTTTCTTTATTTTTGTACTTTAACATTATTTTAACCCTAAATTCATTATTTATTTTTGCAATATAAGGAATACTTGGTCCTAACACAATAAACTCATCATCTTGAAATTCTAACAAATAATTTTTAGCCTCTAAGGCCGCTTTATGAGTCTTTTCAAAATCCTTACCCTTAAACAATAAATAACTTATAAATCTAAATGGTGGATATTTCAGTTTCTTTCTAAACATTAATTCTTCATTTATAAACGCCTCATAGTTGTACATCGAAGCATAATTTAATATTTGATTTTGAGGTTTATATGTTTGAATTAAAGCAGTACCCGCTTTATCTTTTCTTCCCGCTCTTCCTAAAACCTGAACTAGCAATTGGAAAGTTCTTTCCCCTGCTCTAAAATCACTTGCGTTTAACCCTGCATCTGCATTTAAAACCGCTACCAAAGTAACAAGAGGGAAATCTAATCCTTTAGCTACCATTTGTGTACCTACAATTATATCAACTTCATGTTTAACTATCTTATCAACAATTTGAAGGTGACTATCTTTTCTTACAGTATTATCTTGATCCATTCTTATAATACGAGCAGTTGGGTATTCTTCCTTTAATATCTCCTCTACTTTTTGAGTGCCATATCCGCCTTTTTCTATAAACTTAGAACCACACTCTGGGCACTTATCTTTCAAATCAAATTCCAAACCGCAATAATGGCATTTAAGTTTGTTAGACGCTTTATGATAATTTAAAGAAATATCACATTTAGGGCACTTATAGACATAACCACACATTTTACATCTAACATAAGGCGCATAACCTCTTCTATTTAAAAGAATGATTACTTGCTCTTTATTTAGTAATTTCTCACTAATTTGTTTTTTTAATTCTTCTGATAAAATAGCGTTACTTCTTTCTTTATTCATATCAACAATCTTTACACTAGGCAAATTCTTGTTATTTATTCTTTTCTTTAAATACAGTTGCTTATAAACCCCAGTCATTGCTCTTACCTTTGACTCAAGAGATGGTGTTGCACTTCCTAAAACAACTGTCGCATTATGCTTTTTAGCTCTAAATGTAGCAATATCAATTGTATGATAGCTAGGCGTAGTATCTTGCTTATAAGACTCACTATGTTCCTCATCAATTATAATTACACCGATATCTTTACAAGGAGCAAATATCGCACTTCTTGTACCAATTATAATTTTAGCTAAACCTTTTTTTATTCTACGATATTCATCATACTTTTCACCCTCACTTAAAGAAGAATGAAGAAGCGCTAATTCATCTTTAAAAAAGTATTTAAATCTTGCAGCCATTTGAGATGTTAAAACAATCTCTGGAACTAAAATAATAACCGTTTTATTCATCGCTAAATAATGTTTTGCTAAGTTTAAATAAACCTCTGTTTTACCACTACCAGTAACTCCCTCAAGCAAATAAATACTATTTTCTTTTATTATGCTTTCATATACTTCTTTTTGGTCACTAGTCAACTCATATTCTTGATTATAAGTCTCGCTATTTCCCATATTAACCTTACGATAATCCTCTTCATAAACAACACTCAAATAACCTTTTTCAATAAGTTTATCCGCCATCGAAGAAGATACATCTTTTTTCAAAACTTTACCTTTTTCTTTTATCAGATCATACACTTCTTTTTGTTTTATTGTTAAGCTTTCACTACTATCTAATGGAATTAAATACGCTACTGTTTTAATTTTTGCTTTTAATCCACTTCGAGGTTTCAAACTTTTAGGAAGCATTGTTTGTAAGCAACTTATCAAAGGACAAGCATATTCTTTTGACATAAAAGTCGCTAACTCTTGAAGTTCATTAGAAAGTAAACTCTCTTCATCTAAAACCTCTTTAACTTCTTTTAAATCAAACCCATAATCTTCCTCTAATTCTTCCTTAGTTTTATCAGTATATTCACTATCTACTACATACCCTACAATATTCTTTTGAAAACTAAAATCAATGATTACTCTACAACCTTTGACGTTTCTTTGCTCATTTAAAAGATAATCGAACGTTCTATCGATTTCTTCTGCACTATGTTCAATTAATACTTTTAAAATTTGCATTTAACGCACCTCCTTAATCATTATTTTTAGTTACAATTCTTGGCATATAATTATATTTAAATCCGTTTATTTCTTCCCATTCTCTAATATCACTCTCTGTGATACTTACCATTCTTTTAGCTTTTCTTCCATCCTCTAAAATATCTTCTTCGTTATATATAACAACAGGATTTATTAGTTTAATCTTACATAAATTATAAGCAATTAAACGACTATGTCCTTCTACAACAAACAAAGAATCGTGAACTCTTAAAACCTTTATTGGTTCAATAGGCTCATTGTTATTTATCATATCACTATATTGCTTAATTTTTTCTCTATCAATATATTCTAACTTTCCAGTTGGAAGTAAAAATTGAGGTGATATCCATAACTTTTCATAAGGAACATCATGTTCTTTTTTATTATAACAATCCATGATGATTTCTACCGCTTCTTTAGGACTTATATAAGAAGTATCGATAACAACATCATAATTTCCTAAATCTTCACAGTTAACATCATATATTACTTTATATCTTCTATTTTCTACTACTCGTCTTTCAATTAAATTATTCATTGCCTCTTCAACACTAGTATAACTCTCCTCTTTCGTAGATCTTGTTAAGTAAGTTCTTAAAGCAGCTTCATAAGGAGAAACCACAATAAAAATCTTAAATGTTTCAGGTAAAAAATGCCATGCCATTCTAGAATCAAAAATAACATTTTTATTATCTGCAAATGATTTGTTTTTTTCTACAATTGCTGTATCTATGTAATTATCTACATGTTCTAAATTACTCGAAGACTTTTGAAAATCTAAAAGACTAACACCTTTTTTAGTAGCCATTTCTCTCATTATACTTCCTGCTGAAATTGTTTCAAATTCATAGTCTTTATTTAACAACTTACAAATAGTACTCTTACCGCTTCCTAAATGCCCTGTTATTGAAAATCTCATTCTACATTCCCCTCTCCTAAATTGTACATTACTATTGATCCTGCCACTGCAACGTTAAGTGAATCTATCTTATCTGACATTCTAATTTTCACAACATCTGTCGCATTCTTCAAACTAACTTCACTAACACCGTTTCCTTCGTTGCCTAAAACTATCGCAAACTTTTCCTTAGGTTTCAAATCCTTTAAAAATACTGAATTATTAGTTAATGACGTAACGATAATTTGGAACTCATTCATCTTTAAAATTCTATATATTTGATTAAGTTCTTTCTTTACAACATTTATTTTAAATATTGCACCTTGAGATGCTCTAACAACTTTTTCATTATAAACATCCACAGTGCTTTCACTAACATAAACTTTATCATAGTTAAAAGCTAACGCACTTCTAATCAAAGTCCCAACATTTCCAGGATCTTGAAGAGTATCAAAAACCAAAACTTTACTTACATCCTTTTTATCATATGTATTTTGTTTAGCAATACCTATGATATTTTGAGGACTCTTAGTAAAAGATAATTTATTAATAATAGATTCAGTAACAATAATAGTATTATCTTCATTAATAATATCTAAATAGTTTTCTAAATCCTCTTCAGCCACTAAAAGAGTTACCAAACAATTTGCTTCATGAGCCATTCTTACTAAATGATCTCCCTCTACAATAAATAACCCCATTTCATCACGATATTTTTTCTCTTTTAATTTAGCAAACATCTTTATTTGCTCATTTTGTAAAGACTTAATAATTCTCATAGTATACAAACTCCTTTTTACATTTAGTTCTATATGTTTTATAGTAAGGGCAGTATTTACTTACTTCCTCCCAAAACTCTTTCTGATGATTCATATATCTTATATGTGCTAACTCATGTATTATAACATATTCAATCAACTCTTCACTCATATGTCCTAATAACAAATTCAAATTAATTAAATGATACTTTTTATTGTATTGTCCTAAATAATTTTTAACTTTTTTTATTTTAATAGAGGGAGGATTACTTATTCCCATTGCATTAGCAATATTTAAATAGTTCTTATTTATATATTCCTTTAGCCCCACTAATAATATACCGTTTAATTCACTTAAATTATCAATATTTTTATATTCTCCTAAAATTTTAATTTGCCCTTCTTTATTAAAAAGAGTTTTTACAGGTCTTTTCTCTACCCTCTTTTTTAATTTGTCATAAGACTCTTTCGCAAACTTTTCTATAACAGGTAAAGAAACAAATCTCGGTGCTGTAATAACCAAATTGTTATCTTTATCCAACCTAGCATACATATTCTTATTATTTTTTCTTATTAAAGTATACTCCATTATTTAGCACCATACTTTCTAATGACATTAGAAATCTTTTTATACAAGATAAATGTAAAGATACATACTATTACATTTTTTGTAAAGTTAAATGGTAGCACTCCCCACAAAACAAGAGACCACTCTGCATCAGTAATATTAGAGTTAGACGCTGTTGCCATCCCCATTACTGCTTCTAGTCCAAATGCTTTAGTATAGAACGGGATTAAAATATATCTATTAACAAAACACGCTACTACAGTAGCAATAACTATTGAAAGCAATAAACCTATTAAAGCACCTTTTTTGCTTTTATGCTTTTTGTAATAAAATACTGCAGGCATTACAAATAATAAGCCTATAATAAAATCCGCTAGTTCTCCAACACATCCAGTAGAGCTCATAGGTAATTTAATTAAAATTTTAATTAAATGAACAAAAAAAGCAACAACTGGTCCATATGTAAAACCTGCTATTAACGTAGGAATATCCGAAAAGTTAAACTCTAAAAAACTTGGAAATAAAAAAGGCAAAGGGAACTTAAAAAAAGGTACTACATATAAAATAGTAGCTAAAGCCCCAAAAACTCCACATATAGCAATTTTTCTTGTATTATTCATGGTAATATCACCCTTAATAAAATAATACTATATTTTTTTAATATTTTAAATCGTTCGCTTATTTATATTAAAAAAGAGACTCTTTATTAAGTCTCTATCTTCTATTTCTATTAGTTTTTAAAATATTATCTTCGATATAATGAGTTACATGTCTATTTACATCATATACTTCACTCATAAATTCAGAATAACTCATATCCTCTATTTCTTGTGCTAAAACTTCAAAGTTATTGTTAAGAGAAATAAGATTAATATCCACTAGTTCTTTAACGTTCTCTAGAGTTTCTTCTAAATCTTCACCAATTACTGAATCTAAGAAACTACCGATATCCAAAACACTATAAGCAGGTTCATTTAAACTTACTCCATTCTCTTTTTCATATGCTTCTTTTAACTCTAACAGTTTAGAAAAAGTATCACTTAAACCATTTAAATTATCTTGATAAACTTCTGGATAATATTTCTTCATCGCAGAATATAAAAAACTTATTTTATTGACATAATCAAACTCATCTACAATTGTTTTATTAACAATTGAATTTACTTCTTTATTACTATTTATAAATTCATACATAACAGTCAACCTCTTCTTTCAACACCTTGATTTTAACACAGTTATTAAGTAAAAACAACCACAATAGTGGTTGCTTATTATTATCTTTTACTTTCTTTTAATTCATTTAGTTTATTAACATCTAATCTCTTAACAAACTCTACTAATAATTCTACACACGCTTCATAATCTTTTAAATTAACAACAGAATTGTGAGAATGGAAATATCTACAAGGTAAAGATAACGTCATATTAATAACACCATCAAATGATTTATTAATTTCTCCAGAATCTGTTCCACCTGCCACTAAAGAATCATATGTATATTTAATGTTCTTTTCTTTGCAGATTCCTTCCATCATTTTAACTAATCCTTTATGTCCAATAACACTAGCGTCCATTACAGATAATGCAACTCCAGCACCAAGTTTAGAGTCGCCACTTGCTCCACCTGGAACATCATATGACATAGAAACATCAATTGCAATCGCAATGTCAGGCTTTACATGATATGTAGCAGTTTTAGCTCCTCTTAAACCAACTTCTTCTTGAACACTTCCAACACTATATAAAGTATTTGGATGATTTTCATTTTTTAATCTTCTCATAACTTCTACACATACAGCCGCACCAATTCTATCATCAAAAGCTTTAGAACAAACGTAATCAGGGTTATTCATTACCATAAATTCAGTATAAGGAACAACACTATCACCTACACAAATTCCCATGTCTTCAACTTCTTTTTTACTAGCAACACCTAAATCGATATACAAGTCTTTAAGATCCATAACTTTATTTCTAACTTCAGGCTTCATACCATGAGGAGGAATTGAACCTACAACACCCATATAAGTTTTTCCTTCATATGTCATAACAGTCATTTTTTGTGAAGGTAATACGTGTGCCCACCATCCTCCAACAGGACTAATTCTTAAGAACCCACCTTCTTCAATTTTACTTACAATAAAACCTACTTCATCGATATGACCACTTAACATTACTCTTAAATCACTGTCACCTTTTTTAACAGCAATTAAAGAACCTAAGTTATCATATTCAAAATGATCAGCATATCCTTCTAAGTATTTTTTCATTACTCTACTTGCTTCTTTTTCATTTCCTGAGATACCTTTTGCTTCTGTTAACTCTTTTAAAAATTCTACTGTCTCTTTGTATTCCATTATTATTTCCTCCTTAATTAACTTTTATTTTTTCTAAATGCCAAATGTCTTTTACATATTGTTCAATTGTCCTATCACTCGCAAAGAATCCTGATTTAGCAATATTTGTTATACACATTTTTGCCCATTTATCTTTATCCATATATAAAGTAGAGGCCTTTTCTTGTGCTTTAACATAATCTTTGAAATCTTTCAAAACATAATATGTATCATTATGGTAAATTAAGTCCTCATAAATTGCTCTAAATCCATCAGCATCACTACTCTTGAATGTTCCATCCATTAAACTATCTAAAACCATTTTAATATCTTTATCTTTTTCATAAATTGCTCTAGATACATACGTTCTTTCTTTTTCTAATTTAGATACTTCTTCACTCTTCAATCCAAAGATAACTGCATTATCTAAGCCTACTCTATCAACAATTTCAACATTTGCGCCATCAAGAGTACCAATTGTAACCGCACCATTCATCATGAATTTCATGTTACTAGTACCACTGGCCTCTTTACCTGCTGTAGAAATTTGTTCAGATAAATCTGCTGCTGGAATAATAATTTCAGCCTTACTTACATCATAGTTTTCAATAAATACAACTTTTAGTAACTTATTAGTTTCTTCATCATTGTTTACTACATCTGCTACCGCATTTATTAATTCAATAGTTTTCTTAGCTAAATAATAAGAAGGTGCTGATTTACCACCAAAAATAAATGTATGTGGATGAATTCTAAACTCAGGATTTTTCTTCATTTTCAAATACAAATAAATAACATGCAAGATATTCAAACTTTGTCTTTTATAAGCATGAATTCTCTTTATTTGAACATCGAAAATTGAATTTTCATCAACATCAATATTATTATGTTTCTTAATATATTCTTTTAAACGAATTTTATTTTCTTGTTTAATTTCAAAGAATCTCTTTTTAACATTATTATCATCAACAAAACGCATCATTTCTTCAATCTTATCTGGATCTTTAGTCCATGCATCTCCAGTTAAGAAAGTAATCATTTCTGCTAATTTAGGGTTGCTATTCATTAACCATCTACGGTGCGTTACACCATTAGTTTTATTATTAAATTTTTGAGGGAATAATTTATATGATTCCTTCATTTCTTGATTAGTTAATAAATCTGTATGTAATTGAGCAACACCATTAACACTGAAACAACTCCATACAGCAATATTAGCCATGTGAACCATACCATCTTTAATAACAGCAGTCTTTCTTACAGCATTTTCATCATTATCTGATGCTTTTCTTACATAACTTCTGCATCTTCTATCAATTTCTTCAATAATCATATAAATACGAGGAAGTAAGCCACTTACATAATCACAAGGCCATTTTTCTAACGCTTCTGATAATAAAGTGTGGTTTGTATAAGCAAATGTTTGACTTACAATATTCCATGCTTCATCCCATCCAAAATCCTCTTCATCCATTAAAATTCTTAATAGTTCAGGGATTGCTAATACTGGGTGAGTATCATTCAATTGAATAACATTTTTTTCATGGAAATTCTTAAGTGAACCATATGTTCTTTTATGCGCTCTAATTAAAGATTGAATAGTAGAACTCACTAAGAAATATTGTTGTTTAAGTCTTAAAATTTTACCCTGTTCAGTTGAATCATCTGGATATAAACATTGACACAATTCATGAATGCCATTTAAGTAATTTGAGAATGATTTATTTGAAGGAAGATTTTCTTCACTAGGTTCTGCGCTCCATAATCTTAACGTATTAGTATTCTTTGTTTGATAACCAAGTACTGGTAAATCATAAGGAACTGCTCTTATACATTCAGCATCCACTAGACTATATTTACATTCTCCATTTATATAATCAACTTTAACCTTTCCATAGAACTTAACTTCTACAGCGTGTTTTGGTTTATAAGTTTCCCATACATTTGTATATCTCATCCATTGGTCTGGAACTTCAATTTGTTTGTTATCAGTAATCTTTTGTTTAAAGAAACCGAAATCATATCTTAAAGTATTACCGTGTGCTGGATAATCTAAAGTAACTAAAGAATCTAAGAAACAAGCAGCAAGTCTACCCAAACCACCATTACCTAAACCTGCATCACTTTCAATATTTTCAAGTTCTGCGATATCGATATTTAAATCTCTTAATCCTTCTTTAGCAACATTGTATATTCCTAAGTTAATTAAGTTGTTTGTTAATAATCTACCAATCAAAAATTCCATTGATAAATAAGTTAATTGTTTTTTAGCTTCTTTTGTACAAACTTCTTTACTCTCTTTCCAGTTGAAAGCGGCAAAGTCTTTTACCATAGCACCAAGAATCAAATACTTTTCACTTATATGAATTTCTTCTACTCCTCTACCATATTGCTCTACTGCTCTTTTAGTAAACTCAGCCTTAAATTTCTCTTTATTATCAAACATTTTTCATCCTCCTAAATATCATTGCTCCAAATGGGCCTAATTTTATATTCATAGCAAATTCTTGTCCATGTAAATTCTTTTTCTTTGTGATATAGAATTCACCATCTGGAGTAGTGCTACCTCCATATTTAACATCATCACTATTTAATATTTCTTCATAATATCCGTATTGAGGAACACCTATTTCATATTTATCATAAGAAACAGGAGTCATATTTAAAACTACTACAATATATTCATTACGATATTTTCTATAATAAGTAAATACACTTTGTCTTTTGTTATCTACCATCATCCAATTAAATCCATTATCTATATAATCACTCTTGTTTAATGGTTTTTCATCTAAATATATTTTATTTAAATCTTTCATAAATTGATTGAATTGTTTATGAATTGGATAATCTAACAAGAACCAATCTATTTCTCTTTTATAATCCCATTCAATAAATTGAGCAATCTCATTACCCATAAAAGATAATTTCTTACCTGAATGTGTATACATATAAGTATATAGAAGTCTTGCTTGTTTAAACTTATCTTCATAACTTCCCCACATCTTATCTACGATAGATTTTTTACCATGAACAACTTCATCATGACTTAAAGGAAGTAAAAATCTTTCACTAGGGAAATAATGCATTGAGAAGGTAATTAAATTATGATTTCCTTTTCTATAAATAGGATCAAGTTCAAAATATTTTAAAGTATCATTCATCCACCCTAAATCCCATTTATAATCAAACCCTAAGCTATTATCATATCTAACATCACCACATACTTTAGGAAAACTTGTAGAATCCTCAGCAATCAACATTACATTCTCATATCTTTCATTAATCAAACTATTCATTCTTTTAATGAATTCTATCGCATCTTTATTTTCTCCCCTAGAACTATCACCATTGTAATAAACCATATTACTAACAGCATCAAATCTAACGCCATCAAAATGGAAATATTCCAAGAAATAACTAACACTTGATATTAAATAACTTCTTGTAGGATTTCTTCCTAAATCAAAACTAGGACTTCCCCATTGACTATATTTCAAATCATTATCATAGCCATACACTTGGTCTCCATCAAAATCTAATAAACCATATTCATCACACGCAAAATGAACACAAACAAAATCCATTATTACTCCAATTCCATTTTGGTGCAAATAATCTACAAGATACATCAATTGTTTTGGATTACCATATCTACTTGTAACGCTATAGAAACTACTTACTTGATATCCCCAAGATTCATCAACTGGGTGTTCAAGGATCGGCATTAATTCAACATGAGTATAATGATTCTCTTTTAAATGTTTACATAACACTGGAGCTAATCTTTCATAATCAACAAATTCTTCATTTTGAAAATGAACAAAACTACCAACATGCATTTCATAAATATTCATCGGTTCTTCAAAATTCTTTGTTCTCTTACTCATCCATTTTTCATCATGCCAAGGATAATCTTCGATATCAAAGAATCTAGATTTAAACAAAGGTCTTTTATCCATCATAAATGAATAAGGATCGGCCTTTTCAATCCACTTATTATCCTTAGTTAAAATGTTATACAAATAAGAATCATATTGATTAACATTCTTCAATCTTATTTCATAAACACCGGCATCACTTATTTTAACCATCTTATAAGTTTGCCATCCATTGAAATCTCCTTTAATTTCTACTTCTTTTGCATTTGGTGCATATACTCTAAAAACTACTTCATCATCTATTTTGTGTGCCCCAAAGAACTTGTGTGAATCTAAACTGTATCCATGTAAAAAACTTTCTAAATTTATCACTGCATTCACCCCTTACTTCTTATAAACAACTAAATCATATTTTTCTAAATTCTTTTTGTTCGTTGTAAGTAAAATCTCTTTTTTCTCAAGTTGAACAATTCTATCTGATAAGTTAATAACAACGTTTACTTCATCATTCTTTAACCTAATAATACCAAATTCCTCTTCATATTCATATTTACTAGCAAAGAAATTATGCTTTTCACGAAGTTTTATCATCTTTTCAATAACATTTACATCCTTACTATATTTATACATTCTATTCCAGTCAAACATATTAATTTCATTAGGTTTACAATACGAATTTTCGCATCCTTTTTTAGTCCTATAAAATTCTTGTCCTGAATGATAGAAAGCATATCCATTACTTAATAAAATAATTAAGTTTTTAAATAGTTGTCTTTTCATAGCAAACTTTTCTTCTCTTAACTCGACATATGTTTGAAGATCAAAGTATGTATAATTATCGTGACATTCTAAATAGTTTATACTTTTACTAAAATCAAAATAAGTTTTATTGTTTGAAAGATAATCACCTGCAACAACATGCTCTCCTACATAATCATATTTCAAACTTTCTCTATAATAATCGTTAAAGAAAGCAATATTATTCATTTTACTAGCGTTTGTCATGATAGCCTTATCTTCATCATTCATTAAACTAGGCATATTCCATCCTTCACCATAAATAAAGATGTTTGATTTTATAGCCTTTAATTCTGCTTGAAGTTCATTAATAGTTTTGTAATCTAAAATACCTAAAAGATCAAATCTAAATCCATCCACATCATACAATTTAACCCATCTTTTACACATATCTTTAATAAACCTATTCATCATAGGAGCAGTACTATCTAAATCCACTCCACAGAAACTTCCATTACTGTATTTTCCATCTTTAATCAAATAGAAATAATTAGGAACTAATAGATTTAAAATATTATCTTCTCTGTCCTCTAAATGATTGAAGACAACATCAAGAGTAACTTTAATTCCTTTTTTATGAAGTTTATTAATCATTTCTTTGCATTCATTCATAACAGCATAAGGATTTTCTAAACTATAAACATAATTAGGATGAGGAACACCAAACAAATAAGGATTGTATCCCCAATTATAAAAACTCTCGCTATTATATACATCGCCATTAAAATAGTTAATAGGCATAAGTTGAAAGTATTCAATTCCTAGATTATCTAAATAGTTCAAACTTTCTTCATCTACCACACCTAAAAATTTACTTTTATTATTTCCCTTTTTAGCGCTAGAGAAATCTCTCACATTCGCTTCATAAATAACTTTACTCTTCTTATTTATAGATAAAGGAACACTCTTTTTAACCTTATCTAAATCCACAACAACACAAGCACTTTGATCATAATTATAAGAATATGCGTATGGATCTAAAACTTTATTATACTTCCCATTATTTTTAACAAGATAGTAATAATCACACTTTTCTAAATTTCTACTTACTACACATTTAAAAACATTTCCTTCTCTCTTCATTTTATAAAACTCACTACTATTTAAAACAAGAAGAACCTCATTACTAGTTGGAGCCCATAAAGAAAACACTGTCTCTTCTTTTAAATAGCGACAGCCTAATTCTTCAGTCGTATAAGTATCATTTCTAAATTTTTCACTTTTTGTTATATAACGATACTCAAGAAGAGCCTTAAAACCATAATCATCAACAAGATAATACTCTTCTCCAAGTTCAATATCAAAATCAAATTCAACAATATACTCAATATAGTCTTCAAACTTTTCAGAGAGTTGTAACTCCTTTAACTTCTGAGGGCCATACTTTGTCAACATATATAATGAGCTAATTTTACCGCTATAATAGTTCTTACTAACATTAACTTTTATTTGATTATAAGAATCTAAATATACCTTAATCATTATCCCACCTCACCATTTTAGTATAACAAAAAATAGATACCTAAGTATCTATTCTCACCATATTATTTTATTTTTGCTCCTCTTTAGGAGGTAAAACCAATTCTGTATTACACACTGGGCAGAAATTTTTGAATAAAGTTCCATTCTTCATCTTTTCTTTTTCCTTATCTGACATTAAAAAACTTGTAACACTCATATAAACTGGTTGAACAAATGTTTTTTTGCATACTGGGCAATACAATTCTCTTTGAACTACTTTTGTCATATCATTCACCTCTTAAATTATTATAATTTAAAGAATGATTTATTTCTATAATTTATTCTTTTTTGTTGTATTAATAATCAAATAAATATAGAATTGAAAAAGGAGGGACAGTTATGACAAAAAGAATTGAAAAAAGTTTTAGAAACAGACTTACAAAAAAAGATTATTTTTTATACTTATTAAATAGAAATGCATTTATCCTAGTTTCACCATTAATTATTCTTTCTCTTATCGTTGTCTTTATTTTTATGGTTAATAAGGATGGGTATGATAATGGAGACTTATTGTATTTACTCCCTATTTTATTGTTTGCACTTAGTTATTTACAAATGTATAGAGCAGTTAACGGTGCAGTAAAAGCCAACAGTTCACTAAGCGAAATAAAAGTAATTATCGAAGAAAACAAATACAAAGAAATAACACCTAATGGAGAAAGTTCGTTAGAATATAGTAAATTTTATTCTTATTATGATAGTAAAAATTACTACTACCTATATGTTGATAAAGTAAATGCATTAATTATTCCAAAAAGAGAATTTGAAGCTGAAGAGTTAACAACAATTAATCAATACTTCACAAAATCAATAAGACAAACTAAAGCTTTAAACTTTAGAGCAATAACTGGAATTATATTTAGCATTTCATTAATTGTTTGTATGATTATATTAATTGCTTCAATGATTTAAAATTCAATAAAAAAGTTCACATTATTACTGAACTAGTCAAGAAAAAGTAGACAATTTATAAAAAAGCACAATTTAACTCCAATTTGGTTTTAAACTGAGTTGGAGTTTTATATTTTAAAGAATATGCAGGCCTATCATTGTTAAAATAATGAACGTAATCTTTTATTGT
>JBGVRX010000027.1:0-17836 GCA_045128835.1 Bacilli bacterium | reverse complement strand
CAATAAAAGATTACGTTCATTATTTTAACAATGATAGGCCTGCATATTCTTTAAAATATAAAACTCCAACTCAGTTTAAAACCAAATTGGAGTTAAATTGTGCTTTTTTATAAATTGTCTACTTTTTCTTGACTAGTTCATTTTGTGAGTTCTTTTATTTTAAAGAAAAGTAAAAACATTGTGGAAATTTATAAAACAAAAGAGTACAATTGGAGAAGAAAGTGAGGGGAAGAGACGATGATGGATGTTAAAATTGACTGTAGTGAAGGAAAATTTAAATTTAGGGTATGTGGAATTCTAAAAGTTAATGACAAGTATTTAACAGTAAAAATACAAGATAATGACTTTTATTGCTTACCTGGAGGACATGTTGAATTAGGAGAAGATACTGATAGCGCTGTTTTAAGAGAAATGAAGGAAGAGTTAGGCTATGATGTTAAGATTGATAGACTAGTTTCTATAATTCAAAACTTCTTTAAAGCAAAAGATGGTAGAACATTTCATGAATTAGGATATTACTATATTGTAGAGCCAAATAACATTGAAGATGTTAATTTAGAAGATTATGTTGTTACAGAAAATGATAAAGGTAAATTGGTTAGATTGCAATTTAGATGGTTTACTCTAGAAGAATTAAAACAAGAAAGGTTTCTTCCAGAAGTTCTAAAAGAACAATTAACTAATACAAGTTTGTCTAATATTATTACAAAAGACTAAGCTTTAAATTAGAACTCTTTTATATTAAAGGGTTCTTTTTTTATTGAATATAAAAGATAAGTGATATAATTAAATCAAATTAAGGAGAGATAAAATGAATAATTATGTTGAACAACCATTAGGGTATTGGGAAGAGCAATCTTATATGATGGCACTTCTTAACGAATTTGATGAAGATCTATTTGCAAAGATTGTGGATAGAGTTGATGCAATTGAGGGTGTTGAAGTTACTGCGGTTAGAGATTTAACTAGCGAAGCTCCTGGAGGAATTAGATTAACCTATAACGGTGAAGATTATGAAATTGGTTACTATCCTACAGAGTTTTCTTTGCCTGAAAGTTATGCAAGAGGGCCATTCTATTTGAGTGAACAAGAAATGATAAAAGTTAATAATGCTAAATCAGCTTTAACTGTATACATGAGTTTTAATAATAAACCAAAAGAGTCATTTAAACTTCAACTTAAACTGCTTATGGCTATGGCTCCCAACTTAGTTGCAGTTGTAGATGAAAGTGCAGAGAAATTATTACCTTTAAAATGGGTGAAAATGGCTGTAAATTCTAGTACTACTCCAAGTGCTAATGATTTATATACTATACAAGCAATCGCAGGAGATAATAACGAAATTTGGATTCACACTCATGGTTTATGTAGATGTGGAACTACAGAATTAGAAGTATTGCAAACAAGTAGAGAAAACTACAATACTCACTACAATTTAATTACAACATTTGCTAGTTATTTATTAGATAATGTTGAAGTTAAAGATATTCAAGGCCAAGGATTTCATATAGGATATTTTAGTAACAATTATCCAATAGTAGCAACTTGTTTATCTTGGACTAAAGCTCTAAATGAATACAGCAATTTATCCCTAGGAAACATTGACGATAGACAAGGTGGGCATAATAGTAAAACTAGTCCTATATTTGTTTATCAAACAGAAAATGATGAAAGAACAATGAAAGTTTCTCCAATTTCTGTATATAACAATTTGTGGGAAGACAATCCTTTATTCTTTATAAGCAATGATGAAACAAAAATAAGAACTATTATTGCTAAAGAAAGATTTAATTATGTAAAGCAACTATCAAAAGATAAAAATAACGATATAATAATTAAAATTGCCTTACCTGTAGATGGTGGTAAAAATTACGAACATATCTATTTTAGACTTATAGAGTTTATTGGTGATAAGTTCAGAGCAACACTTTTACAAGAACCATATGCAGATTTAGGAATACATACTGGATATGAAGGAACATATAGTGTTGAAGATGTAAGTGACTGGGCAATATATACGCCTGATACAACAATTACTCCAACAACAGCATATGTTTTAGAATAATAAGTTTAATAAGTCCTCGAAAGGGGGCTTTTTTTGTGAATAAATTTTTAAATAGAAATGGTAGTTTCTTATGTGATATACTTTTAACTGTAGGAAGTGATGAGTTGTGAAATATAATTTTTTTGAGTATGAGTCAAACAAAACCAAGAAAAGCATAGAGGAATTAGAAAAAGAAGATATGCAAGTATCTAGTGATATATTTTATGATTCAGAAATGGGAGAAAGAAAACTTAATCCATATTGCTTTTTATACCATGGAGTTAGATTTGATGATAATATGAAAAAATTAGAAAATATATTTAAAACTAAAAAGCTTTTAGCGGGTAAATATACAAGCAATTACTATAATTATGGTGATAATGCTAATAAAGGGGAATATGTTTCTCTTATAGGGTACAACAGTGAAAGACATTCGGATTTTAGTTTATTTATATTAGAAAATATTTCTTTTTTAGTCTCCCCAAAGTGTGATGCTTATTTAACTAAATATGTTTCTTTTGATGAGTGGGATAAATTAAAAGATAAAACAACAAAAAATTTATATAGTTATATGAATGGCGAATATATGAAGAAGGATAGTATTTCTTTTGAACATGTTAAAGCAATAGGATTTCCTTATAAATATTATAGTTCTATTAAAGGAGAGGAAGAAACTGACAGAATGTTAAAAAAATTAATAAATTTAATAGATAAATATAGTGTGAATTTACCTATTGTAGACACTAGTTTTTATAATAAAATATTAAGAGAATCTTTAAATAAGAAGAGTAGTAGATAGTATTTATTATAAAATGTTGATTTTATTAGTAAAGTAGTATAACATTTTGAAACAGCCAATATATTAAAAGTAGTAAAGGAGTGCTTGAAATGAAGACAATAATGATAGATATGGATAATGTTATAACAGATGGCAAGTTTTTTGAAATATTAAGAGATTATTTAGGATATGAGCCTGATTATGATAAGTATGGTTATTATTTACAAGATATTCTAGGAGATAAGAAGGCAGACTTTTTTAATAAATTTAAACTTATGAATAACTATGATAACGCTATTTTATTACCAGATTGTTATGAGGTTTTAAAGAGATTAAATGAGGAATATAAAATACATATTTGTACAGATTATATTTGGAGAGAACTTGTAGAGGATGCTGGCATCAATCTTAAATATAAATATGATTATCTAAGAAAGGAATTAGATTTTTTAAATCCAAGAAACTTTATTTTTACTGCAGATAAATCAGTAGTTAATTGCGATATTAAAATCGATGATAAATTAGAGAATATTTTAGGAGCAGATACAAAACTTTTATTTACTGCTTATCATAATAAAACTCTTTCAAATGAAGAATTAGAAGAGAAAAATGTTATTAGAGTAAATGGGTGGAAAGATATTGAAAAACTACTTTTATCAAATGAAGGATAAAAAATAATTGTATACAACATTTAAAATCCGTGCTAAAATGTCAATGCAAAAAAGTGAGGGTTTTAAGATGAAAATAATAGTAGATGGGAAAGCATATGTTCAATTAAATGACATAATGTATTTAATTAATGGTTTAGATGGAGTGTCAATTCCTGCTTCTATCTTTAACACTGTGTTTAAAGATGGAAAGCCAGTAGTTTGCACAGATGAAAATAGATATGAATTTGTAGAATTTACAGACAAGGATGCTATTAAGTTTTTTGCTGATTTAGATTTTAGTGTAGATTATTTGGCACTCAAAGATCTTAGTGAAGAAGAAATGATTCAAAAAGGTGTAGAAGTAGCAGAAGAAAAGAATAAATGGGCTAAGAAATATAACGAAATGTCAGATGAAGATAAAAGAAAAAATCAAGCAATCGTTTCTAAATGTGAAATGCTTGATTTCAAAATGATGTCTATTAGAGATATTGTTTGGATGAAGCAAGGTCATTTAAAGATTAAACTTCCAAAAATAGACACAGAAGAAAAGAAAGAAAAAGGAATAAATAAAATTAAAAAATTCTTTGGAAGAAGATAATAAAAAAGTTCACTTTGATTTGAAGTGAACTTTTTGTTTATTCTTTATTTCTAACAACTAGATTGTTATCATCAATTGCAATGATGATTGCGTGTTTTCCTTTTTCTACAGAAATGCCAGCTTGACAACTTACAGTCCATACGATGTCGTTAATAACACCACTGCCTTTTTCATATTCATTAGCATTTTCTAAAATTAAGATTTCTTTTCCGATTAAAGATTCAGAATTTGAAGGTATATTTTTTGTTCTTAATAGTTTTTTTACCCATTTGCCAACTGTGAATAATAATGATGCAGTAACAACAATAAAGACAGCTAGTTGTATTGCTATATGAACATCAAATAATGATAATATTAAAGCACATAAAGCGCCAGATGAAAACCAAATGGCATCAACGTCAGATGAGAATAATTCTATAATAACAGTTATTAGAATTAAAGCACCCCAAATCCAAGGCGTTAAAGTTAAAATTACTTCCATTTCCATCATCTCCAAAATCATTATAAACATAAAAAAAATAAAAAGCAATTTTACTACATTTAAAAAAGTAAATTAACTTACAAAATAAGGCATTAAAGCCTTTGATGGCTAAAATAATATTGAAATATTAAAATGTATAAGTTAAAATAGAAGCACGAGGTGATTGTTGTGGCAAAAAAGATTAAGGGTTTAACAGATGTTATGGTAGATTATCAACACGAAGAAGATGAGGCTGATGATTTAGGCGAAAAATTAAAAGCACATTTACAAGCTGGTAATGTTGCTATGGAAAATGGCTATTACGAACAAGCTTGGGATCATTTTTATACAGTGTATTCTTCTAAAGATACTAAGGCGACTTATTATAATTATTATAGAGGTGAAGGGGCATATTCATTATGTAAATTGATGCAAGAAATCCCTAACGATGATGAGTTAATTACAAAATTAATTGAAACTGATACAGACTTAGTAAGAAAGAGCAAACAAAAACATGTTTCTAATGAGTTTGCGAGAAAATATTTAGGAAGAAAATATTTGGTATTTGCTGCGGATACATGTGGTTCATTAGCGGCAATGGCTGAGTATGCATTGAACTGTGTTGGAAGTGGACATAAAAAGAGTTTTGTATTTGATTATAATGATAGAGATGCTCAAGTTGGTTTACAATGGGCAAATAAATTGATTTCAAGTAATGATAGTGATTATAAAGCAATTGGATATATGGTTCACGCTAAATATCATTTTGCTAGATACACAAAAACTAAATCAACAGAAGAATGTAAATTGTTCTGTGACAATGTTATAAGTGCTAAAAATTTAGTTGGCGAAACTAACAATGAGTATACATTATATTTCTTTGCTCATATGTGTGCAAATCCTAACTTTAAAGATTACAACAATGGCTATTATTACAATCCTAAAAAAGGATATGAATTATATTGTAAAGTTATTGAGACAGCAACAGATCCAGATTTAGTTGCATCAGCAACAAACATTAAAGCTATGCTAGAAACTAAATATTCAACTAAGATAAAATAATAGGTCTTAAATGACCTATTTTTTTTAGCAAATTTTTTAATTAATCATACTTTGTAGTAGGAGTGATATAATTGCCTACTATTACTTATGTTGATGAGGGATTTGGGGAAGTTATTCTTTTTTTACATGGTTGGGGACAAAACAAAGAAATGATGCTTCCGTTAATAGAAGAATTAAAATGTAATTATAGATGTATTGTTTTGGATTTGCCGGGATTTGGAGAGTCTCCTTTTAATGATGCAGAAACACTAAATTTATATACGGAAAAATTAAACGAATTTTTAAAAGGTAAAGGTATAAAACCAACTTATATAGTTGGACATTCTTTTGGTGGTAAAGTAGCAGTCAATTATATTTTAAAATATGGTGGTGTAAAAGGATTAATACTTTTAGCAAGTCCAATACTAAAGCCTAAAAGAACTGTAAAATACTTTTTTAATATATATAAGTATAAATTCAAGAAAAAACTGAATTTAGCTATAAAAGAATATGGAAGTTATGATTATAAAAATTGTTCTAAAAATATGAAATCTTTTTTTGTTAATGTTGTAAATACGCATTTTGATAAAAGTATAAGACTAATTGAAAGTCCAGTCTTGTTAATATGGGGGAATAAAGATGATAAAGTTCCTTTGAGTAAGGCAAAATCGTTAAATAGGAAATTGAAAAACAGTAAGTTATATATTCAAAAAGGCGGACATTTTGCATACTTAGAAAACATAGAATTTACTAGATTAATCATTCAACAATTTATAAGGGGGAATGACAATGATTAATTTAATAATTTCTTGTGCTTATCCGTTTTTGAGTTTTTATCCCTTTTTCAATCAATATAAAATTGTTCAAGCACATCATTATGAATTAGATAAGTATTTAAAACATAAATTAATAAAAAATATTTTTGTTCAGATAATTAATGTTGTTTTTCTTTTTATTTCTTTTTTTATGCCTTTTTGGGAGAAGGTAATTCTTTTAATTTTGTCTTTGATTTTAACAAGTTATTTCTTATATGAAAAAGAAAGTTTGAAATTAACGAATAGAGTTAAGAGATTATTAGTTATTTATTTTGTTTATTCTTTTTGCTTTTCTTTAATGTTTAATGATAAAGTGTTGCTTTTTTCTCTTAGCAGTTCTTTACTTTTTATCACGTTGTTTATTACACATTTTATTTCATGTTTTGTTGAGAGTTTGATAATGAAAAGATATGTTAGAGATGCTAAAAAAATTATAAAAGATAAAAGGATTATAGGGATTACAGGTAGTTATGGGAAGACCAGTTGTAAAAATATACTTTTTGATATGCTTGAAGGCGTAATTAATGTGAGTAAGACTCCTAAATCTTACAATAACAAAGTTGGTATAGTAAAAGGTATTCGCGAGTGTGTGAAAAGTGAAGATGAATATTTTATTTGTGAATATGGTGTAGATAAAAAGGGCGGGATGGATAAACTTTTAAGAGTTATTAAGCCAAATGTTTCTTTAATAACAGAAGTAGGGAGTCAACATATTCTTACTTTTAAAAATATTGATACCATAAAAAATGAAAAATTGAAACTTGCAAAAGTGTTGTTAAATGATGAAACCTGTGTTCTTAATAATGATAATGTTTATTTGTGTGAAGAAGTTTCAAAACTGAAATGCAATGTTATAACATATGGCATAAAAAATAATAGTGACATAATGGCTAAAAATATAGAGATGAATAATAAAGGGTCTTCTTTTGATTTATATATTAATAATGAGATGTATTCGAACATTAATATTTGTTTATTAGGTGAACATAGCATTTTAAATGTATTAGGTTCTATAGGTGTTTTAAAAGGTCTAGGAATAGAATTTGAAAATCTTAATGAATTGGTGGGTAAAATAAAGCCCATAGAGCATCGCTTAGAGTTAAAATATTTGCAAGGAATAAAAATAATTGATGATGGTTTCAATTCTAACGAAGTAGGTTTTAAAAACGCTATAGATGTTTTAAACATGATGCAAGAGGAGAAGTTTATAATTACTCCAGGGATAATTGAACAAGGAGAGAATAGCGAAAAAGTAAATTATGAATTAGGTAAGTATATGGCGAGTAAAATAGACTTTGCTATTTTGGTTGAAAAAAACGCAAATGTTTTAAAAAGAGGATTAGTAGATGGTGGATTTAGTGAAAACAAAATATTGATAAAAAAAGATTTTATGGAGGCTTGGGAATATGTTAAATCCATTGCAGATGAGAATAAAATATTTTTAATAGAAAATGATCTGCCGAGCATATATTTAAGGTGAGGTGGATAAAATGAGAATATTAGTTTTATTTGGTGGAGAGAGTGTAGAACATGAGATAAGTATAATAACGGCAAATCAAGTAATGGAAGCGTTGAGTATTAATCATACAGTTATACCTATATACATAAGCAAAAATAATAAGCTATATTATGATAAAAACTTAACTGATTTAAATAAATATAAGAATCTGAAATCTATTGTTAAAAGGAAAAAAGAAATTAGTATAATCAAAAATAAAAAAAGAAGTTATATTAAGTGCAAGAACTTTAAGAAGATATATTTTGATTATGCATTTCCTATTGTGCATGGAAAAGGTATGGAGGATGGAACTTTATTAGCGTATTTGAAATTTAAAAAGATTCCTGTTGTGGGAGATAATCTTTCTTTTTATGCAGTTGCACAAAGTAAGGTTTTAACTAAAAGAATTTTAGATGGATTGGGTATAAAAAATTCTAAATATATTGAAATTGAGAATAAAGATTTTGCTAATACATTATCATTCCCTATTATTGTAAAACCGAATACTTTAGGTTCTTCAATTGGTGTAAGTAAAGCTAATAATGAAAAAGATTTGAATTTGGCAGTAGAAGAAGCTTTGAAATATGACAAAAAAGTTATATTAGAGGAGTTTATTGAAAACAGTAAAGAATATAACATTTCTGTTGTAGAAAAAGATGGTGAAATAATAACATCCAATATTGAAGAAATTGTAAAAGCAGGAGATGTTTTAGATTATGCTCAAAAATATGAAAATGGTTTTAAAATAAAAGGAATGGCATCTACTAAAAGAGTATATCCTGCGATTATTAGTGATGAGGTGAAATCCAAAATTGAAAGCATCGCTAAAACTATTTACAAAGCATTTGATGCAAGGGGGGTTATTAGGATAGATTTTCTTTATCATAATGAAGTTTATGTTAATGAAATAAATTCTATTCCTGGCTCATATTCATACTATTTATGGAAAGGTAAATTGGATTTTGTGGAACTTTTGGACACTGTTTTAGATAGTACAAAAAGAGAAAATTTTAGAGAAAATAAATTAGTTAAGACTATAAATAAAATGACAATTTTTGAAAATTATAAAAGCACTAATTTTAAAATGAAATAAATGAAAAATTTGTTCTTGAAATTTGGCTAAACCTAATATAAAATGTAGTGGAAAGATGGTGATTTAAGTGGCAAAAAAAATAACAGGAATTAGTGATCATTTTGGTAACTGGCCTACGACAGTTGGTAGAAAAATGATGGTTAGATATCTCAATGAAGATTGGGATTATGACGTAGTTAAACAGGTCGATAAAATGATTTGGTTTATGGGCGATAAGGCTAATGATCAGTGGGCCTACGCTAAACACATTCTAAATTATTGGAAATATAAATTTTTATTGGCACAAGGACACAAAGACGAAGCAATGTTTTACTTAAAAAAATCCTTTAAAGAAAATGGTCCAGATGCAATGGCACAATTCGCATATTTTTATTGTACTGGGCAAGAAATAACAAAAACAGTTGATATGAAAAAAGCTGAAAAACTTTTTGCTAAAGCTTTAAGACAAGAATCAATGTTTGCGGAATATTTGTATGCAGAAGCAATCACTTATAAAAAAGAATATAATAAAGAACTTTTAAAAGAAGCAATACCTTATTATGAGGAAGCTTTGAAAAAAGGAGTATTGTTTGCTAGATATAAATTAGCAGATTGTTATTTAAAAACAGGACAAAAACTAGATGAAGCAGAAAAACTCTTTGCTAAATGTGATGAACCACAAGCTAAAGAAAAAATTAAAGAAATAGAAATAATTAGAATGCAAAACAAAAAGAGAAAGTAATAAAAACTTTCTTTTTTTGTTAAAAAAAGTTGGGTTAACCGTAAATCTATTCATAAAAAAGGATTATAATTTTAATGAAGGAGGTGTTTGTATGAATGAAATTACAGTTGAATTCATTGATGAACTAGTTAGAGGGAAGAATGTGAATAAACTCAGACAGATTTTTGAGGAATATAACAGTGTAGATTTAGCTGAGAAAATTAATGAACTAGATATAAAGAGAACAATTTTTATTTTCAAAACTGTACCTGCAAGTTTGACTGCAGAAGTTTTCAGTTATCTTGATACAGATTATAAAGAAAATCTTGTAAGTGTTTTGGCTAGTAGAGATATTAAAGAAGTTGTTGAAGAGTTATATACTGATGATATTGTTGATTTCATTGAAGAAATGCCTTCAAATATTGTTAAGAAAGTATTAAAAAGTATCGATAAAGACTTAAGAGGAGAAGTAAATAAACTTCTTAGTTATAAAGATAATAGTGCAGGATCAATAATGAATATTGATTATGTAGAACTTAAGGAAAACGATACATGTGAAGTGGCTTTAAAGAAGATAAGAAAAGATGGTAGAGAAGCAGAGACTATTTCTATATGTTATATTGTTGATAGTAAAAGAACTTTAAAAGGTTATGTTTCTTTAAAGGAAATTTTGTTTAATGATGAAGATGTTAAAATTAAAGATATAATGGAAAAAGACCTTGTAAGTGTATTAGTAGATGATGATAAAGAAGATGTTGCTAATTCATTTAAAAAGTATGACTTAAGCTCAATTGCCGTTACTAATTCGGAAATGAAAATGTTAGGTATCATTACATCAGACGATATCATCGACGTTATCGATGATGAAGCAACAGAAGATATCGAAAAGATGGCTCATGTCGTTCCTCTTGAAGATGATTATTTTGAAGTTTCTAATTTCAAAATGTTTACAAAAACTGTTGTTTGGCTAATTGTGCTTCTTTTAACATCAATTCTGTCTACATTTATTTTAAGTAAAGCAGAGAGTGCAATAGCGGCAGTTGCGGTATTAACGGTATTTATGCCTATGATTACAGGTACGGCAGGAAATGCCGGAAGCCAAACTACAGCGCTTCTTATTCGTGGTCTTTCTTTAGGGACTATAAAAACAAAAGATTTTCTTAAAGCCTTGAGAAAAGAAGTTGCAGTTGGTATATTATTAGGGGGAAGCCTAGCAATTGTTTGCTTTGGATTATTATGGTTAGAGAACCTTATAGGAATAGTAGATGTACCTCAAAATAGTACGGCCGTTTTCTTGACTGTATCTATAAGTATGATGATAGTTGTAATTGTTGCTAAAATTATTGCAACAATATTACCGGTATTAGCTAAAATATGTAGGCTAGATCCAGCTGTAATGGCAGGGCCTTTAGTTACTACAATTGCTGATGCGTTAGCTATTCTTATTTATTTTTCAATAGCAAAAGAGTTTATAGTTCCGTTATTTGCATAAAGGAGGGATTTGTGTGAAATTGGCAAAAGTAAGACATAGAATTATGTCGTCTTTGTTAGATTTGGCAATTGTGTTAGGATTGTTTGTTGTTCTTACATTAGGTAAGTTGCCTTTTATTATAAGCATGCTAAGTTCATCAGAGCATTTAGTAACATCTAAATTTATTTTTGATGTTTTTAGATATGGGATTATTTTTGCAATAATTTTACTTATGTACTATATTGTTATTCCTTTGTTTTTTGGAGGCCAAACAATAGGTAAAAAAGTATTTAAGTTGCAAGTTGTTAGAGAAGATGGAAGAAAATTAGATTATAAAACAATGTTTTATCGTGAGGGAATTGGTAGAATATTTATAAATGTTGCTTCTTTAGGTATTACTGTTATTGCTTCAACAATAACAATGATTCTAAGAGAAGACAAGAAGGATTTAGCTGATATTTTAGCTAAAACAAAAGTAATTGATTTATACGAAAGTGAGGAAGAATAATATGTCAACACCACATAACCAAGCACAAAAAGGTGAAATTGCAAAGAAAGTTTTAATGTGCGGAGATCCACTTAGAGCAAAATATATTGCAGAGAACTTTTTAGATGATTACAAGTTAGTAAATACAGTTAGAAATATGTATTGCTATACAGGACATTACAAAGGAAAAGAAGTAAGTGTTGCAGGAAGTGGAATGGGAGTTCCTTCAATGGGAATTTATTCTTATGAGTTGTATCATGATTATGATGTAGATGAAATTATAAGAGTAGGTACTGCTGGTGCTTATGTTGAAAATGTTAAAAGTGGAGATATCGTTATGGCGTTAGGTGCTTGTAGCGATTCTAACTATGCATGCCAATTCAACTTGCATGGAACTTTCAGTGCGATTGCTTCTTATGATTTAGTGGAAAAATCTGTAAAAGTAGCTAAAGAAAATGAATACAATTATCACGTTGGTAATGTTTTCTGTAGCGATATATTTTATAACGAAAATAAAGATGAGTGGAAAACATGGGCTAAGTTAGGAGTTTTAGCTGTAGAGATGGAATCATATGCATTGTATATAAATGCAGCAAGAGCAGGAAAGAAAGCTCTTACAATTGTTACAATTTCTGATAATTTTATTACTGGTGAAAAGGCTAGTACGGAAGCAAGACAAAATGGCTTTACTAAAATGATGAAATTGGCTCTAGAAGTGGCGTGTGGTGAATAATGGATAAATTAGGATTAATATTAATGATCTTATTTTTATTCTTGTTAGTGTTGTTCTCGGTTTGTTACATCTTTTTAGATGATTTGAGAAGTTTGTTTATTGGATTAACAAAGAAAAGAAGGATTGCATCTAAATTAAAAAAGTTTGCAATTGATCATGATTTTCCGCTTTTAAGTGATGTTATAATCCAAATAAGAGAAGATAAGTATATAAAAATAGATCATATTATGATTGGTAACAAATATATTTATGTAATTGCCTGTAAATGTTACTACGGATATTTAAATGCTAAAGTAATTGATGAAAAATGGGTTTTATATAGAAGAGATAAAATGATTCATATTGATAATCCATTAAGAAATAATGAAAAAAGAATAAAGATATTAACTAATTTATTGGAAAACACTCCATTTGAAGATTTTGTTAATATAATTTATTTATCAAAGCCTGTAGTAACTGGAAAAATTCCTGGGGGGCCAAAAAAAGAGTTTGTTTTATTTGAAGATGATTTTGAGAAGTTCATTGAGGTTTATGAAAAGGAATGTGATTTAAATGAATTTTCTATTAAATCAATAAATGAGGCGGCTAAAAGGATATATGATTACCATAGTGAATCAGTAATTAGTTTTAGAGAAATGAATGTAAAGAAAAATAATTAGCGATGTTTACATCGCTTTTTTTCTCTTAAAAAGAGACACTTTAGTTGTTTGTGGTATGTTATAATTTTTTTGTAAGGGGTGCGATTATGAACGATTATGGATTTGGAAATAGACTTTATAATTTAAGAAGAAAATGTAAATTGTCTCAAAGTGAACTTGGAGAAATGGTTGGAGTTACAAATAAAGCTGTATCTAAGTGGGAGATGGGTCAAACAAAACCTCCATTAGAAATAATGAATAAATTATCAATAATATTTAATGTAAAACTAGAAGACTTAATTGAAGAAGAAAAGAAGAATTCTAATATTAATATGATTGTTATTACAGGAGGTCCATGCGCAGGAAAAAGTACTGCTTTAAGTTGGATTCAAAATGAATTTACTCAAAAAGGATATACAGTATTGTTTATCGGAGAAAGTGCAACAGAGTTAATCAATTCAGGAGTAAATTTCAACGTTTGCAAAAATAAGATAAATTTCCAAACCCCACTTATGAAGATGCAAAAAGAAAAAGAAAAAATTTATTATGAAGCAGCAACTAAAATGGAAGGTAAAGTTTTAATTGTTTGTGATAGAGGAATGCTTGATAGTAAAGCTTATTTAAATGAATTAGAATTTCAAACCTTAATAAAGAAACTAGATGCTAGTGAAATCGAATTAAGAGATAATTATGATGCTGTGTTTCATCTTGTTACTGCCGCCAAAGGTGCAGAAGAGTTCTATACTTTAGAAAATAATAAAGCTAGAAAAGAAACGGCAAAAGAAGCTGCGATTCTTGATGATAAAATAATATCTGCATGGACAGGACACCCACACTTAAGAATAATTGATAACTCAACAAATTTTGAAGAGAAAATGAATAGATTAATCGCTGAGATTTCTTCTTTTTTAGGAGAGCCAGAACCTTTTGAAATAGAAAGAAAATATCTTATTGAATATCCTAATGTTAAAGAACTCGAGGGTATGAAAAATTGTGAAAAAATAGAAATTATTCAAACTTATTTAGTTAGTGATAATGATGATGAAGTGAGAATTAGACAACGTGGAAAAGAAGGAAATTATATTTATTACAAAACTATTAAAAGAAAAATAAATGAAGTAAAGAGATTAGAAATAGAAAAAAGATTATCTAAGGAAGAATATTTGAATTTACTTATGAGTGCAGATCCTAAATATAGGCAAATAAGAAAAACAAGATATTGTCTAACTTATGATAGAACATATTATGAAATTGATGTTTATCCTTTCTGGAATGATAAAGCAATCGTAGAAGTAGAATTAAGGGATGAAAATAAGAAAATAAAATTCCCGTCTTTTATTAAAGTTATAAAAGAAGTTACTGAAGATGATGGTTATAAAAATCATTCATTAGCTAAAATATAACAAAAAAATAAGCGATTCGTTAAGAGTCGCTTATTTTATATCTAATATATATTAGTTTGAAAAAGACAGTTTTATAATGTTATCTAACTCTTTCTCTGTTATCAATTACAACCATTTCATCAAGGTCAACAAAGAATAACATAACGTTTATAAGACCGGCAATACCCACTAATGTATAAATAGTTCTTGTAACAATTGTCATAGAGCCAAATATTGTAGCAACTAAGTCAAAATTAAATAATCCAATCATTCCCCAGTTAAGTGCTCCTACAACAGTTAAAACAAGTGCAGTCTTTTGAACAATATTCATATAAAATCCTCCCTTTTCTTTATTAATATGTCCAAGTTTAAAAAAATAATTCATATTTTTACATTTTTTTAAAATGTGGTGCATAGACTTTTAACAAAGGATAGGTGGATAAAGAAAATGTTAAAAAAATTTTTGGTTATTACAGTAATATTTGCGTTACTTGGAGTAGGAGTTTGGAAGGTGTTTTTCTCGGGCACAACAATTTCTGAAACAATTGAGAATGTTAATAGTAATTTATCGTCATATCAATTAGAAGCAACTATGGAATTAAATAATGGAGAGGAACAAAGAAAATTTGCTGTTTCTGTTTCCTATATGAAGAAAGATGAAGATGATTTATTTAGAGTGAGTTTGTATGATACAACGATTAATCAAGAACAAATAATGTTAAGAAATGAAGAAGGTGTGTATGTTTTAACGCCTACTTTAAATCAGGTATATCAATTTAAATCAGGATGGCCTTTAAATAGTGCTAAACCATATATTTATCAATCATTATTAGAAGTTTTTGACGGTGAATATACAACTCAAAAAATGAGCGATGGCCTTATTGTTACAAGTGAGCCAAGTTACAAAAATGCCCCACAATATGTTAAACAAGAAATTAAATTTACAAATGATTTAAAACCAGTGTGGGTACATCTTTATAATGAAAATAATGATGTGCTAGTTAATGTAACATTTACTAAAGTTGAAGTTGGTGTAGGATTTGAAGAAGAATACTTTAATTTATCTAAAAATATGGAAAGTGCTAGAGAAAATTTATCATCTACAACTGGAGCGACTTTTGATGACTTGCCACTTAATGTTACAGGTTTAGATATGAATGTTTCTGTTAAGGAGCAAACAAATGCAAATATTGATGGAGATAAAACATATATCATGTCTTATGATGGAGATGTATCATTTACGGTAGTTCAAAAAATAGTAGGTGATAGTGAAGAAATGAGTATAACAGAAATAGATGGAGAACTTATTTTATTAGTTAATGGTTTTGCTTCAATTGAGGACAATAAAGTCACTTATTTATATAATGGTGTAGAGTGCACTATTTATGGAAATAATTTACAGGTTTCAACGTATATTGATATTGCAAACGGTTTAGAAGTTGTTGGAATAAAGTAAAAAGATCTCAATTAAAATCCAAACAGTCATTATTGTTTCAATAGTGATTGTTTTTTTTTGGCCTTTTTAGTATCATAATAGAGTGCCTTGGAGGTGTTTATTTTGTTTAATGATTTTAAATTAGCATTTCAATCATTCAAGAAAAATTGGGCAGACTATTTAGCTTTATCTTTTGCCTTTTCAATGATTGTTTTCATAGGAATATTTTTAGGACAAGCCGCAATTGGATTATTGCTTGGTTTTGTATGTATTATTATTCCTGCAATAATAAGTATAAAGTATTGTGCATTTCAAGCTTACGATAAACCACAAATTGAGTATCGCAGTTTAAAAGTTGGTTTTTTAACATTCTTTAAAAGTATCAGAGTTTATAGCATAGTTATACTAAAACCATTGCTTATTGCTTTTTTAGCAGGTTGTATGATTTATTCATTCTTTTTAGATGCAGCGATTATGGTTGCTAGTGATTCAATACCTAACTTATTAGACTCAATTGCTAATTATGAGACTTTTGCTTATACATATGAAGAAATGATGCAAATAGATAGAGTTAGTAATATTATGAATATTGGTGCTGTAGTATCAATTATTCTTGGGTACTTAGTATTCTTTTGCTTGAAATTGAAGAGAGATTTTATTCCTTTTGTTGCTTTTGAAATGCCAATTAATAGTAAAAGAGCAGTAGCAATGAACAATAAAATTTTAAATAAGAAAAGATATTTCTCTTTTTTACTTATTAATCTTATGTTTTTGTTAATGATGGTTGTTCCTGCTGGTTTAGCTTTTTTAACAAAGATAGCATTAGAGACAAATGCAGTATTTTCTCCTACGACAGTAATGTCATTAATGGTTTTGGTTTTCTGCGTATTCGCTTCTCCAATTGTAATGTTAAATCAATTATATTATGTTCAAGCATATAAGGCTTATTCAAAGCCATTTAAAGAAGATTTTAACAATGAATTAAAGAATGTTATTAAAGAAATGGAAGAATTAGCAAAAAAAATTAACGAAAATGATAAAAAATAATTAAAATAACTATTGCCATAAGATATTTTTTGTGTTAATATCTTAGGGCAGTAGTTATCTGGAGCAATACTCAAGTTGGTGAAGAGGTATCCCTGCTAAGGATATAGATCGGGAAACTGGTGCGAGGGTTCGAGTCCCTCTTGCTCCGCCACTATGGGGCCCGTTGGAGAAGTGGCTTAACTCACATCCCTCTCAAGGATGCACTCACGGGTTCGAATCCCGTACGGGTCACCAACTAAATGAGATGTGACATAACTGCTTTAAATATACATGCAGGTGTAGTTCAATGGTAGAACTTCAGCCTTCCAAGCTGACTACGGGGGTTCGATTCCCCTCACCTGCTCCATTATTGAAAATTCACCTAGGGAAACCTAGGTTTTTTAATACAAATTTTACTTTTGACTACAAGATTGACTACAAATTATAAGGAATCTAACTTATTGTCTACCTCATTTTTCCTGGTAGGAAATACATGTATATATGTTTTCATTACAGTTGAGGTATCTTTATGCCTTAATCTCTTTGCCACCTCGCTATAATTATAATTACTTAATTCATATACTAAAGAAGCAAAGGAATGTCTAAAGTCATGAATGCGAATCCTTTTTACTCCAGCAATATCACAATATCGATTCTTATAATTTTCTATAGTACGTTTTTTCAATCTATCTTTGTTATAAGAAAATAATGGAGCGTCCAGCTTTAATCTATACATGTTAATATATTTAATCAATTCATTTTTTAATACTTTAGGAATATGAACTACAGAATTACTAGAACTGGTTTTTGTTTTTACTATTTCATACTTGCCTGCAGGTTTCCTCATATAATTCTTATTTACATGAATCACATTATTTGTTAAATCAACGTCAGATAAATCTAAAGCTTGTAGTTCTCCGACTCGAAGACCACAATAGAACAAAATCATAAATGCAACTTTAAACAAGTAATCATCTGTAGTAAATG
>JBGVRX010000026.1:0-89566 GCA_045128835.1 Bacilli bacterium | reverse complement strand
TATGTATGAATAAGGAAGAGAAAAGTAAAAATTAGTAAAATAAAAAGAAAGGTTAGTCCTTTCTTTTTTTGTTATTTATAAATAGTAGTAATTAGAAGAAGTAACTGCTATAATGAAAATATCGATATAGAAATATATCGTTCCTAAGTAATTTTGAGGTTCTGATACCCTTCCAAATTACGTGGTCTAAGAACAGCTGTGCCACCACTTCAGTACTGACATTTGTTCTGATACCCTTCCAAATTACGTGGTCTAAGAACCTGTAAAACAGTGGTAAGTTTGATTTTGAGGTGTACTTCACGAAAGAAATATAGCTGATTTAAGATAAGGAAAAACTCTATCGTTTGATAGAGCTTTTTTTGTATAAAGAAGGAAAAAATTAAAGAAACCTTGTTGACATGGAAATGTTGAAATGATATTATTTGGCCATCTAGCAAGTGGTTATTTCTCCATTTTTTAGATACTCAAAAATAAAAAGTCCAAGAGTATCCCATAACTTATGTTGTGGTGGCAGAAGGAGAAAAAAACATGAATAAAACAAACAGAAAACCATTCAATGCTGGAGTAGTTGGAAAAAGGATTGATATTGAATCAATCTATAGACAAATGCAACATGAACTTGCTAAAAGAAAAGATCTTCAAGAGAAGCAAGATGCTCTTTGGAAGATCATTAAAAGAAATCATTGCAATCGTAGTGCACAGATGGATGATATCTCTAGAGGAATAGGTAAATGTACCCATAGACTTAATGAGTTAATAAGCGATTTGTGTCAATACAAGAAAAATCACAAAGCAATGAACCTAGCGTATAGGTATTTGACTGGTGAAATAGAAAGGATTAATAAAATAATCCAACATCAAACAAATACTATATATGAAGTGGATAGAGGTTACAGCACGTTGGTCAATGATAGTGGGTATACTCATACCGATACATCTAACCTTCGTAGATATGTCAACCTTAAGCGAGAACAAGTTGCAAAACTCCAAAAATGGAAAGAAGTGGTGTCAAGATACATCGCTTAACCATTAGCTAGATGAGCCATACCACACGGTATGGCTGTATTTTTATAAGGAGATGAATACATGACAAATGAATATGTCAAACAACAACTATTGAAGTATCAAGAATGTTTAGATAATAAAGTACTAAATGATACTAATTATGATAGTTTAGTAGAATTATTAAAAGAAGATATTCAAAAATTAAAAAAACAAGAAAATCAAAATACTTATACAAAAATATCAATACAAGATAATGAGAAAATTTTGATTGAAGATAGGAACAATTTTACTGCTATCGCGAATTTGTTATTTAAAGTTTTTTTTGACTACTATATGGAGAATATAAAAGAACCAATCGAAGATGAAATATTTGATTTAATGACTCTGTTGTTCCGCTTCTTTTTGAATCGTTCTATGATATACAATCAACTAACGAATCTTAACTTAAGACCTGTTACAATTAATTGTTGGCAAAATCATGATGATAAATATTATCATCCAATATATCAAGAGTTATTAGCAAAAGAAGAAATATATGATATTTCAGAAATTTGTCATGATGAACTTTTTAGACAATATTGTAATGGTTTATGTAAAATGTTAATTAAAAATAATAAATTTGATTATTTAATAGACTTTTATAATAAAGCCAATAGAATAATAGAACAAAAGGTGTTGGTAGATTATTTTATAGAATTAAAAAGTGAAATTGATTATAGGTGTTATAACTATAAACTATGTGATTTTTTATCACAACTTTTTGATAGATTAGATTTTTCTTTTTGTGAATGCTATACAGTAGAGGAAGTAGATAATTTTATAAAAAAACATGAGAAGACAGGATTGAGCGGGGATCATATTTATGGACAAATTATGGCTGAAGTTCAAGAATTTTTTGGAGAGTTTATTCAAGATAAAGTGTTGTTTGATGGTTTTGATAAGTATATTAATAGATTATATGATTCAAGTAAAAAAAGAAAATTGTCTAATAAAGATTTATATAAATGTGCTGTTTTAAAGTTCTACATAAATTTATTGCGCACACATAAAGAAAATGCCTCGCTAATTATAACTAAGACTGGAGTAAATATTTTGAAAACAGAAATAAGTCCTCTTTTTTCAATAAGTTTTTTTGATTACATGGAAGAAATTATAGATTACTTTATTTATTTGAGAGATAAAGAACATGTTAAGGACATGGATAAAAAAATATATAGATCATTAAATTTATATGTTAGAACTAAAAACATAAGTAATCAAATAATTACTTCAAAAGACAAAGATATAATTGAATTTAAAGAAAAAGTTGAAAAGAGATTAGATAAATTACAAGATACTGTTTTTACAATAAATAAATATTTGGTAGATAATCTAACAGATGCTGATAAAGAAGATTTGGTTAAGAAATTTTTTAAATCAGCATTTCATAAATATACTAATTGTAAAGGGATTATTACAGAAGCAAAGTTAGAGTATGAAATTATCGATTTATCAAAAAAAGATATTGATTTATGTTATGAAGCAATCAAAAATAATAAAAGTTTAATTGATCAAATTGTAACTGGAGAAAAATTAATAGAACCATTCGCGCGTGCTTACAATATGAACTATGATTATGCAAGCGGCGATTATACGAATTTAGTGGTGTGTCAAATAAAAGCAATAGAAAGATATATCAAAGAAGTGTTGGTACAACATCATGAAGATAAGATTTATAAAACAGTTTATGATAAAGATGAAAATAAGAAATTTGCTTATTATGAAAATGGTTGGAAAAAAAGCGTTGCCAAAAATCGTATAAAATTAAAAGGAAAAAATCCAACAGCTGAATCTTTAAATGAATTAGAATGTGGTTATGCTATCAATGCACTTCTAATGGCCTATAAAAAAGAAGGAATATTAGAAGAATTCAAAGTGTCTTGTAAATTCTATGGTAAGTGTATAGATGAAGTTAGAAACGGTCATTTTCATATAGATAAGATAGAAACTGTTAATGAGGCTCTAATGCGTAGAAGTCAGACCGCTTTTTGGTTAATGCATTTAATAACAAAATTAGGTGAAAAAGGTATTTTGATGAGATAAACAATAAAATGATGTCATATAAAATATAGAAATCATTTAATTATAATGTTATAATAATGCCATCAATATAGTAATTATATTGTTCCCAATTTGAGGTTCGTACATAACGTAATTTCAGAGGGTCTAAGAACGGTTTCATCAGAAATATACCATCTAATAATGTTCGTACATAACGTAATTTCAGAGGGCCTAAGAACCTTGAAATGTACGAATAAGAAAGAGAAAAAAAGAAATTAGTAAAATAAAAGAAAGGTTTGGGCCTTTCTTTTTTTTGTTATAAAAATAGTTCTTTCTTCGTAATCTTTAATGAAGGAGGAATGTTATGAAGTTAAGGGAGTTATTGGATAGAGTAGATATTTATTTTGATAATGATATAGAGATAAAGGGTATTACTTGTGATAGTAGATCTGTTAAGAAGGGATATTTATTTATTGCTACTAATAGGGGCAATGATTATATCGATGAAGCAATAAAGAATAAAGCAAGTTATGTTCTTTCTGATAGGGTAGAAGGAGATAATATTTTAAAGATAGATAATTTAGGTGATATAAAAGCTAAGTTATTTTATGAGTTTTATGGTAATCCTCAAGATAAGTTAGAGATTATAGGGGTAACGGGAACGAATGGCAAAACAAGTACTGCTTATATAATTTATGAGTTATTAAATAAGTTAGGTAAGAGATGTATGTATATTGGTACTTTAGGTATTAAGGATAATGAGTATTATAAAGGTATCAATAATACTACGCCGGATTGTTATGTTTTAGCGGAAGAATTACATAAGGCAGTAAGAAGAAAAACAAAGTATGTAGTAATGGAAGTTTCTAGTCATGCTTTATGTCTGGGTAGAGTTAACTTGCTTAATTTTAAGGGTGCTGTATTTACTAATTTAACTCATGAACATTTGGATTATCATAAGACAATGGATAACTATTGTTTAGCAAAACAAAAGTTATTTAATGGGTTAAGTGAGAATGGTTTTGCTATTGTAAATTATGATGATAAGTATAGTAGTGAGATTATAAAGTACTGTAAGGGTAAAGTAGTGTATTATGGATTAGAATATAATGAAAATCAGATTAGGAATATATCTAGAGGATTAGATGGTATTTCTTTTGATTTAGGTGGATATGAAGGTATTGAATCTACATTATTAGGGGTTATTAATGTATATAATTTAAGCTCGGCTTTTTTAGTATTAAGGGAATTAGGTTTTAATGAAGAGAAGATAAAAGAAAATATGAAGGATATTAAAACAATTAATGGGAGATTAGAGAAGGTTTATAGTGATAAGTTTAGTGTTATTTTAGATTATGCGCATACTCCAGATGCAATGGAGAAAGTTTTAGTAGAAATAAAACCTTTAGTAAACAATAGGTTAATTGTTTTGTTTGGTTGTGGTGGTAATAGGGATACTACTAAAAGAAGTGTAATGGGGGAGATTGCTACTAGATATGGGGATGTTGTTTATGTAACTAGTGATAATCCTAGGTATGAAGATCCGCTTTTAATTATTAAAGATATATTAAAGGGATGTAATACAGATAAGAAAATAGTGATAGAAGAAAATAGAGAAATAGCATTAAGAAAGGCGCTTAGTGAAATTCAAGATGGAGATATTTTAATGGTTTTAGGTAAAGGTCATGAAGAGTATCAGATAGTTAAGGATAAGTATCTTGAATTAAGTGATAAAAAGATGATTTGTAAATGGCTACAAATTTAACTTTCTTTTTTAAATTAGTAGGATCATTACTTGTAAGTTTTCTTTTATCTATTTTCTTTACCAAAAAAATAATTGAAATAAGTAATAAGAAAAAAGCCTCACAAATAGAGAGGGAATATTTAGAGAATCATATAGCTAAGAAAGGTACTCCGACAATGGGAGGAATAGGCTTTGTTTTAGCTAGTGTTATTTCTTTTTTCTTATTTAATTTTAATAGTTCTTTAAGTTATAGTGTTTTAGCGGTTTTATTATCTTATATAGGCTTTTTTCTTATAGGTTTTGTAGATGATTATTTGAAGATAAAGATTAAATCATATGCAGGTTTAAGTGCGAAAATAAGAATATTATTAGAGATTGTTTTGTGTATGTATGTTGTATTGTTATTAAAGGAAGGGGGCTTTACTTTAGATAGATTGTATTTGCCTCTTTTAAATAATTTTGTTGAAACGGCATATTTGTTTTTGCCATTCTTTTTAATTGTTTTAATAGGTAGTGCGAATGCGATAAATCTAAGTGATGGGTTAGATGGTTTAGCAAGCGGTTTATCAATGATTGCTTTAACTCCATTTCTTTTAATAAGTTTAGAATCGGGTAATTATCAGTTAACGTTATTGCTTGTTTCGATAGTCGGTGCTTTAATTGGGTTCCTTTTCTTTAATTTCCATCCAGCGAAGATCTTTATGGGAGATTGCGGTTCTTTAGCATTAGGAGGTGTTTTAGGGGCGAGTTCAATAGTTTTAGATAGTGAGATTATTTTAGGAGTCGCAGGTTTTGTTTTCGTTTTAGAAGCATTAAGTGTAATCATACAAGTTTCTTATTATAAGATGACTCATAAAAGAATTTTTTTAATGGCTCCTTTACATCATCATTTTGAGAAAAAGGGATGGCAGGAATGGAAGGTAGTAATGATGTTTTATTTAGTAGGTTGTTTTGCTTCTATGTTAGCTATTATAATCGAGGTGATATAAAATGAAATGTTTGCTTTTAGGAGCGGGTAGAACTTCAATTGAGTGCTTAAAAACATTAGTTAAATTAAAGAAAAAAGTAAGTATTTGCTTGAATAAAGATGAATTAGTAAAGATTAAAGAATTTTATGGCGTGATTGAAAAAGTATATACTTTTGATGATTTTTATAATATTGATTTTAATAAGTTTGATTATATAGTTAGAAGTCCAGGATTAAGTATTTTAAATCCATATATTAAACACCTAAAAGATAATAATATTAAGTTAATTAACGAGATGGAATTAACTTATATATTAACTAATAAAAAAGGCTATTATATAGGTGTTACGGGCAGTAACGGGAAGAGTTCTACCGTAAGTTTATTATATGAATGTATAAGAAAACAAACTAGTAATGTTCTTCTTGCAGGTAATATAGGAACTCCTTTAATTTCTTTAATAGATAAGATAAATAACTATACGATTATTATTTTAGAAATGTCTAGTTTTCAATTAGAGGATATGCATGAGTTAAAGTTTGATATAGGTTGTATTTTAAACTTATCTATTAATCATTTAGATAATGTAAGTAGTTTAGAGTATTACTATAACAGTAAATTTAATATAACTAATTTACAGAGTGAGTTTGATTATTTGTTACTAGATTTAACGGATAAAGAAACTAATAATTTTGTTAGTAATAAGGATATTAAATCTAAAGTTATTGATTATTCAAAAGAAACTCTTTTAGTAAATGATACAAAGTTAAAAGGCGAGCATAATAAAAAGAATATTAAGGCTGTTACTAGTATTTTAAAGATATTAGGGTTTGATATAGATGTATTTACTATTAAGAATTATTTACCATTGAAATATCATTTAGAAGAATCTGAGGTTAACGGAAGATTAATTGTAAATGATTCTAAATCTACGACTAGTGAGTCTTTAAGGTGTGCGCTTGAAACGTATAAAGACAAGAATATTATTTTAATATTTGGGGGTAAGAATAAGGGTGGCAGTTTTATTTTTCTAAATGATTATAATTTAAAATACAAGATATGTTTTGGAGCGTTAAGTAAGGAAATAGATGATGTTGATGTAGATGATAAAGTATATTATTTAGAAGATGCGGTTAGATGTGCTTTAAGTAATTCTAGTGATAATGATGTTATTTTATTTTCTTGTGGATGTGCTTCTTTTGATTTATTTAGTAGTTATAAAGCAAGAGGAGAGTATTTTGATAAATTAATAGGTGATTTTAGTGAAACTTAATCTTAGAAAGAATGGTAAGATTGTTCTTTTTTGTGTTTTAACGTTAGTAGTAATTGGAGTATATGAGGTATATAGTTCTAGTAGTGTTTGGGCATTATATAAAGAGAATGATTCTTTATTTTATTTTAAAAGGCAGCTAGGTTTTGCTTTTATTGGAATAATGGGGATGTTAGTGGCTATAAAGATGGATTTGAAATATATTTTTAGGTATTACAAATATATTTTATATTTAGGAATATTGCTGCTTATATTAGTGTTAATACCCGGAATAGGAATAGTAAGAGGAGGAAGTAGAAGTTGGTTTGGAATCGGTAGTTTTGCTATTCAACCAGCGGAGTTTTTTAAGGCGTCTATTATTGTTTATGGGGCAGTATATTTATCAGAGCATTATAAGCAAACAAGAAGGTTCTTTAAAGGAGTAGTTCCTTTCTTATTGGTAGCATTTATAGGTTTTGCTTTGATTATGCTACAGCCTGATTTAGGGAGTGGAGTTGTAATGTTAGGGGCGGTAGTAATAATGAGTATAGTATCACGGGCTTCAATTAAAAATTATTTGAAATTAGGAGCATTAGGAGTAGTAGCTTTTATCTTTTTAATCATTTCTGCGCCTTATAGAATTAATAGAATTACAGCCTTTATTGATCCTTTTGAAGATCCTTTAGGAACAGGATTTCAAATCATTCAATCTTTATATGCTTTAGGTCCTGGAGGTTTGTTAGGAAGTGGTATTGATGGAAGTATTCAAAAACACTTTTATTTGCCTGAACCTCAAACTGATTTTATCTTTGCTATTTTTGCAGAAGAGTTTGGTTATATAGGCTGTCTAATAGTTTTACTTTTATTTGGCGTTTTAATTGTTAATGGGTTTAAAATTGCCAGAAATACGAGGGATTTAAAGAGTTCTTTTTTAGCAGTGGGTATTACTTCTTTAATAGCCATTCAAGTGGTTATTAATTTGTGTGTAGTGGTGGGTTTATTTCCTGTGACTGGTATAACATTACCCTTCTTTTCTTATGGGGGATCATCTTTAGTTTTGATTTTATTTTTAAGCGGTTTATTAATTGGTATAGATAGGAAGTGTTTAGTAAGTGAAAATAATAGTAACTAGTGGCGGTACAGGAGGGCATATATATCCGGCAGTCTCTTTAATAAAGTATTTAGAGAATAATGGAGAACAAGTTTTATTTGTAGGTGCCAAAAAGAAAATGGAAGAGGATATTGCTAAAAGAGAGGACATTGATTTTTATGGTTTTGAGTTAGAAAGAAAAAGTGGTTTATTAAATAAGATAAAGTTTTTTATTTCCTTAATTAAAGCTTTCTTTTTATCTTTTAAAGTAATTAAAGAATATAAACCAGATATAGTAATAGGATTTGGTAATTATATAAGTGTACCTCTATGTTTTGCTTCTAAAGTGAAAAAGATTCCTATTATTTTACATGAACAAAATAGTACGATGGGTAAGGCTAATATAGTAATAGGATATATTGCAAATAAGATAGGTTATAGTATTCCTTTAATGAAGGAATATCATAAAAATAAATTAGTAAATGTAGGTAATCCTAGATCTAATGAATGCTTAAAAAGTATTATAAATAATTCTAGTATAGATATTACTAAAAATAATATTTTGATTTTTATGGGAAGTTTAGGCTCTAGTACGATTAATAAGATTTTAAAAGAGTTTATCAAGGAAAATAATGATAATAATATTTATCATATTGTTACAGGTAAGAAGCATTATGATAGTTTTATTAATGATATTAAGATTAAGGAAAATATACATATCTATCCTTATATAGAGGATATGCTCTCTTTAATGAAAAAGTGTGATTTGGTGGTTACTAGAAGTGGTGCGACTACGATAAGTGAGATTATAACTTTAGGATTACCTAGTATTCTTATTCCTAGTCCATATGTAGTAAATAATCACCAATTTCATAACGCGAATTATTTATATAAGAATAATGCTTGTTTAATGATTGAAGAGAAGGATTTATCCTCTAAAACATTAAAAGATAAGATAGATTATTTAATAAATAATAACGAAGCAAGAGTAAATATTCGTCTTAATAGTCTTAAATTAGCAGTCTTTGATAGTAATAACAAAATATATAAAATAATAAAGGAACTTAAACATGATAAATGATTTTGAAAAAGAGATTTTAGATATAAATAAAGATATATTACTTAAGGATGTATCTTTAAAGAATTACAACACAATGAAGTTAGATGGATTTAGTAAATATATGATATGCCCAACTTCATATATTGAATTAAAGAAAGTAATGAAAGTTATTGATAAATATAAGATTCATTATTATGTTATTGGTAATGGATCTAATATTCTTTTTACAAGTAAAGAAAAGGAGTGTTTAATTAAACCTGATTTTAAAAAAGCAAAAGATTTGAGGGTTATAAACTCTAATGAATTATTGATGATGAAGGCTTATGAGTTTGCGAATAATGGTTATAAAGGGCTAGAATACATAGGTAATATTCCTGGAAGTGTAGGAGGGGCAATACTTATGAATGCTGGTGCTTATAATCATTTTTTTAGTGATATTATTGAGTTTGTATATTATTTAGATGAGAATTATGATTTCAAAGTAATAAGAAAAGAAGATTGTAAGTTTTTATATCGGGATAGTATTTTTAAAGATAATAAATTTATAATTTTAGGGTGCAAGGTTAAACTTATTAAATATGATTCAGAGAAACTAAAAAGTGTTATAAAAGACTGTTCTAAGAAGAGAAAAGAGAGTCATCCTATAGATATTGCTAATAGTGGTTCCATATTTAAAAATGATATTGATTATAAAGCTTGGGAGTTAATTGATAAGGCTTATTTAAGAGGCGTTAAAAGAAATGGAGCGAGTATAAGTTGCAAGCATTGTAATTTTATTGTGAATGAAGAAAACGCTAGTTTTGATGATGTTATTTATCTTATAAATCTTGTTAAGAGGGAGGTTAAAACGAGGTTTAATATAGATTTAAAGGAAGAAGTAATTGTAATTGATTAAAAAGTAAGGTTTTGTAAAAAAATATACTCTTAGATAAATTGAAAAATACTCTAAAAAAGAGTATTCTAAATATGTAATGATGGGAGGTTTTGGACATGGGCAGTAATACTGAAACATATACTAAAACTTTTTCTATCGACCTTGAAAGAGCAAATTATCATTTAAAATGCAGAAAAAGAAGAAAAAAGAGAATTATTGTAATAGTTGTTATATGGGCATTATTCTTTGCTTATCTATTTTCACCTTTATCTAAAATTAATTTGAGAGTAGAGGGAAATGTTTACTATACTAAAGAAGAACTTATGACTATGGCAAACTTAAAGAAGAATAATCACTGGTGGTTAGTAGATACTAAAAAGGCAGATAAAGTTTTAGAGTCATATGCTTTTATTGATAGTGTTAGTATAACTAAATCAATACTAGGAGTAAAAATTAATATTAATGAGATATATCCAATAGCTATTAAAGATGATAAGTTAGTTATGAACAATAAAACATATATTGAAAGATCCGAATATGAATTAAATGAAAAGATTACTACATTGGCAAGTTTTGATGATGTCGGTGATAGTGACATTGATTATTTGATTAATAAGTATAGAGATGTAAGATTGGATGTAAGAAATCATTTTACTAAAGTAGAAGTTGTTAGATATAGTAGTGATTATGCTTATGTTAATTTATATGGTTATGATTCTAATATTGGTTACTTTGTTATTCAAACTGATTTAGTATTCTTGAATACGAAGTTCAATGAAAATAAATATAATGAAATTATAGAAGAAATAAGCAAAAATAATGTAAAATATGAAGAAGATGAACCTGCTTTAATCGCCTATAATTATTTAGACGAAAAAGAATTTCACCTTGTAGTTAGTTTTGGGGAGGAATAGGTATGAATAGAAATCAAATTTTTACTACAATTGAGTTTCTTGATGACATTGTTAGAATGTGTATTGGGGTGTATTATAACGAAAAGTTTTATATCTTTGATACTTTTAAATGTCATAGTAAAGGACTTGAGGCTTCTAATATAATTAATCCGGAAGAAGTTAAGAAAACTATTTTAGATTTAGTAGATTCAATTTATAAGAAAAGAGAAATTATTGTAGAGGAATTTATTTTATGTATGCCTTCAAATCATTTAATTATTAATGATTTTGCTACAACAACTCCTGTTACTGGAAATAACTATTTAATTGGTCAATACGATATTAATGAAGCTTATAAAATAGCAAGTAAGATTAGACATCAAGAGAATGAAGTTATAATTAATATTTGTCCTTTAGAGTATCAATTGGATGATAATCAAAAGATGGATCAACCTCCAATTAGATATAAATCTACAACGTTCAAAACATTATTTAAAGTTTACATGTTACCTAAAGAGGTTCATGAAAGTTATTTAAATGTTATTGCTAGTTGTGATTTAAAGGTTAGCAAGTATTATATGGATGTTGATTGCTTATATGCTGGTATTTTTGAAGAAGATGATATAAGTGCTTGTATTTTAAATATTGATAGACATTCTACTAATTTATTAATGTATAAGAAAGGTAAATTACAACATAGAATTTCTATCCCTCAAGGAACTCTTCAAATAGAAAAAGCAGTTGAGGAGAAATTAAATGTTAAAGATACTACTGATATGAAGAACGCTATATACAATATTGGAGCATGTAGATTATCAGATAATGCTTATTTGAGTGTATGTAAGAATAAAGATGGAAGATATATAAGTGAGAAGCAAATAAATGAAATTATTGTTTCTAATATGAAAGAAATCTTAGGGAAAGTATTTAGTAAAGTTAACGCTATTACTGATTCTACTGGTTTAGATGTATATGTTACAGGATATGGAGCGAATATTAAGGGTGTTGATTCTATGATTAACTCATTATATGGTTCTAATTCAACAACATTTGTTTCTAACTATTTAGGTTTATACAATACTGGATATTGTGAAACAATAGGTTTAATTAAGTTAAATTATAAAAAAATAAGTCAAAACAAGTATATAAATTTACAAAACGAGAGCTATAGTGATATAATTGTAACGAAGGGAAGTAAGTCTAAATTTGATAGATTTATTTTGGATGAAGAAGAATTAGATTAGGAGGAGTTTAAATGAGCGTAGATAGTAAGTTCGCGGATTTAGATACATATCAAAATTTGTGCACTATAAAAGTAGTTGGTGTTGGTGGTGCTGGAAATAATGCAGTAGATCATATGTTAGAAGTAGGAATTTCAGGAGTAGAATTCTGGGTTGCTAATACAGATGTTCAAATGCTATCAAAATCTAAATCAAACAATCGTATTATTTTAGGAGAAACTATTACTAAAGGTTTAGGGGCTGGTGCTAATCCAGAAGTTGGAAGAGAAGCAGCTTTAGAAAGTGAAGATAAAATTAAAGAAGCATTGGAAGGTGCTGATATGGTATTTATCGCTGCTGGAATGGGCGGAGGTACTGGTACAGGTGCTGCTCCAGTATTTGCTAAAATTGCTAAAGAATTAGGTGCATTAACAATTGGTGTTGTTACTCGTCCATTTAGTTTTGAAGGAAAAAGCAGAAGTTTACAAGCTAGTGAAGGAATTCAAGCATTAAAAGAAAATGTAGATTCTTTGATTATTATTTCTAATGATAGATTATTGCAAATGAATGGTTCTATTCCTTTTGATAAGTCATTTGAATTAGCAGATGATATCTTAGGGCAAAGTGTTAGAACTATCACTGATTTAATTAGCACAACAGGATTAATAAATAGAGACTTTGCTGATGTTAGAACAGTTATGTATAACAAAGGTGTAGCAATGATTGGATTTGGAGGTGCAAGTGGCTCTAATAGAGTTTCAGAAGCTACAAACAAAGCAATTTCTTCTCCATTACTTGAAGCATCATTCCAAGGTGCTAGACAAGCAATCGTTAATATAACTGGAGGAGATGTTACTCTATATGATATTAATGATGTAACTGAAATTATTAGAGAAGCATCAGGCAATGATATTAATATTATCTTTGGAGCATCAATCATTAAAGAGTTAGGTGATGAAATTAGAGTTTCTGTTATTGCTACTGACTTTGATGAAGCAAGTATCGTAAGAAACGAAACTACTACATATAAAAGACCTACTGCTACAGTAGAGTATCAACAAACTACTCTTCAAATAGATGATGTTAAAGAAGATACAACTGAAGAAAGAGATAATTATAAAGACGATCTTATTCCAGATTTCTTAAAGTAAAATATGAGAACATAGCAATATGTTCTTTTTTTTACTAATTTCAAAATACGACATTTTATTTGTGTCAGATATTATACAATTCTAACAGGTGATTGAGATGGAAGCATATATTGATTTATCTTATATATTTCATTTGTTATTGTATATATCTAGTGTTAATCTTAGTAATATGTTATCTAGTACTAAAATAAAAAGAAAACATTTAATTGTTTTAGAAATTACTAGTCTTTTTTTATATTTCAATGTTTTGCTTTTCGCTAAAAAAGCTATTTATTTTAATATAATTTATTATTTAATAATGTTTTATTTGTTTTTTAAAAACAATTTTTTCTTTGTTTTATTTTCTTTTGTTTTTTCTTATTATTCTCAGATTGCAATAATTAGAATTTTTACAAACGATATATATCTTTATAAAGGCATACTTATGATTTATAACCCTAAAGGTGTTATTTATATTTTAATGTGTCCACTTATATCTTTGATTATTAATATTATAACTAGAAGCATCAAATCATTAATGTTTTTAAGGAAGTATCGTTATAACGTTAGGCTAGATATTCATAATAAGATTTACAATACAAGTGCTTATTTCGATAGTGGTAATACAATGAAGTTTAAAGATTTGCCAGTAGTGTTTTTAACGGAAGAATTAAAGGATAAAAACGTAAGTTATGAAAGGATTTTAGTTGAAGGTATAGGCAAAGAGTGTAGTGATTATTTAAAAGGTAAAATATACTTTGAAGATAAAGAAAAAGAAGTGTATTTTGCCTATGTAAAGAAGCGAAGTTTTAATGGGTGTAAGTGTTTGTTAAATGTATATTTATTAGGATAGGAGAGAGAAAATGAGTGTGCTAGAAAAGATTAAAAATGTAATTAGGCGTTTCTTTGTTGATGGAGAAGTATATTATATAAATGGTAGTGAAACATTACTTCCTCCTTTAGATAAGGAAGAGGAATTGATTCTTTTGGAGAAGAGTAATAATGGAGATATAGCTTCTAGAAATAAACTAATTGAGCATAATTTAAGGCTAGTAGTTTATGTAGCAAAAAGATTTGAAACTAATTCTTTTAATTTAGAAGACTTAATTAGCATTGGAACATTAGGGCTTATAAAGGCTATATCTACTTTTAAAAGTGATAAGAATATAAAACTTGCTACATATGCATCTAGATGTATTGAGAATGAAATTTTAATGTTTTTAAGAAAGAAATCTAAAATGAAAGTTGAAGTATCTTTAGATGAACCTTTAAAAATGGATAGTGATGGTAATGAATTGTTACTAGGAGATGTACTAGGAAGTGATCCTAATGAGATAAATGAAAATATGATAATAGAAGAAAAGAAAGAAGCGTTATATAAGGCAATTGAGGAGTTAAAACCTCGAGAAAAGACTATTTTAAAAATGAGGTTTGGTTTATATGATTATGAAGAAATGACTCAAAAAGATGTCGCAGATACTTTAGGTATATCTCAATCATATATTTCTAGATTAGAGAAAAGGATTATAAAAAAACTTCATAATAAACTTATAAAATAAATTTGTTTGGGCATACTCTTACTAGAAAGTGGGAGATATGGTGGCTAAACATAAAGTAGACATAACAGGATTAAAAACAACAAATTTAAAGGTATTAAAAAATGAAGAAACCGTAGAATTATTAAAGGAATATAGATTAAGTAATAGTGATTTGGTTTTAGAAAAAATAATTATGGGTAATATGAAGTTAATATTATCTGTGATTAAGAATTTTAATAATAGATGTGATAATCAAGATGACTTGTTTCAAATAGGTTGTATTGGTCTTATTAAAGCAATAAATAATTTTGATATGAATTTTAATTTGAAGTTTTCTACTTATGCAGTGCCTATGATAATTGGAGAAATAAAAAGATATTTAAGAGATAATACTCCAGTTAGAATATCACGCCAAATTAAAGATTTAGCGTATAAAACACTAAAGGCAAAGGAAGAATATGTTGAATTAAATAATAAAGAACCTACAGAGTCTGAATTAGCTGAAATCTTAAATGTAGAAGTAAGTGATATTCAAGAAGCATTAAACTCTACTCAAAGTGTTGTTTCTTTATACGATACGGTCTATGGAGAAGGAGACGAAAGCATTTTTATAATTGACCAATTAAGTGATGAGTCTCAAAGTAATGAAAAAGCGATAAATTATATTACATTAAAACAAGCTTTATCTACTTTAAATAAGGCACAAAAAGATATTATTAGGGATAGATATTATTTAGGTAAAACACAATTTGAAATAGCTAATGAATTTAATATATCCCAAGCACAAGTATCAAGGATAGAGAAGAGTGCGATTGATTCTTTAAAATCATTTTTTTATTAATTATTCATATAATTTAAAAAGGTGATTAAGGTGAAATTAACCCAATTAAAAAAGAAAAGAGTGATTAATATTTATAATGGTAATTTATTGGGTTATATAAAAGATGTAATTGTTTCTTTTCCTAATGGTAATATAGAAACTTTAATTGTAAAGAAGTTCAGTTTTAATCTTGTAAAATCTTTCTTTTCTTTAAATGGTAAATTATATGTATCATGGAATAATATTGTATCTATTGGAAAGGATGTTATTTTAGTTAATATAATTGATAATTAATTATAATTATGTATAATAAGGATTGAAGGGGTGTTTATGATGAAGTTTATTAATAAGATAAAAAATAAATTGTTTCCTGAAGAAGAGGAAATCCTATATTATCAAGATCCTAATAAGGCTAAAAAAGAAAATAGAATGGCTAATAAACTTGTATCAGATGACAAGGAGCAAGTTAGTTATAAACCTGAATCATTTGTAAATACTCAAGAAATTGCTGACACCTTAAAGAATGGTCATATAGTAGTGTTAGATATCTCTTTATTAGATAGGACAGAGGCTCTTAGAATGATTGATTTTCTTGGAGGAGTTATGTATGCCTTAAATGGAGATATGAAAAGAATAAATAAAACCACATTTGAATTTAGTATAAATAGTAAAGAAAAAAAAGAGGAGTAATCCTCTTTTTATCTTGCAAGTTTTTTATCTTGTTCTTGTTTTTCGTTATATGATTGAACTAGTTTAGGAATATTGATAATTACTAAAGGTAAATTGTTTTCTTTAGCAAGTTTTTTACCTCTTTCTAATAATTCTTTATCTTTTTCAGGAGATTTACCTGCGATAGATACGAATATGTATGAAGGTTTAGTAGAGAAGTTTTCGCCATTTCTTGCTAGAACAATTTCGTTAGTAGATGCTTGTTCCATTTCGCTTAAAGTAGCAGAAGCGAATTCTAACTTACTACCTGGTAATTCGATATTATTTACTCCTTTATTAGTAGTCAAATAAATTGGAGAAGATACTAGAATGTTTTCTGAAGCAACTCCTTTTTGATCAAATCCAATTCCTATAGAAGATCCACATCTTAATATGTATTCAGGGGATACTACTGAAACGGATAATTGGTTGCTTGTATTAGATTTGTATTGATGGATATTGCTAGCATCTGAGTATATAGAATCTAAATTGAATGTTTTATCTGTCACTACTTGGTTTACTAGTTGCTCTCTAGCTTTCTTCATTTTTCCATCAAATATTTTTTGCTCTAATGGAGAAAGGTTTGGGTTATCTTTATCTGTTTTTCTAGCAGATGTTATTTCTGTACGCAATTGTTTTTCATATCTTTCTAGTATTGATTCAGGATTTCTAAAGAATGAGTGAATCATAATAGTTTTTAAATCATCGTAGTCTTCAAGAACTGTTAATCCTTGTTCTTTTGGAGAATAAAGGGCTCTTACTATTTCTTCTTTATATGTTTTTTGATAGTATTCGTGAACTTTTTCAAGTTTCGCATAGTCTTTGCTTTTTATTGATGTTTCTAATACTCCTAGTAATGTTTCTTTTGCTTTTTCATTTTTTAATAAACTTATTTTGTTTTGAAGTATGTGAGCTTCATTAAATAATTTTATTTGAGAAGGAGTTAAATTCTTTTCAGTATTTAAAACTTTTTCTCTTTCTTCAAGAGAAGGTAAAGGAATTCCTTTTTCTAAGTTTTTATAATATTTTTCAAAATATCCGCTTTTTATTTCAAACTCAATTAAATCTCTTCTTTTTTCTAAATCCTCTGGTGAGTACAAAGTCATAAAAGGAACAAGAACTTCATAAGTAAATGTTTGTCCTGTAGTTATTATTGAATAATTTTCGTTTTGGGATTTTGCTCCTCTTACTTCATCAAAGATGCCGTGCAACATAACTTGGTCAAATGGTTTAGTAAAGTCTGCGATATCTTTATTAGAAGAAGGATATAAATAATTTTTTATAGTGTTGTGACTAGAGATGTAGTCTACTAAAGCAGCAGAGTATTTGCTTTCTATTGTATCTAAATCATCTTTGCTGTAACGATGGTCTAAAGCTATATTAGCAATAGACGTAGGAACAAATTTATATGACATAGGTGCATCAAATCTATGTAGTACAGGATACATTATGATATCCATTCTTGTATTTTTATATGCAGTAGCGTAGTTATCTTTGTTTGCTACTATTCTGTGTGCTAAATCAGTACTGTTTTTGGCCTTTTTTATATCTCCAAGTAGAGTTAGTTCTGCTTGACGGGTAATACGTCCTTTTTCAGATATGAATTTATCGTCATGAACGATAAGATTTTGCAACATATATTTTTCAATACCTATCTTTTTTCGTTTTGAGGCAGCATACGCTTGATTAACCTTTATTTTGTCAAACAATTTCATGGTAATCAACCTCCCTATAATATATATTATAAAATAAAAAAAGAGTGATTTCTAGAAATAGGTTCTAGTATATACATTTTTGTGGGATAAGGTATAAAAATTTTTCTTAACAATATGTAATATATTTGTTAAAATATTTTTGGTGATGGCTATGGATGAAAAAATTGAATTTACTTTTAATGAATATGTTTACTACTGTGTTATGCAACACCCTGAATTAAAACTTTTTTTCACTGAACTTTATAATTATGGAGAGAAAATTGATGATATGGACTCTCGTGTAGCTTTAAAGAAATTTATAGCCTCAGGAGATATCATGATTGAAAAAGAAAAAGAGTGTGTAGAAGCATATAGTAAAGTAGAGTCTTTAGGTGTAGTTTTATCAGAATATAAGAAAAGATATGCTTATCAAATAGTAGAGCCAGCAGCTAAAGAGGGTTTTGCTAAAAATGGTAAATATGACACTACATTTGCAAGTCATCCTATTAAGTTTAATGGATTAGAATTAAATTTAGAAATGCTTAAGTCTGGTAAGAATCCTTATTTATTAGATTATTTGAAATGGATTGAAGAAAATAAAGGTATAAATATAGAGTTAAGTGGGCACGAAAGAAGATTAAAGGAATTAAATGAGAAACTATCTAGAAGTTTATTTGGTAGAGAAAAGATAAGAAAGTCAATTGAAGTTGTAAAAGGACAAATCATGTATTTAGAGTATCAACTTGCTGAAGGAGAAAAACTAAAAGAGAAAAAAGAAACTTTTGAGGCTTTTACTCCTGAACAAATGGAAGCCATTCATAATGCTTTGACTTGTTTAGAAGAATCAATGAACACAAGCAAAGATTTAAAGGCTGCGATTAATGAATATAATCAAATCCAAATAAAATATAATGCAAAAAGAAATAGAACTGGCAAATGGGAAAGAGCCTATTACAGAATGTTAAGTGATGGAGTGGTTACTGAAAAAAGACTTGTTGCAATTAATGAGTTGTTTGATAAAGTTTTAAGGAATAGAAATGCTAAAAGTTTTCCTGAAGGTCTTTCAAGTCACAAACAAGATACTGCTACTAACAATTTATTCGGTGCTATTGATTGGTATATCTCGTATACTAATAGTAGAACTAGTAAAATAAGTGATAATTCTACTATAAAAACAAGGAGATAATTTATTTAAATATAGTATAAATAATGTTGCTATTGACGAAATTATTTGATATAATTTCCTCATGCTCAAATGGCGGAATGGTAGACGCAGTGGACTCAAAATCCACCGGTTCGCAGCCATGAGGGTTCGAGTCCCTCTTTGAGCACCAATTATAAAAAATGTACGAACTCTTAATGGAGTTCGTTTTTTTTATTATATTTATTACTTATTTTTGTAAAAAAATTTTTTTGTGTGTTACTATTTAAATAGGAGGAAGAATTTATGGGATACAGTTTAAATAAATTAAAAAAGGAACTTTCAGAGAAAAATTTAGCGGATAATGGATTAGTTGCTTGGGGGCAAAATACAGGAACTGGTGGTATTATAGCAAGTGCTATATCACCTATGTTTACTATATCAAAAGCAGGAAATAAAATTGTTATAATTCCCTTCAACAATAAAACTATTAGTTATGATAAAGCAATTTCTTTTGATTTATCAAAAATTGATACTGCAAAAGTTAAAGGCGCTTGGCTTTTCTCTAAGTTAGTAATAAAAACAGTTGATGGAAGAGTATATAAATATTCTATTACTCAAGGTAAAAGGGCCGTTAAACAAATACTATCTAGTTTAAGTTTATAAGTTTTAACAAGGAATCCTATGACAGGGTTCCTTTTTTTGTTAGTATAAATATAAGGTGGTTTGTATGGAAAATATAATTTTAAAAGCATCAAAACATAATTGTGGTATGCTTAGACCAGGTATTTGGACTTCTGTTGAGTGGACTGTTTATGAGGATTTAAAGGTTGAAGTTAAATATTCTTATAATACAGATCTCGAAGAAAATGAAACCTCATTAAACACTAAAACTATACCTATGAGAAAACTTAAAAAGATATTTAGATGGCTTGCAAAAGCAAAAAAAGAAAATCGTGTGACTAAAGCGTATGATGGCACAATGTGGGAGATAACCAGATATAATAATGACGGAAGTGAAAACTTTAAAAAAGAACGCGGATACATTTATGGAATAAAGAGTTTAGAGAAGGTTGCTAAGCTTTTAGAAGAATTAAAATGAAAGCTGAAATATTTGTGGATGATGATTATGAATTTAAAGAGAAAAAATTAGGGCCCGGAAAAATACTTGCAAACTTTATTTGGCTTTCTAATGATGGTTTGTTAGGCTTTGCTATTAGTGCTGTTTGTTTGCTTTTATTATCTTTATCTTGGAGTATTAGCAAAAAAGTACAAGAGCATTAAAAATATATGGAACTGTAGTGTTTGTCTTTGTTCTTGTTTCAGTCCTATATAATATAGCTATTATGGCTGCGATAATGAAGACAATTTCTGAAATGGAGTTTTAATTAAAATAACTTAAAAATATGGTTTTAGGTGATAGTAAATGTTTGTTTTGCTGTCACTTTTTTTATTGGTTTTGAATACCTAAAGTTTTTATTGAAACATAAAAAAAATAATTATATAATTTAATTAGCGGGAACTTTTTATATATAATTTTGAAAGGAGACAGGTTTCTATTATACCTGCCTAATAATTAGAAACCTAAAAAATTTTGTTATGAAAATAGAATTAGAAAAATTATCAAAAGAAGAGTTGGAAAAATTAAGAAGAGAGTTAGGTATAAGGCTTTCTACGATTGATAATATTTTAGACAGACAAGCTTATGGCAAACAAGATGAAGATGAAATCGCTGAATTAGAAGAAGAATATGAACAAATAGAAAAAATGTTAGAAAAAATAAGAGGATTGCTTAATAATAAAACAAGATAATTGTATAATGAGAATAGGATGTGATATATGGTGAAAAAGAAATTTGCTGGCATTTTGAGCATGGTTACTTTTATGCTGTTCTCGTTAGTTGGATGTTCTAGTGATCCAATAGCTAAAATTGAGGTTCTAAATAATACTTTAAAAACTGAATATGTGGTAGGAGAAGAAGTTGATATTGATGATTTTTCATTAAAAATAACAACTAAAAGTAATAGAACTAAAGTTTATGAAATAGAAGAAGATATGGTTACACTAAGTGAAGTAGATAACACTATTCTAGGTAATCAAAGTATGGCTGTTACTGTTGATTATGAAGGAATGGAATTTGCTTTCGTTGTTAGTGTTAATTTTGGGTTGCCTGAAGATGTAAAATTAGTTATGACACTAATTAATGAACTTCCTGAATCAAAGAAAACAAGTTTTGCGAATGAAACTCAAATTCAATTAATTGCTGAAAAATATGAAGAGCTATCTGAATTCCATAAATTATACGTAATTAATTATAATAAGTATTTAGAATCTGCTAGATACTTACAAGCATTAACAAATAAATATATTACACCAGAATTTGTGAATGAAAGATTTGTATTAAAGACAAACGTAGATAATACATTATATGCTTTAAATGAATATGAATATGATGAAGAAGAATGGGAAGAAGTTCTTAAAATATATGATAACTGTATTAGAAAATTGTATTTGAATGAAAACCATGAATCAATTAATAAAATTGCTAATGTTGCAATTAGAGAAATGAATAATGTATTAACAAGAAAAGAAAAAGAAGTTTCTGAATTAAAAAATGAGAGAATTGAAGATGTAAATGAATATTTAAATACTTTTAACTCTGAAGATTATTCAAACAATAACTACACATTGCTAGACAATATAGTTGAAGAATTTAACAATAAAATTGTTTCTTTAGATAATGTTAGTGACATTGAAGCTTTATTTAATGAAACAATAAGAGAACTAGAAAATGTAGAGACACTAAGTGAAGAAGAAATATCAACTTTAAATAACATTAAAACAGTTAAATTAAATTTAGTTAAAAATATGTTAGTTGACTTAGATATTAGTCGTTACAATATTGCAAACAAAACATTAATTGTATCTTATTATAATGATTGTTTAGCTAATATTAGAAATTCAAATAGTGAAGAAGAAATAGATAATTATATTAATCAATTTGTAGTAGAGGCTTCAAGAATAAGTACTATTGAAGAAGATAGATTAGTTCAAGTAATTGAAACTAAAAAAGAAGCAATTGAAGATATTACTTATAGATATGAATCTATTAACTTACATGAATATGATTCAAAAAATAAGAAAACTATAATTGAAGGATATGAAAAAGCAATTGAAGAACTTGGCGCGGCAACAACTATTGAGGAAATAGATAATGCAAGAGCTAACTTTATATCAATTGCTACGCAAACTCCTACAATCTTAGAAGAGGCTATTTCTAACTTGCATATTATAATTGAAAATGCAATAAAAGAAGTAGATGCATATATTACTAGCTTAAATATTGCAGATTACACTGAAGAAAACTGGAAATTGATTTTTCAATATACATTAGAAGTAAAGAATTATTTTAGTGAAAGTATTACAGTTACAACATCTAATGTTCATATAGAAAAAGAAATCGCAGATTTCAAAACAAAAATCATGAATGTAATGACAATAGAAGCACAAAGAATTAAAGATTTAAATGAAACAAAGGCAAATGCATTAAAAGCGATTAATGAATATGAAAAGACTTTAACAACTTATATGTTTGAAAATGGTATTTATGAATTAGTAGTAGAAAGAATAAATAGTTGTAAAAATAACATTAATGGTTTAGAAAGTATTGAAGGTATCAATAAACTAGTTAATGACACTATTCAAGCTATTGAGGAAGCAAAAAAATAAAGGTATCGATTGATACCTTTTTTTGTGCATCGAATTAGCTCAAAAATAATTTTATTGAAATATTGATGCATAGTATTTATAATGTGTGTAGGTGATTGCTATGTGGTTTAAAGTAATTGATATGATAGAAAAATTAGAAAAAAGAATTATGTCTCTTGATTCTGAAATTGCTCATCTTGATTCTCGTATTGATACATTAGAGTGTTATAAAAGAAATACAGAAGAACTAGATGAATTAGTTCAAAGATCTAATGAACTTGAGGAACAAAAAAGAAAATTATTAGCGGATCAAGAAGCGTATGTAAAAATGATAATGGAAAAATCCTATACATTAACAGAAATCGAAGATAATATAAGTTATTTTGAGGATATTGTTGAGGCAGCACAACAAGAACTTAGTAAAATTACTAAAAATAATGATGCTTATTTAGATAAAGCAGCAGAGTTGAATTGTTCAAGTAGATTATTAAGATTCTTCGAAAGAAAACTTGAAGAAATAAATAGACAAAGTAATAAAAGATAAAGGTGCTAGTCACCTTTTTTGTTAAAGAATAATAAAATAAATTGTCCAATTTAATTAACTCAAAGTTTACGGATTGTAACTAAAATATAATATAATAAATATAGCCAATAAGTTAGACTTATTGGTTATTTGTAAATATACAATTAAAAATTAAAAAAGTAAAAAATTTGAGTAAAACTATAAATGAGTTTTACTTTTTTATTATATAAATAAAAAAACCTAGATTGCTCTAGGTTCGGTTGCTTTTAATGGGGCGGAAGATGGGAATCGAACCCACGCAATGTCTGGTTCACAGCCAGATGTGTTAACCACTTCACCACTACCGCCATATAAACGCTTTATAAGTATAATCAAATTATTTGAAAATAGCAACACTTATTTAAAAAAATTATATTTATTTGCAATAATTGGTCAAAAAGGGTAATATATACAAGGTGAGGGGGAGAAAATATGAAATTATCATTATTTAACTATAATACTAATTTTAATAATTCTCATAAACTTAACAATACAATACGACATTGTATTTCTTTATAATGCAACAAAAACAAATAATATATAAATAAATTAATGATAAGGAGAATATGAAAATGAAATATACAGAACCAAGAATTTTGTCTGGTTTTATGGAATTATTACCAGAGGATCAAATTATTTTTGATAATATGAAAAATATTATTGAAGAAACTTATAAAGAGTTTGGCTTTTTGCCAATGGATAATCCAGTTATTGAATTAAGTGAAGTTTTATTAGCTAAAGCTGGAGGAGAAACAGAGAAACAAATTTATCGTTTTAATAAAGGAGACAATGACTTATCTTTAAGATTCGATTTAACTGTTCCTTTAGCAAGATACGTATCTATGAACTATGCTAATCTTGTATTCCCATTTAAAAGATATGCAATAGGTAAAGTTTATAGGGGAGAAAGACCTCAAAAAGGTAGATATCGTGAATTTTATCAATGTGATATAGATGTAGTAGGTAGTGAGAAGTTAGATTTAATGTATGATGCAGAAGTTCCTACTATTATTTATAATATTTTAAGAAAATGGGGATTTAGTAACTTTACTATTAATTTAAATAATAGAAAAGTACTAAAAGGATTCTTTGCTAATTTAAATATAAGTGAAGAAGAATCTGCAGAAATTTTAAGAATCGTAGATAAGATGCCTAAAATTGGTAAGGAAAACGTTATTTTAACATTAAAAGATTATAATATTAGTGATGAGAATATTGAAAGTATTATTAGCTTTGTAGAAACTGATGGTAGTTATAAAGATGTAATTAGTAAGATTAGAGCACTTAATATTGAAAATGAAACATTTATTGAAGGTGTTAATGAGTTAGAATTTGTTTGTGATAGTATGAATAAATTAGGTGTACCTTATGAAAACTATAAAATCAATTTAACTATTACTAGAGGATTAGATTATTATACTGGTACAGTTTATGAAACATTCTTAAATGACTATATGTCAATCGGATCAGTTAGTAGTGGAGGAAGATATGATTCTTTAACTAAATACTATACTGATAAATCATTCCCAGGAGTAGGTATGTCAATTGGATTAACTAGATTATTCTATGTGTTTAAAGAATTAGGAATAATTAAAACTGAGAAGAAATGTACATCTGATGTAATGGTATTATCTTTAGGCGAAGATGATGCAGCATTTGCGTTAGCTACTAAACTTAGAAAAGATGGAGTTAAAGTAGATATGTGTTATATTGCTAAAGGTATGAAACAAAAGATGCAATACGCTAGTAGACTTATGATCCCTTATGTAATTTTACTAGGAGAAGATGAAGTTAAAAATAATCTAGTAGCATTTAAAAACATGAATACAGGAGAACAAGTATCTATTAGTTATGAAGAAGCATTAAAGATACTTAAAAATAAATAAAAATGGATGGCGTTTTATTGATAAATAAAGAAGAAGGTTTGAGTTCTTTTGATGTTGTAAGAAAGATAAAAAAAGCCTTAAATACTAAAAAAGTAGGGCATTGTGGCACATTAGATCCACTTGCTACTGGATTACTTGTAGTAACAGTAGGTAAAGCCTTAAAAATATCTAGATTTCTTGAAAGTGATGAAAAGGAATATATTGCTACAATAAAACTAGGAGAAAGAACCGCAACTTTAGATAGAGAAGGAGAAATTATCGAAAAGAAAGAAGTTTCTCCTTTTACTAAAGAAGATATTGCGAGCGTATTTAAGTCATTAATAGGAGTTATAAAACAAAAGCCACCTATTTATAGTGCGGTAAGCGTTAATGGTAAGAGATTATATGAGTACGCTAGAGAAAATTTAGAAGTAGAAATAAAAGAAAGAGAAATTGAAATAAAGAAATTGGAATTATTAGATTATAGTGCAGATACTTTGACTTATAGAGTAGTTTGCTCTAAAGGTACTTATGTAAGGGTTCTTTGTGAGACTATCGCTAATAAGTTAAATAACATAGGGTATATGACTTATTTAAAGAGAACTAGAATAGGTAAGTTATTAGTAGATAATTCTTATACTTTGAATCAAATAGAAAACAATGAATATAGTTTAATTGATATTGAAAGTTCTTTAACTAATTTTGTTATTTTAGTAGCAAAAGATAGAGATTTATATAAGGCTTGTAATGGCAATGTTTTAGATTTCTATATTGAAGGTAATGTTTTAGTTATAGATGAATATAGAGAACCTATTGCTTTATACGAAGGTGACAAGGAAAATAATCGTTTAATATGTAATAGGGTTTTAAAAGAAAGAGAATAAGTGGTGATATATAATGGTTGAAATATTAATGCTAATAGGTAGTTTATTGCCGGTTATTTTAGTTCTAACAGTTATTGGGTTTATAATACATGTAGGAAATAAAGGTGGCAATTACAGTAAAAAAACAAAAATATTTTCTATGGGATATTATATATTCTTTTCAATCGCTATCTTAGTAGCATATATAATTTCTTTTGAGGAAGATGATACAACTTCGCTAATTGCTTTTTTGATTGTTGGCGGGGTAATTCTTCTACCTATTATATGTGCACTTATAATGGCACCATTTTCCAAAACAAAAGAAAACTATTCAAGTGGTATAATGGCTAAATTAGTAGATTGTAGTCCTGCTTCTTTACATGATGATAGTGAAGAAGCTAAGAATAAATATAACGCAGTATTTATGCATGTAGGAGAAGAAACATTATATTACACTAGTTATGAAATGTTTGATAAGGATGATATATCATCTGGATTAAATCAATATGTAGAGATAAAACCTGATAGCGAAAGATGTACTATTATGGGTCATTTAATTAAAACGGCTGTAAGTAAAGAAAAGAAAGAAAATGCTCTTAGAGGCATTCAGTTTGCAATTTATTTAATTGAAAGAGTTCCTCTTATTATAGGACTTATTATTATAGATATAGTTGTTTATTCTAAACTTGACTTTATTTGGTGGTGCTTATTAGTTTTAATAACTCTAGCAGTAACTTATAACTTTATAAAAAAACTTATTATGTTTATTCAATTTAATAAATATATGAAAGAAGAATAAAAGAAAGACCACAGTGTCTTTTTTTTTACAAATATATAAAAGCCAAATGCTCTAGTAATTAATAAATAGTAATGTTATAATTACTACATCAATATAGCAATATATTGTTCCCGATTTGAGGTTCGTACATAGCGTAATTTCATAGGGTCTAAGAACTGCAATATAATCTTGTAAAGAAACATTATTGTTCGTACATAACGTAATTTCAGAGGGTCTAAGAACCTCGAAATGTACGAATAAGGAAGAGAAAAAAGAAATTGATAAAATAAAAGAAAGGTGTTGGCCTTTCTTTTTTTGTTAAACGTAAATAGTAGTAATTGTAAGATGAAACTGCTATAATAGGTGTATCGATATAGAAATATATCGTTCCTAAGTAATTTTGAGGTTCTGATACCCTTCCAAATTACGTGGTCTAAGAACCTATGTTTTTAGTTGAGGGGTAAATAAAAAAAGCCAATGGGTATTGGCTTAAGAAAGATATTGATTATATTAGAAAGATTTTGTGTCTTTCTTTTTTTTATTTTGGTATAATAAATGAGGTGATATTATGATAGGTTTTTTAAGAGGTAGAGTAGAGCATATTACGATTGAGAATATATATTTAGATGTTTGTGGTGTAGGTTATGAGTTGTTTGTTCCTAATCCAGAGAAATATCATTTATATGAAGAGATAATGGTACATACTTATTTAGCGATTAGAGAGAATGATGTAACTTTGTATGGTTTCTTTACTAAGGATGAAAAGGAACTATTTATGAAGTTGATTAGTGTTAAGGGTATTGGGCCTAAGAGTGCGGTATCAATGTTATCAAAGGGTAGCTATGAAGGTATTATTGAAGCTATTGAAACTGGTAATTTAGGTTACTTAAAGAAATTACCTGGTATTGGCCCTAAAGCCGCTGGTCAAATTATTTTGGATTTAAAAGGACATCTTAGAGTGGACACTAGTGTCGCAGTTAAAGAAAATCCTGTATTTAAAGAAGCTAAGGAAGCGTTAAAAGGATTTGGATTTAAAGCCCAAGAAATTGATAATGCTTTAAGTAAGATACAAGATGAAAATATTGAAGTTAGTGATTGTATCTTTAAAGCATTACAATTCTTAAATAAAAAATAGAAAGTAGGGGGAGAATGGAAAGGGTATTAGATAATAATAGAATTAGTGAAGATGATACTGAATTATCTTTAAGACCTTCTACTTTAGAAGAATATGTAGGTCAAAGTGCAATTAAAGATAATTTAAAGGTTTTCATTAAGGCTGCATTAGAAAGAAAAGAAACTTTGGATCATGTTTTATTGTATGGTCCACCTGGTTTAGGTAAAACTACTCTTGCTCATGTTATAGCGCATGAAATGAGAGGTAATATTAAGGTTGTTAATGGTCCTTCAATTGAAAAGAGTGGTGATTTAGCAGCAATACTTGCTACTTTATCTCCAGGAGATGTTTTATTTATTGATGAGATTCATAGATTACCTAGAGTGGTAGAAGAAGTTTTATATGGAGCGATGGAAGACTTTTCGATTAGTTTAGTGGTAGGCAAAGATAGTGGTGCTAGATCAATTAATATTGATTTACCTCCATTTACATTAGTAGGTGCTACTACACGTGCTGGAGATTTATCTTCACCTTTAAGAGATCGTTTTGGTATTGTATCTAAGTTAGAATATTATACTTTAGATGAGTTATCTGCGATTGTAAAAAGAACATCTAGAGTATTTGGCATGAGTATTGATGAAGAAGCTAAGGTAGAAGTAGCTAAAAGAAGTAGAGGTACTCCTCGTATAGCTAATAGGCTTTATCGTAGAATTAGAGATTTTGCTACTGTTAAGGGGTTAAAAGAGATTGATATGGAAACTACTATTTCTTCTCTTAATGCTTTAAAAGTAGATGAGTTAGGTTTGGATGATGTAGATTTAGCATATTTAAGAGGTATTATTGAGAGATTTAAAGGCGGGCCTGTAGGAGTAGAAGCAATAGCGTTAGCAATTGGCGAAGAAGTTACTACTTTAGAGGATGTTTATGAACCTTATTTATTACAAATAGGTATGATTAATAGAACTCAAAGGGGTAGAATGGCCACCGAACTTGCTTATAGACATTTAAAGATTAGCTATCAAGAAACATTGTTTTAAATAAAAAGAGCCGGATTATCCGGCTTTTTTAGTGAAAAAGTTTTAATTGAAATAATAAGTTGCGTTAGGTATAATTTTAATTGTAAGGGGCGATTTTATATGGGTATGTACAAGAAGATTGCTGTTGTTAGAACTAACAAAACTACGAATGTAAGGGAAACTTACTATATTTTACATGAGTCTATTTATGATATAAGAAGGAACTCAAATGTACTTTATATAATGAAGAATTTAATGGAGTTAGAAAAAAGAATTGATAAAACTCCTTATTCTTATGATCTTAAATTGGTTGATGATGAAGATTATGAAGTCTTTTTAGTTAACTGTCATTTAAATGGAAGAGAAACTCCTCCTTCTGGCAGTTATTTCTCTTTCTTAGTTTATTTTGCGCGTAGTATAGATCAAAGAATAACTTTAGAACCATCTAAGTTATATATATCTAATAATAATTATGATACATTAAAGAATTGGATGCATAAGAGACTTAAAGAGTTTGATCCAAATAAGAAACCTAAGAAATAGTTACTTATTTAGATTAACTCCAATTATAGTTCCTAGTATTATTAAAAGTATTTTTGAAATGAATTTGATTATAGAAAGATAATTAGTGAAGTTGAATCCTATAATTAAATTTAATGATATATAAATAAGAGAAAGGATTATACCGTTTAGTAATCCTTTCTTTTTTATTTTTAATCCTAATATTATTGAAGATATAAAGAATAGTAAAAGTGATAAAATACTAGAAGTTATATTGCTTGTAGAAATGCTAATTAGATTATTTTGGTTTAGTATTGTTAAAATAAGGGAAAATATAAAGGTAGATAATAATATAAATAATAGAGAAGTTGTATAGGATTTTATAGTTGTTTTCATTGTGTTTCCTCCTAGTTAAATGTATGAAAGGAAGATTGTCTTTATGAATGATTATTTGCTTATTATTGGTAAGACTATTTTATTTATCATAGTAACGATTGTTATCTTAAAGATAATGGGTAAGAGGGAATTGGGACAATTAAATTCTTTTGATATTGTAATTTTCTTTGTTATATCAGAACTATTTTCTTTATCGATTGAAGAACCTCATGATGATATTATGAAGGTTTTGATACCTATAATAGTAATTTGTTTGATGCAGGTTGTTAGTTCCTATATTGTTTTAAAGAGTAATAAGGTTCGAAAGTTAATTGAAGAGAATCCTACGATTGTAATTAATGATGGTAATGTTGATATCAAGATAATGAAGAAACTAAGATATAATATTGATGATTTGATGGAACAATTAAGGATTAATGGTATTGATAGTGTTATCAATGTTAAGTTTGCTATTTTAGAGAGTAATGGCACTTTAAGTGTTATAGAGAAGGATAAAGATAACTCTAAAGTTCCTTTTTCTTTGATTAAAGATGGTATTATTGATGAAAAGGTATTAGAGATATTGAATAAGGATAGGAATTGGTTGATTAAGGAATTGAATAAAAAAGGATATAAAGATGAGAAAGAAATCTTTATGTGTTTTTTTAGTGTGGATGAATCTTTGTTTATTATTGAAAAAGAAAGAAAAAATAAGGTATAATTAATTTAGGTGATTGAAATGGATAAGATGGTAATTATTAGAACAAGTAATGGTAAAGAAGAAATTGTTTACATTTTAGATGAAGTCTTGCAAATTAATAAGGAAAATAGTGAATTGGTAAGATTGTTTACTGAACTAGTTAGGGTTACTAATGAGAAATATGATTTAGATGAGGAGTATCGTTTTGGGACATATAAAAATGACTCTATGAATGCTGCGAATTATTTTAATGATGTTATTAAAGGAAGTCATAAAAATGTAATTGGTGGTAGTTTCCATAATTTTGTTATGACTTATATGAAACGTTTCTATAAAGAAGATACTGAAGTGTTTGGTTTAAATACTGCTCAAAAGATGCATTTAGCTATTACTAAAAACACTAAAGGTTCTAAGAAGAAATAATTAGTTTTTTATTTTTAATTCTTTAGTAATAATAAATCCAAATATTATTACTACCATTATAAAAGATAAAGAAGTTGCTATGGCCACTCCAAACATTTTAAGAGTAGGTAATAGAATAAATAGTAAACATATTCTAAGTGCAGATGCTAAGACATCATAAAACATGATTTGTTTAGTTTTGCCTAATGCAGTCATAGCGCTTATAAAAGGAGATTCTAGATAATATAAAATAAAGGGAATAGAGAATATTCTAACATAAATTGATCCATCACTATTTCCATATAATAAATTCATTAATTGACTAGGGAATAAAAACATTATTATAGAGAATATGGCTCCAACTATTAAAGATATTAAAGATAATGAGGCAAATAATTTTTTTGCCTCTTTTTTATTATTGTTAGCTATTGCTGTTGTCATAGGTTGAAGTAAAACCCTTCCAAAGGCATTAGCAAAGAAACCAGGCATTAATAGTAGAGGCATAGCATAGCCAGACAATATTCCGTATTCTAAAGTTATTAAATCATTACTCATTCCTACATTTAATAATACATTTGTAATAATTATCGGTTCTAGCATGTATGCGATGGATCCTATAAACTTACCACCAGTTAAAGGTAAAGACATGCTTAGAATATCTTTAGTTTCTAAATGTTCTTCATTAAGAATTCCAAAGAAGAGTTTTTTTGTTTTTGATTTTAAGTTTTTTAAAGAAATAATCATATGGGTTAAAGAAAAGACTTCTCCTACACATAAACTTAAAATGGCAGCATAAGCTCCATACATTTCACCACCCTTTAAGAAATAGCCTCCAAATAAGAGAATAAAAGCGATTCTTGCTATTTCTTCGCTTATTTGAGAATAGGCTGTTATTTCTATTTTTCCAATACCGGCATAATAGCCTTTTATTAGTCCTCCTAAACTTATTAAAGGAATTAATAAGGCTAATGCGTTAATTGCGTATAGTGTTTTTTCGTTTTTTAAAATGTTATTTGCTATGAAAGGTGAGAATGAAATAATAAGAATCATAAAAATGCTATTAATGATTAGAGATATAATAGAAGAGGTTATAATAATGTTTTTTGTCTTGCTTGGATTTTGGGCAATTAACTTATTTATACAAGTAGGTAAACTTAATTGAATTATATTGATAAAGAAAACTGCAGTAGGCATAACAAGCATATAAATGCCCATACTTTCTTGGCCGATTGTTCTAGCAGTAGAAATCCTTCCTAGAGTTGATAAAATCTTTGTAATAAAGCCTACAAATAAAAGACTTAAAGTTGATTTGATAATTTTCTTTTTTAGCATAAAATTCCACCTTTCTTATTGATTAAGTTCCTATAATTTGATAAAGTATAAGGGCATGTAATATTGTTTAATATTGCTAGATATTAAAATAAATGTTTTATTATGCAGTTTTAGAACAATTGTTGAGGGGGAGTAAAATGAAAAAAAGAGTGTTTTCATTTGTAATTATCTTAGTTACTTTATTTGCGGTTATTGCTTTTGGCGCTCCAAGTATTAAAAATAACAGCAAAACAGGAATGGAGTTCAATGGTGGATTCGATATCCTTTATGAAATAACTACAGAAGATGAAGATATGTCAAATAAAAATCTAGCAAAAACAGCAGCAGAAGGTATTGAAAAAAGATTAGATATCGCTAATACTATCGATCCTATCGTTAGTGTTGAGGGAGATAAATACGTTCGTGTAACTGTAAGTGCTTCAAACCAAATCATTGCTGATGATATTCGTAGTATTATTGAAAATAATGCTGAAATATCTTTCCGTGATTTTGAAAACAATTTATTAGCTACAGGTGAAGAAATATTAAAAGATGTAGGTGCTACTTTAAGTAGTGAATTAAGTGCTGATGGTTATCCTATCATTCTTCTTAATATTAAAAATACTGAATTATTAAGTGAAATTACTGAAAGCGTTAGTTCTATGAGCGATACTCACTTAGTTGTTTGGTTAGGCTATGAAGAAGGCGATGATTACGCTAACTTAGAAACTGATGCTAGTGTTGCAAAGAAAATTATTTATAACGCTACAGTTTCTGAAAAATTAGATACAGATACAATTACTGTAACAGGACAATTCTCTAAGAGTGTTGCACAATCTACAGTAGATTTAATTAACTCTGGTACTTTAGATTATGAATTAAAAATAGTTCAAATTTCTTCTCTTGAAGTTAATGAGGCTCAAAGTGCATATACTAAAGTTTTAATTGCTAGTTTAGTTGCATTAGTATTAGTAGTAGTTTTCTTAAGTGTTAACTATAAATTAGGCGGTTTAGTTGCTTCAGCAATCTTATTATTCGATGTATTCTTAACTGTAACATTATTTGTTGCATTTAAAGGAATTGTAAATCAACAAGCAATCGCAGCATTAATAGTAGCATTAGGTCTTGCAATTGATGCAATTATCGTATTATTTGAAAGAACTAATATAGAAATTTACAATGGTAAAAATGTTGTTAGAGCGTTCAAAGAAGGATATAAGAAATCAGTTCACTCTATCGTTGATTCAAATGTTGTAATTACTATCATGGCAATTGTAATGTTCTTCTTCGGTAGCAGCGTTGGTAGTTTCTCTACTATGTTAGCTTTATCTAGTGTTTCTACACTTGTTGTAATGCCAATATTGACTAGATTAATTTTATCTTACTACGCTAAACTTTCTAATAAGCCAACAGCATTTGGTGCTAAAAAAGCTTATATTGAAAATAAAGAAGCATATACAACTTCTAAAAATGCAAATGCAGATTTATTAAAGAATACTAAAAAATACTTCATTGGTAGTGGTGCATTTGTAGCATTATCTCTTATCGTTATGTTAGTGTTCCAATTAGCTACAGGATCATTATTTAATTACAATAAGACAATTAAAGAAAACAGTAGTATAACAATCGTTTCAACTCAAGAATATTTCACAGATAACGAACACATTATGAGATTCTTTGATGAAGGTGAGTTAAATATCGAATTAACTGGTATTGAAACATCTACATTTGAAGATTCAGGCGTAAAGAAGTATAAAGTTACAGTTACAACTGATGCTTCAGTTGCAGAACAAGAAACAGAATTAACTAATAAAGTTATTGAAACATTTGGAGAAAACAAGGAATATGATGAAAGATATGAATTATATATCAATGATATTAATCCTAAATCTGCACTTGTTTCTACAACAGCTGCGTTAAATACTATAAGTTTAGCATTAGTGTTAGTTGCTATCTACTTAGCAGTTAAATATCGTTACACTTATGCTGTTGCAGCAGTTGCATCTACAGCAGCTACTATCTTATTAACTGCATTATTCTTCGGATTAACTCGTATTAAAATTGGTAGTGATGTTGTTATAGCTATCTTTGCAATTTCTGTGTTTGGCTTAAATACTCTTGTTGTTGTATTTAATAAGTTAAAAGAATTATTAAGTGGTACTACTAAAAAATATTTATCAAACGAAGAAAGATATGAAGCAATTCGTAAAGCTATCAATTCAACTCTTCCAAGAATGATTATTTCTTCTGCAGTAGTAGTTGGTATCTCAATCGTTCTATTAGCATTCTCTACAGCAGCAAACTATAGTTTCTATTTAACTTTAATTGTTGGAACAATCTTCGGATTTGTTAACTCAACTATCTTAGCAAGCAGAACTTGGTTAGCAATTGAAAAATTAAGCGACAGAAAGAAAAGAGAATTCAAATCAAAGAAAAATAGACGTTTCTTCAAAGACACAGAAGAACAAACATTTGTTGGTATAAATGACTAAAATTAAATGAGAACATATAGTTCTCATTTTTTATTGTAAATTAACTTTAATTTATATGTAAAATACTTTAAAATTAAGGTGTTATAGTTTGGGGGAAGTAAATATATGTATAAGGTGTTAAATGTAGATAAATATGAAGAATTAATAAAGAAACACCATATTACCTCTCTTGCCGCTAAAGTTATGGTGAATAGAAATATATCTTTCACAAATAAAATTATTGAAAATGAATCTTATAAATATAAAGATATGGATAAAGTTATTAGTGTTATCTTAAAAGCGATGAGTGATAATAAGAAAATTGCTATATATGGAGATTATGATGCAGATGGTATTTGCGCTGTTTCTATTTTATATCGCACATTTAAATTAATGAATTATGATGTAGGATATTATGTCCCTAATAGATATGAAGATGGATATGGATTATCGAGCAAAATAGTGAAACAAATGAGTGAAAAAGGATATTCATTGCTTATATGTGTAGATAATGGAATTAAAGCCTTTGAATCAATAGATGATGCTAAAAGTTTAGGTATGGATGTTTTGGTGTTGGATCATCACCAAAAAGATGAAACATATCCTAACTTTGATTTATTGCTTCACCCAGAATATTCTGATTTTACTGAATATAATATGTGTGCTGCCAGTATTTGTTATTTTGTATCTAAAGCCTTATTAGCAAGTGAGGATGAAGTTTGTATGGCATTAGCAGGAATTGCTACAATTGCAGATGTAATGCCTTTAGTTGAACAAAACAAATTATTGGCTACTAAAGCTATTAATTATTTGAATACAAAGAAATATAAGGCTATTAACTATTTGAATAGTGATAATAAAAAGTACGATGAGAATACGTTAGGAATGGTAGTTATACCTAAACTTAATTCTGTAGGTAGAATATGTAAAGGGAATACTGCGAATAGATTAGTTAATTTCTTGACTAGTGATAATGTAGAAGAAATAAAAAAAGGTGCTACATTTATTGAAAAGACCAACGAAGAGAGAAAGAAAATGACTGAGGATGGTTTTATTTCTTTAGATAAAGGTAGTTATACAAGTAAAATTATCGTAGAGAGAAGCGATAATATGCTTGAAGGAATTAACGGTATTATCGCTGCTAGATTTACAAATAAATATAAACTACCTTCAATTGTATTCTCGCTTGATGAAACAAAACAATATTATAAAGGTAGTGCCAGATCTATAGATGAAGTTAATATTATTGAAATATTAGAAAAAAACGGTTATATAGAGCAATTTGGTGGTCATAAAGGCGCTGCAGGTCTTACTATAAAGAGAGAGAACTATGAGGCGTTTGTGGCTAAAATTGAAGAGGATTGTGCTAACTATGAATATGAAGAACAAGTTTTAGAAGTAATTGAAGTAGAAAAAGAAGAATTAACTTATAAAGCTTATGAAGATTTATTAAAGTTAGCTCCTTTTGGAGAAGGAAATCCTAAGCCTTTATTTGTTATTAAAGAATGTGATGCTAATTTCATAAATAAAAGTAAAGATGGGAAACACATTTTAATGAATATTTCTAAGGATGCTAGTTTAGTAGGATTTAATCTAGCTAATAAATTAGATAGAAATATAGATAAATATGATTTGATATTTAGATTGGAACCAAATAATATGTATCAAAATAAAGTGTCTTGTGTATGCATTAGTATGGAGGGGATTAATAATGTATGAACAAATAATTGATAAGATAAGTAAGTATTTAAAAGAAGATGAAATAAAACTATTTGAAAAGTGTTATAAAGAATCTACTAAAGAATATGCAAGCAAAGTGTTTTTAGAGAAGATTAATACTTTAGAATATATTAATAATGTTATTTTATATTTAACTAAATATAATGTGGCAATTGAAAGTTTACTTTCATGTTTATTACTAAAAACAGATAATATTAATTATAGCTATGTAACTAATGAATATGGTGAAGATACTAGTGTAATGCTTGAAGCATTAGTAAGAATTGATAATGTAAAAGAGAAGACTAATTATTTAATAGATAATGAAAACTATCGTAAGATTTTTGTTGCGCTTGCTAAGGATTATAACGTATTAATCATTAGACTAGTAATGCAACAAGAATTAATGAAATATTTGGATTTGTTTGATGAAGAATTCCAAATTAAAGTAGCTAAAGAAACATTAGATGTTTACTCTCCAATTGCACACAGATTAGGTATGCATAAAGTTAAAACTTTCCTAGAAAATACTTCAATTTATTACTTAGAAAGAGAAAAATATTTATATATCCAAGATATGTTAAAGCAAAGAAGTGAAGAGAGACAAAATAAAGTAGATGGAATGATTGAAAAAATCAAAAAACTTCTTGATGAACACAATATCCCTTACTACAGTATTAAAGGTAGACCTAAAGAGATTTATAGTATTTATAAAAAGATGAGTAAAAAGCATCTTGAATTTGATGAATTATATGATTTGTTAGCTTTAAGAATTATTACAGAAACAGATGTTAACTGTTATGAGATTTTAGGATATATTCATGCAATATATAAGCCTATAAATGGGCGTTTTAAAGATTATATTGCTGTACCTAAAAGTAATATGTATCAATCATTACATACAGGTATAATAGCAGATGATGGTAATATTTATGAAATCCAAATAAGAACTAAGAAGATGGATGAATGGGCTGAAAGTGGAGTTGCTGCGCACTGGAAATATAAAGAAGGAGATAAAGGAAATAAAGAAGAAATAGAAGAAAAGTTACACTTCTTTAGAGAATTTATTGAAGCAAATGAAGAAACTAAAGATAAAGAAGAATACGTAGAGAACTTAAAGAAAGAAGTATTTGAATCTAGTATTTATGTAATGTCTCCTAGAGGTAAGGTTATTGAACTTCCAGTTGGAGCATGTCCAATTGATTTTGCTTATAGAATTCATAGTAATGTAGGTCATAGTTGTGTTGGAGCTTTAGTAAATGGTGTAATGGTTCCTATAAATACTGAATTAAAAACTGGTGATATAGTAGAAATTAAAACTTCTAAATTACATACTGTACCAAGTGAAGGTTGGCTTCAATTTGTAAAGACTAGTAATGCTAAAAACTATATTAGAAAAGCATTGCAAAAGAAGAACGCTACTGAAAATAAAGAAGAATTAATTAATAGAGGAGAATCTTTACTTTTAGAAGAAGCTAGAAATAGAAATGTTAGCGAAAAAGATATTGATGAAGTATTTGAAGATGTATCTTTCTTACAACAATTTGGCGTAAATAAAGTAGAAGATTTATACTTAGTTATGGCTAATAGAGCAGTTAACCCAATAAACGTTATTGAAAAAGTAAAAGCTAAGAAAACTGCTAAAAATGTGCCTACATTTGAATTTAAAAAGCCTAATATTAAAGCGTCTAATAGTGAAGGGGTAATGGTTAGAGGAATTGACTCTATTAAAGTAGAATTATCACAATGTTGTTGCCCAATCCCAGGAGATCCTATTATAGGTTATATTTCTAGGGGTAAGGGTGTTAAAGTACATAGAGCAAACTGTCCAACTCTTAAAAATTTATCTTCTAGATTTATAGATGTTGAATGGGATCCAAATGTAATTAGCAATGTATTACATCAAGTTGATTTAATTATTAGAGCTAGTGATAGAACTAATTTATTAATTGAAATTATGAATACTTTAAGTACATTAAAAATAACTCCATTAGAGTTAAATGCTGTATCTCATAAAGAGAACTTAAATGCTTCTGTTCACTTATCAATAATGGTAAGAGATGGAGAACATTACCAAAGCGTAGAAAACTCTTTAAAGAACATTAAAGGAGTCTTTGAAGTAGAGAGGACTGCTAGAAACTAATGAAAGAGAGATTAGATGTATTTTTAGTTAATAAGGGATTTTATGAAACTAGAAATAAGGCTCAAAACGCTATTGAGAGTAATGATGTTAAAGTTAACGGTGTTATTATAAATAATTCGTCTCATAAAGTAGATGAAAATGCTAAAATTGAAATTGTTTCTGTTAGTCTTCCTTATGTTTCTAGAGGTGGCTTAAAGTTAGAAAAAGCTATTAAAGTCTTCAATCTAGATTTAAAAGATAAAACTGTTTTAGATATAGGGGCAAGTACTGGAGGATTTACTGATTGTTCTTTACAAAATGGTGCGAAAAAGGTGTATGCTCTTGATGTTGGAGAAAACCAATTGCATGATTCGTTAAGAGTTAATGATAAGGTTGTATCATTAGAAAAAACTAATTTTAGGACAATTAATATAGAAGAATTCAAAGGTTATAAGATTGACTTAATTGTCGTTGATGTTTCTTTTATATCTTTATCATATATCTTTGAAAATGCTAGTAAAGTTATTGAAAATGATAAATGTATGATGACTCTTATAAAACCTCAATTTGAGACTAGTAAGAAGGAACATAACAAGAATGGAGTAGTAAATAATCCTAAACTTCATTTTCAAGTAATAAAGAATGTAATAGATGCTGCGAATAAGTATGATTTACATTTAAATAAATTGGATTTTTCTCCAATTAAAGGAGATAAATCAGGTAATATTGAATATTTAGGGTTATTTAGTTTTAATAAATTTGATGTTAATAATGAAAACATCAAAGAAATTATTAGTAAAGCTTTTGAAAAATAATGGTGATTCTATGGAAAAATGGTTTTTATATGATAAAGATAGAAATCCTTTAAATAAAACAGTAGAAAGAGATTCTCTTTTGTTAAAAGGAGAATTTCATTTATCTGTACATGCTTGGATTAAATGTGAAGATAAATATTTGATTTTTCAAAGAGATGAAACAAAGAAAATATTTCCTAATTTTTATGAACCAATCGCTGGAGGAGTAGATGGAGAAGAAGACTCTTTTATGGCTATTGTAAGGGAAGTTAAAGAAGAAAGTGGTCTAACTGTAGATGCGAGTAATTTGTTGAAGAAATTTAGCGTTGTAAATGACACTTGTAAATATCCTGAAATATGTGATGTGTTTATCTTTAAGTTAAAGTTTGATTTAAGTGATATACGATATGAAAAAGGTAAGAATAAGAACGCTAAACTAGTTAGTAAAGATGAAATTATTCAGATGATTAATGATAAAGAGTTCTTACCGTTAGTTATTTATAATGATCAAATAGAAAGTTTCTAGTTTTTAATTTGTTATTTTTTTGATATTATATGTATAGATGTTATTGGGGTGATTAGATGCTTAAAGAACTTACAATTAAGAATTTTGCAATTATAGAAGATTTAAATATCTCATTTGAAAAAGGTATGAGTGTTTTCTTGGGTGAAACGGGTGCTGGTAAATCGATTATAATTGATGCTTTTTCGCTTTTAATTGGAGAAAGGGCTAATAATAGCAAAATAAGATTTGGAGAAACTAGAGCATTCGTAGAGGCTTTAATAGAGTTTGATACAATTAACGAAGAATTAGAGGAATATAAAGATAATGGAAACCTATTTACTTTTACAAGAATTATTAATAGTGAAGGTAATAATATTTGTAAAATAAATGGTATTACCGTTAATATGAATACTTTAAAGAATACTTTAGGAAAGAAAGTTAATCTTCATTCTCAACATGATTTATTTTACTTATTGGACAGTAAATATCATCTTGGATTACTAGATAAATTTGCAGGAAGTGATCTTTCTAATATTAAAGATGAGTATGATGTTTTATATAAAGAATACAATGAAAAAATAAGCAAATATAATGAATTAAAGAGTATGAATACTAATGAAGATATCGATTATTTAAAATATCAATTAGATGAAATTTTAAGTATTGATGTAAAAGAAAATGAGATTGAAGAATTAGAGTTAGAAGCTTCAAGAATATCTAAATTTAATAAGTTAAGCACTAATGTTAATGGTGCGATTAGTATGCTAGATGGTGAAAGAGGAATTAATGAACTACTATACGAAGTAAAGCGATTTGTAAGTAATGTTAGTGATGATCCTTCTTTTGCAGAATTTGAAGAGAAAATAATCGAATTATATGAAAATAGTAAAGATATTACTAGTGGTTTAAAGTCTACTTTTAATTCTTTAGATATTGATGAATCTAGGCTTTCATATATAGAAGATAGATTGTACAAAATTAATAAATTAAAAAGAAAATACGGTAATACTTTTGAAGAGATAGAAAAAGCTAAAAGTGAATATCAAACTAAGATAGATTTATTTGATAATAGAGAGTATGTTTTATCTAAGTTAGAAAAAGAAATTGAAGAAGCCAAGAACAAGGTTTTAAGTGTTGCTTCAACTTTATCCGATAAAAGAAAGAGTGTTGCTTCAAAACTTGAGAAATGCATTGAAAAAGAGCTTAAAGATTTATATTTAGATAAAACTGTATTTAAAGTAGATTTTAAAGATGTAGAGTTTAATAAAACAGGAAAAGATAGGGTTGAATTCTTAATATCTACGAATGTTGGAGAAAATTTAAAACCTTTAAGTGTCGTAGCAAGTGGAGGAGAAACTTCTAGATTAACATTAGGATTAAATGTTGTATTTAATGATATCTTTGATATATCGTTAGCTATCTTTGATGAGGTTGATAGTGGTGTAAGCGGCAAGGTTGCTACAAGTGTAGGAGAAAAGATTAAAACATTATCTAAAAAATATCAAACACTAGTTATTTCTCACTTACCTCAAGTTATAGCATTCGCAGATAACTTCTATTACGTATATAAAACTGTCATGAATAACAAAACAAAATCTTTTGTTAAATTATTAGATAAGAACGAAAAAATATATGAATTAGCTAAGATTTTAAGTGGTAGTGATTTGCCATCTGATGCGTTTATTGATAATGCTAAAGAATTATTATATAAAAATAATTAAAAGTAAAAATATGTAAGTTTTAAAATAAAATTAAGGTTAAAAATAATTATGTAATCTTGCTTATCCTTTTTTTGAAAGGAGAATATGATGCCAAAAAAAAGTAGATTACTTACATTATTGTTAACCTTTTTTATGGCAGTTACTTCACCAACGATCATATCTGCACGAGAAGTTATTGTGGGTGGTCAAAACATTGGAATTGAACTCAGGAGTAATGGGCTATTAATATCAGGTACATATGATGTAAAAGAAGATAAAAAAATATATAATCCTAAAAGCAATAGTGACTTAAGAAAAGGTGATTTAATTATTAGTGTAGGAGAAGATAGTGTTAATTCATTAAATGATCTTGTAACTATTTTAAAAGATAAATACGCTAATAAAGATAGTGCTGAAATAAAGGTTATTAGAGATGGTAAAACTTACACCAAAACCCTAAAATTAATACGTGATGAATATGGTAATATAAAAACTGGATTATTCATTAAAGAGAGGTTATTAGGAATAGGCACAATTACCTATTATGATGAAGAAAAAGGAACTTATGGAGCTTTAGGACACGAGATGAATGATGCTAGTTATAGCCCGAGCATTGATTTGTCTTTTGGAACTATTTATTCAAGTGATGTAACTCTTATTAGAAAGAGTAAAGATGGTAAACCAGGAGAAAAAATAGCATCCATAAATGAAGAGGAAATACTTGGTGAAGTAATAAAAAACAATGATTATGGCATTTATGGGACATATAATGTAAATGTTGATGATTATGTTACTTTAGAAGTTGGAGAAAAAGAAGATGTTGAACTTGGTAAGGCTCAAATATGGACAGTTATCCATGGAGACAAAGTAGAGAAGTTTGATATAGAAATTGTGAGTTTAAAAGACCAAGATAAACAGAGTATAAAAGGTATTTCTTTTAAAATAGTAGATAAGAGGCTTTTAAATATAACAAATGGCATTGTAGCGGGAATGAGCGGATCTCCAATTATTCAAAACAATAAAATTATTGGTGCCGTAACACATGTTTTAGTAGATAATGTAGATTATGGGTATGGTATTTTTATTGAATGGATGCTTGAAGAGTCTGATAGCTTAAGAAATTAAGTGTAATGAGGAACTGGAATTTCAGTTCCTTTTTTAGTTTCAAAAAGATGAATTTTAGATATCTATTTATGCTTAAATTTGCTATAATTTAAGTGGTGATTTTATGTATAAAAAGTATTTAAAAGATAATACATGTTTTATAGTTCCTAATAATATAAAAAAGGAAATTCTTTTATATGTTTCTTCAAATAAATTGCTTCTAGATTTATCTTTTTATACAGTAGAAGAATTAAAAAAGAAGATCTTCTTTGATTATAATGAGAAAACTATTTATTTTTTAGCAAAAGAATATAATTTAACGTATTCTAATGCTTTATTAATGATTCAAAACATGTATTATATAAATGATTCTTATATTGAAAGTGAAAAGACTAGCAAAATTAAAGAAATGAAAGAATATTTAGATAATAATGATTTGCTAATTTATAATGAAAACTTTTTGAATTGGTTAAATTCTAAAAACATTGTTACAACTTATGGAAAGACTAATTTCATTAATGATAAGATTTTTTCTTTGCTTGATAATATTGAGTTTATTTGTGCTTCTAATAGTGATAAAAAAGAAATATTAGAGTTTAATTTTATTGAAGATGAAGTAGAATTTGTTGCTAATAAAATAGGAGATTTAGTAACTTCAGGAGTAGACATCAATAGTATTAAATTAGTTAATGTAAGTGATGAATACACTAATATAATTGATAAGATTTTTAAGTTTTATAATTTACCTATTAATTTAAATAAGACAACATCTTTGTTTGATTTAAATATCATTAAAAAATTTATAAAAACTTTAATAGAAACTAATAATGTTGAGGAATCTTTAAATTTATTAAAAGAACGTGATTTGAATATTGATATTTATAATAAGGTTATTCAATGTTTGAATAATTATTATTTTATTAGTGATTATTCTAGTGATATTGAATATATCATTCAAGGACTTAAAAAGACAAATATTAAAAAAAATAAGCTAAATAATTGTGTTGAATGCATCAAAGTGGAAGAGATTTTTAATGAAGATAACTATTACTTTCTAATAGGTTTTAATAATAGATTTCCTAAGTTTTATAAAGATGAAGATTACTTAAGCGATAATATAAAAAAATCATTAGGCTTTAGTACAAGTAATGAGATTAATAAGAATATAAAAACTTATCATATAAATAAGCTAAATAATGCTAAAAATATACTTATAACTTATAAATTAAAAGATTATTTTAACTCATACTTAGTAAGTACAATTGCTGATGATATAAATGGAACTGTTCGTGATAATGTTCTTAATGACTCTAATGTTTCTTATTCCAAGAAATATGATGAGGTTAAACTTTCTAAGTATTTAGATGAATTTTATAAATTTTCTTATAAGAATCCTAAATTATTTAGTTTATATAATACATATGGTAAAGAAAGATACGATAGTTATGATAATAGTTACAAAGGTATTGAAAATAACAAATATATTAAAATGAAAAATAATCAAATAGTTTTATCTTATACTAGTTTGGATGAATTTTATAAATGTAATTTTAAATACTATTTAAACAATATTTTAAAGGAAGATACAGATACTTTTGCTATATACATTGGTAAAGTTTATCATAAAGTTTTATCTAAAATATATAACAAAAACTTTGATTTTGAAAAGGAATACAATGAGGCCCTTAAGGGTAGAGTTTTAACTAATAAAGAAGAAGTATTATTAATTAAATTAAAAGAAGAATTAAAAAGAGATATTGAGTTAATACAGGATCAATTAAGTAACAGTGAATTTAAAGAAGCAATATGTGAAAGAGAGATAATAATAGATGTTAAAAGTACTGCATCTGTTATATTAAAAGGAACTCTTGATAAGGTTATGCTTACTGAAGATAATTCTTTTGCATATGTAGTAGATTATAAAACAGGTAAACCTAAAATTAATTTTGATAATTTAAAAGATGGTATAAATATGCAGTTAGCTATTTATATGTATTTGTTGCGTAAAAGCAAGGATTATGCAGATGTTTTCTTGGTAGGGTGCTATCTTCAAAAAATATTAGATGATGATGTAACTAAGGAAGAAATAAAGTTAGAAGGTTATACTTATAATGATTTAAATATTATAAAAAGAATTGATACAGCATGTTATGATAAATCTTTTATTAAAGGAATAAAAGTTAAAAAAGATGGCACTTTATCAGATACAAACAAGGTTTTTGATACTGCTTATTATGAGAATATTTTAAATACAATAGAAGAAAAAATTAATGAAGCTATTAATTTAATAATCGAAGGTAATTTCAAAATAAATCCTAAAGTAGTAAATGGTAAAAATATTTCATGTGAGTATTGTAAATACAAAGATATTTGCTATAAGAAATATAAAGATGCAGTAATAATTTCACAGGATGGTGATGAAGATGAGCAGTAAAAAATGGACTCCAGAGCAAGAAGACGCTATAAAAAGTGAAACGCAAAATATTTTAGTTAGTGCAGGTGCAGGAAGTGGTAAAACAGCCGTATTAACTCAAAGAGTAATTAGTTTATTAAATAAAAAAATTAATATAAATGAATTGCTAGTTTTAACTTTTACAAACGCCGCTGCTGCAGAAATGAAACAAAGAATACGTAAAGCGATAAAAAAAGAACCTGATTTAAAGGAACAATTAGATTTGTTGGATAGTGCGTATATTACTACTTTTGATAGTTTTGCTTTGTCTTTAGTAAAGAAATACCATTATTTATTAAATGTTTCTAGTAGTGTAAAAATAGTTAATGACGCTGCACTTAAATTAGAAAAATATAAAGTTATTGATGAAATAATGGAAGATAAATATAAAGATAAAAAAGATGAATTCGTTTATCTAATAAATAAATTCTGTTTGAAAGATGATGAGGACTTTAAAGACCTTATTTATGATTTGAATGAAAAGTTTGATTTAATCATTGAAAAAGAGAAGTTTTTGAATGAATATGAAAACTATTTAAACGATGATAAAGTTAAGAAGTTATGGAATGATTACAACGCTAAAATATTATCTGAAATGGAGAAACTTAGAGAGTTATATTATGAGATAGAAAACACTCTTGAAAGTGAAGAAGATGAAGCGATGTTTGAAGAGTTTTCTAAAACTTTAGAGGTTTTGATTGAAAGTAATGATTTTGATGTAATTGCTAGTAATATTAACTTTAATTTAGGCAAGTTTAGAAAAACAAAAAATATTAACGAAACTTTCTTGAAAAACAAGAAAAAGATGGGTACAGTAAGAGAGCAAATTAAGAAACTTATTGATTGTGATAAGAAAGCGTTAATTATTAATTCTTTAAAAGAAAATTTAGTTTTTGAGAAAGAATTAATAGATATTCTTAAGTTAGTTAATGAAAAGATAACTAAAATTAAGTTTGATAATGAAATGTTTGAGTTTATTGATATTGCTAAATTAGCTATTATTTTATTAAAAGATAATCCTTCAATTTGTAAAGAAATTAAAGATAGTATTAAAGAAATAATGTTAGATGAATATCAAGATACTAGTGATATTCAAGAAACATTAATTGGTTATATTTCTAATAATAATGTTTATATGGTTGGAGATATCAAGCAATCTATTTATCGTTTTAGAAACGCTAATCCAAGAATATTTTCTGATAAATATGATACTTATTCTAAAGATACTAGCAAGGGTAAAGTAATTAATTTAATGCGTAATTTTAGATCTAGGAAAGAAGTGCTAGATGACATTAATGTCTTGTTTAATAAGATTATGGATGGAGAATATGGGGGAGTTAATTACTCTAAAGGGCATGAATTTGTTTTTGGCAATTTATCGTATAATGATAATGTGTTTGCTAATCAATCTAATAGTTTGGAGATATATAATTATGTAAAAGATAAAGATTTTAATTATTCTAGAGATGAGATTGAGGCTTTTATTATAGGTAAAGATATCATTAATAAAATAGAGAATAATTATATGGTGTATGATAAGGATGAAAATGTTCAAAGAAAGTTAGAATATGGTGATATCACTATCTTAATTGATAGAAAAGAACCATTCGATACGTATCAAAAAGTATTTGAATATTTACAAATTCCTATGAGTTCTTATAAGAATAGCAACTTAACTTTTAGTGATGAACTTTTATGTTTTAAGAATATTTATAAGTTAATTATTAAGTTCTATAAAAAGGAATTTGATAGTGAATTTAAGCATTCCTTCATGTCTGTAGCAAGAAGTTTCTTATATGAATATAGTGATGATTATTTGTTTGATGTTATTAATGAAAATAAGTATTATGAGACTACTGTTTATGAAGATTTAAAGGAATTGATAGATAATTTTGAATTCTTGTCTATTATTCAAATTAATGATTATCTTCTTAATAAACTTGATGTTTTCTATAAGGTTAGTAAATGTAGAGATATTGATGATATTAACGCAATTATTCATTATATTAGTGATTTAATGACCGATTTAAATACTTTAGGGTATGATCTAAATCAAGTAGTAGAGTACTTTGATTCAGTTATTGATAAAGAATTTAAAATAGAATTACCTGTTAGAAAAAATTCAATGAATTCAGTTAAAATAATGACTATTCATGGTTCTAAAGGATTAGAGTTTAATATTTGTTATTTTGCTGGATTTAATAAGAAATTTAGCGAATTTGATTCAAAGAAAAAGTTTATTTATGATAATGAATATGGAATCTTATTGCCTTTTTATATAAATAATGAAAAATTTACAAATATCGGTAAATATTTGTACTTTGATAAATATTATAAAGAAGAAATAAGTGAAAAAATAAGGTTATTATATGTAGCGCTATCTAGAGCAAAAGAAAAAATGATAATTGTCGGAGACTTCAGTGATCAAACAACTCCTAAAGAAGGAATGAGTGAAACAAAAAGTTTCTATGATTTAATAAAATATGCTCAAAATACTTTATCTAATTATTTTAAGAATATTGAGTTACAAGATTATGATATAACTGATCAATATAAGTATTTTAAGAGTTTAAAAACATTAAAAGGTAATTCTAATGATAAAATGATTTTAAAAGAAATAAAGATTGATAATAGTGTTGTTGAAGAAAGTAGCTTTTCTAAAAAGCAACATGAATTAATTAATGAAGAAACTATCGCTATCATGAATAAAGGTAATCGATTACATGGTGTTTTAGAAAAGATGGATTTTGCAAAAGATGACATTAACAAATATTCTTTAGATGATAACGATAAAAGAATATTAGGAAAATTCCTTAAGTGCGATTTGTTAAAGAATGTTAAAGAGGGTAAAGTCTATAAAGAGTATGAATTTATATATAAAGAAGGTAATGATGAAAAGCATGGTTTTATAGACCTTATGATAGCATATGATGACTATATTGATATTATTGATTATAAGTTGTCAAACATTGATGATGAGGCTTATATTAACCAATTGAATGGATATAAGAGTTATATTGAGAAGATTTCAAATAAACAAGTCAATTTATACTTATATTCATTGTTTAAAGGGGAGTATCGTAAAGTATGAAAATAGGAGTATATATTGGAAGTTTTAATCCAGTTCATTTAGATCATGAAGAGATTGCAAATAATTTATTAAATGATAAAACAGTAGATAAAATAGTAGTAGTGCCTACAAGTGATAAGTATCATTTAAAAAGTAATTTAGTATCTTTTAAAGATAGATATGAAATGCTTAAATTAGCTTTTAAAAATAACGAAAACATTGTGATAAGCGATATTGAGAGGGAAGAATATCATTATACATATCAAAATATGGCTATTTTAAAGGAAAAATATAAAGATGATGAATTGTATTTAATAATAGGCGCAGATAACTTATTTGAACTTAATACTTGGAAAAATTATATGGACTTATTGAGTGGAAATTCCTTTATAGTTTTCGGTAGAAATGACCTAAATATAGATGGGTATATAAATAATAATTTTACAAATTGGAAAAATAAGTTTATAATAAAAGAACCAGTAGGTAATCTTAGTTCAACATTAATAAGAGAAAGCGTCAAAAAAGGAAATAATTTAGATGCTTGTTTGAGTGCCCCTGTAAAAGATTACATACTAGAAAAACATTTATATAAAGGAGTTTGATTAGAATGAATGTAAAGTATGAAAGATTAAAAGAAGTAGTTGCAAAAATGACTAGAGAACATCATACTATATCGACTATGGAATCTTGTACTGGCGGAGGCGTTAGTAGTGTTATTACTAATGTTGAAGGCGCTAGCGAAGTGTTCCATTATGGAGTCGTTACATATTCTAATGAGTATAAAGTTAAAATGGGCGTTGACCCTCGTATTATAGAAAAATTTGGAGTTTATAGCCTTGAAACATCAAAAGCTATGGCTAAATCTATATGTCTTTTAACAGGAAGTGATATAGGTATTGGTGTAAGTGGTAATTTAAACTTAACTGATCCTTTAGAAAACAAAGGTGGTATTGTCTATTTTTCTATATATCAATTAATAGAAAAGAAATTCTTTAGTAAAGTAATAACTATTAATAATCCTCAAAGAGAAGATTCTAAAAAGGCTATTATTAATATTATTATCGATACTTTGTACGATATTTATTTCTAATTATCGTTTTCTTCTTTTTTAATTTGATTTAAGAGCTTGATAAGAGCTCTTTTTTCTATTCTTGAAACATAGGAACGGGAAATTTTAAATTTCTTGGCAATTTCTTTTTGAGTTAATTCAATACCATTTATTCCATACCTTAAATCAATTATTTCTTTTTCTTTATTATCTAGAATATTAAGGTTACACGCTAAAATATTAAGTCTATCTTTATGTTTTAATTTATCAGATATACTTTCTTGATTGTCTGAGATAACATCCATTAAAGTTAACTCATCACCGTCTTTATCAGTTCCTATTGATTCTGAAAGGGAAGCGATTTGAAAATTTCTTTTGTTTGCTCTTAAATGCATTAATATTTCGTTCTCTATACATTTAGCGGCATAAGTAGCAATTTTTACTCCTTTATCACTAGAAAAAGAATCTACTGCTTTAATTAAACCAATCGTACCTATGGAAAACAAATCATCTTGTATTTCACCACTTCCTTCATACTTTTTAGCAATATGAATTACAAGTCTTAGGTTATGTTCAATTAGTTTTTTTCTTCCTGATTCCTTATTTCCATTAAATAACTCGTTAACATAATATTCCTCTTCTTCTTTACTTAAAGGGGTAGGGTATGCACCATTTTTAAGGTATCCTACAAATAAAGACACTTCTTTAATTAAATCATATATAAAATTAAACATATAAACCTCCTATATATTAAATTTAATGCTCTTAAACTCTTTTAAATTCTACTATTTTGAAGTACAATAAATTTGGGTGATTTTTTATATGCCAAAGATTTTACCAAAGTGGTATTCAAAAAGTATATATGATATTGATTTAGAGAAACTTAAGTCATTAAATGTTAAATACTTGCTATCTGATTTAGATAATACAATAGTTGGATATGATGTTGCTGAACCAACTGAAAAGGTAAAAGCATTTATTGATACTCTTAAAACTAATAATGTTGAGTTGATAGTAGTTTCTAACAACAATAACACTAGGTTAACAAAATTCTGTTCTCCATGTGATTTAAGATTCTTATCATCAACTGGTAAACCTGGCAGTAAAAAATTATTGAAATTCTTGAAAAATAATTCTCTTAATATAAATGAATGTGCTTTTGTAGGTGATCAACTTTTAACTGATATGTGGTGTGCAAATAAGGCTGGATGCATATCTATATTAGTAGATCCTTTACAAAAGAAAGAATCTATTTTCACTTTCTTTAATAGAAGAATAGATCGTGTTATTAGAAATAAATATAAAAAGCAAGGTAAACTTGTTAGCATAATGAAGGGGGAATAGTTATGGAAGAAAAGTTATACTGTTATGGATGCGGACAAATTTTGCAATGTGAGGATGAAACAAAACCTGGATATGTTCCTGACAAAATTTTAGAAACAAAGGAAAATATCTTGTGTCAAAGATGTTTTAAACTGCAACATTACAACACTAATAGTGAAATTCAATTAGTAGAAGAGGACTACATAACTATTTTAAGAAACATTGGTAAAGAAGATGCTTTATTAGTTTACGTTTTAGATGTCTTTAACTTTGAATCTAGTTTAATTAAAGATTTAAATAAATATTTGGGTAATAACAAGATTTTAGTTTTAGCTAATAAGAGGGATTTAATTCCTTCAGCAGTTAAAGATGAAAAATTACTTGAATGGATTAAATCTAAACTAGCAAATATCAATATTAATAATGTAATTGATGTTATTATGTGTAGTGGTCAAACTAACTATAATACAGATTTAATTATGGATAAGATTGATAGTTTAAGAGAGGGTAAAGACGTTTATATTATTGGTAATGCAAATGTAGGTAAATCTACGTTCATTAACTCTTTGTTAAAGAATTATAGTAACGAAACAGATAAGTTTATTACTACAAGTTCTTTCCCTGGTACTACTTTAAATGTAATAAGAATTCCTTTAGATAGAAAATCTTATATTTATGATACTCCTGGTATTATTCAAAAAGATTCTATGCTTTATGCAGTAGAGCCAAGAATTCTAAAATATTTACTTCCAAGAAAAGAAATCAAACCTTTAACATATCAATTAAAATCAAGCCAATCTTTATTTATTGGTGGACTTGCTACATTTGATTTTGTAGAAGGTAATGAAACTGGATTCACTTGTTATTTCTCTACTTTTGTTAAAGTACATAGAACTAAATTAGAAAAGAAAGATGCTTCATTCAACAGTATCGTAGGTTCTAAATCTATTCAACCTAATTCAAATAGAATTACTTCAATAGATAACTTAATTCGTAAAGAAATTGTAATAGAAAAACCAGGTAAAGTAGATGTAGTTATTTCTGGATATGGATGGGTTAGTTTTGAATATACTAATCAAAAGATTGAAGTCTATGTACCTAAAAACTGTAATGTATACGTGAGGGAGGCTTTAATTTAATGTTAACTACAAAACAAAAAGTTAAATTGCGTTCATTAGCAATGGAATTAAGACCTATTTTCCAAGTAGGGAAAGAAGGATTAAGTGATAATCTTATAAAAGGATTAAATGATGCATTAGAGGCTCATGAATTGATTAAAATAAGTGTTTTAAAGAATTGTACTTCTAATATTAAAGAAATTGCTTTAGATATTTCTAGTAGAACTAATAGTGATCTTATTCAAATAATAGGAAGGAACGTTGTTTTTTATAGAAAATCTAAAAAACAAATAATCCAATTATAATGAAAAAGATAATATTGTTTTATGGCAGTTTTGATCCAATTCATAATGGGCACACCAAAATAGCTTCAGAAGCCTTAAAACTTATAAAAGGTGATAAATTATACTTTGGACTTAATAAGAACTCAAATTCAAAGAATTTAGCGCCTTTTTTTAAAAGAAAGAAAATGGTTGAACTTGCTATTAAAGGTAAAAAGAAGTTTGATATCTTAGATATTAAATTTGATTATAAAAATTTAGATGATACATATGATAAGCTATTAGATTTCTGTAATGATGATAACGAATATTATATTCTAGTAGGGCAAGATCAAATAAATAACCTAACAAAATGGTATAGATTTGATGTAATAAAAAATAAATTTAAGTTTATTATAGCGTCTAGATGTAATGAAACTAGTACTAATAAAGACTATATCTATCTAAACAACAAAACCTATAACATTTCAAGCAGTTATATAAAAGAAGGACACTATGCAAATATACATCCTGAAGTAAAAAAATATATCATTGAAAACAATGTGTATTTAGAGCAACAAGTAAAGAAATATTTAACTCCTAAAAGAATGAAACATGTAAAATCTGTTAGAGATTTAGCTCTTAAGATTTATAAATCAAACAAGACTGGATTAGATAAAAATAAAGTTATTGCGGCGACTATGCTTCATGATGTGGCAAGAGAATATACTAATATACAACTTACTAAAATGATAGAAAAGCACTATCCTGATAGAATTAATGAACTAAATTACATCTTCCATCAATATATAGGAGAATATTTAGCTAAAAAGAACTTTTATATTACAGATGAAGAAATATTAGAAGCTATTAAGTATCACACTACTGCAGAAGAAAATATGTCTAAATTAGCCAAATTAGTGTATGTAAGTGATAAACTAGATCCATTAAGACCGTATGATACGACTCCATTCATTAATGAGTGTATTAAAGACTTGAATAATGGATTTATTGAAGTATTAAAGGATAAAGTAAACTATTCAATCAAAAAAGACGAATTAAAGACAATGAGCAAATCAACTAAACAAGCCATTGAATATTATTTAAAAGGAGAGATTAACGGTGTTAGAATTAATTATTAAAGCTATAAGTGATAAAAAAGGAGAAGATATCATTGCAATTGATGTTTCTAAATCAAGTCCAATATGTGATTATTTTGTAGTTTGTAGTGCATCTAATGAAAGACAAATGATTACAATTGCTAATTCAATCGATGAAGAATTATCTAAAAATGAATATGATATCAAAAAGATTGATGGTAAAGGTTCTAAATGGATTGTCGTAGATGCTAGAGAAGTAGTAATCCATATCTTTGCTAAAGAAGAAAGAGAAAACTATAATTTAGAAAAATTATGGTCTCCATTCCCTCAAGTAGACATTTCTGAATATTTAAAATAAGGACTGCTTAACAAGCAGTTTTTTTATTTCCTTTTAATTTACATTCTTTCTTTTTAATATTATAATTAAAGAAAATAAGGAAAGTGATAAAATGATTCAAGAAAACCAAATCTTAAAACTAGCAGAAAAGAATAGGGGAGTAGTGACTACTAAAGAAGTGTGTGACAACAACATTCCTAGAATTTATCTAACTAAACTTGTAAAAGATAAAAAACTATTCCGAGTCGACAGGGGAGTATACTCTACAGTTAATCAAAAAGCAGATCCTTATTACACTTTACAATCTCAAAGTAAAAAGATTATTTTTTCTCATTTCACTTCTTTAGAAATACAAGGATTTTACAAAAACATTGATAAACAAATACAAATAAGTGTGCCTCAAAGCTATAATGCTAAAAAATATGGCAATTTTAAAGTGTTTTATGACAGTAAAAGCAACTTCACTAATGGAGTTATAGAATGCGAATATAAAGGCCACAAATTAAAAGTATATGATATCGAAAGATGCGTTTGTGACATTATTAGAGATAGAAATAGATTTGATGAATTAGAGTACTATAAATTCATTAACTATTATTTCTCAATTGATCATCTAAATTATAAAAAACTATTAGAATACTCTACTAAACTTAAAATTAATGAATTAGTTCATTATTACTTAGCTATACTAAAAGCCTAGTAACATTTGTCCCTTATTTTCATATTAATAAGTAGGGGAGGAGACAGATGAACTACTACGATAATTTTTATGAGGGACTAAATGATAATAGAAATCATTTGTATAGACAAATCGATACAGTATCATCGCTAAATAAGTTGTCATCAACTTTAAATAGTGAACTATACAACCTAAAAAACTATAAAATTAATGTAAAAGGGGAATATAGTTATCTAATTAAAGAACATCTTAATAAAATGATTGATACTTTGCATAAATATGATGATTCTTTACAAGAACTAATAAAAATAAAAAAAGGCTTTCCAATCTATCAGCTAGGAGACATCGAAAACATATCTCTAATAAAAACACTAGCATCAATAGACTACAAGCCATCTATGATTATAAATAATATTACAAAAGAGTTTAACACATTAAAATCATTAATAAATGAATCTATATCAATCTCAGAGAAAGAAAAAGATTATCAAACAATAAATATACTTTCTAATCTGTTATTTGATATAAATATAGTATTAACTAACTATGAATTATAGAAGAGAAGGGAACAACTCTTCTTTTTTGTTATATATAGCCCCAAATTCTTTAAATTTCAAGCAAAAACATCAGAAGAGTAATTTTATATGCGTTTAACAAATAAGTCCTGTAATTAAAGAATTTAAAGAAAACTTATTTTCTTTCATAACTTCGCATAATGTGATCTTTTGAAATAGCAACAATGCACTTATTTAAGCATACGTTTGCACGCACGCAATAAATCAATTAAAAAAGTCAGATATCTGACAAATAATTAATAAACGTAAACCAGTCGAATAAACAATTGATTCCATTAAAAGATACAAAATCTTCGGCACTTACCCCCCTACTTAGCGTAGGGGGGCGTTAATTTTTTAAGATAATTTATAAACATCTAAGAATTTATAAATCATATAAAAAGCAACCTTTCTTTGACAATAAAATATCAAAATAAATATAAAATTTCAATTAAATTAACAAAAAAGTTTGACAAAATAAGTCTAAACATTTATATTTGTAAATGTGGGACATATAAAAAAGCAACTTTTTAATACAATGTTATGGAACACATAACAAGAAAGGAGCGTTTAAAATTGGAAATTAAAAAGCAAAAAAGAAATAGAGAAAATTCTAATCCTAAAGATATTAATTTAAAAGTACGAATTAATAAAGACATGTATATAAAATTGCTAAAATATAGCCAAAATAAAGGAATTACGGCAAGCGAAGCAGTAAGGCAAGCAATAATAAACATGTTAGGAGAATAAAAGAAAAGAGTAAGCCACCTACCAAGCAAACTTACTCATTCCCACACAACAAATCTATTAAAATGTGGTGCATAATAATTATAGCACCTCAACAATCAAAAGAAAAGAGGAGCAAACAAAAATGAATGTTAATGAAAATTTAGAACAAATAATCTATAGTTTAGAAAAAATCAACTCATCAATAAACATAATAGCAGAAGCTATTTACTATTGTAAAGATAATTGCCCAGAAGAAAGGCATCAAGCCTTAATGCTGTTAAGTGACAACTTATCCATGAATATTGATAAATTAAATAAGTTATGGAAAGAAATAAATTAAATTACTATGCCGTAATTCCTGCAAATGTTAGATATTGTAAAAATTTACCTATGGGAGCAAAATTACTTTATGGAGAAATAACTGCTTTAAGCAACGAAAAAGGCTATTGTTGGGCTAAAAATAATTATTTTGAAGAATTATACCAAGTAAATAAAACAACAATAATTAGGTGGATAAATAGTCTAATAAAAAATGGGTTTATCAAAAAAATAAAAACAGATCATACAGAATATCAAAGATGCTTAAGTATAATCGATAATAGTGGTTGCAAAAATGAAACCCCTGGTTGCAAAAATACAACTTTAAGGGTAGCAAAAACGCAACCCAATAATATTACAAAGAATATTACAAAAGATAAATCGATAAATAGATATATTGATAAATTGATAAATAATGATATAACCCAATATTTAATAGATATTAATTTTATAAGTGCATATGAATTAAATTTAAATGAATATAATGAATTGTTTGAAAAATATACTGATAAAATAGGTGATAAGGAATTAAAAAAATGTGTTTCTTACATACTAGGAAAGTCAAAAAACACATTAATTGAAAACAAATTAAATTATATTGAAAAAGGAATAAAAGACTATTTACCAAGATTAACCACACAATTATATTATGATTTTACAGAGTAGGGAGCAACCCTACTTTTTTAATAAAAAAAAGAGTGCCAAGAGCAAATTAATGCTTCATTCCTTGGAGGCTACGAGGACAAAGACACAAGGCCAATACCGAGCCAATCACTCTTTTATAAGTTAGTGGAAAGCAAAGCTTTATACCTATAAGGTCGCTCACTAACTAAACAAAAATAGTCTTCAAGCGGTAGTCATTAGCCACCACGATCTATTTTTTTGAAACCGATGTTCGAACCTTTCGTTTCAAGGGAATAAATTCCTAGTGCTTTAAACATGTAAAGTTAGCATCAATTTCACAAACAATTATACAAGCAATAAAATAAAAATCAACAAAAAAGAGTAATGAAAAATTTCAAAAAAACATTACTCTTAAAAATAAAATCCATCATTTAAGGTATAAAATGACAAAATAAAAATATCAAAACAAGCAGCAAATGGCAATAAAATGGCCCAAATTCTTTAAATTTCGAATTTTAAAAGGGAATCGCTATTGTTTCCACCAAAAAGGAAATTTAGACGTTTTTTGCGGTGTGTTATCAGTTATTTCACTAGGTAATAATTTTTTTATATCAACGATTTCTATATTTTCTAAAAAATTAATAGCTTGATTTAATTTAGAATAAGTTTTTAAAAAATAACCATATCTCTTTTTTTCGTATCTTAAAAACACCTCATAAAAGCCATTCCAATAAACAACCTCAACAAAGCCAAGATTAATTCGCCTGCTAGCCACTAATTGATTATCTACTAATTTAACAAACTTTCTATAGAAGCATTTAACAGGTGAATAGGGAATTACTTTCATTACAGTACCTCCAATACATAATGTTGGCGCATTTAATTAACTTCGCATAATATATATTATGTAATATTTTGAGATTATTTATTAATAAAAAAAGGAACAAATGATAAACTTGCTCCTTAATTATACATTACTAATTTGAATTATAAAGTAATTCTTACAAATAATGGTTCTATTTCTTTTAATTTTAAATCTTTTTCGATTTGAGTGTAATTCCATGTAAGATCACCTAATTCAAGAATATTTTTAATTTTTAAGCTTGAAGCCGGCATGAATGGATTTAAGATATTTGCTAAGTTAGCAATAATAGTAGCACATGTATACATTACTCTATTAAATTCTTCTCTGTTTTCTTTAGCTAATACCCAAGGTTTATTGTCATCATAGTACTTATTAGCATATTCAAGTAAATTTAAAACTAAATGACTAGCTTCTTTAAATTCATACTCTTCAATCTTAGCACCAATAGTTTCATAGTAACTAATAATAGTATTTTTAACATCTTCGTCCATAGTATCTTGTTTAATTTCTTCTAAACCTTTGAATTTAAGAGTTCTATTAACGAAATTACCTAATTTGTTTACAATTTCGTTATTATGGATAGTAGCGTATAATTTCATACTAAAATCACTATCTTTCTTTTCAGGACCATATCCTAATAAGAAGAAACGTAATGTATCACTACTTCCCTTCTCTACGATATCTGCAGTCTCTTCATAGTTACCAGTAGATTTAGAGATTTTATCACCGTTTAAAGTTAAATATTCACTAGAAACGATATCTGTAGGTAATTTATAGTTTTCATCAATTGCTAATAATAATGCTGGGAAAATAATTGTGTGGAAGTTGATATTATCTTTACCATGCACCATGTACGCTAAATCACAGCTTCCTTCTTTTAAATAATCATTAAAGTTTAAATTGTTTTCTAAGCAATATCTTTTACATGCACTTACATAACCAAGTACTGCTTCAAACCATACATAGATTCTTTTATGACTATATCCATCAAATGGCACTTCTACTCCCCAATCAAGGTTTCTAGTGATAGCTCTATCAATTAATCCCATTTTTAAGTATTTCTTAGTTTCATTAACAGCATTAATTCTCCAATGGTTTTCATTTTCTGCTAAATATTTTTCAATTCTATCTTGGAAAGCACTTAATTTAAAATATAAGTTCTTATCTTTCTTTACTGTTAATTTGTGACCACATACAGCACAGTTACCTTCTTTTAAATCTTCAAAACTAGGCACTTCACCACAGTCACATGCTTCACCTTTAGCAGTCTTACCACACTTTTTACAAGTATAAGTAATCTCTCTATCTTCTACAAACTTACCGCAAATCTCACAATATAAAGCATCATCTTCTTTTTCATAAATATAACCATTGTTATATACTTTTTGCAATAACTCTTTTACTTCATTTTTATGAAAATCAGTAGATGTTCTAGTATATAAATTATATGAGAAATTTAACAAATTGAAAGTTTCTACAAAACCTTCATGGAATTTATTACTAATTGACTCTGGCGTAACGTTTTCTTTTTTAGCTCTTAAAGTAATAGGAGTTCCATGACAATCACTACCAGAAACATACATTACATTATCCCCTTTTAATCTGTGATATCTAGCTAAAGCATCACCAGGTAAAAGACCAGCTAAATGACCTATATGTAATGTGCTATTTGCATAAGGCCAAGCTCCTCCAATCCAAACATTTCTTTTTTTATTCATTATAAAGCCTCCTTAATTTCATCTAACATTGATTCACCGATATGATAATCTTTCTTAGGAACATTAAAATTATCCATAACAGTTGCACCTATACAAGCATACGTCTTTTTCTCACTTAATTCAATTCCTTTTTTTAGTTTCTTACTATAAATAACTAATGGAACCATTTCTCTAGTATGATCTGTACCTCTAAACTTAGGATCATTACCATGATCTGCCGTAATCATTACTAAATCATCTTCTCTTAAATAAGGTAACATTTCTTCAACTTTATCATTAGCTTCCTTTAAGCAATTATAGTATCCAATAGGATTTCTTCTATGTCCATACTCACTATCGAACTCTACCAAGTTAACGAAACATAAACCTTCAAAATCTTTATTCTTTACAATCTCAATAGTTTGATTTAAACCATCTAAATTAGACTTAGTTTTACTAAACTCACTAATACCTTGGCCATTAAAGATATCATTAATCTTACCGATAGCCACTACATCATAACCATTATCCTTTAATTCATCCATATAAGTAGGAGCAAAAGGACTAGTTGCATAATCGTGTCTATTAGCAGTTCTACTAAAGTTATCTTTATTAGTTCCAACAAATGGTCTTGCAATAATTCTATCTACTTTCCATTCATCCTTTAAAGTTACTTCCCTAGCTATCTCACACATTCGATATAGTTCCTCTAAAGGAATAATTGCTTCATTCGCAGCTATTTGTAAAACAGAATCTGCAGAAGTATAAACGATTGCTTCTCCTGTTTCCATTTGTCTTTCACCTAATTCTTTGATAATTTCAGTACCACTAGCACTCTTATTACCAATAATCTTTCTTCCCCACTTTGCCTCTAATTCAGCAATCAATTCAGGAGGGAAACCCGTATCTGTAAAAGTTACTGATGGTTTAGTTACTAATAATCCCATCATTTCATAGTGACCTGTTAAAGTATCTTTACCAGCACTTGCTTCATTAAGTTTACAAATAATTCCTTTATAATCTTTAGCATGATACTTTTTATCACTACATAAATTTAAAAAACCTAATTCGCTTAATGTAGAAAGTTCACTAGCATTACCACTATCTAAAACACTTTTTAAAGTGTCACTACCTACATCATTAAATTTATCTGCATCTTTAGCGTTACCTATACCCAAAGAATCAAAAACAATTACAAATACTCTTTTAAACATATTATCCATTCCCTTCAAAATATTTATCATAATCTTCAATAATCTTACTTGCATTAACATGCGTATATATTTCTGTCGTAGTTATATTTTGGTGTCCTAACATTGTTTGAACTGCCCTAAGATTTGCGTTATTCTCTATAAGATGAGTAGCAAAACTATGCCTAATAACATGCGGTGACACAGTCTTTTTAATATTAGCTCTAGAACATAACTCCTTAACAAGTAAATAAATATACTGCCTAGTTAACTTCTTTCCTTTATAACCTAAAAATAATAAATTTTCTTTTTCTTTATACTTTAGATTACTACGAACTTCTTTAATATAAGAATAAATACAAGCCAAAGCAATATCATTAACAGGCACATATCTTTGCTTGTTACCCTTACCAATACATTCTATCATTTTTTCTTCAAAATGAACATCTTTAAGCCTAATATTAATTAATTCACTAACCCTAAAACCACAGGCATATAACGTTTCAAATAAAGCCCTCTCTAAATACTCATCTTTTTTTATTCCATTTATTACTCTTTCAATCTCTCCATATGTTAAATAGTTAGGTAACTTCTTTTCTTTTTTAGGCAAATCAATTGAAACAAAAGTATTTTCTTTTATATATTTATTCCTATACAAAAAAGAATAATATCCTTTAACAGAGGTAATCTTCCTAGCCATTGAAGAAGTCTTTATATTCCTCTCTTTTAAATATTTAAAATACCCTTCGCTATCCCCTTTTTCATTAAACTTAAAATAATCAAGAATATCATTAATATATGAGTTAACAGAATTCATGGCTAAGCCCTTTTCTACTACTAAATATTGCTTGTAAAGTTCTAAATACTTAATCATCTTTTTTCACCTCACTAGCCTTCTTAAAAACATTATCTCCCATTAATTCATTTAATCTATTAATAATGTCATTTGTTGTAGTCTTATTGATCTCTATATCAAATATATTCAATTGCTTAATAACTTCACTTTTATCTTTTAAATCATAGACAGTAATCCCTAACAATCTTATAGGCTTATCATAGTAATAATTATTCTCGAACAACCTTAATGCTTTCAAATATATTTCATCATCATTACAGATAGGTTCATCAAGTTTAATAGACCTATTTATATGCGTAAAATCACTAAACTTTATGGTGATTGATATACCAAAAGCTAATGAATTAGCAATACAAGTTCTCCTAGAAACTGTCTTAGCCAATTCTTTCAGTTCAAACTTAATTTCATTTTCTTCAATCAAATCATGATCATAAGTAGTAGAATTCCCTATACTTTTAGCATCTACTTCATAATCTATAACTTCACTATTATCTATACCATTTGCCCAATTGATATAAGTATAAAATCCTTTTCCTAATAAATTTTTTACCACATAATTATTTTCGCTTTTAGCTAAATCTCCAATTGTTTTTATACCTATTTCTATTAATCTAGGAGCTGTTTTTTTACCTACCCCAAACATATCTCCAATATCTAAAGGCCAAAGCATTTTCTCAATATCTCTTTTTCTTAAAACAGTAAATCCCATTGGCTTTTGCATATCACTTGCCATTTTAGCCAAAAACTTATTAGGAGCAACACCAATTGAGCACCCTAACTTTAACGTTTCTTTTATATATTTTTGCATCTCTTTTAAGTACTTTATTGGCTCATCACAATAATTCTCGTATTCACTAAAATCAACGTAGCATTCATCAATACTAGCAACTTCTAACTTGTTACCACACCATTGTCTAATAATAGAAAAGAATTTCTCTGAATACTCGTGATATGAATTAAAATCTAATGGATTAATTATTAATTCAGGGCATACACGCATTGCTTGCGCTACTGGCATCGCACTATGTATACCTTTTTTTCTAGCTTCATATGAACAAGTAGAAAGTACACCTCTTTTAATACTTCCTCCTACCGCATGAGCTTTACCAATTAAACTAGGATTCTTGATTTCTTCTACACTAGCAAAAAAAGCATTCAAATCGATATGAATAATAACTTTTGCCATTAGAATCATCTCCTAATAATATTATAACAAACATACCCTATTTTTTATCAAATAAAAACAAAAAACATCATTTTCCATTTATTCTTTAATCTTATGCGTTAAAAGAAATAATGTAATTTGATAAAAAATAAAAAAGTGCATACAGATGTATACACTACATTGCTCTAACAAAGTAATTTTCTACTTGTTGCGATTTATGTTCAAGTTTTAATCTATCCGCTATCATAGATATAAATTCTGAATTAGTAGGTTTAGCTTTATATGCATTTATTGTATATCCAAATATATCATCAATTGAATCTACATTTCCTCTATTCCAAGCCACCTCAATCGCATGTCTAATTGCTCTTTCTACTCTTGATGATGTCGTAGAATATTTTCTTGCAATAAAAGGATATAATTCTTTAGTAATCTTTCCTTGCATATCAGTTGAATAATACATTTCTTCTATTCCTGTTCTTAAGTAGTTATATCCCTTTATATGTGCAGGAATTCCTACTTCATGTAAAATATGAGTAATATCATTTATTAGTTTATTTTTATCCATGTTCTCTTTATTCTCATTAGACTGATTATTATTGATAATCAATGAATATTTACTTCTATTTTCATTTATTGTTAATGTTTTAATTTTAGCTATTAAAGAATTAATATCATATGGTTTCATAACTAATAGTTCAACACCATATTCATTTAAAAAATTTAACAAACAGTCATTTATTAACCCTGCAGTTACTATTATTTTCCTTACAGATCCTCTATAATTTCTTTTTATATTTCTTATTACTTCAAATCCATCTAATGTAGGTAATACTGAATCTAACACTAATACATCAATATTATTATGGATTGCAATTTGCTCTAAGCACAACTTTCCATCCCCTACAATATCTATTAAATCTATTTCGTTTTCATACTTCAATTTTTGTTTAAGTTCTTCTTGAAGAGCTAGATTTGGCTCTGCTACTAGAAGACTAATTTCTTTCATTTGTTTTCGCTCCTTTTTTATTATGAATACTAAAAAATTATATGGTTTATAACAAAGTAATACCAATAATAACAAACCAAAATATAATAAAAAAGTTCAATTAATTATATAATCGACAAAATAAGACACGTAAATCCACTAAACTAAGGAAATTATATATTTTTTTGTCAAATAATGTCAAAGAATCCTACTATAAAAGTAAAATAAAAAGGCTTAAATAGCCTTTTCTTCATTATTCTTATTTTTATCTTCTACTTTCATCAAAGAAAGTTTCTCATTTATAAATGCATTTAATGCTAGTAAGCCCATAACAACAGTAAAAATACCATACAATATAATATTAAATTCCATTGATGCATATCCCATATAATCAAAATAATCAACAGGATTTATTACTTTGCCATAACCAAATACCCAGTTTAAAGTAACAACACCTAAAACTAATAAAATTTCTAGAAATGCCATAAACAATAATTCGTGATTCTTCTTGTTTTCAAATGCTTTTAATCCTAAAAACAAAGTAGTAAGGGCACCCGCTATACCAATAAACATTTGCCCAATTAACAAATAAGTGAATCCTGCACTAGTTTTAGCAATAAAAGTAGTATAAATACTAGAACCAATAAGCAAAGCAAGTAATGATCCTAAAACAATATATAAAATCTTTTTATTTTTCATATTCATCCCTCAATTCATTATTATTCTAACATAAAATTAATTTTTTATTATGTATCTAGCGATATTTTATTCCAATCATTTTCTTCACTAAACAACCACTCTAATGCTTTTCTTCTTTCATAAACAACTTCCCCATCTAATTGACCAATATTAGTAGTTTCATCAATTGTCTTATTTACAATAGCCCAATGATATCTATATTCTAAATCTAACTCATCTAAAATCTCTTCAATATCTCTTAATTTACATTTACTAATAAATTCTTCAAAACTAGAGCACTCAATAATATTTTTAATTAATGGTTCTACCTCACACAAATCTGAAGGAAACTCTAAATCCGCTTTAAACCCTAAAACCCAAGATAAAACGTTAAGTGCTTCATACTCCCACGTTAAATTAACCAATTCTTTTTCATCTAATTCTCTTTTAAAAGCCTTTTCTTCTCTTTCGTTTAGTTTATTATATACACCGTATTTACATAATAAATCAGTAAAAAACAAGCACGAATCATCTACACTTGCATTATCAAGAGTATCAAACGCAAATTGAATACTTAAAATATTAGCAACATATCTACTAGCAATCTCTTCAATAGATTTAATTTTAACTTCATCTGCACTAAAAGTTAAAGGCAAAGATTCTAAATAATCAATCCCTAAAGATCTAATCTTATTTATAGATATCTCTTTTCTTTTTTCTTTACTTTTATATACATTAATACTGTATTCCATACCCATTCACCTACTCTTCTATAACAAACTTACTGTACTTTTTATAATCAATCGGATGACACTCTAACTCTAAATAAATTCCTTCATCTCTTTCATCCTTTACATTAATAAAAGAATTTACATTTAATTCATATACAACATTCGCATTACTATAAGGAATAAACATTTTACAAGCTATTAAATCACAGAATACACTATTTAAAATCATTACCAACAATTCATCTATTCCCTCGTTATTTTTACTAGACACGAACACTTCGTTATCTTTTAATTCAATAATATTATTCGTAGGTAAATCAATTTTACTATAAACATTTATTATTTTCTTTTCTTCATCTTTTAAAATTTCTTTTAAAGTTTCTTCCGTTACTTCTTTTTCTCTTAAATAATTATGACTAGTAATATCAATAACATTCAATAACAAATCAGCATTTCTAACCTCATCTAAAGTGGATTTAAAAGCTTTTACCAAATGATGTGGTAAAGAAGAAACGAATCCTACCGTATCAGATAAAATAAAACTCTTACCATAAGCATTTATCTTTCTACTTGAAGTATCCAAAGTAGCAAATAACATATCTTTTTCAAAGACAGTTTTCTCTTCATTTTCTCCAAATAAGTTAAGCAAACAGTTCATTAAACTAGATTTACCAGCATTAGTATATCCTACCAAAGCAACTTTAGGTATACGACTATTGTTACGAAGTTTACTAGTTAATTCTTTTTGCTTTTCTATCTCTACTATTTCTTTCTTTAATTCATTAATTTGGTAGTCAATTTTACGTTTATCTAACTCTAAGAACTTCTCTCCTACACCTTTATTCTTACCGCCCCTTTGCCTATCTAAATTAAGGTTAGAACCGATAAGTTTAGGTCTCATATATTCTAAACTAGCTAATTCCACTTGAATTTTAGCTTCTTTACTTCTAGCGCGTCTAGCAAATATCTCTAAAATAAGCATTGTTCTATCAATTACTCTAACATCAAATTCATCTTCTAAATTTTTTAATTGCAAAGCTGTTAATTCATTATTAAAAATAACCAAATCAATTTCTTTATGATCTTTTAAATACGTTCTAATTTCCTTAACCTTACCGCTTCCAATATAAAAATTAGAAGTTATGTCTTTTAGGTTTTGTGAAATAGAATTGACTACTTCTAAATCTAAAGCATCCGCTAAAGAAGCTAACTCAATCATTGAATTTAAAAAATCATTATTATCATTAACATTAGCACCCACTAATAATACTTTTTCATTTTTATCCATAAACATATCCCTCATTAAAAATTATATATTATTTAGCAAAAGAAAAACATATTATATAAAGAAAAGAAATAAGAAATAAAAAAATGACCTTTCGGTCATTCCCTTAATTAGTCTCTTCTTTTGTTTTTACGAGCTTCTAGTGATTTTAACTTACGTTTTACACCAGGCTTAACATAGAATTCGCGCTTCTTCACTGCAGCAAGAGTCCCTGCCTTTGATACTGATCTTTTAAAACGACGTAGTGCATCGTCTAAATTTTCATTATCGCGTACTGCTATTTTTGGCATTTGTGTCCCTCCCTCTGAAGCAAATTAGCTAACCATCTATGATTATATAGAAGTAAACAGAGAAAATCAATAAAAATTAATTTTTTTGACAAAAAAACTAATTAATTATGACTATTTTTTTCTTCCATTCCCTCTTTAACAATATTAATACCACTAGAAGTACCAATTCTTTCTGCTCCAGCCAAAATGAATTGTTCTACTTGAGCAAGAGTTTTAATCCCACCACTGGCTTTTATTTTAAGTTTATCTTTACATGCTTCTTTCATTAATCTTACATCTTCTACTTGAGCACCATTCGTACCAAAACCAGTAGATGTTTTAACAAAATCAACTCCACATTCGTATACAAGCTCGCAGGCCTTTAAGATTTCTTCCTTAGTTAAATAACATGTTTCAATTATAACTTTAACCAAAACTTTCTTGTTACATAGATCTACAATCTTAGCTAATTCTTTACCAACGTATGTATATTTTTTCTCTTTAAATTTACCGATATTGAATACTACATCGATTTCATCTGCTCCATCAGCAATTGCTTTCTTAGCTTCAAATAATTTCACTTTAGTATTATTTGCTCCTAATGGAAACCCAATAACAGTACACACTTTAACATTACTACCTTTTAAGCATTTTCTTGCATATTTAACATAACATGGATTAATACATACACTAAAGAATTCATATTCCTTAGCTTCCTTACAAAGTTTTTTAATATCCTTTTCAGTAGCGTCTGCTTTTAATAAAGTGTGATCAATATAATTAGCGTAATTCATTAATTAATTCTCCTTTCATTTCATAATCATTGTCTTTTTCAATTAATTCTACAAGTTTAACTGTCGAAATACTGTTTATTAATGACTCATCACCATAACAATTAACCTTAATATAATTACTTGTATAACCAGACAACATCTTACTTTCATTATCATATGTTTCAAATAAAACTTCAATCTTCTCACCAATAAATTTACTATAATAATTTAGCCCTAATTCCTTAGATAAAGCAATTAATTCATTAACTCTTTGTTTCTTTACATTACCATTAATTTGATTAGGAAGAGATGCCGCTACAGTGCCTTTTCTACTTGAAAATGGAAATACGTGTATTTTAGTAAAACCAATCTTTCTAATATTCTCACACGTTTCTTTAAAATTCTCATCCGTTTCTCCAGGGAAACCTACAATAACATCAGTAGTCAAATTACAATTATCAAACGACTCTTTAATCTTATTTGCTCTTTCCATAAAATATTTAATATCATATTTTCTATTCATTCTTTTTAAAATAACATCACATCCTGTTTGAAGAGGAATATGGAAATGATTAACAAACATTTTATTATTCTTCATAATTTCAATAACTTCATCATTTAATTCATGAATCTCAATTGAAGAAATTCTAATCCTATCTATTCCTTCAACCTCTTTTGCCATATCCTTTAGTAAATCTTCAAATCTATAATTTTCTAAATCTATTCCATAGCCACCAGTATGAATACCTGTTAGAACTAATTCCTTATATCCTCTTTTAACAAGATTGTTAGCTTCATTTATAATTAAGTCTCTATCTTTAGATCTTACTCTACCTCTAGTATAAGGAATTATACAATAACTACAGAAGTTATTACACCCATCCTGAATCTTTAAATAGGCCCTTGTATTGGAAAAATAATCGATAACGTTTAAATCTTCAAACTTCTTGAATGTATTACTATCTTCAATTTTAATTGTTTTGGCCCTATTTTGCTCATATTCCTTCACAAGTTCATAAAGACTACTTCTATACTTCGTTCCTATTACAATTGAAACACCGTCAATTTTACTGGCTTCCTCAGCATTTACTTGACTGTAACAACCCATAACACACACAATCGAATTTGGATTATCCTTAATTTCATGTCTTATTTTTTGTCTAGACTTACTATCACTAGTAGATGTAACACTACAAGTATTTATAATGATAACATCTGCATCTTTTTCACTTCTTACATAACCATTGCTTTCAAAAATATTAGCTACAGCTTCTGATTCATAAGAATTAACCTTACATCCTAACGTAACAACCTTAAATTTCTTCATTAATATCACCACACTCATACATATAGCTAATAATACTCATTAAAAATAAAGGCGCTGTTTCACTTCTTAAAATTCTCTTTCCTAATGAAACAACCTCAAAACCATTATTAACTAAATTATCTACTTCTCTTTGTTCAAAGCCACCTTCTGGACCTACAACTAAAGTAATACTATCTAATTTTTTACTTAATAAATTAAACAACTTATTACATCCTTCACTACTTACATCTTCATAGGCTATAAGATTTAACTTAGATTTATAATTTAGAATGCTATCCTCATCACAAACCTTTTCTACTTTAACTAACTTATTTCTTTTAGATTGTTCGCTTGCTTCTTTAGCAATCTTATTCCATCTTTCTAATTTTTTACCTTCTTTTTCTTTAGAAATAACGCTTACACTTCTACTAGCAGCGTATGGAACAATTGTAGTAACTCCAAGTTCTGTTGCTTTTTGCACTACAAATTCAAACTTATCGCCTTTTGGTAAACCATAAATTAATGTTATATTACAGTTTAATTCATTATTTATTGCAGTCTCTCTACCTGCTTCTATACTTAGTTTTCCTTTATTAAATTTAACAAAGGCTTCATGTATTATTTCGTTGTATACTACATAAACAACATCGTTATCTTTCATTCTCATTACTTTTTCTATATGAAAAAGGTCTTGTTCATCAAGAACAAAACTATTATTAATCTTATCTTTAGCAAAATATTGTTGCATACCAATCACCATTAATATATTAACACAATAATGTTAGACTATAAATTATAAAATATGTTTTTTTATTCCCTCTACAATAATTCCCATCGCACTACTAAGCATATTATCTGTACTTTTCTCTAAATATGGGATAAAAGTAATAGAATTACTATTAGCAAATTGCTCGCAAAATTCTTTAATATCATTTTTCACTGTATCAAGATTAGAAAACCTTTCAATTAAACTGCTATTTTTAACTTCATTCCCTTTATGAAAATCATTTAAAATAACAGCTAAATAAACATGCTTTGCTAAAGTCTTCCAAAATGGATCTTTATCAAGTCCTAAATCAGTAGCAAAATATTTATCTGCACTTTTATTCAAACATCTAATAGCCTCATATAAATTACCATCTAAATAATGTAAATGCGCTAATTTCAATTCCATTCCATCCATAATAAATACCCTCACTTGAATACTTGTAATCTACTAATAGAATATAATAACTATAATAAAAATAAAAGAAAAGGAGCCTTTTTTTAAGACTCCTTTTAAAATTATTAATTACGATTTATTACATTGATAATAAATAAATAGCTGTATTAGCAATAGCAATCATAGTAAATAATAATGTATTGAAGAATGCACTTGTCCAAATATTATTTGTTTTTTCAGCAAACTTCTTAGCAAAGATTGCAGCTACTGCTAATGAAGGTACTAAACCAAATAATAAGATAGCATTAAGAGCTAATGAAGGAAGTGCAGCTTGTCCCATTAAGAACAATCTACCATATTGAAGAGCTAGTAATAATACTAAACCACCAATATTTAAAGTTATTGCGTAAGCATAACCTTTCCATCCTTTTACATCTTTTGTATTAGATGCAACAACAATACTATTTACAAAGTAGAATATGAAGTAAATTGGAACATATCTTAAGAATGATACGAAGTGGTGCCATTCAAATGATTTGATTGCATATACCCATAATCTAAAGTCTGTATTGAATACGAATTCAATTAAGAATACTACTGCATAAATTCCTACAAATAAAATTACAGAAATTAATAAAGCTAATAAGATTTGTTTGAAGTTTGCTTTCAATCCATAATCTTTCATTGTAACGCCATCTCTTCTTCTAGCTGTGAAATGAACGATAGCAATTACAAGTAAAGAAATAGAAGCAGCGATTAATGCCCAATAACCAATATCGTTAGCTGTTGGAGCATTGAACCAATAACTAGTCTTTAATCCTTTTGCTAAATCAGTAACAGCAAATCTTAATACTAGTGCAAAAGCAGAAATGATGATTGAACCTTTAGTTGCACCCCATGCAGCAGCACGTGCGTTTTCTTCGTTTTCATCACCTTTAACCATTTTAACACCTAAGTAGATTAACCAAGCACCGATTACAACAACAGCACATACACGGATAATCCATTCTGCTAAAGTAGCAAATTCAGCAAGTTTAGCACCTCTGTTAATGAATGTTTGGAAGAAATATGCTGGAATTAATGAAGTAACTAAAGCAGTTACAGCTAACCCAATTTTCTTACCTTTTGAAATTTCTTTTTTAACTTCTACTTTTTCTTCAGCAGGAGTTTCTTCTTTTGTTTCTTCTTCTGTTTTTACTGCAGCGAAGAAAGGAATTTGCATTAATAAGTTAAAAGCAGGAATTACTGCACCTAATAAAGCAATTAGAGCAACAAATTCAAATGCTTCTTTTAACCACCAAGTTTGACCGCTAACATCTTTAGCATCAAATGCCTCAGTTAAACCAGCTTTTTCTAATTGATAATCAAAAGCTTGACCATAGAAATCTATCATATAAGAAGTTGTTTCAGTAGAGAAATGGTTCCAAGGGTGAATTTCATAAGGAGTATAAATAACTCTTGTTCCACCAGCAGCCACTTCATAGAATTTACCTTCTACATATTCAGTGTCTTCTCCTAAATTAGTTCCGTTTCCTAAGAATAATTTACCATCAGCAGTCTCAATAAAGTTCTTATAAGTAACTGTATTAGTTGATTCAGTATTTCCAAAGAACTCATCAAAATGAGCAATAATCATACCAGAAGATCTAGTAGCAAAAGCATTAACTAAATTTGCAGTCATTTGTGCTTTTGTTTCTCCTTCTGCACCACTTGCAGCATAGAAGTAAGTGTAACGGAAGTCAGAACCTACTGATAAGCTTACAGCGATTTTACGATGACCTTGACCATATTTATAAGCCAATTCATCCATTAATACAGCCATTTGAGTAGAAAAACCACCCATTGAGTGACCACTAACAGCGATCATACCGTTGCCAGCAGCATCTTTCAAAGTGAATTCTTGTTCATAAGCCCATTTAGCAGCATCATATACTGATGTTGGATAGAAACTAAATGATGCAGGTGTATTCCAAGTTGATTCACCGTGATCATACATATCTAATGCAAGAACGATGTATCCTCTCTTTGATAATTCAATTGCAGGAGCATCTTGCATTTCTTTTGAATTTAAATAACCATGTGTTGTAACAATTACAGGACATGGGTTTTCAGCGTCACATCCTCTAGGTGTATAAAGTAAACCTTCCATATTACCTTCATACTCGCCAACCATTAAGCCAGTGATTGCATCACTCTTAGTGTCGAAGTTAACTTTAGTTACTTTTACGCCCCACGCTGAAGTATTTGCAAAATTAGCAAACAAACTAAATACTATAACAATTATCATACAAGCTGATAATAACCATAGAGGTTGTTTAAAAATTTTCTCTAGCGTTTTTTTCATAAAACCTTTTCATCCTTTCTCTTTTATTTTAATCTTTTTTTGTTTTTTTAATCGAAACCAATTTTTTTGAGACACAAACTGTAAAACCCCTTTTACAATTCCTCTCTTTACTATATCTTCTAAAAAGAATAAGAATTACCTTATTCACCAACCTTTCGTATTATTCTTTTTTCCAATAATCAATATTTATTTAAGACTTTAACTACAATTTCATTATATAAAACAGAAAATAAAATAACAATAAAATGCGAAAAAAAAAGGTGTTTTGACACCTTTCTTGTAGTATTTTTTTTGATTTTTAAACTATTTACTATTTTTTTCGATAAGAATTTGCTTTCTTTTAGCTCTTTTAGCCTTATTAATCTTATTAAGTTGTTCAACTCTTGCTTCGATTTCTGCAACCTTCTTATCACAAGTTTTAATCTTCTTTTTGCATTTTTCAATAGTATCTTTCCATAGAACTTGATTCTTTTTAATTTCTCTAATTTCTTTTTTATTAGCCTCGACATTAACCTTATTGTTAATCTCTTGTTTTAACATGAAAATAGTTCCACCACTCTTTTCAATGTTACTCTTACAAATTTTAATCTTAGATTCAAGTTCTCTAATACGAGACTCAACGACATACTTACGATCTCTAACCTTTTTAACCATTTTAGATTCTTGAGCAATAATATCTTTTTCTTTTTGTATTCTTGCTCTTCTCATCATTTCCTTACGAGATTCCGATTTTTGTTTTAACAAGTCTTCAATCTCTTGTTGTTTTAGTCTGATATATTCTTGTTTTTCTTTTTCAATCTCTCTAAGTTCGATTTCTCTTTGTCTGTTCTTCTCTTTAGTAATAACTAATTGTTGTTTTAAATATTCTTTTTCTTGAATAAGTTTTTCTAATGTCTTTTGCTTATCTGCACCAAAGATATATGGATCTTCCTCATTTTCTATTTCTATGGTTTCGTTATTATCCATAACTCTTTTAATCTTTTTAATCTTACTCTTCCTAATAACAAGATTTATAGATTTTTTCAAAGCCTCTACATACTTTTCATTATCTTTTTGACAAGCATCTACTGCTGCATACATATACATCATAGCTTTGCTCATCTTTCTTTTATATTTGTCATTAAGTGGGATAGGAATCTGTTCAACTCTAAAATCCAGAACCATTCCCTCATATGAACTAATATAGTTCCATAAATGATAACAAATATTATAGTTAGGCTCTTTAGTAATAATGTTTGTTCTCTTAATTGCACCTACAATTGGTCTACAATCTGCCAAAGTTCTCATAAATTGACTACTATAAACTCTTCCTAGTGTTCTTTTAATCCAAGCAACTCTTCTTAAAATATCATCCATTTTCATAAGGTCATCCTTATTGAAGTTATCTGTTACGATATCTAGTTTCATTTCAAAATCAACTCTAGAGTTCTTTACATGGAAATTAGTCTTATTTTTCAAAAGTGTCAAAGAAGAAAAATCTACATCATCTAACAATTCACTAAATCTTCTATCAAAGAATGTAGTTAAGTTAATGATTAATGATTTAACGAAAATATTTTCATATAATGCAATATTATCATCTGATAAACCAGTCAAAATACGAGTAGGAACAACCATTCCATCCTCATCAACCCTACTTATAAGATGTGAGTGACTTGATAAATGTTTAATAGAAGCAGTTCCAGTTTTCTTAGCTAATTCTACAGGAATAATTTCATAGTCAGTTTTTAAGAATTGCTTAGGAGCTCTAGTAATAATATCTAGAGCTACTAAACCATCTTCGATTTTTTTCAAACACTCTTCATCACATTCTCTTATAACAACTTTTGTAAGGTGATCAACTTTCATATTCGCTTTAGTAAATCCATTATTGAATATTGCATAGAAAGCATCATCTCTTCCCAAATTATCATGACGAAGGCTAAGCTTATCCCAAAACTTTTTAACAATATCGATAGCCATATCCTTAACCTCCCATCATTATACTTGTTTCAATAATTCATTAATATATTCAATAGAATCAGAGAATACGCCTTTACCAAATTCTTTATCTAATACAGTTAATAATCCTTTTAATTCATTTTTAATGAATGAAATATTTAATGCTTCTAGTTTATGAAGGATCTTTCTTGTAAGTAGGTGGTCAACTGCTTCATATTCAGCACCACCACAACCCATGTAACAAGGAACGAATCTCTTAATTTGTTTCATGATACGGTTACCGAACGAAATCTTAAAGTTAGTAACCATGTATTTATCTACGTTAGCTAATTTTTGTAATGTTTCTTCACTGATTGCATATTTAGTACAAGCATCATCGAATAATTTTTCGAAGTACTCACTAGTCATAGTGATTGTATCTGCGTCAAACTCAGGTTCAAATGCAACTGTTTTCTTATTTAATGACATTGACATAGCACGGTCATAAACTTTATCGGTAATAAGGAAAGTAGAGTCATCGTTGTTAGCTGTTCCTAAGAACCATACGTTTTTAGGAATCATAAATTTACCGTGGTCTAATAAGATTGGGTCACCTTCCATGTTAGTATTAATAATTTCGATAATCCATTCATCACGGTTAGGCATTTCCATGATTGACAAGAAGTCTGCGAAATAATACTCGATACGGGCTAAGTTCATTTCATCTAGTACTAGAATCATTGGTTCTTTATGTTTAGCACATGTATATAATTCTTCAAGGAATGCAGATTCGTTAAATCTCTTAGTAAATTCGTTTAGATATCCGATAAGTTCAGATCTATCTTTCCAAGATGGTTGTACGGCAACGATTGGTGATCTACTCTTAAAGAATTTACCAAATGCATAAGGAAGTGAAGTTTTACCTGTACCAGAGATACCTTCCAAAATTGCAAAGTGAGTAGTACCCATACCTGCAAAGAATAATGCTAATGTTCTAAAGCTATAGAATAGTTTTAACTTACCTGCAGCAAAGTTTCTAAATCTCTTAACTAATTGTTCAAGAGTCATAGTTCTTTCTTCTTCGTTCATTTCAGGGAACTCATAGTTTCTATAGTCGAAGTCAATAGTAATAAGTTTAGGGAATCTAGCTTTTTCAAGTACTTCCTTAGGAAGTCTTTCTCTTCCATCATCTTCTGGATCAATTACTTCAGGATCCACAACTTCTTCACCCTCAACAACCTCACCTTCAACAACTTCAGCTGCTTCAGGAATAGGGTTAACTGGAATTGGATATCCATTTGAATCAAACAAGAATCTTCCTTTCTTATCAGTTTTAAATTCAACTAAAGGAATAGGTTGATTATTTTCATCTAAAATCAATTCGCCATTTTCATCCTTTTTATATTCAAGTTCAATTACAGGGAAACCTTTCTTGTCAAAAACAGGTCTACCTTTCTTATCAACTTTAAATTTAAACCCATATAATTTAGGATCGTTTGGATTATTAATAGCTTCTTCTGCTCTTTTTCTAGCATTCTCCATATTTTTTAAATCCTCTTTAGTTGGAGCGTAACCAAGTTCCGCTACTTTTAAAGATAATAACTGACTTCTTTCATCCATCAAATCAATTACTCTATTGTTTAATTTTTCAATTTCTCTTAATAAAACAATCTTATCTTTAACTTTTCTTCTAGCTATATAATGTCTCTTTGATACTCTAACTATCAAATAAACAGCACCTGCTACTAAAGCAACAGCCACTAAAATAGATAAAATAAATAAAATCCATCCTAAGAAGTCAAAATCTTCAGAATACAAATCAAAAACAGATTTATAATAAGAAAAATCACTTATTAAATTTCTCCATACTGAAACAATAAACTCCCAAATTAATTTGAAGAAAGCTCCTATATCCTCAAATATAACCTTCAACAATCTTCCAAAATACTTTCCAAAAGCTGACATCTAATCTTCCCCTCTCTTTTTTGATATTTCTTTTAATAATTCTTTAACAACTAGGAAACTAACAAATCCAAGTGGCAATATCACAAGTAAGACATATCCTACTGGCGTAGAACCAAATCCAATAACATAACCTAGAAGTGGAATTCTAAAACCTTTATATTCACCAATTATATGTTTGATTTCAATGTAATCATTATCTTGATAATTATTATTTTCACCTTTTGTATAGTAACGAATGGTTTCATTAGAATCATCAATTCTAATTATCACATGAGTAATAATTGAACCATCTTCACTCACAAAACTAACTATGTTCCCAACCTCATACTTTTCTTTCTCACTTCTATCAATAGCAATTAAATCTCCATTTTTAATTATCGGATACATACTAGTACCTTCGACTTCTAAAATTGAATAATTTCCGATTTTAGGAATATCATTTCCTCTATTAATGAACGTAAAGAATAATATAGCAAGTAATGCTACAGCAATGACGCCAAACAAGCAATTGCCAATAACTTTAATAACTTTCATATCAATACACCCTAATTACTAATTACCACCTTCGCCTTCTACATTAACTGCTAAGAATCTTAAGTTAATCTTTAGCATAGAGTTAAAAATACTTTCATTACAATTGATATCTTTATCCTCTAACCAAATGTAAACATCCATTTTACTAACTTTATTAGCCTTAGTATTAAGTAAAACAACATCATCTAGAATACCTTGAGTATGACCGATTGTAGTAAATGTATTGTAATTTAACCCACCTTCATATGAAGCATCAGTTTTAGGATTTACTGAATAAATATTAGTTTTAATAGGATCATAACTAATTTCTATACCAGAACCTGTAGGTGTCTCTCTAGTAGAATAAGCTAAGAATCCAATACGTAATGAATCAGCCATCTTATTAACTTGCTCAGTAGTAAAGATGCTATTTTCAATTACTACAGGTTGAACTACTGTACCAGAAGTAGAACCTTCAAGATAAATATCCATATCATTACTTCCAGAAAAATATAAAGTAAACTTAATGTAACTACTTGCACTTGCAGTGTTACCAGCAAACATAAGAGCTATTTCATTTTCTGAAACAACACCTTCAACTGGATGTAAAGTAACATTATTAGTAATCAAATCTGAAAATGCAATATTATCCTTAAATGTTCCCGGAATACCTGTTGTAGATATCATCATATTTTCTTGAGTTGCAACCCCAAATTGTAATCCATCTATTTGAGGATTATATTGTTTACTAAATCCAGCATAAGTAGCTCCCGAAAAAGCCATTAAAGAAACCATACATAATGCTAATAAAAACGCTATTTTCTTTTTCATATATGCCCTCCTTACACTATACCTAAAACACTAAATCCCATTGATAAAGTAATTGATCCACCGATTTTATCGTTTGTACAATCAGGATCATCACTCTCAACCCATATTACTAGTGTATACTTTGTATATTGTTCAGGTTTGAAGTTTGTAACCGTATTAGTAACAATATATTTATCGCTTTCAAAAGCCGTTGTAGCACTTTCTGCAACCCCACTTGTCGAATTTTTTTTAGCGTAAGTTGTTAATACATCATCTGTATACAACCTAACCCTTATTGCTTCATCCAAATGATTGCTTGTATTCTCAATTTCAAGTTTCATTGAATAATCAAGTTCTTCTATTCCACTGTTAAACACATAAAAAGTATAAGCAATGTAATTAGTTCCACTACTATCGCCATCAATTAAATCAGCATACTTTGGAAGCATATCTTCTGTTGTATCCCATGCTTGATTAATTGCAGGCCCATATAATTTCCCTTGAGGATTACTTAAAGTTTTTGACTCTGATAAAGACAAACACTTAGTAATACTAGACCTATCTACAAATATAGTTAAATTACCAGTACGATTACTAGTAATCGCCATTATAATCAAAAAGAACATACAACAAATAGTAACAGATAGCACAATAGGTCTCATCTTTTTCCAATAATAACGTTTACTCACCTACTACACCTCCATAATAATCACTAATATCAATATACTTTTTATAAATAAATTAATCAATATAATGGATTGGTTTTTTAAAAAACTAGGCGTTTTTTGTAGAAAAAAGACCCATAAAAAACAAAACGTTTTAACATTTATTGTAAGCAAAAAAGAAACGATACTATTCTACCGTTTCTTCATTAGTTAAATAACTTATTTTTCCATTTTGAATTTTATCAAACTTATTACTTAATTTATTAGTAGTAGTGTTAATCTCTTTAACATCTTGAGTAACCTTATCAATATCCTTTTGAAGTGATTCCCATCTCTTACTATATAACTTAAAATCTTTACCTAATATTTCAAGTTCTTTAAATAATAATTTTGTATTTTTATTAAGTTCACTATCTTTATGTACAACCATAATAACTTTCAATAAAGCCATCAAGGTAGTAGGTGAAGTTATAAGTACCCTTTTCTTATTTGCATAGTCTACTAACTCATCGTAATAAGCGTTAATTTCAGCAAATACAGCTTCACTAGGAACAAACATAATAGCTTGCTCGCTAGTCTCACCTTCAATAATATATTTAGAGGAAATATCATCTATATGCTTTTTAATATCTTGTTTAAATAGCCTAGTAGCCATCAAAACTTTCTCTTCGCTACTATCTTTATCTTTCATAATGCGATAATTTTCTAAAGGGAACTTAGAATCAATACTAATATTTCCATTAGGTTCAGGCATATGTAAATAAGCATCTACTATATAATCATTACTAAGTTTCTTTTGAAGTTCAAAAACCTTAACATTATTTTCGCCAAAACTAGAATTTAAAATAACACTTAATTGAACCTCCCCAAAAGTACCTCTGGCTTTCTTATCATTTAAGATATCTTGCAATGAAACAATATTATTCGTTAAACTTTCAATCTTCTTTTGGGCTTCATCAATTTTAGAAAGTCTTTCAATAATATTCATAAATGTCTTATTTGTTTCTTTAAATCCTTCATTTAATCTTTCTTCTACTTTTTTATTAATGTTTTCTAAGTTCTTAGAAATAGTTTCATTAATTACCTTCTCACTATCTTTAAATTGATTACTTATTTTAACAAGAGTTTCATTATTTTCTTTAAAACTTTCTTTTACCCTTCTGAACTCCATTTCAAGCTTATTCTCAATATTATCTTTAATAAGTAATAATTGAGAATTTATTAATTTAAGGTTTTCTTCTTTACTATTAAAGTTTTCTTTAATTAATTCTTTGAAAGAATCATTAATAATTTTAGATAAAGATGCATTTAAATCGACCTTAACATTAATAACCTCATTACGAATATCTTTCAAACTACCTTCTATCATCTTACTTACATAATCTTTATTGTTATTTTTTAAAATAATGCTAAGGATAATCAAGGAAATTATAACTAGCACGACTAATAAAACAATTATAAATGTATCCATAATAATCACTCCAATTCTATTTATTATAAATTACTATTTTATTGTAATAAAAAAACTTCACATTGTTAATTAATACAACATGAAGTTTTATAATTATTTACTTTTAAAAGCCTTTTTAAATTTTTCAAATATAGTATCGCCTTGTTTAACTTCTAAATCTCTAAGTTTCTTATAAAGTTCTTTCTCATCTTTAGTTAATTTTGATGGTACTTTAATATCTAAAATTATGTACTCATCACCAATAGCGGTACTTCTTAAATCTTTAATTCCTTTTCCTTTAATTCTTAATTTTTGACCGTTTTGAATTCCAGAAGGAACCTCAACTTTAACATCACCGTGAATTGTAGGAACATCTAGTTTACATCCCAAAGCAGCATCAACATAAGAAATAGGAACATTAACATAGACATCATTATTTTGTCTTTCAAAATATTTATGTTTAGAAACGATAATTTCAACGTATAAGTCTCCATTAGGTCCTCCATTAATTCCCTTTTCACCTTTTCCAGTTATTCTTAATTGTTGACCATTGTTTATACCTGCTGGAACATTAACATCAACGTTAACTTTCTTACGAATATATCCTTCGCCTTTACAATCGTCACACTTAGTTTTTATAACCTTACCTTTACCTTTACAATAAGGACATGTAGTAGTACTTTCAAATGTACCAAACATTGTTCTTTGTTGAGTTCTTACACTACCAGTACCTCTACAACTTGAACAAGTTTCTAATTCAGTTCCATTTTTAGCACCTGTACCTTGGCATGAAGGGCATCTTTCATCTACATTTAAAGATATAACTTTTTTCACTCCAAAAGCAGCTTCTAAAAAACTAATCTCCATTTGTAAATATTTGTCTTCACCTTGCATAGGTCCAGTATTTCTAGTTCTTTTTCCTCCCCCAAAGAAAGAAGAGAAAATATCCCCAACATCAAAATCATTAAAATTAAAGCCGCCAAAACCGCCACCCATATTTGGATTTGCATTAGGATCAACACCAGCGTGTCCATAACGATCATACAAATTCTTTTTAGTAGCATCACTTAAAACTTCATAGGCTTCTTGTACTTCTTTAAACTTCTCAGGAGCATCTGCAGATTTATTAATATCAGGATGGTATTTTTTTGCAAGTGTACGATAGGCTTTTTTTATTGTCTCAGCATCAGCGTCTTTAGAAACGCCAAGCACTTCATAATAATCTCTTTTATTAGTCGCCATTTACTTACCCCTTCCCTTATACAAAAGTATAAGGGCATTTAGCCCTTATTACTTATTATTGTTCGCTATAATCTACATCAACTACATCTTTATCGTTTGCTGTAGCACCAGTAGTTGTACCTGTTGTTCCAGTTGTATCAGTAGTAGTTGTATCTGCTGTTGAAGCACCTTGTTGATTTGCATATTGTGCCATCATAGCAGCAGCTTGCTCTAATTCACCAATTTTACTCTTAAGAGTTTCATAATCATTAGTTTCTAATGCTCTCTTTAATTCATCTCTTAATTGTTCTGTTTGTTGTCTTTGATTATCATCAAGCTTATCTTTTTGTTCTTCTAATCCACGTTCGATTGAAGAAATGTATTGTTCAGCTTTATTTCTTAATTCGATTTCTTCTTTTCTCTTTTCATCTGCTTCTTTATTTAATTCAGCTTCTTTTACCATTCTTTCGATATCTTCTTTAGAAAGACCACTGTTTCCTTGAATAGTAATTGATTGTTCTTTATTTGTATCTAAATCTTTAGCAGATACTGCAACGATACCGTTAGCGTCGATGTTAAAGCTTACTTCGATTCTTGGTTCACCACGTCTAGCTGGTCTAATACCATCTAATTTGAAGTGACCTAACATTTTGTTATCTCTAGCCATTGTTCTTTCACCTTGGTATACAGAAATGTCAACTGCTGGTTGATTATCTTCTGCAGTAGAGAAAGTTTGTGATTTAGTTACAGGAATAGTTGTATTTCTTGGAATTAATACAGTTAATACTCCTCCTAGAGTTTCGATACCTAATGATAATGGTGTAACATCTAGTAATAATACATCTGTAACATCACCAGCGATAATAGCACCTTGAACAGCAGCACCAATAGCTACAGCTTCATCAGGGTTAACTGACTTATTTGGTTCTTTATTTAATAAAGATTTAACCATATCGTATACAGCAGGCATTCTTGTAGAACCACCAACTAATAATACTTCATCAATTTTACTAGAATCGATTTTAGCATCTTGTAAAGCTTGTCTAACTGGTCCTTCAGTTCTTTCTAATAAATGTCTAGTCATTTCTTGGAATTTAGCTCTTGTTAAAGTTGTTTCAAAGTTAATAGGTCCTGTAGGAGTCATTGAAATGAATGGTAACATGATAGTTGTTTGTAACATACCACTTAAGTCAATTTTAGCTTTTTCTGCAGCATCTTTTAATCTTTGCATAGCCATTTTATCTTTAGTTAAATCAACATTGTGTTCTTTTTTGATTTCATTTGCGATGTAGTCTACTAATACAGCATCCCAGTCATCTCCACCTAATTTGTTATCTCCAGCTGTAGAAATAACTTCGAAAGTTCCATCACCGATTTCAAGAACAGATACGTCAAATGTACCTCCACCTAAATCGTATACTAAAACTGTTTGATCTTTTTTAGTTTCCATACCATATGCTAATGCAGCAGCTGTAGGTTCGTTAATAATTCTAACTACTTCTAATCCAGCGATTTGACCAGCATCTTTAGTTGCTTGTCTTTGAGCATCATTGAAGTAAGCAGGAACTGTGATTACAGCTTTGCTAACTGTTTGTCCTAAACTTTCTTCAGCATATTTCTTCATATATCCTAAAACTTTAGCACTAATTTCTTGAGGTGTAAAATCCTTATTTAAGCAAGAAATATGTACTTTTTCAGTAGTACCCATTTTTCTTTTAATAGAGCTTACTGTATCTGGGTTAGTTACGCTTTGTCTTTTAGCGCCATCACCAACGATTTCTTCTCCATTACTTTTGAAAGCAACAACTGATGAAGTTGTGTTCTTTCCTTCTGGGTTTGGAATTACTTTCCATTTACCATCTGCTTGTAAGTACGAAACAACAGAGTTAGTTGTTCCTAAGTCGATACCAATAATAATTTCTTTTGCCATAGTTTATTCCCCCTTATCTTCTTCGCTATTTTCACTTGTGGCTTCAAGATTTTCTTCTTGTTCAATATTTTCTTCTTTTACTTCTTCTTCAACTTCTTTGCTCGCGTAGCTATATACTTTTACAGATACAGGTCTTAAAACCTTGTCCCCAATTTTATACCCTTTCTGTAAAATTGCACAAATTTGATTATTTTCTTCTTCATTTTCTGTTTCTATCATTTCTACCCCGTTATGAATATTATAATCAAATATATCTCCTATCTTACAATTAATCTCACTAACTTTATGTCTTTCCATTAAGTCCTTAAATTGATTAAATACTAATTCAAATCCTTTAAAATAAGCACTTACTTCACTAGGAATATTAGGATTATCTAGAACCATTGAGAATACATCAATAATTGGTAGTAATTCTAACATCAAATCATGAGTAACATACTTAACAGATATTGCATTTTCTTTCTCATATGTCTTATGAAGATCTTTCATTTGAGCTAATGCATACAAGTACTTTTCATTTAATGTAGCAACTTGTTCCTCTAACTCACTGATTCTTTTTTCTTCTTTAGACATTTTCTTTTCTTTTTTCTTTTTTTCTTTTATCTCTTCTTCAACTTCTGAATAATCTACGTTTTCGTTATTATCCATTGCTATCCTCCTCTTCTTCACCAAATGTTAAATTTAATTGCTCTACTAAGAATTCCATTGCCCCAATTACTTTTGCATAGTCCATACGAGTTGGACCTACAAGAGCAATTTTAGCACCTTCGTGTCCTTTAACATTAACATCCATACTTACAACGCTAATGTCTTCTAGTTCATTATTAACTCCTATTTGAACATTAATTTTCTTATTATCATCGCTATTTACAATAAACTTCCATACATTGTTACTTTCAATAAGTTTAACCATCTTCTTTAATTTATCAATATTATTAGCATACTCAGGTTGTTCAAATAAATTTGAAGTCCCCCAAGCGTTAACTTTATTTGAATCATTCATACTATTAAACATATTAACGAAAGCATTAATTAATACTTCATATTTTTCAATGTGCAATGATAATACTGGTTTTAAAGCTATCATCTTTTCTACTATCGCATATAAAGGAGTACCCTTTAAACGCTCATTTAATATCTCAACACATTTCTCTACATCATCAGCATTTACGCCACTTGGAATATTAAATGTTTTATGTTCAACATGACCATTACTAGTAATAAAAACACAAACTGCACTGTTATTATTAATAGGAATAAGTTGAATCTTTGCTAATGTTTCTCCAAGTTCATCTGGACCTAACATAATTGAAGTAAGTGAAGTCATTTCGCTAAGAATCGCACAACTATGTCTAAGTACATCTCCAACTTGATTTGATTTATCATTTAATATTTTTTTTAATCTATACAAATTTTCTTCATTTAAGTCATCATCTCTTAAATGATCAATGTAATATCTATATCCTTTCGCACTTGGCACTCTTCCACTTGATGTATGTGTTTTTTCAAGCAACCCCATATTTTCAAGTTCCATCATATCGTTTCTTATAGTAGCACTTGAATATCTCAAGTTATATTTTTCAATAAGATAGTTAGATCCAACAGGTTGAGCTGTCTTAACAAACAACTCGACAATATACTTTAGAATTAAATCTTTTCTACTAAGATGTTCCAATATATCACCCCTTTAGCACTCTTCTATTTTGGTTGCTAATTATAGTATACTCGTTTTTTTAGCACTGTCAACAAATAATTGCTAATTTATATTTTTTTTAAAATAAAAAAAGACAGCCGCACTGTCTCTCTAGTTAGTTTTATTGTGTTTAGTAATCTTATCTATCATCTTTGTTTCATTTACATGATAGTTACTACCTGTATTTACAACCATTGTTTCACTAATATCATCAAATAAAGTTATCGATTTAGTTTTGTATACAAACATATATAAAACATTAATTATAAATAAGATAGGAATAGAAATTGATAAAGATCTTAAAATGTTTTGCTTTATAGAAACCCTTTCCCAATCTCTAGATAATACCTTTAACGACATTAACCCTAAACCAATAGTCTGATTCTTTAAAACTAATAAATTTATAAATTGATACAAGAACATTGTTATAACAAACATAAACAAATAGTAATAGTCAAAATTCATGAATTCTATATTAAACATTAGATTTAAAACTAAACTTAATATAAAAGCAAGAACCGCACCAATTCCAGCATCAATTAAAGTAGCCAAGAATCTTTTTTCATGCAACATTATATTCATTGATTTTCATCTCCCCACATTAATTTAACTAGTATAGTGTCTAATAACATCATACCTTCATATGTCGTTTTAAAATTATCATTTTTTATTTCTACTAATTCTTTTTCTAATAATTCCTCAACCACACTTCTATATTTTAGCAAAAAATCATCATAAAATATAGACTTATATTCATTTAAATTAATTCCTTTATCCAATCTAAGTTTAAGCATTATATATTCTTTTTCTTTCTCTACTTCATAACTTTCCTTATTAATATCACCTTGAATATATTTGCTTATATTTCTGTTTGTCGTATACCTAACTCCGTCTATATAACTTGAAGAAGCTACTCCAATCGCATAATACTCCTCATTATTCCAATACACTAAATTATGTTTACTTTCATACCCTTCTAAAGAAAAATTACTTACTTCATACCTATAATAGCCATTTTCTTTAAGTTTAGAATAAACAAAATCATATTGGTTTCTAACCTCATCCTCATCTTCTTCTTTATATTTATTAATCTTTAATAAAGTATTATCCTCTAATATCAAACTATAGAAAGAAAGATGTTTAGGCCCTAATTCAATAGCTTTTTTTAAATCTTCATCTAAAATTTGAAAACTTTGACCTTTTATACCATAAATAAAATCAAAAGAATAATTAGTAATATTATACTTATTAAGAATATCAACACATCTTTTTACATCTTCATAAGAATGATTCCTATTTAAAAACTTTAAAATATCGCCATTAAAAGTCTGAACTCCAATACTTACGCGATTAACTCCATATTTAGAAAAAACTTTAACTTTATTTTCATCTAGACTATCCGGATTAACTTCTACAGTAAATTCATACTCAGCATCTAAATACCCATACAAATTAGATAAAATTCTTTCTAATTGATTAACAGTTAAAGACGATGGAGTTCCTCCACCTATATATATAGTTTTAAGTTTATGACTTATATTAAGTTTAGATAACTCATCTAACAATACATCTATATACTTATCGCAGATTTTATCATCATAAAACATTTTACAAAAGTCGCAATAACTACAAATATGATTACAAAAAGGAATGTGAACATATAAACTACTTATCATCTTCATCCTTTTTTATTCTTCTTTCTAAATAATCGTTCTTTTCACTAAGTTTTTCTTCTTCCTCAGTTATATGTAAAACTTTCTTTAAATACATAACCACTAAAGCTACTATACCCATTATTAAAACAATAACTAAAAATTCCATAATATACACCTCTCTATTATTATAAGTAAATATTTATTTATTTGAAACATTTAGAAAAGAAAAAGAGCAATCTAACATTACTCTTTCATCAAATATTGACAAGCAATTGTACTAGCACCACTTGCTAAAGCAATTAACGCAGGGACCCCAAACAATGTAATTGATAGTGTCTCAACAGCCATTCCTTCAAATGGATCAAGAACTTTCTTATCAAATCCAGCACATAACACAAGAATTACTCCAGCAAATAAAACTCCTTGCATTATTTTAGTAACTAAATCAAGTTTAATAATAATCTCTTTTTTATTCATTAATTCTAAAACCAATAAGCCAATAAAATAAAGAACACAAGCAAGAACTATAATAAATCCTACTATCATAAATATTCTTGCAAAAACAAAAGATTTATCCGCTGCAGCATCCTTTATAAAAGTAAAATATCCCGAACTTCCTGCATTTGTCACTCTTTCAAAGTCTTCTCCAATAACTAAAGTATTAGTCGCACTAACTTTTATAAGTAAAATCCCAATTAATGCTAATGAACTACACACTACCATAACAACCTTCTTTAAAAAAGAATCTTTCATAAACATCCTCCTAATAATTTATATAATAAATATAACATATTATTAAAAAGATACTTGTTTTTTCTTATCTTTTTAATGAATTATATCTTTTATCAATCTTGTTTATTCTAGAACTGCTTATTATCTTATCATAAGCATTATTAACTATATCATCAGGATCAAACTTAATAGAAGAATTACCAATAATTAAATCAATAGCAATCTCTGTATCAATTATTCCTTTTTCTACTTCTTCTTTAGAATATAAACCATAATACTTCAACATATATTCATTTCTTAATTGCCCTAGTTCATCCTCTGACAAAGAATTCAAAAATTGAAATTTTATCTTTTTAAAACACTCACTATTTTCATAATGATGTAAAACTTCATGTTTATTAACGACCTCTATCTCTTCACCTATACGTTCATTAAGATAAATGCTTTTACCTTTAGTATAAGCCAAAATAGACTCATCCCCAGAAAAGAAAACTGTATACAGACCTAATTTCATATTGTCTGCTACAACACCCATAACACCCATAAGTTGACCTTCTTTCTAGCGCCATTATACAAAAAAAGTTCCTGATTAACAAGAACTTTTTAAAACCCTAATCGTCGTCTACTGATAAAACAGCCATGAATGCTTCTTGAGGAACTTCAACACTTCCTACAGCTTTCATTCGCTTTTTACCTTCTTTTTGTTTTTCAAGAAGTTTCTTTTTACGAGTAATATCTCCGCCATAACATTTTGCTAAAACATCTTTTCTCATAGCTTTTAAAGTGCTTCTAGCAATAGCCTTATTATTAATACAAGCTTGAATAGGAACTTCAAATTGTTGACGAGGAATAATTTCTTTTAATTTACTACAAATATAATTACCTCTGTTATAAGCAAAATCCTTATGAACAATTATAGATAAAGCATCCAATCCTTCTCCATTAATTAAGATATCCATCTTAACTAACTTAGCTTCTCTATAGCCTACAAGTTCATAGTCAAATGAAGCATATCCTTTGGTGGATGATTTTAATTTATCAAAGAAATCAAATACTATTTCTGCTAAAGGAATCTCATAAACAAGTTGCATTCTATTATGGTCAATATATATTAAATCAATATATACTCCCCTTTTCTTTTGACATAACTCCATTAAAGGACCTACATATTCATTTGGAGTCATAATACTAACTTTAACAACTGGCTCTTCAATTTTAGATATTCTTTGAACATCTGGAAGTTTACTAGGATTATCAATCTCCATCATTGTTCCATCCGTTAAATATACATGATAAATAACTGAAGGAGCAGTAGCAATAAGAGGAATATTAAATTCTCTTTCTATTCTCTCTTCACTTACATCCATGTGTAATAATCCTAAGAAACCAGATCTAAATCCAAATCCCAATGCTTGAGATGTCTCTGGTTCAAAAACAATTGAATCATCGTTTAGTTTAAGTTTCTCTAATGCTTCTTTTAAATCATTATATTTAGCATTATCAATTGGATAAATACCAGAATATACCATTGGAACCATTTCTCTATAACCAGGCAAAGGTTCTTTACATGGATTAGTTACAGAAGTTAATGTATCTCCCACATGAACATCTTTAACCATTTTAATAGATGCTCCTACCCATCCTACTTCACCTGCAACTAATTTATCTTTTTTCATTTCTTTTGGAGTTCTAACACCTAATTCTACCACATCATATTCGGCACCATTAGACATCATTCTAATCTTATCACCAACTTTAATAGAACCTTCCTTAACTCTAATTTGCATTATTACTCCTCTATAAGAGTCATAATAAGAATCAAATATTAAAGCTTGCAAAGGCGCTTCATCATCTCCAGATGGCGCAGGTATATACTTAACGATTGCTTCTAATACCTCATCTACTCCTAAACCAGTTTTAGCACTAATTAAAGGCGCATGGTCACTAACTAAACCTATAACATCTTCAATTTCTTGCTTAACTCTATCAGGTTCTGCGCTAGGCAAATCAACCTTATTTACTACAGGAACAATCTCTAAATCATTATCTAAAGCTAAATACACATTAGCAATAGTTTGAGCTTGTATACCTTGAGTAGCGTCAACAACTAGTAAAGCTCCTTCACATGCCGCTAGGGATCTAGATACTTCATATGCAAAGTCGACATGTCCTGGTGTGTCTATCAAATGGAAAGTATAAGTTTCTCCATCTTTTGCTTTATATTCAAGTTGAACACTATTTAATTTAATAGTAATTCCTCTTTCTCTTTCAATATCCATATTATCAAGAAGTTGTTCCTTCATTTCTCTTTTCTCTACTGCACCTGTCATCTCAATAATTCTATCTGCTAAAGTAGACTTACCGTGGTCAATATGTGCAATTATCGAAAAGTTTCTAATTTTACTTTTATCCATTCTATCACCCACTATAAACTTTTATAAACTTCTATTAAATTCTTTAAATTTTGACTATTGTTATTACTTGAATTATCTTCCTCTCCCATAATCACAAGGAAATATGGTAAGAAAGTAGTAATAACAGTAGAAACTATCGCCCCTAACAAAACAGCTTTAGCCTTTTCTCTTTCTCCATCAAACATAATCCAAGCAACAATAAAACCAATATATGGCAAAACAATCCCAAGTAAAAACCATAATATTAATCCCAGTTTTATTTTTTTCTTCTTATGACTAGCGTGATAAACACTTGTATATTCTTTATTGCTGATATAAGAATCTACTAAAGCGCCACATTTAGGGCAAATACTAACATCATCTTCACAAATCTCATTACAATGCAAGCACTTTCTCATCTAATCACCTTTATTAATTATATTAATATCTTAATTTACTTTCCATAAATTCATTTATTTTTTATTATTTCTTTTTTTATTACTAGATTCAACCTTACTCACTATTGGTTTCATAACTAATTCATAGTTCTCTCTAGCACCTTTAATAAACTCAACAAGTTCATCGTAACTTAACCCATTTATTATTTGCTCATACGCTTGTGCTTCATTAACACGTCTGTTATAAACTGCATCAGTAGAGCAACCACCATCTAAATGATTATGATCTTTAAAATTAACATGAACAACATAATAAGCCGTAAAGTATTTAGTATGAATTGGAATAAAATAAACTCTAACGGGAGTCCTACTTTCCCTTCTAGACCAAATACACGCTCTATGATCACTAAATTTCTCTACAAACTCTTTATTAAAAGAATTAGTTTTCATAAATTGAACTGATTTAATACTAAACTCATTATCTCCTAAAAACTTATTTACTTTATCAATAAAATTCCT
>JBGVRX010000025.1:0-52179 GCA_045128835.1 Bacilli bacterium | reverse complement strand
CATATCAATATGTACTTTATCGAAACTTTGTCTTTCTCTTAAATCCCATGTATTATCTTCTAATAAAACAAATCTTTCATCTAGTGTTAAGTTTGTATAGAAATCTGAAATATAGTTTTCTACTTCACTTGCATCTAGCCCTAAAATCTCACTTGTTTCACTCCATAATTTACTAAACTTTTGTGGACTTTGTTTCTTTAACAATAATTCGTATCCTACTTCTACCATTGATCTTTTAAACATATTATTCCTCCTAAATTAAGACAACATATTATATAATAATATTTTGAAAAACTCAATATCATTCAAGCAAATCGATATTAAGTTTTATTTTACTTAAATAAAAACTCGAATAATGGTGTAATATTAGCCAAAATAGGCGCAATAACAAGAGATATAACAGACATCAATTTAATTAAAATATCCATAGCAGGACCTGCTGTATCCTTGAATGGATCTCCGACAGTATCTCCAGTTACAGCCGCTTTATGAGTTTCTGAACCTTTACCACCGAAATTTCCTTCTTCAACATATTTCTTTGCATTATCCCATGCACCACCAGCATTAGCCATAAATACTGCTAACATAATAGCACTAGCAAGACCACCAACTAATAATCCACCCAATCCTTTTGCACCAAACAAGAATCCAGCAGCAAGAGGTGATACAACCGCAATAATAGCTGGTAAAATCATTTCTTTTAATGCTGCCTTTGTAGAAATATCTACACATTTTGCATAATCTGGTTTTTCTTTATTTTCCATAATTCCTGGTTTTTCTTTAAATTGATTTCTAACTTCTTCTATCATTTTATTTGCAGCTTTACCAACAGACTTCATAGTTAGTGAAGTAAATAAGTAAGGCAACATTGCACCAATTAACAGACAAACAATTGTACCTGGTTCAATAATATTTATTGCATCTAGTCCACTAGCTTCTGAAAAAGCAATAAACAAAGCTAATGATGTAAATGTTGCTCCACCTATACAGAATCCTTTTCCTACTGCAGCAGTTGTATTTCCTACAGAATCTAATTTATCTGTAATTTTTCTAACACTTTCATCTTCATTTGACATTTCGGCAATTCCTCCAGCATTATCGGCTATTGGCCCATAAGCATCTACTGAAACAGTCATACCAACAGTTGAAAGCATACCTATAGCAGCAAGTGCAATACCATAATTACCATAGAACAAATAAGCTCCAACAATACCAGCAACCAAAACAATAATAGTCAAAGCAGTTGATTGCATACCACTTCCTAATCCAGCAATAATATTTGTTGCATGACCTGTTTGAGATTGTTCTGCAATCTCTTTTACTTGTTTATAATCACTTGAAGTATAAATTTCAGCAATATATCCAATTACAACACCAACAACTAATCCACACAAAATAGCAAAGAATGGTTTAATTGATGCTAAATAAATAAGTGAAACAACAAGTGATCCTACCATTGTAATTAAACTTGCTGCCCAAGTAGAAATATTTAAAGCCATCTTTGGATTTTTCCATTCTCTACTTCCAACAAAAATTTGGCTAGCAATACAAGCAACTATTCCAATTGCAGCAATTAATAAAGGAAATATTGTTCCTTTACTAGGAGTTATAACTCCGTTAACAACCAAAACTAAACCTAATGATATAGCAGAAACAATGGCACCTATATAAGATTCACATAAATCACTACCCATTCCTGCAATATCACCAACGTTATCTCCTACGTTATCAGCAATAACAGCAGGATTTCTTGGATCATCTTCAGGAATTCCTGCTTCTACCTTACCAACTAAATCCGCACCAACATCAGCAGCCTTAGTATAGATACCACCGCCAACTCTAGCAAATAAAGCAATAAATGAAGCTCCTAAACTGTATCCAGAAACAACATGTGCAGCTGTCGCAAATTCTTTTGTAGCAAACGCGAAAATCATAAATACTGATGTAAGTCCCAATAAGCTTAAACCTACAACACAAAGTCCTAAAACAGAACCTCCGTTAAAAGCAACCTTTAAAGCACTACTCATTCCTTTTTCTTTTGCCGCAAACGCAACTCTTGAGTTAGCTTTTGTAGCAGCTTTCATACCAACATACCCAGCCAAAGCAGAAAGAGTGGCCCCACAGATAAAAGCTAAACTAGCTTGCCATCCAACTCCCTCAGCATTCTTAAGTGAAGGAAAAAATCCAAGTATTGTCAAAAATGCCGCAACTACAACAGCAAACACTGCAATTATCTTATATTCTCTCTTTAAAAATGCCATAGCACCTTCTTGAATATAAGAAGATATTTCTTCCATCCTTTCATTCTTAACAATCAATCTTCTGTTTCTTCTATACAAAACAAATGCGTATAAAACAGAAATGATTGTTATTGCTAAAACAACAAATAAAATACTCAATTCTTTCATACAAAAACCTCCATAAATTCATTATAAAATTTAAAGTGTTTTTTTAAAAGAAAAAAGACTTGCTTTTTAAACAAGTCTTTAGTCATTGTAATATTCTTTTGTTCCTTTTTTAACAAATGCTTTTTTAAACAACTTGAATGAACTTTCTTTAGCTGTATAAACACTAACATAATCCGTTCTAACAAAGTTACTAACGAATTTAATTCCTTCCTTCTTTCTAATAATTCTAACAAACATCTTGGCATGTCTTAATGAATTAATAGAATCAACTTTAAGTTTTAAAGGTACTGAAGTAAATTCTTTTTCCTTTGCTGTAGTATGATGGTATTCTTCCTTTTTATATTGAGCAGGATCTAATGCAAAATATGCATATAAAACTCCATCTACTACATCAAGTTTAGCTATTGGCATGTTATTCAAATAGAATGTTTCAAAATCTCTCTTTATCTTGCTAACAACGCCTTCATAAGATAAAAGTTCATTTTTAACCTCACTATAGAATTGCTTAGTTCCATAACTAGATTTAAACAATTCATCTACAAATGACATTGCAATCAATTCTTCAGGAGTTGTATTAACACGTTCTTTAATAAAGTTCGCATCAATATCTTCTGCAAGAATTCCTTCTTCTACATCGTTTTCTTTAACACCAGCATTTTCTCTCTTAGCTTTGAACTCAGCATACATAGCATCAAGTTCTTTGCTTCTCTTCAAAAGTTTTCTAACAACACGAGTTTTAATTTTCTTTCTAAATTTAATAACTTCATATTTTACTAATAGTATATATCCTGTTGGAATACCAACAGCAATCACAACTATTAATAATAGAGTCCACCAAACCCAAGACATATCAATGTTTAAAGTTGCTGTAAGCGGAGCAATATAGTTGTAGTTTTCATAATCTCCTTCAAAAGAAACTTTTACTGTGTGCTTAAATGGTAAATATGTACCATTACCTTGTCTTCCATCAATCGTATATGTAGCAATTACACCTTTAGGTAATTCTCCTTCTAGATTGATAAAATGACTTTTAAAATTAAATGTTGTTTTTACACTATTTAATTTCAATCCAGAAATATCATAATCAGCTTTAGCGATGCTGAACTCTAAATAATCATTCCCATCGATATAGAAATTTGGATTTGTAAGAGTTAAATTAATTCTATAATCTCCTGCATTTTTAATTACTTCCTTATCTCCATAATCAACAGTTAATCCAATATCTTCTTCTGTTCCAAAATAACGAATACCTATGTTTTTAATGTTTCCATCATAAACTAATCCCTCGTAGAAATAAAATCTAACTTCTACTGGAGCAGGTGTAACTCTAATTTTGTTTAATCCTGTATTAGGAATCATTATTGCCTTATAGTTAGTATTATTTGATAAGTATGTACTAACAATATTATAATATCCAACATTTAAATCTGTTGAACTTCCTTCTTTAGCAAAATAAACAATAACTTCTTCTCCATTAACACCTTCATAAGTGCTCTTTAAAGTATATTGACCTATCATTGTACCGTAAGGAACTTCAAATAATTCTGGTTCCACTTCTAATTCATATGGATTAATATGTAAATAGAAGTTTCCACTTATTGCTTTGTAGTTTTCTGTAGCTTCTGCAGAAACACTAATTGTACAAGTAGAAGAACTACTTAAATGTGCATTTTTACAATCACTATAATCTCCATAAACAACAACGCCTTCATTATGATTTAATGTAACTGTTACTTTTTGAGGCATACCATTGTATGTTGTAACTTGTCTTTGATTTCCTTTAAATACACTATCAGCTTTCTCAATTTCTACAGTTTTAGAATAATTTGCTAATTGATAGTTGTTATCTACAGCAACCATACTTGCTGTTATTTCATAAACACCAGCATTAACAAATAAACTAACTGCATCATTCTTTTTGATAGTTACAGCCAAAGTAATCTCTTCATTAGTGATACTTCTATATGCTGCATTTGCTCTTTTTTCAATTCCACTGTAAATTAAATTTTCTTCAATATCCCATTCTACATCTACAATCTTTGGATTTATAACAATTTTACCTATGTTAACCGCAGGAATCTCTACAAAATAATTAACATCCACAATATTATTTTCAACAATTCTAGCACTAACAACATCATATGTTCCTACATTCTTATTAGTAGCATCTTCTCTTAAATACTCTATAACAAGTTGTTTTTGTTCACCATAAATTGTAGCTGCGTAATTTTGTGTTAATTCTTCGTTATCGCCATAACTTAATTCAATATTATTATTAAGTTCAATTTCAATAACTCTTGGAACAATTGTCAAATCTCCTAAAACATATTCTATATTATAGTTACCTACATAATTGTTTACTGAATCATCTTCATAACCGATTCTAACTATTTCTCCACTTATTACATTTTGATAAACACCAATAATTGAACTCACATAATATCCATCAAACGCAAATAATTCAATACGTTCCCCATCCTCTAAAGGAGTAGTTGCATCTAACGCATAATATTTACCAGAATCATCATCTTCTGGCTCTAAGAAATCACCATACTCATGTTCAATGTCTTTAATATTTACAACTAAATCCTTAGCTTTTACTGTAACATTTATTTCTACTGATTGAATCACACTAGTATAACCTGAATAATTAAGAGTTATTTCACAAGTATAAACTCCGCTATCTGCAACTCTAAAGACATTAATTGAAGGTAAAGTTGGATTTGTTACTCCTCCACTTATACCATCTATAACTCTAGTCCATGAATACTCAATTGTGAAGTCTGCATTACCAGTTAATTCATGCTCTACAACCGCAGTTATATCTAAAGCCGAATTTCTTCCAATATAAGTTACTTCTATGTTCTTATACTCATCTTTATGTTCTACATTATTACCATCATATTCAGTCTCTATATAAACATTTGCAGATTTTAATGACCAACTTGCTTTAACATCATGAATTGGACCTAATGTTGCGTCATTAACGCTTTCGATAACTTCACTATCTGCTGTTATTTCATTTGAATAAGCATCTGAAATCCATTTAAAATCTAAACCTGTAATAGCAATGCCTGCTGGTACACTTCCTAGTTTTTCACCAACATAACCATCAACACTACCAATTAAATTTCCTTCGTTATCAAAGAATCTGTATGCTACCTTGTATGTAAATGTAACACCAACTTCTTTCCAACCTGCTACATTATTTTTATATAAATTCGCAATTGTTGAGTTTTTAAACACAATTTTAGATAACTTAGGAGTAGAACTAAATGCATTAACATTTGCAAGTTCTGATCTTATTCCGCCATTATAAGCTTTAATATTAACTATTTTTAATGCGTCATTATAAGCGAATGCATACTCACCAATTGTTGAAACTTTTTCTAAAACAACATACTCTTCAACAAAATCAAAATCGCAAAAAGCACATTTACCAATTGTTTGAATATTTTCTCCTACTGTAACCTTACCAGAAACCACTTTAGAAATGTTTGAAAGTACACCTGTTAAATTATTGCCGCTATCTTTAATAGCAACAATTGGATTTCCTTCATAACTTGCTGGCATAACCCAATTTTCAACACAATTAGAATTAGCCACATCACATGTTGTCGTAGCACCTGCAATAACGTATCCTTTTGATAAATCTGTAGCATCTACTGGATCCAGTTGCAAGGTAATCTTATCATCATTCACTTTATAATCTATCGCATTAACTTCTCCATTAGTGAAAATGAAAAAAGATACAACCATTGTGAATATTAAAATTAAATATTTTAAAAACCTTTCTTTCTTCACTATTTTCACCCCTAATACTAGACACATTTAATTTAACATAAAATTAACTTTTCTTGTATAATATTACACTTGTTTTTGCTTTTTTTTAATTATATTAAAGATTTTTGTGGATTTTGCTAATACCAGTTAACCAAGACCTTAGCTTTCTCATACATCTTTTCGCTTGAAATACAATTCAATAAATTTCCAATTTCAAACTCTTTATTGGGTACATCAATAAGCATAAATAAATTAACCAAACACATCACCACTTCATTAACAACAAATTCCTCTTCACTAATTATTCCATACTCTTCATAAAAAACTTTTTGCATTTCTTCACTTAAAAATTTAAAAATAGCCACTACATCAACTGTTCTACTTCCTTTGAAAACATCTTTAAAATCAACAATTAATAATTCGGAATTTTTCTTAGAAACGACAATATTTTTCATAGATATATTAGAAATAACAAAGCCTGATTTAATTCTATTAAATTTTAAACAAATATTATCAAAATTTTTCTCAACATAATTAACAAATTTATTATTAACAAGAAAATATTTTTCTTTTATTTCTACAAGGTTTTTAATAGAAAAACAATCAAAATAACTTATTCCCTCTAGTCCCTCTATCGAATAAAATTTTTTACACCATTTTGCTAATAATCTAACAAAATTTTCATCTTGAAAGTCTTTTTCTTCCGCCGTTCTATAATCATCACCATAAATGTAATCCTCATAAATTATAATATTGTTAGAACCTTTAACAATACCTGTATTTATTCCATTATTTTCCAAAATAATCTTATTTTTATATTTGCTTTCTAAAAGACCATTTTCGTTATACTCTATAAAATAACTCTTTTCCTCTGTAACAAAACTAGCACAAACTATATTATCATTCATTTTAAACACATTAATTTCTCCATTGTATGAGAATTCAATATGTTTTAACTCTTCTCTTATATTTCTAATTACCCTAGACAAAAACACAACTAATCACCACAAAAATTATAGCATATCCCCCATTAATAAATAAAAACATGTTTAAACTTTTTCTTTCCAAATTAGTTGACTTTAAATATATTTATTTAACGCAAAAAAATAAATTGAAATAACATTTTTATTTCAGTATAATGAAATCAAGGTGATTAGTATGGACAAAATTATAGATGCAATCGACTGGAGAATGATTCTAGTAGATAACTACAAAAAATTAGGTTTAAACGAAAATGAACTAAGTATAATTCTTGTTACTAACTCTTTAATACAAAAGGGCGTTGATTTTATAACACCTGATATTGTCGCTCTAAAAATGACTTTAGATTTCCAAGAAATTGACAGTTGTTTTACTAATCTTATAAAAAAAGACATTTTGACTATTGATGGCACAAACAAAAAAATCCAAGTTTCAATTGAGCCCCTTAAGAAAAGATTAATAGAAATATTCTATGAAGAATTAAAAAAAGAAACAGATGTTCCTTCTTCAAAAGATCGTAACGATATCTTTGTTTTATTCGAAACAGAACTAGGAAGAGCACTTTCACAATTTGAAGTTAATACTATCAACGATTGGTTTGAGCAAGGAAATAGTATTGCTACAATAAAAGAAGCTTTAAATGTTGCTACTCTTGCTAAAGTAAAAACTATTAGATATATTGATAAAGTTCTTTTAGAGTGGAAAAGAAGAGAGGAAATATCGAAAAATGGCGTTTCTCCTCTATCTGAAAAATGGAGAAAAAATTTAGAAGAAACAATGGAAATAGCAAAAATTAACTGGATGGAAGAATAATGGATTCAAAAACAATATTAAAAAACTTGGAATTAATGTTCCAAGACCCTAAATGCGAACTAATATATAACAATGATTGGCAATTACTAATTGCCATTCTTTTATCTGCACAATGCACAGACAAAAAAGTTAATAACATAACACCAATATTATTTAAAAAATATCCAACCTTAAAAGATTTAAAAGACGCTTCTTTTAATGAATTAGAAGCAATAATACGCCCTCTAGGGTTAAGCAATAATAAAGCAAAAAACATAATTGCTTTATCTTCTATCCTCCACGATACATATAACGATAAAGTTCCTAATAAAAAAGAAGAATTAGTAAAACTCCCAGGAATTGGAACAAAGACCGCTAATGTTATGCTAATTGCATACTTTAACATTCCTGCCTTTCCAGTAGACACTCATGTTTCTAGAGTAAGTAAAAGACTAGAACTATGCGATGAATTTGATTCAGTTGAAGCAATAGAGAAAAAATTGACTAGCATCTTTCCTGAACATGAATGGGCCACCCTCCATTTAAGAATGGTTTTATTTGGAAGATATATATGTAAAGCCCAAAAGCCTGATTGCAACAATTGTTTATTCTTTAATGAATGTAAATATAAAAAATGAAAACATGCCCTTTCGAGCATGTTTTTTTATTCTTTATAACAACTTCCACCAATAAATTCTCTAAGTAAAGAATCAACAGGAATATCATCATCTTTCAAATCAACAAAATATTTTAAATACTTAATAAGAGTCTTAGATAAATTGTAATAAGAAGATTCTTTATCTACATTTTTAAGCAAAGGAATAACGTATTTTTTCATAACACAGAATTCATAATCTAATGCAGAGTTGTAAACAAAATCAACACCCTCTTGGTTATCATAAATCCATTTAAACTCTCCCCTTCTAACAGAATCCCACATTCCTAAAGTTCTAGACACATCAGAACCTCTAAACAAGTAATCTCTAACTAATCTTCTAATAAGTCTTAAATGAGTCATACTAATTGGAGTGTGATCATCAATATTAATTTGAATGTGTGGTCCAATATATACTTCAAACTTATTTTCTCTCGGAAGTGATTTTGTTAACATTTCATTTAAAGCATGAATTCCTTCGATAATAATAGGTTCATTATTTCCTAATTTAATAGTATGACCAACTTCTCTTTTCTTAGTAACAAAATTGAATTTAGGAAGTGTAACTTCTTTACCTTCAGTTAACTCTTTTAAATGCTTATTAAACAATTCAATATCAATTAAATTAATATCTTCGTAGTCGATAGTTTTTTCTTCTTCTGGAGTTAAATAACTTCTATCTAAATAATAATCATCCATAGATATTTTTACAGGATAAATATTTCTAGCTTCTAATTCCGCTCTTAATTTATTTGAGAATGTTGTCTTTCCTGATGAAGAAGGACCTGCAATAGCGATAAGTTTTATACATCCTCTTTCGCTAATCATATCACCAATTTTCTTTATAACCATAGCGTGTCTTTCTTCACACTTTTCAATAAATTCTTTAGGGTTAGTTTCAATATGTTTATTTATATCAGCAACAGTTAAAGACCCTAACATTTTACCCCACTTTTCAGAAATCATTAACATTTCTTCATATGTGTTTTCTTCATTAAATGTAGGTATTTCTCCATTTTTATCTGCTCTAGGATATTGTAAAACTATTTTTCCTTTATATAACAAAAGATTATGCTTTGTTAAATATCCAGTTGATGGAACCATATAACTATATGTATAGTTAGTATAGTTATCACATTTATAAACATGTACAGTATCTTCTGGACGATATTTAAAAATTGCAACCTTATCTTCAAAACCATTACTCTTATAATATTCTTTTGCTTCCTCAATTGAAATAGTTTCTCTTGTAAACGGATAATCCGCTTTGATAATGTTTTCAACTTCACATTTTATCTTATCAAACTCTTCCTCGCTAAATTCTCCATCATATTTTTTAAAACAAATTGAACGAGATACATAATAGTCACAAGATACTTTTAAATCTTTAAAAACTCTTTTACAAGCCATTGCCACAAGATATCGTAAAGCAGCTTCGTAAACTCTTGAACTATCCTCATCATCAAAACCTAAAAGATCAACTTTATCGCCATCTTTAACTTTATAAGATAAATCTCTTAACTTATTATTTATTTTACAAGATATTACACGTCTATCATTTGACTCTACTAAGTCTAATGCACAAATTCCCTCTTTATATTCTTTTTCTATGTCATTTACTAATATGCTCATCTATAATTAACCTCATTTCCCATTTATTCTATCTTATTTCATACATTAAAACAATATACTCTATTATTTATTAAATTGATATCAAAATCAAAATATCGCAGTATTTGATATTCCAATATCCACAATTGTATTAACATCAAATTGAGTAATCAAATTTGCAAAATCACACTTAGCAAAATCAACCTTGATTTTCAAAAAATAATCATCGTGTTCAATAATTTCAAAATCACCTTTAGGTAACGAATAAGTTTTGTTAAATGTTATCTTGATTTCTTTTTTGCTACACAAATCTGTTTTTAATTCTTCAAAAGCACCATCTCTAACAATACTTCCTTTATTAATCACAGTAACACGCTTACAAATTTTTTCAATATCATCAACTTTGCTACTTCCAACAACAATTGTCGTTTTATTTTCCTTGTTAAGTCTTTTAAGAAGTTTAAGAACAACATTTTTTTCAACAGGAGCAAGGTCTGATAAAGAACTATCAAAAAATAAAGTAGAAACACCTTTTAACATCGCTAATGTTAAATTAACTTTAACTAATTCTAAATTATTCAATTCACTTACATTTTTATTAATGGAATCATCTAACTCAAAAATATCTCTATATATTGATATATTTTTCTCGACAGTTAATTCATCCAACTTATTTTTAGCACCAAAATGAACGAAATTATTATAAACAGTTTCCCCTTCATTTAAATTACATTTGCTGAAATCATTAATAATTTCGCAATTATTCTTTAATTTTTTATAATCAACTTCTCCATCTACAAAAACTTCTCCAGCTGTTGGCAAAACATTACCACTCAAAAGTTTAATAAAAGTGCTTTTGCCAGAAGCCTCTGCACCTAAAAGACCAATTATCTCACCTTGTTTTATAGAATAATTTAATCCACTAACAACATTAACTTCATATGTTCTAAATAATCCCTTTTTTATTTTGTAGACCTTACTAACATTATTACTAATAATTTCCATCGTTATCCCTACTCCTTTTCAAACTCTTATATTTATTAACCTTTTCTCTTGATTGCATCCTTTTTACAATTAAAACAGCATCAAAAGTTAAAACAAAAGAAATGATTAATATATATAACCACCAAAAGTTAAGTTCCTTTTGGGCAAAAACAAGTATTCCTAAGGCGCTCGCACTGTATTCAATATATCCTTCGCTGTACGTGTATTCTATTTCTTCATAAGCACCATTGAAATAGTTATATAATTTCAATCTCTTATAATTAAAATTGTTCTCATCCATAAGAAGTCTAACTTTTACCTCAGTATCAACAGTTACTCTACTATTACCACTTTTAATATAAACATCATAGGCATGTTTTATAGAATATCCATCTTTACTAATTTCTTCTAAATCCACATCATCCGTATACATCAAAGAATCTATAGGAACATAAATCGTTTCTACCAAATCTATTCTGTTTTTAACTGGGCCAAATTTTGCAACAATACGTGGATGTACAGTTGCTTGAAATCCTTCTAGATCTAAATAATACTGTTCGGATTTTTCACCAAACAATTCAACCCCGCTTAAAATAACTTTACTAGTTCCAACAAGAACACTTTCTATTGCTCCAGTTAAACTACCTCTAACATATACTGTTTTATCAATAATTCCACTAACCGTATAGTTGGGAAGAGAAATAGAAGCTAATCCATCATATTGCTTATACAGTTCCTCTTCAAAGTGCAAAAAGACTCTTCTTGGATTTACTTTTACTTTAATCAAAAATTCTTTTGAAGAATGTAAACCACTTGAAGGAGTAAAAACAACAACTTGATTATACTCTCCAACATTAAATGTAACTCTGCCATTTTTCCAAGAAAAAGTTCCTTCAACATTGGCCTTTCCACCAACAAGTGCAGATTCAAACAGTGGCTCTCCATATGATATTTCTTCTGCTACTGGAAGTTCTTCAATAACAACTGCCGAGGCCTCTACCTTTACTCCATGACAAAAAAAGAAAATAGTAGTAAAAATCATAAATAAAAACAAATACTTCTTTTTTATCACAACTATCCCTCTTTTTATTACATACACCTATATTAAAACACATTTTATTGAATATTAAAATTAACAAATTAATATTTTTTCTAAGATTACTTATATATATGTGTTATACTAATAAAAAGTGAGGGATTTATTATGAGTATGACATCAAGTTTAAAAACTATAGAATGTCCTAGTACAGAAGAAAGCGTTTTTGTATTAAGATATCCTCTATTAAACAATTCTATTAGAATTGGGACAAAATTATTGGTAGGACAAAATCAAGTAGCAGTATTCGTTGATGACGGAGAAGTTCTTGATGTTTTGCCAGAAGGTATTCACACATTAACTGTTGAAGCATTACCTAAGTTAGCAGCAAAAAAACATTGGGACAAAAGATTCAATGCAGCTTTTCGTAGCGACATTTATTTTGTCTCACTAACTCTATTTGATAATTTAAAATGGGGTATGGTGAATTCCTTAATCATTAGAGACAATGACTTTGGTAGTATCGCAATCAAATGTTTTGGTAACTGTTCATTCAAAGTTGTTGACGCTAATGTATTTATGACTGAGTTGTTTGGAAAAATAACAAGTTTCGATGACGAAGACATTTCACTTTATGTAAAAACATTAATTACAACTGGAATAACAGAAATGTTACTAGAAAAAAGATTATCCGCTTTAGACTTTGTATCTAACTATGACAAATTTGAAATGGAAGACTTCCAAGTAGTTAGAGAAAAATTTGCACAATGTGGATTATTCTTACAACAATTGAACATTGAAAATATTACAATTCCAGAAGAAATCGAAAAATTAGTAAATATAAAGATTCAAGAAAACCTTGGAAATCCTCCAGTAGCAGTTAATGGTCAAAACGCTTTACCATTAAATCATCCAATAAATGCTGGCACTATTCATACTGCAGAAATGAAAAAAATGTTTAACTTCACACATGACTTCACAATAACTTGTGTAAAGTGTGGTGCTACAATCGCAAAGAATTTCAAATTCTGTCCTCAATGTGGAGCAGAAAACAAAGAAATTGCTAAAGAATGTCCTCACTGCCATAATATCGTTGCATTTAAAGCTAACTTCTGTCCTGACTGTGGAACACAACTATTCGACAAGAATAAAGTTGTTATTTGTAAACATTGTGGTAAGATTGTTTCTGAAGATGATGTTTACTGCCCTGACTGCGGAAAAGTTTTATAAAACAAACACAACTATAATAAACAAAAAAAGCAACTTCACAGTTGCTTTTCTTTTTACTTTTTAAACACTAATTCTTCTTGTTTACTAACAGTAATCTTATCCATTGTTAATCTTTGTCCTGGAGCAACAACAAACAAACATTGTCCAATACCAGCATTAGCAATAAATTCTCTTTCTTCATCTGAGAAACCACCAACTGAAGCATACAAGTCCATCAAAGACTGTAAGTCGTTAGGGTTTAAACCGAATATAAATGAATATTGACAACCATTGATGATAGATGTCGTATATTTTTTAATACTTGCACTACCAACAAAGTCGTTTACGTTTTGTGTGATAACGATAAATATACCGTTATATTTTCTTATACGTTTAATCATTTGATGCATGAAGTATAAAGCAGCAGGGCTTCTCTCATCGATAAATACGTGGGCCTCATCTACTACAATTGCAACGTGATGATTTTCGTGTTTAGCTAAGTTTCTTTCTCTGTTCTTACTTACTTCATTTTCTAAGAATCTCAAGATTAACATCATTTGAGAGTTCATAACCATATCATTCTTAGATGAAGACATTTTTCTAAAGTCGAATAAGATTAAATCACTTGTACTTGTATCAATAGTTGTAGGTCCATTCCATAATGTTGATAATGAACCTTCTCCACATAATCTATCTAAATAAACTTCACAGTTTCTTAAGTCGTTTAACTCATCACCTAGGTCAATAGATCTATGAGAATCTTCTACAATTATCGCTGTAATTTCTTCAATCTTTTCTTTTACAATTGCCATTGCATCATCCATAATTGGGAAATCTTCAGCTTTTAATAATTCAAAGTTATCAGTCTTTTTAATTCCTCTTCTTGTGTATGCTTCTGCTAAAACCTTAGAAAGTCTCGCTAACTCTTTGTTAGTTAAATCTGGAATTAAGTTTTGGAAGAATTGCTCTAAGAATTGAATGTGGTTTGAGAAGATTGAACGGAAACCTTCTTGTTTTTGTATTTCTGTTAATTCTTCATCATCACTCTCTTGCATCGCTCCAAATATATGGAATGGATTAATTCTTGAGTTATTACCTGAACCTACATCGATGATTTGTCCACCTAATCTCTTAGTCATAATATCGTACTCACCCTCTGGGTCAACGATATATGTCTTTACATCTTCCATAATTAATTTTAATAACATCTTCTTAGTAAAGTGTGATTTACCAGAACCCGATTTACCAATTACCATGATATTAGAGTTTGTTCTACTTGTAGATCTAACTTTTGGATCAAAGAAAATTAAGCCTGATCCATTATATCCTAGTAAGAATCCATCTTTGTCATTCAATCCTTGGAAAACAAATGGGAAACTTGCACCTAATGTACTACAAGGAATATCACGACCATTTGACATAATAATATCATCTCTTGGTGTTGGAAGCATTGCAATCAAACCTTGCATTTGTCTTAATGCTAGTTTGTCGATTTTAAATCTTTGTTGTTTTAAAGATGAAACAACTTTACGGTTGTTATTTCTTAACTCTTTATCTGTTTTTCCATAGTTCATTGTATAAATATTAATAAGTTTTAAACTTTCATTACCTCTTTCAATATCTGACAAAACATCAATGAAAGATTGTAATTGTGTTTGTTTACTCATTGATTCAGAAACTTTACCATGTTCCAACATTTGAGTTCTAATTTCTCTTATGGCTTTATCCATCAACATTTTTGCTGTAGCTACTTCTACGTTTCTAACATTTACTACTACAGTTGTATCTGGATTTACAACAACAGGAGCTAACCATGCACCAGGAACATCATTTGGATATTCATATGTTGAGAATACACTAGCGTGCATAGAATCTGTTTTGAATTTTGTACCAAAGAATTCAATGTTCTCAGGCATAATATCTGTCTTATAGTCTTCGTTATTTAGGAAATCTTTTTCATTCTTTTCACCATATGGATTAAACATATAATAGAAGAATGCTTTTATCTCGCTATCGCTACATTTTTTTGGCTCTAATTTATTAATTTCTAATTTTTCAAAAACACTCTCATAAACAAAGTTTAAATCATCCAAATTATTACCATAAATAACTAAATAGAATTTTTTAATCATTACTGGATAATCTTTTTGGTATGCCTTCAATGTTTGCCATTCAAAGTCTACTTGTTGTTTTCTATTTTTGTATCCATCTTCTGTCATATCGTTATTGCCGTATTTAACATCTTGCAATCCATACAATCTTTCTTGCTTATCAATTGCATCTGTTAAATCTAAAGGTCTTTCAATTTTAACAATACTACAGTCATTTTTAATTAAGTTTAAAGCATTTGTAACTTGTCTAATTTTTGATCTTTGATCATCTAATGATAAGTAGGCTAGGTTTAAACACCCAATTTGCATTACTCTACTAATTTTATTTGTCGTATATGTAACTACACCATTCTCAATTTTTTTTACTGGGAAGAAATCTAAAATATTTCCTCCTTTTCTTGTATCCACCTTTGGTTTGTTATTAACAGTATTAGTATTATTTGCCATTTTTCTTCACTACGCTTCTTTTCTTATAATATTTTTCTTGAGACATATACGAAAATAGAACATCGAAACTTTGATAACCTTTTTTGTTAACAATAAATGATGGTGAAACCATAAATATTGTTACGAACAATAAAATTAATCCAATAACAATCTTTGCCACTACATGCCAAGATGTTTTAAAAATCAAAATACCAATAACTACGGCTATGATAACCATTGCTGCCTCAACGATTCCTAACCCTTTAAATAATTGCATTTTTACATTTCTGGCAGATTTCGGAATTAAATAACCCATTTACTATACCCCTTTCTTTTGATTATTATAGAAATCATTTGCTTTTGAACTAGCTTCCATCAACTTAGCTCTTTGCTTATCTGCATTTTCTTTAACTCTTAGAGCCTCAGATGCACTCATATTTCCTTGACTTACCTCGCTAAGTCTACGAGCTGTCTTACCATAATCAACTTGCGCTTTTCTATAAGCATTCGATATATTTCTTAATTCTTGTTGTTGCTTCATTGTTAAATCATTACTTAACTTAGCTGATTTACCAGCGAAATCTTTATATCCTTCTTTAGCAACTTTTTCTTCTTGTCTATAAGCATCAACATATTTATTCATTGATGCCTTAATCTTATTAGATTCACCAACTGCTATTGAAGTATCTAAATCTTTACTAGCACTTTCGAAATCTTTAACAACTTGTTTAGATTCCGAACTATTACCATTTTTCATAAATGCCCATTCATTTCTAAGCTTATCATTTTCGTTTTTATAACTAGTGAATGTTTGGTTCAAGATGTCTGCAGGATTAATTTGTTTGCTTCCTGTTTCTGTAGATACAGCTTTATATGCACCAGCCTTAATACCATCTCTAGGAATTCTACCACCTTCGCCAATAGATACATTTGTTCTGTTTTGAAGATTTGTTGTTCTTCTATCCACATTACTAACATTTGTATTAAAGTTATTACTTTGATTATTAGTAACATTTACTCTTGGCTTAGTTGAATCCGAAGAAGAAACTGCTTCACCATAATCAATGATTTTACGAGTTGTTGTTGTATTCTTAGTAATAACTCTAGTTCTAGGAGCAGGAGTAGAATTATTAGTTACTGTCTTAGTCTCTCTGTTTCCTAATCTCTCATAGATACCTTCTAACAATGAGTTTCCTTCTTCATTTTCTGCAGTTACAAGATTTGCTAACAATTCTCCAGAATCTTTAGCAACAGCAGTACCAGCCATAAGGAGTAACATCTTTGCTAACTTATTAATAAGTAATGCACTTTGATTAACCGTCTCAGTAGCTCCTACATCTTCTGCTAAAGCCATTATGCCTAGTCCCCCCATTGGATCTTCCACTTGAGTAGTTGCTTTAATAAGTTCAAGATTATCAATCATAGTAACTAAAGAAATAAGAATCATGAAACCAACTACAGAACCGACAATAGAAATCAATTCAGCTAAAGCTTTATTTTTCCATTCTCTAAACTTAGTTCCCCCATCATCAACCATTTTAGCAACATATATAGGACCAATTAAATATAGAACTATAACATTGAATAAACGTTTTACTAATCTTAATGCTAGCACTACAACATTGTATAAAACAACGCCTCCACCTAATAACAATATGTACCAGTAGAAGTCTGCTGTAGCAACTCCACCATATTCTAACTCAAACAAGAAATCTCCATTTGTCATTTCTGTCCAACTAGTAATTTCTGTACTATAAATTGCATTATATACAGAAACCGGATCTTCGCTAAAACTTGCTCTAAACATAACATCAGCAATAGATACATTCATATCGTTTCCAAACAAACTTGCAATGATTGCAGTAACTGAACTAATTGAAGATATTGCAAACAAAGCAATTGGAGACAAGAATATCAAAAAGATACCTGCTAACACCATGTTTTTAATTATATCAACTGTTGCCTTAGCTTCACCCTTTGAAAAATAAATTCTTTTCAAAACAGCTATTGTTCCAAAAACTGTCATCAAAAGAACTGAAGCTAAAATCATAAATAGCGAAACATTAGAAACTATATTTTGATTAAACATTTGGCTAAGCAAATCTTGCTCTTCAACAAGATTCTCACCACCTGAGCCTAAGTAATCTAACCCCGCTAATTTATAGAATAACCCCGTAATAGCATCAACAACGCGACCTATCGAATGTACAATCTTCCATAAAATCTCATATATAACATACAATATGCCCTTCGCAAAGTTGCCATATCCAGGATCATCTATGCCTAAAAATCTAATAAAGGACATATAATCACACCTTTCAATACACATTTTCATTATACATTACTTTTTCTTTAATTTTCAATTATTTGCCAATTAAAAAAAGATATGTTGTTAACATATCTCTTATTTAAATACAGCCTCTTCTTCTTTACTAATAATTATTTTTTCCATAATTAATCTTTGACCTGGTGAAACAATAAACAAACATTGTCCAATACCAGCATTACCAATGAAAATTCTTTCTTCGTCAGAGAAACCACCAACAGAAGAATATAAGTCCATCAGTGACTGCAAGTCAGCAGGATTCAAACCAAAGATAAACGAGTACTGACAACCGTTTATGATAGCCGTTGTATACTTTTTAATATTAGCACTTCCAACAAAGTCGTTTACGTTTTGCGTGATAACAACAAATATACCGTTGTATTTTCTTATACGTTTTACCATGTTGAACATAAATTGTAATGCAGCAGGGCTCTTCTCATCAATAAATACATGGGCTTCATCTACTACAATTGCAATATATCTATTTTCGCCTTTTAATAAATTTCTTTCTCTATTCTTACTTACTTCATTTTCCAAGAATCTTAATACTAACATCATTTGAGCATTCATTACTTTATCATTCTTAGAATCGTTCATCTTCTTAAAGTCAAACAAAATAAAGTCAGATGTTTTTGTATTAATTGTTGTAGGACCATTCCATAAAGTTGCAAGAGATCCTCCACTACTCATTCTCTTCAAGTAAACTTCTAGATTTCTTAAGTCATTTAATTCATCACCTAAGTCTGCAGCACGATTTGAATCTTTAGTAATAATAGCAGATAATTCATTAACTCTCCATTTTACTAAATTCATTAAATCATCCATAATTGGGAATTGCTCTGCTGTTACAGATGTAAAGTCAGTATTTTCCCCAATCTTCTTTTGACCATAAACTTCAATAATAAGTGAAGAAAGTCTTGCAGACTCTTTGTTCGTTAAATCAGGAATCAAACTTTGGAAGAATTGCTCTAAGAATTGAACGTGAGATGAGAACGCTGCTCTTCTTAAACTATTAATACTCGCTTCATTTCCAATATCATCTTCATCTTGCATTTGTCCAAAAATATGGAACGGATTTATACGAGAGTCAACAGCGGCACCAACGTCAATCATTTGTCCACCTAGTTGTCTACATATCGTTTTATATTCACCTTCTGGGTCAATTATATAAGTTTTGATATCTTGTAATAATAATCTTAAAATCATTTTCTTGGTAAAGTGTGATTTACCAGAACCTGACTTACCAATAATCATAATATTAGAGTTAGTTCTAGCAGGACTTCTAACTGTAGGATCAAAGAATATTAAGTTTGTTCTATTGTTTCCTAAAAGGAATCCGTTATCATCCTCTAATGCTTGGAATACAAATGGGAAACCTGCACCTAAACTCATACAAGGAATATCGCGTCCGTGGTCGTTCATAATATCATCTCTTGGAGTAGGAAGCATGCTTATATAACCATCTAATTGTCTAAAAGATAATTTATCTGGTTTCATTGAGTTTTGTTTAATTGATGATGCAACAGTATGACAAATAGACTTCAAATCTTTTTCATTATCACTATACGCCATTAACATTACATTAACTCTCTTTAAAACTTCACTACCTCTTTCAATTTCTTCTAGGATATATAAGAAAGACTCTAATTGAGCTTGCTTTGCAATATCTTGAGATGATTTATTTTTATTTAACAATTGCGTTCTTACCTCTGTGATAGCTTTATCCATTAACATTCTTGCTTCAGTTGTAGGAACGTTCTCAATGTTGATTACACAACTTGTATGATCAATATTAACTAATGGTGCTAACCAACTTGCATTAACATTCATTGGGAAATCTAAAACAGAATATGTCGTTGCACACATTGTATCTGTTTTTAACACACTACTAGTAAATTCAATATAATCAGGTAAAATGTCATTAATATAATTAGCATTATCAACAAAGTCATCCAAACTCTTTTGTCCGATTGGATTATACATATGATAGAACAAATATTTAATCTCGTCGTCACTACACTCTTCAGGATTAACTTTTATTTGAGAAAATCTACTAAATATATCTTCATATAACAAATTGAATTCTTCTAAATTGTTACCATAAACAAGGAAATAAAATTCATTTGTTAAAATATTTGCTTCATCATTAAAATATTCTAATCTTCTTTTTTCGAAGTTAACTTGTTTTAAACGATTATTATAACCATCCTCATTCATATTACCTTCTCTAAATTTACGATGTTGAACTTTTAATAATTCTTTTTGTTTCTCAATTTGGCTACTCAAATCCATTGGTCTCTCTAATTTAATGATTGAACAGTTCCATTGAATTGACGCCAAAATAGAAGCAAACTGACTAATTTTAATCTTTTGTTCTTCTCTATCAAGCAAAGCTAAATTCAAGCTGTTAACCTTTAATACCTTTGCTAATCTACCATTGTTATAAGTAATTACACCATTCTCAATAGACTTAATAGCTATAAAGCAAGAAATATCGGCACCCTTTTTTTTCATTGACATTCTCCTTCCGTAAAAATAAATAAAGGCCTCTCGGCCTTTATCTACTCATAGGCTCAATCTCATTTTAAATTAAGCCTCTTTTTTTTTCAACATATCAACTAATATTTTGTGGTTTTATTTATCATTTATTTCTGCCTTAACTATTCTAATAGCTTCACTATCTCTAACAGCAGCAGCAATTGCGCTTCTAACTGCATCAAGTTTAGCAGGTTCTCCACTTGCAGCATATTCATCTGCAAGAGCCTTAGCCTTAGACATATTAGCATTATAACTATTTACTGCATTCTCATATCTTGCTTTAACATCTTTTCTATATTCAGGAACCGTTAATCCTTTATATGTGTCTGGGATGTCAACAGATTTAATTCCCTTAAGAGCATTTTCAAATCCTTCATTTACCAAAGCAGTTTCATCAAATGCTTGAACGCTAGCAATGAACTTATTGTCTGCAGCAACATCTTTAGCTCCTGCACCAGCATAAGCGGCAACAATATCGCTAAATTGTTTACTTGCAACACCTTCAGAAACAGCTTTGCTTACAGCAGATTTATTCTTCATATCAACTTTTACAGTTACATCGTAATCTGTACCAGATGTATATGTAGGTGTTGGAGTTTTAGGAGTATATCCTGGTGCTGTTGCACCTTTCTTTGTAACACGTTTAGTAGTAGACTTAGCAAGTTTTTCCATTTCAGCTGTAGCTGTTACTGTTACTTTCTTTCTAGTTCTATTTTGGTACGCATTTGCTGCCCCGCCATCAGTAGCAGTAGCATGTAAACTATCCATTCTATCTTGTACTTCTTGAATTTCAGCATCAGATGCACCATTATCACGCATTGTTTGAATATTTGTTTTTATCGTATCACGTGCTCTATCGTATCTAACTTGGCCTTTATTTCTATTAGCATTATTCTCACTTTCAGATACAACAGTTTTCTTAGTAGAAGATATTCTAGAACTTACAGCATTAGATGCTCTTCTTAAATCTAATCCTTCTGCATGTAAATCAAATCTTGCATCAGCAATTTGATCAGGAGTTGCTGTTTTATCTTTCTTAACCGCTTCATAACGATCTCTTGCAGCTGTGAAACGAGATTGATGATATTTCAATCTATCAACAGCAGTACTTTGATCCCAAGCATCATTAATTTCTTGTTGTACAGCATCAGCATTTGTATTTGCTGCATAAACACCTGCAGCAGATCTAGCTTGCATTCCGCTTTCATAAGAATCTTCAAGTTTTTCTGTTCTTGATTCTAATCTTTCATCAAAAGCAACCTCTCCTCTGCCTTTCTTACCAGTTACTTTACGTTTTTCTACATTTTGTAAATCCATAACTTCTTTATAAGCATCAGTTGCTTCAATGCCTGCTCTAACACTTTCATACGCTGTCTTAGATTGTGCTCCGCCATATCCTGAAACATGCATATATGCACTATCTAATTCTTGTGCTTTAGCCATGTATTCTGCATATTGCTTAGTTTGAGCTGCAGTTGGTGCAGATACACCTGTTCTCTTGTCCTCAGCCAACGCTTGATCTGCAACATATGATTCAACAGCAGAAATAGAATCAGAGTATTGTGTTCTTAGTCCATCACTCATAGCAGCAATACCGTGTTTTCTTGCAATACTTTCGATTGCACCATGTTCATTTCTTGCAACATTGTGTTTTCTTGCAGTTCTTCTCTTTTCTGTCTTAGAATCAGCTCTAACATCAGAAGCCATAAATCCATCAACACTAGTTTGATGCTTTCCAGCAGTGTCAATAGATTGATTAGCAGCATCTGCTCTTTGATCCATTGAAGTTAAGTCAACCTTAGAATCTAATTCTGAATCCCTTTCTCCTGTGATAGTTTCATGAATATCACTTGTCTTTCCTGCATCTCCAAGTAATTGATCAACAGCTTGAACTGTATTATCAGCAGCTTGAGATACTTGCATATCACTTGATTTAGAATTTTCAATAACTGAGATATTTTCACTTGCTGCTTTATTTGTAGTTCCAAGTTCTTTCATGTTTTGTTTATCTTCTTCTGACATTCTATTTTTTCTCTTGCTTATTGCATCTACACCATCAGCAAGTCCCGCAAATCCTGCACCAATTATTCCTCCTGAATTAGATACATATTCGCCGGCTTTTGTAAATGCTTGTCCAACCTTAGTGCTAGCAATCTTATTACCAACCTTCTTAGCAACATTTGCAGCGCCCTTAGCAGCATTTGCATACTTAGGAGCTTGTTGTCTAACAGCCTTAACCATATCGCGTCCGCCATCAGCAAGTTCTTTGCCCATACCTTTGAAATTCTCATCTGCCATTTTAGCAAGTTTGCCCATACCAGTCATTTGCATAACTGTCTTAGCCAATATACCAGCAACTTTAAATCCTGTTCTAGCACCAGTAAGAGCCAATTTACCACCTGTTTTAAGTGTGTGTTTAGTAATACCAAGAGCTGTTTTAGTTGCTCCTGTTGCAACACCGCCAGTGGCTGCCATAGCTTTTCTCCAAATCTTAGCACCTGTACCTAATTTACCATCACTGTGCATTGAATTAAATCTAACTTGTGCGTCATTATTGTTTTCAGTCTTCGCACCAGTTGTACTCGTTTCTGTTCCATCTGTTGGCGCTTGTGCAGTTCCTCCTTGTTGTTCTCCACCTTGAGTTGCATTTGGATCTGCTGCTTCTTCTTGTTGTTCTCCACCTTGAGTTGCATTTGGATCCACTGCTTCTTCTTGTTGTTCTCCACCTTGAGTTGCGTTTGGATCTACCGCTTCTTCTTGTTGTTCTCCACCTTGAGTTGCATTTGGATCTACTGCTTCTTCTTGTTGTTCTCCGCCTTGAGTTGCATTTGGAGTATTATTTACTTCAGCTGCTCCATCACCATCATTTTCTGGTTTTTCTTCTGCTGGTTTTGGTGCACTTGCTCCGCCACCTTCTCCAGGTCCTGTAGGTTTTGGTGCACTTGTATTAGCAGCATTCATAGCCTCAGAAGCTCCTCCTGCAATACTTTTGCCTGCACCGATTCCGGCTTCTATACCTTGAGCCGCTTCTCCTCCAGCTCCTGCTGCTAAACTAACTGCAGCTGTAGCACCTTTAACCGCTAAACCAACTCCAGCTCTACCAATAGCCATAGCTCCGTTTACAGCAGCACTTCCAGCATCAACTAAAGCTTTACCTGCATTACCCATATCCATAGAAGAAGAACCTCCTGAGATAAATGGAGTAATTGTTGAGTCTATATCTTTAATAGCACCTACACCTGCTAAAATAATCATACATCTACCTAATGCATTTACAGCTTTATCAACCCAGCTTGCTTGATCTCCACCGTAATATAATGCACTAACATTACTCAATTGAGTTGTTAAATTGTTATCTTCTAATAAACTAAGCGATGACGCCGATTCTTCTGTGTAAGCATATTTCATTAAATCTAAAGTATTTACAACACTAATAATCATTATAAATAGCATAAAACTCATTACACATCCAACGACTTTAAGTGATTCTTGTAATACTTTATCTTTCCATCCTTTAAATTTAGCACCATCATCCAATACTATTTGCGATATTGGTGAAGGAGCAACGATAAATAAAGCAATAAGGTTATACATTCTTGTTACCATTGCTAACATCATTTGTCCTAAGTTAACAATTAAGATTAGTCCTGTGAATATGAATATATACCAATAGAATTCAACTGTACCTACGTTTGCTTTAACCTCATTTGAGTTCCAATAATAAGCATAGAAAGTATCACCAGAATACCAACCAAAGTTGTCAGCATCATAAATTGAACTTTCTTTCATGTCATCTGTAAAGAATACTGTTAGTCCACCTTCAACTATCTCTACAGGTCCAACACTACCTGTACCAATTAATCTACCTACCGTCTTTATACTTTCTCCGTTATCTTCCCAGGATATATTGAATACAAGCGAACCAATTCCGCCACCTTTATATCCCATTGCTTGCATTACAAGTAAAGCTAATGCAGCAACTATATCAATCAAGAAATAGAACACAGGGATAATACATATAAATGCAATAAAACTTAGTGCTATATTTCTAAATATAGGCCCCTTAGATCTAGGCCCATTCCTATCAAAGTAATCTTGTTTGATAATTTTTCCTATTGCAAACACAATAATTAATCCCAAAGCCACCAAACACAAATACAAATATGCTTTTTGGAATGAACTTTGAGTTAGAAAGAAATTAACAATATCAATTTTTGCGTATTCACCAGAAGCTTCACTTGCTGCAGTGGAACTTACTGGTGTCATACCTGCGAATATGAAAAAAAGTTGAGTTAGCATATCAAGAACCCAAGCTATAGCTTTTACAATAGCAAAATAAATACCATATATTCCTTTCCAGAAACCATTAACAATTGCCTTTAAAGCTCCTCCTATTAAAGGAACATCATACACGCTTAATGCAGTAATAATATTAGACATAATGCTACCTCCTCTTTTGAATTTAAATTAAAAGGGAAAGCTAGACAGCTTTCCCATCACCAACTAGCGGTTTCTTATTTTTTTAACTAATTAGAATGTTAATGAAGTTTTCATTACATTTGTAATGATGTGCGCGATACCAGTAACACCGTATGCGATAGCAACACCAATTACAAGCCATTTTAAAGAACCGATTTTTTCTTGTCTTACTTGTGGCTCATCTGCAGCTTTAACGATTTGCATACCTAAGATAGCGCCTTTAACAACTAAGAATAAACCTAAAACGATGTAAATAATTACAAGAATAGTTTCAACTATTCCTCCAAGTTTACCCATTGCACCAGCAAGAGCTGAATCAGAGATTCCACTTGTATCGACATTAACGCTCAAGAAATTGATTAATCCTGCCATAGTCCTAAACCCCTTCCTTTCTCTAAGATACCCAAATTATAACATACAAAAATTTTCTAAAACAACAAATTGCATGTAAATGTTATTTTTTTTCAACATTTTTCAACACAATTAATTGTTTATAAACATATTTTACAACATTTGGAAGGAAAATGGTATCTTTTTTTTTATTTCACACAATCTGCGCATTTTAACAAACAAAAAATCCGCCAGTTTCCCACAAGCGGATATTATACTACCGTTAAAAAACAATTGCAATCAAATTTGTTTTGCCCTTATTTGCTAATGTTTTCATCAAATTTTGAAGTTTTATCCTTGTATTATCAGGTAACGTAGAAAGTTTAGAGTTTATTCCATCTTTAATAACATCTCCCATATTCCTTCCAAACATCTGTTTATTAAAAATAATTTTAGGATCAACCTCCATTCCTTCTTGTAAATATTGTACTAAAGCTTCGCTTTGTTCCTTCACACCTATGATAGGTTCAAAACTAGTCTCAACATCAACTTTTATAATATGAAGAGTAGGTGCACTAGCCTTAACTTTCACTCCATATCTATTCCCTTGTTTTACAAGTTCTGGTTTTTCCACAACAATATCATCATATCCTGGAGTTGCAAAACCATATCCAGTAGTTTTAGCCATTTCGATTGCTCCCGATAAAGATTCATAATCTTTTTTCAGTTTTGAATACTCCTGCATAACTTTCAACAGCACAACCGGATCATCTATGTCAAACCCCATTATTTCTTTTAGTACTTTTTCGTACAATTCATCATGCATTTCAACCGAAGTTTTCACAATTCCACTCGATGTATCCACATCAATGATTTTAAAAGAAACAATATTTTCGTTTTGCTCAATTATTTCGCCAATTCCGCTTACATCCTTAACTTTTTTAGCAAAACTCATAGCCCCATATATAGAATCTTTCAAACTCTTTCTTAACCAATGTTCTCCATCCAAAACACTAACCCAACTTGGCAATTCAACCTCGATATTTGAAAGAGGGAATTCATATAAAGCTTCTTTAAGAATAGTTCCAACATCATCATTGTTCAAAGTTTCTATGTTTATTCCTAAAACCGGAACATTATATTTACTCTCTAAATCCTTAACAATTTTTAACGTATTATCTCCTGTAGGATCTTTACTATTAACCAAAACAATAAAAGGTTTACCAAGTTTAATTAGTTCATTAATAATTTCGTTCTCTGCCTCAACATAATTTTTTCTTTCAATATCAGTTATAGAGCCATCTGTCGTGACAACAATGCCTATTGTAGAATGATCATTAATAACTTTTTGTGTCCCTATTTTAGCCGCTTCATCAAAAGGAATTGCATCTTCAAACCATGGTGTTTTAACCATTCTAACACCATCTTCATCTTTATACCCTTTAGCCTCATCAATAACATATCCAACACAATCAACTAATCTAACATTAATATTCAATTCTTCTCCTACATTAATAGTCACTGAGTTATTGGGAACAAACTTTGGCTCTGTTGTCATTATCGTTTTCCCAACTCCCGATTGAGGCAACTCATCAATCGCTCTTTTTTTATCACTTTCATCTGTAATATTAGGAATAACTGCTAACTCCATAAATTTTTTTATAAAAGTAGACTTTCCACTTCTAACAGGACCTACAACTCCAAAATATAAATCGCCATTCGTTCTTGTCCCAATATTTTTCAACAACTCTTTAGTATTCACTTATTTTCCCCCTCAAATTTCACTTAGTATTACTTATGCTTTCACAAAAACATTTATTACTAAAACATCATCAAAATGAGGATTGTAAATTTAAAATTTCTTTTCTATATTTTTAGGAATCTTATCCTTCATTATTGCATCTATAATCTTTTCTTCTCTTTCTTTACTGACGTCTTTACCCGCCAAATTCGCTACACTTTTTATTAATTTTTTTAGTTCCTTTTCATCTTTTAAATTCTTATTTTGAATAGACCTTGCTAAATTTAAAATATCCTCTTTTTTAACATTAGTCTTTTTCTCTACCCTATCAAAAAAATTATTATTCATAAAAAATTCCTCCTACTTAGGTATATGCAAAAAGCCTAGTTAGTGTTAAAAATTTATTCTTGTGCTATAATGCGTTTAGGAAGTGATTTAAAATGAGTAAAATTTCTAATGTTATAAGTATGCTGCAAATTCTATCAAGTGGAAGAAAATATTCAATAAATGAATTAGCAAACACACTAGAAGTAACGCCTAGAATGATTCGCGTATATAAAGAAGAATTAGAAAAAGCCGGCATCTTTATCGATACTATAAGAGGCCCTTATGGCGGCTATGTTTTAAATCAACACATCTCCATCCCAAAAGAAAGTTCCCAAGACAAATTAAATATGTCTGATTTAGATAAAAAAATATACAACACAATAATCAAATCATTAAAAGAAAAAAGAAAAGTAGAATTAACTTACTTATCAAGCGATGGAATTGTAAGAAAAAGAATAATACACCCTCATGATTTGTATGTCCATGAACACAATTGGTACATACCAGCTTATTGTGAATATTGCAAAAGTATGAGACACTTCCAATTCAAAAACGTAAAAGACATAAAAATTTTAGAAGATTTTTTTAATTAGACGATATATTGCCTCATTACTCTTTATACTCTTAGACATAAGGAGTGATAGACATGAACAAAAATGATCCTATGAAATATAACTTTGAAAAATTAAAAGAAAGGGTTTTAGACACCTTAAGATTTTCCAATGTTAGCAAACAATTACAAAAAATAAAAGGTCCTACTATTTGCGTAGGAAGTGGCGGAAGCAAGGTAGTCGCAGATTTTGCTGCGCTAGTTTTAAACACCAAAAACAACTGTAGTGTAAAAGTATCAGACCCAAGAGATGTTTTATACGAAAACTTAGCACCTTATAAAAATCTTTTTGTCTGCAGTTACAGTGGAAATAACCATGGTGTAAACATTCTTTCTTCACTGAAAATCAAAAAACATTTATTAACATACAAAGAAGGAAAAAAAGAAAATTACAACACACTATCATGTATTAGTACGTTAGATAAAGAAATGAGTTTTATATCTCTTGCTGCAACTTTAATGCCTATGAGCATTTTACTTTCTTATTATCTAAACAAAGATATCTCAGACTTAATTGAGGAAATGTTTAATAGAGTACAAAACCAAAAGTTTATTATCAAAAACACATTATTACCATTTGAAGTTATGAGTGGAAACGACACATCTTCTCCACAAGTTTATTTAGACTCAACATTTGTAGAAAGCGGATTAAACACCATAACAACACATAGTAAATATGATTTTTGTCACGGAAGATCCACTCTTGCTTACACAAAAGAAAGTAATTTAATTTATTTAATATCAAACAAAAAAGAGTTAGATGATTTACTTCTAACCAACCTAGAAAACAGATATTCTTCAATCATAACGTTACAAAGCGATTATGAAGATCCAATAATAGCTAACTTCCACTTAACACTTCAAGTTATGTATCTAACTGAATACTTGGCAACAAAACAAAATATCGATTTATCCATTGTTAACTACGACAAAGAACTTTGTAAAAAACTTTATAAATACACTGGTGAAATGTAAAAAAGAAGCATGAAAATCATGCTTCTTTTCTTATCCTTTTGCTCTACATTTAATAATTAATGGTGTACCAATAAAACCAAATGCTTCTCTAAGTTTATTTTCTAAAAATCTTTGATATGAGAAGTGCAAATACTCAGGATTATTAACAAACATAACAATTACTGGAGGTTTACTACTAACTTGATGTGCATAACTTATTTTTAAAATTCCACCATTAAATTCTACTGGAGGGTTTCTTAAAACAACTTCCAATAAAACCTCATTTAATACACTAGTTGATATTCTTGTAGTATATCCCTCGTATGCATCGTTAATAACAGAGAATAAATTTTCAATCTTATCTTTAGTGACTGCACTTACAAAAACAATTGGAGCAAATCCCAAAAATTTGAATTCATCTCTAATTTTTTTCTCATATGCTGCCATTGTATGACTGTCCTTTTTAACTAAATCCCATTTATTAACAACAATAACAATACCTTTTCCTGCCTCTAAAGCATACCCCGCAACATGTTTATCTTGTTCTCTGACACCTGCATCCGCATCTATAACCAATGCGCAAACATCACTTCTATCAATTGCGCTTAAAGCTCTTAACGCCGCATACTTATCAATAGATTCAAAAATCTTACCTTTTTTCTTAAGTCCTGCCGTATCAATAACAACATATTGCTTATCATCTCTAGTAAATGGGGAATCAATCGCGTCACGAGTTGTTCCTTCAATATCACTAACGATTACTCTTTCTTGATTTAATATAGCATTCGTTAAACTTGATTTACCAACATTTGGTCTACCAATAAAAGAAAACTTAATACTATCTTCATAATCATCATATGTCTTGTTAGGGAAATTATTAATAATTGCATCTAATAAATCTCCGATACCAACACCATGAATACCACTTATTGCAATAGGATCACCAAGTCCTAGTGAATAAAATTCATATATTCTATCCAGCAAGTGTCCATCATCAATTTTATTAACTGCAAGAATTACCGGTTTCTTCCATTTTCTTAGAAGTGAACAAATGTGTTCATCATCATTATCAACACCCACTCTACCATCACCAACATAAACAATTATATCTGCTTCTTCCATAGCAATCTCTGCTTGCATCTTTATAGACTCTTGGAATGGAGCGTTTTTAAGTTCAATACCACCAGTATCAATAACTCTAAACTCTTTTCCTAACCATGTTGCTTTCGCATATAATCTATCTCTAGTAACTCCTGGAGTATCTTCAATAATTGATCTTTTTTCTCCAATTATACGATTAAAAATAGTTGACTTCCCAACATTTGGTTTACCTATAAACGCTACTACTGCCTCAATCATTTCCAATCCTCTCCTTTGCTAATTTATATACTTGCTCTACCGCCTCTTCTACTGTTGTTTTCGTTGTATCCACAACAATAGAATCATCACTCTTAACTAAAGTCTTATTATTGTTCATATCATTATCATCTCGCAATTTAATAATGTTACGAACATCTTCAAGCGTGCTATTTTTACCTTTTTTTACTTCTTCTACATATCTTCTTCTAACACGTTCTTCAAAATCTGCATCTAAATAAATCTTAAGTTCTGCATCTTTCAATACAACACTAGTGATATCTCTTCCATCCATAACGACACCCTTCTCACCAGCTATATTTTTTTGCAATTCAACCAAAAATTCTCTAACATATGGCTTGCCAGCAACAAATGTAACAAGAGAATTAACATCCTTATCTCGAATTTTTTCCGTTACATCTTCATTATTACAAATCATTCTTCCATCTACAATTTCATAATCGAATTCATTGATCAACAAATCATTAATCTTTTCATCTTCATTAATACTAACATTATTCTTAATCATTAAATATGTAAGTAAGCGATACATTGCTCCAGTATCTACATATAAATATCCCAATTTTTCTGCAATTAATTTTGCCACAGTTCCCTTACCACTACCAGCAGGGCCATCTATTGCTATATTTATCTTCATACTCATACCTCCTTTTCAAAATAAAAAAGCACTCTTATTATAGTACTTTTTTATAAATTTAATATTAAATTATTTTAAAAATCAATAATATACCAATAACTATAACAGCAATTAAGGCAATAAACAATATAGTTAAAGCTACCCACCTATAATCTTTTGTCTTGATTTTTACTTCTTTTCTAACATCAATTCCCTCGTGTTGTTTAATTCTTTCTTGCATCATAGAAGGAGTATAAACATCATCAGTTGGACTCTTCTTTAAATTCTTTTTCTCATCTCTAAGTCTTTGTTGTTGCTCCATTTTTGCTCTAAGAATAGATTCGATGGACAATTTATCAGTATAACTAATTGGTTCATGGAACTCTTCTTCATTAACTTTCTCTTTTTCTTTCTTCTTAGCAACTTTTTTATCCTTATTAACTACAACTAATTCATTTTTCTTAGATGGCTTATCTCCATTAACCTTTTTAGCAATTACCGTTAATGCGCTATTATTCTTTTGTTCATTCTTTTTTACAACTTCGTTCTTTTTGGCAACAACAAGGCTAGTCCCACTAGAATTAATCTTTGGGTCTATACTTTTTATTTTCTCTTCGTAACTGTTTTCTTTATTATTTTTTAATTCAACTTCTAAGTCATCATAGATTTTTTTGTTTTTTTGTTTTCTAGATTTTGCCATTTTTTCTTCACCTTCCAAACAACTACCTGGTACTTATAAGTATATTTTAAAATCTCTTTTATTGCAAATAAAACCTTATTACTTTATAATTATTTTCGATGGGAGGAAAAATTAATGAAAAAGACTCGTATTAAAAAAGATGCTTGTATCGGTTGTGGTTTATGCACATCAATCGCTAGTGAAGTATTTGCTTTCGGTGATGATGGCTTAGCAGAAAACGTATTAGGTAACGATACTGAACTTCCTGAAGAAGTTCAAGCAAGTGTTCAAGAAGCTGCTGATTCTTGTCCTACAGGCGCAATTGAAACTGAATAAAATTTAGCAAAATAAAAGATGACATCAAAATTAAATGTCATCTTTTTTATTTGCTTTTCAAACAACAACCATATTATCTTTTAGTAGAAACACTAACTGTTGGCTTGCTCATTGTTCTTGCTGGACTTGGCGCAACCTTTGGTGTTGCTTTTATTTGTTTTTCCCCAGCAGATTTTGCACTTATTGGCAATGCCCCCATATTTTCAACTTTTTCTTTTCCCGGCTTGGATTTTCCAGCCTTTTTAGGCTCCTTTGCTACTTCCTCAGCCTTTTTTCTAGTGTTATCTATAGCTTTATAAAAGCCTTCCATATCTCTTCTAGCTTTTCTTTTTCTAGCTTCTTCTCTTTCTTTCTCTTCGCGTCTCTTTTTTTCTTCTTGAGCAGCTTTTTCTGCCGCCCCTCCTGCACTGCCTCCACCACCAGAAGGTTGCTTTTCACCTGTAAGAGATCCCATAACAATCACTGATATTGCGCATATTGCTATAGCTGCAGCTAATAAAAACACGGTAAATCACCTCTCTTTATAATGCTTACAATTATACTATCACATATGCTCAAAACAAAATCGCTATTCAATCATTAATGTGGAAAACTACAAGCATCATACTCCAACCACATTTCTTACAATACCCCAAACAATTAGTAACGCTATGTAAACAAAACATAATACATCAAAAGTTTTACTATTCTTTATTTCGTATAGATATGAATAAATCAAATAACAAAAAATTCCTATCAAAATAAAAGAAGTCATTCCGAGAAAATAATTATATTGTATTCCCTCAAAAAACTTTAATTCCATAAAACTAAATATCATCCTAGTAATCCCACATCCCGGACATTTCACTCCTGTAATCTCAAAGAATAAACATTTTAAAGATAACCACGAAAACTGTTTACACAAAAAATAATAAAAAATTAAACTAACAAGCAAAATAACCATAAGAAAAAAAAGGTTTTTACACCTTCTTTTCATACTACTCTGCATACTCCACCGCTTCATTAATCGCTGCTTGAATCATGAATGTATTAACGAAACCTAATCCAAATGCCGCTATTATAATATACAAAACACCTGTAGATCCACTTCTCATGTTTTTCATTTTCTCTACACAAGTTCCCATTCTATAATACCAATAGTAGATATATAATCCACACGTTAATATAGTTAACAAAATAACCATAATACCAGTAGAGCCTTTTTCACCCGCTAATTCTAAAGCTTCATCATTCATTTTAACCATCCAATAAATACCATATAATCCACATGTTATTATTGTAAAAAGAATTCCTAACCCAATACTTCTTTTCTTTATATTGCTCACATTTTGAATAATATGTTCTTCTTGTCTTTCTGGTTTAAAACCACTTTCTACACGATTTCCACAATTAGGGCAAAACTCAGCCTCATCACTCATTGACGCTGAACAATTTTTACAATATTTCATAAACAATCCTCCATACAAAATAAATTTTATAATCGTTTATCCTATTTTTCAATCAATTCACTTGAAATAATATCTTTAACATCATATAGTCTTAATTTCCTATTACCTTTTCTTTTAAGACTATTCGTACTATAAACCTTTAAAACATTAGGATAATTTAAAATTCTCTTATTATATTTATTGTTTTCTATATGCCCCGCTAAAACATAAATCTCTTTTACTCCTAACTCGCATAATTTATCAATTATATTCACAATAGTATCTCCAGTAGAAATAATATCATCTACTATAACTGCTTTACCTGTAACCTTACCCACAATACTATGTCTTACAATCAACCCTGTTTCAAGACTTCTTTCTTTATTAAAATAAACAGAATTTTTTGAAATATATCCATATCGTTTTACTCCGCCTTTATCAGTTAAAACAATCGTATCCTTATTAACATCAAATCCAATTTCTTCAAACATTATGTCTTTTAAACACTTAACATAACTAACCACTTTAACATTATTAAAAGAGTTAACTTCACAATGAGGCTCGCACACTCTAATCGAATTCAATTTCAAATCATTAAATAGTTCTGCAACATAATTAACTGTATCAAGTTCATCTCTATCCTCATGATCCATTCTTTGATATGGCAAATAATCTAATATTAAATCTATAACAACATTCTTCTTTTTATAATATTTAATTACTAATAACAATTCAAAAAGTGTATAACTTCCAACATATAATATTTCAACTTTATTATCTACAACCAATTTATCCAAATCACTTCTAATTAATTTCAATTCTCCACTAGAATATCTTCTAACCTTTAATTTTTGATTATTAATAAACATTTTTACCCCTCCAAAACACTTTTACACTCTCATATTATCAAAATGATACTAATTATTCAAGAAATACAGCAAAAGTTATTGACAACATATTATCTTGCCGATATTATCATATTAGAAATAACAAGAAGGAGGCGGATTAAAATGGATGAACTAATTGAAACAATTAAAAAAGTTTCTCCTAGAAAATGGATTGAACAAAATCAAAAATCAAAGAAAGAAATTAAACGTTTAATGAAAAAATACGCAACCGCTTATTACGAAGGAAACGCTTTAATTACCGACCTAGATTTTGATGTTCTAGTAGATACTTTAAAACTAATCGATCCTAAAGATAAATATCTAACAACACCCGGATGGGGATACAAAATAAAAAAGGGCTCCAAACATATTTACGAGAAAATAGGAACCCTTCCTTATTACTATGATTATTTAGAAATATCAAAGTTCTTCAACGAAAAAGAAGAAATCATAATAACACCTAAATTCGATGGAATAAACTTTGCCGCTTATTTCAAAAAAGGTAAATTCAAAAAATGTTTAACAAGAGGAAATGGAACAATAGGAAAAAACATTTCATGGGCATTCAAGCAAAAAATGACATTATCTAAAGAACTAAAAAAATCATCGTTCGCTTTAAATGGTGAAGTTATATATTTAGACAACCCTAACACAGATGAATGCTTTAGAAACAGAGTCGCTTGTTACTTAAATAAAAAAACAAAGAATACAAACTCTAGAATAGTTTTTATGCCTTTTGCACTTATAAACACAGAAATCGATAACTATCTTTCACAAATCGAACTTATAAATAGTATATCCCCTAATAAAATAATCTATAAAAAATTCAAACAACTCCCCGATAAAAAAACATTATCAAATTTATTTAAAGAGTTTAAAAATATATACCAAATAGATGGGCTAGTAATAACAAATAAAGACAAAAGTAAGCAAATAGCCTATAAATTCAAGGAGGAATTAAGATGAAAAAATTATTAAATCACTTTAAACTATGGGAATTAATTTGGATTCCTTTATCTCTTATTTTAATAAGTGCAGCTTGGTTTCTAGAATATCATTTAACACCTATAGATGCTAGAGACACTTTAATTTGGCAAATAATATATTTTGTTTCAACATTTACAGGGATGCTATGTGTTGTATTAACAAGTGGAAAACGTTGGTTTCAATGGATAATCGGACTTATAAATATTTCTGGTTTTGTATTACTTTACTGGAGATGGCAATTATATGGAAACTTTCTTTTAAATCTAGCATTTTATATCCCTGCTTCAATTATAGGGATTATAACTTGGAGAAAACACAGAGACACTAAGTATACATGTGAAGTAAAAACTTTATCAAACAAAAGTAGAATCATATTAACTGCCGCTTCAATCATTTCACTATTAATAGTAGCATTACCTCTTTCTTACTTTGATAGAGGCGCAAATGAAACATGGACATTAATCGGTTTTTTAGATAGTACAGGAACAGTACTTGGAATAATTGGACAAATATTACTAAACCTTAGATATACAGAGCAATGGTGGATATGGATTATACTAGATGTTGTCATGGCTATACTTAACATCGTAATCGGCCAATACGCAATGGGAGCTATGTACATTTTATGGACAACAAATGCCATTATAGGCTTAATCATTTGGTTAAAATCAACAAAAAAAGAAGGTGAAGAACAATGTTAAAAACATTCTTATTCTGTGGAGTAGAATCAACAGGAAAAACAACTGCAATAGAAAACGCTTACAAATATCTAGTAAACAAAGGATATAAAGTAAAAATAGTAAGCGAAGCAGGACGAGATATTTGTAAAGAAAGTGGCGGAGTATTTGAAATGACATTATTAGACTACGAAAGAATTCTTCACTTACATCAAACCAATTTTCTAAAAGAATTTGCCAATAAACAATACGACATTATACTGCTTGATACAGACTCTACCTATACTAGATATTATTTAGAAAAAGATGTTGAGTTATTAAAAGAAAATCCTTCACTTTGTCAAAAGTTAATAACATTATCGGAAGATATTATAAAAATAAATTTAGAAAACAAACGAATAACAGAAGTAATCTATCTAAACTCAGACTGTCCATTCATCCAAGATGGAACTCGCACTTATGAATCTACACGAAAAGAAGATGATAAAGTTTTATATAATTTATATTCAAAAGCATATAAAAACATAAATATAATAAGTGGAGAAAACTTTGAAAGCAGAACAAATCAAATATTAGAAATAATAGAAAAAAAGATTAGCGAAAACTAATCTTTTTTCATGCTTAATTATTTAATAAATTCTTCTCCAACCGTTAATTTAAAAAATTCTTTAAACGATTTAACTCTTACAACATTTACATCTTCCTCTAAATTTTGATTATACGCTGTATTAAATAAACACGAAATGCCTCTTCCTCTAGCATTAAAATAAGCCCCTACTCTTGCTGTTATTTTCAAATCATCATCTAAAAAGAAATCAGCATTTATTTCTTCACAAATTTTTTCTTTGTCGATTCTACCAATGTACAATTTATGGTATTTAAGTTCATTTTGCTCCAACCATTTTTTTGTGATACCTTCTGGATCTACATGCCAGTCATTTGCTCTAGCCGTAGCTATAACAATCGTATTTCCTAAATCATACAACCTATTAATAACTTCCTTTGCATCTTTATTAAAAGGGAACTCCAACATCATTTGATCTCCATATGTTTTATACCATTCTAATGCCGTTTCATTATCCCAATCAAACTTCTTTTCCGCAAATCTTGCTACATTAAAAATTTGCTTATAAGGAAGATTATGCTTTTCAAAAAAATTTTTTATATACTTCTCGCTATAACCATCAGTATCTATAACTGTATCATCTAAATCAAAAACAAAAATCATCTTAATTCTCCTTCATCAATAATCCCACAAAATATTCCCTAAGAGATGCATCACAAAGATTAACTTTAGAACCCTTAATCGCCAAGCCTCTATGAATTCTTGCTTTAGAACAAACATTTACTAAATCAATTTCACTTTTACCCATTCCACTTCCCTCATGAGTACAAATAGGATATATTTCCTTATCCTTAAAATCGTATTTTTTCAAAAATGTAAACATCGCTTGAGGAATTGTTCCCCACCAGCAAGGATATACCAAAACAACTGTATCATATCCTTTAATATTTGGAAGATACTCTTCTAATTTAGGCAATGTACCTTTTTCATATTCTTCCTTAGCAACCTCACAACACTCTTTATACCCTACAGGATATTTATTGATAGGTCTAATTTCAAAAACATCTGCATTCAACAAACTTTGAACCTTTTCTGCTATTATGTTCGCATTTCCTTTTTCCACTACTCTATATCCATCGGGAAAATAAGTTTCTCCTTTATGCGAAAAATATACAACTAAAATATTACTCATCGACATTCTCTCTTTCTTTTTTAAATTTCTAATACAAACATTTTAGGAGGCCATACTTCTCCGGGATTTCTTTTTTCAACACCACAATAAACTTGGAATTTCCCTTCTAAACTACAAATTGTTTTTAATAAGCTACTGTATTTTTTAGATGCTTCAACAACTTCACCATCCACCTCAAAATCACCCTTATAAAAAACCATCGTATCTCCTAGAATATAACCCCTAACAATTTTATTAAATCTATCTTCATCTATTCCAATACTTTTAGCCCACTCAAAATGAGATAATCGACTTTCTTTTAAAACTTTAACTTCGCCATCAACAATCAAAAAAGCAATTCTTGATTTATGAAAATCTCTTGTTTTCTTTTCTTCAACTTCATCTTTATATACTTCAAACTTATTAACGTTATAAGCGTCAACTTTAGTATTAATTTTATCTTTCCCATATGGATATCCAGCTTTATCCATTAGTTCTATTTCTTCATTAATATCATAATCAACATATTTCTCTTCAATACAAACGTTTTCATCACTAACATTAACAACCAAATAAAAACCAGGATTCTCTAATCCAATTGTATTTACACAATAAAACATCTTATTGTTATCCACAAAATGATTCAAATCATGCTCATGACCAAAGAAAATATAATCAGCATTAATATTACCAAACATTGCCTTTCTACTTTCTAAACATATTTCTTTAGGGTTTCTTTCAATATCAAGTTCCCCATCATATATCCTCCAAGCATAATGAGTAAAATAAAAAGTTTTTCCACACACATTCAAATATAATTCTCTATTCCAACTTCTAAGAACTTTTTTATTTTCTTCGCTTACAAGTTTATCCATATATTTGTATTGTTCTCTTTTTATATCATCAAATTCTAACCAATCAACCTCAGGCACATGATTACAAATATAGTCATCGTTGTTACCTAACAAACATACGCAATCCATATTTTTTATAAACTCAATACACTCATTAGGTCTACTGCAGCCCATAACTATATCACCAAGAAAAACAATCTTATCTGCACTTTTATAATCCTCTGTTTCAACTAAAGCCTTTAAACAATTCAAACTTGCATGAACATCGCTAAAAACCAATATTTTCATTTATCATTCTCCTATAACAAACAAATTATATCACACATCTCTTTTTAAAACAAAAAAAGAGGAATAATCCTCTTTCATGTTTATACCATCTCTGGCGGAGAGACGGGGATTCGAACCCCGGGTTCCTTTAAGAACAAAGCTTTTCGAGAGCTCCACAATCGACCACTCTGACATCTCTCCAAAAAGAAACTAAAATTATAACAGTTTCTTTAATTCTTCTTTAGTGAAAATATATTTATCTGAACAGAAATTACAAACAACTTCGATAGACTCTTCTTCCTCAATTATTTGTTTCAACTCTTCCTTATTCAATGCTCTTAAACCATTTTCAAATTTTTCTTTACTGCAATCACAAGCAAAACTAACAGGTGTATTTTCTAAACGTTTAAAATCACTAAACATTTCAACTATACATTCATCAATTTTCTTATCCAAGGAAGCTAACTTTAAATTTTCAAGACATTCAACATCTTCTTCTGTATATCCAGTCATAAGTTGAATAATATATCCTTTAGCGCTCTTAATGCTTCCATCTTTATCTAGTTCAACACCAAGATTAACTATTGTTGGTAATTGCTCACTGTTGAAAAAATATGTTGCAATATTCGTAGCAATATCACCACTACTAACAGCTACTTGACTAGAAAAGTTCTTTTCCTCATCAAAGTTTTTTATAACATTTAAAATTCCATCATTTCCAACAGCAGTTTCAACATCCCACTTACCATCAACAAGAGGCAAATCAACGCAAGGATCTCCAACAAAACCTCTAACATTTCCTTTAGCGTTAGCTTGTCCAAATACAGAACCCAAACTACCATTTCCATTTAAAATACAAGTTATTGTTTGATTATCCTTTAACATAGCCCCCATCATCAAAGTTGCACACAAAAATCTACCCAATGTTATTGTTGCAATTGGATAAGTTCCATGCTTCTTACAAATCAAATCAACAGTTTCTTTACATTCGCATCCGATAATTCTAATTTTATCTTCTCTTGCCATTCCTCTTACTAAATAATCCATTTTCATCACCACAAAAGAATTGTAAAGGTATCTAGTAAAAAAGTCAATGTTCTAGTTTTCCTAAAAGAAAAAGAAGAGAATGATTAGTTCTCTTCTTTCTTTTCTTCTTCAACTGGTTCTTTTACTTTTTCAACTTTAACTTCAACAGTTGCTTCTTCTGCCTTTGCTTCTACTTTTTCAGTTTCTTCACTCATTGGATCCTTCATACCAGCAATTTCATAAATTTCTTCACTAGTAATAACTTCTTTTTCAAGTAAAGCTTCAGCAATCTTAGTTAATAATTCTTTATTAGCATTAATAACTTCTTTAGCACGGTTATAACAGCCATCAATAATCTTTCTAACTTCTTGGTCAATTTCATACGCAACTTGTCCAGAGAAACTCTTTCTTGTATTAGCGTAATCTCTACCTAAGAAAGCACTACCTGTTTGTTGTTCATATTGAATAGTACCTAAACTTGACATACCAAGTTCTGTAACCATAAGTCTAGCAATTCTTGTTGCTTTTTCAATATCATTATGAGCACCTGTAGTAACATCATCAAAGAAAATTTCTTCACTTACTCTACCAGCAAGTAATCCAGTAATTCTGTCTAAAAGTTCACTCTTAGTTTGAAGCATTGTATCTTCTTCTGGAGTCATCAATACATAACCCCCAGCATCTCCACGAGGAATGATAGTAACTTTTTGAACGATATCAGCTTTTTCAACCATTAATCCAACTGTAGCGTGTCCTGCTTCGTGGTAAGCAATAAGTTTCTTTTCTTTAGGAGTAATAATTCTACTCTTCTTAGCAGGTCCACCCATTACTCTATCAATTGCTTCATCAATATCTTCTTTAGAAATCTTAGTCTTATTTGCTCTAACTGCAAGAATAGCAGCTTCATTAAGTGTATTCTCTAATTCAGCACCACTGAATCCAGGTGTTCTTTTAGCAATATTAGAGAAATTAACATCACTTTCAAAGAACTTATTACGAGCATGAACTCTTAAAATTTCTTCTCTTCCCTTTTTATCAGGTAAGTTAACAATAATTTGTCTATCAAATCTTCCTGGTCTTAATAAAGCAGGGTCTAATACATCGCTTCTGTTAGTTGCAGCAATGATGATAATTCCACTATTTTCATTAAATCCATCCATCTCTACTAACAATTGGTTAAGTGTTTGTTCTCTTTCATCGTGTCCTCCACCTAAACCAGTTCCTCTTTGACGACCAACGGCATCAATTTCATCAATAAAGATAATACAAGGAGCATTTAATTTAGCTTGTTTGAACATATCTCTAACTCTACTAGCACCAACACCAACGAACATCTCTACAAAATCACTACCTGAAATTGAGAAGAAAGGCACGCCCGCTTCACCAGCGATAGCTTTAGCCAATAAAGTTTTACCTGTACCAGGAGCACCTGTAAGTAAAACACCTTTTGGAACTCTTGCACCCATCTTAGCAAACTTTTGTGGATTCTTTAAATAATCAACAAGTTCCTTCATTTCTTCTTTTTCTTCAACACAACCAGCTACATTGTCAAATCTAATTTTAGTAGTTTCTTCTCTTCTTGCTCTAGACTTACCAACATCCATAGCACCTCTAGCACTTCCACCACCAGAACCACCTAAAATTCTAGTGAATAAGAACACAAATATAATACCGATTATAACCATAGGAATAATAGATATAGCCATATCAGCCCAAACATTTGTTTCAAAGTTATCTACATAACTAACAACCTTTACAGCACTTTCATTTGCATTGATCGCTGCTCTTAAATCATCACTAGCAACATAAGAAATTCTTGTTGTAAATTTAGTGTTTACATCATTAATTTTAACAACACCTTCAACATCGATTACTCTGTTTTTCTCTGTAACATATAATTCTTTAAATTCATTACCAGAAGTAACCCATAAACAAACATTATTGGAATCACATGATTCAGTAGCAAGAACCTCAAAGAATTCTCCCTCACTATATTGTTTAACACTGTTGTCTTTATTAAAAACAAAAATAAGAACAATAATAACAACCAAACATAAAAGCCATGGTGCTATATACTCTAATAAACCTCTTTTTTTAGAATGATTATTCATTTAACACTTCTCCTTTTCTTTCCTTCTAATATAAAATTCAATCATATTCTCACAATTGAAATCTATGTTATTATAAAACTTTTTAATATTTAGTACAAGCAATACATTACCTAATTTATCCTTAACAATCGGCCAACATTTCCTCTCACTTATAGGAATCTTCTTATCAATAAATAAACGATTAATCTGAGGATTATCACCCTTATAACTTTCTAAAGTCAATGGCAACATTTCTTTTCTTACAACTACCTTTTCAAGTTTTTTGCCAGTATCACAAACAACAAAGTCTCCGATAACACCTTTCTCACCATCTATACTATAACTAAATTCTTTTGCCTCTTTTTTTATTACTAATCTTTCATACTCTTTATACAAAACAAAATCTTTAAAAGACCCCAAAATTATATTGGGTTTATTAGAGTTTATTTTTACCAGAATATCTTCAACTCTCTTCTTACTTATTGATATTCTCTCTTTAACATTCTCGATAACAAAATAATATAAAACACTAACTTTATTCTCATCATCTATTTCTCTAAACAAATCTAGATTAATACTATTATTCTCACATTTACATTTATTTAATAATTTGTGATAAAAATCATATTCCTTTTCTTTTTCAATATTCAAAAAATTAATCTCATTTAAAACTTTTTTCTTTTCTTCTAAAGACATATTTTTAATAACATTATGTCTAATATTATTCCTCAAATAGGTCTCATCAAAATTAGTTTCATCAACACCATATTTAATATTATTATTCTCACAATATTCTCTTAGTTCATCTTTACTATATGAAAGCAAAACCCTTTTAACCTTCATTTCATAAATTTCTATTTCTTCTTTTAATCCAAAAAAATCACACCTACTATTTCTCTCTTTTTGAATAAAATAAGTTTCCAACAAATCATCTAAATTATGACCCACATATAAATAATCACAATCATACTTTTTATACATTTCCTTAAAAAAATTATATCTTTTTACTCTTGCCCAATTTTCAAAATTACCTTCACTCTTATCATATTTAAAATCTTTCAAAACCTCTAAAATAATTTCTCTAGATTCACAATATTCCTTAACAATATTCTCATCTCTAAGTGCACTATCTCTAACATTATAATTAACATGACAAACAACCAAGTTTAATCCCTTGTTATAAAGCGTATCCAAAAGAGCCATAGAATCACTACCGCCACTTACAGCAACTAAACTATACCTCGTTTTACTTTCCATACTACCACCACCAAAAGTATAACACTCTTTCTATTTCTTTAACAAATTTTTATTACAAAAACTGTTTTATCATCCTTCACTTCTTCTTTTCCAATAATTTTCTCAGACACCTTTTGCAAATTACTCATCTTTACTAACTCTAATCCAATAAAACGCTTATCTTCTACACCATCACTAGCCATAACCAAAATATCATCTTTTTGTATTTCAACCTCCTGCAAATTAACACTAATATTATCCACAATTCCTAAAGGCAAATTATTCCCTTTAAAACAAACTTTTTTATCTCTAATCAAATACGAATCCGCCGCTCCATTCTTACAAAAATAAAACTTATTTACTTTCTTATCAAAAAAGAATAAATCAAGCGTAGAATAAAGTTCCTTGTTATATTTCCCTTTCAACACACTATTTAAAGACTTAACAGTTTGTTCTACGCTAAAACCAACATCCAAAAACTTCTTCAATAAACTAATCGCAAGTTTAGAAGCTTCTCTAGCCTTTTCGCCATTCCCCATTCCATCACTAATAACAAACATATACACATCATCATTTTCATACACTAAATAACTATCTCCACACACATTACCTTCCAAACTTTTCTGACTAATACCATATTTAAAATTAAAAGTATTCTTTTCCCTTAAATTTAAAATATAATAACCATAAACATAATCCCATTTAAAACTCTCTAACACAACCTCATCATTTAATATCTTCTTAATTAGAGGAACAATAAAATCTTTTATCTCTTTTTTGTGACATCCAACATGTACCTCGAGATTATCCCCTTCAAAATACAAATCAACAAGATCCACACCACACCTATAAAATTCTTTTTTCAACCTATAATTGTTATCCAACTCGACATTTTCCTTTATATCTTTAGTAAACTCTAATAAAAGATTATTAAATATATTTATTTCTTCTGCTAAAAGAGAACGATCATTTTTCTTAATTCTATTTTTAACATCCAGTTTATCATTAACGAGAGAAAACACCTCTGCAAAATTTAAAATCTTTTTAGTAGCAATCATCCTTTTATGTTTTTCTTCATTTCTTATTTTTTCCACATACACTTCATTACATAAACAATAAGTCTTCACTATTCGTATAAAACCATCCCTAACGAAAATCATACCAATTGAAAATAAAACATAATTAAAAAGTAAAACATATTCAAAATCATAATAATAAATAATAAAAATAACTCCTATTAAATAAACAAAACTTCTAGTAACTTTACTAACATTCCTAATAAAAATAAAAAAAAGAAAACTGTATATGAAAAGAATTAAATCAAATGTATAAATCTTCAAAAAATACGCCATAACAAGCAAAATAATCGCATATGATGTACCCACTTCAAATCCCACTTCTAGTCCAATAAATAATAAAAACAAAAGTGCTATATAAGTAATATCAAAATAATAGAAAGAGAATTTTAATCCTAAAAACATTACACCAATCATAATAAATAAAAAACAACTTAATCTTGAACTAAGTGCATCTCTTTTTCTAACACACAAATACAATTCTAAAAAATAGACCATTACCCAATAAGAAATGACACCACAAAAAAATGAAAAAATAAAATTATAATTATTAAAAAGAGAAGAAGCAAAAACTGTAATAAAACAATAAAAAGAAAAAACATTCTTTAATTTAAAATTATTAGGACTAACATAACGTTTAACAAATACAATTCCCACAAAAACAATAATTGCAAAAAGTAAAAAAAGAAAATGTTCCCTATATAAATTAATAAACACAGTAAAAAAAGAAACCAACCCTAACTTTCTATCCAAAATAAAACAAAAGATAGTAAAAGGAATAGCAAACACAAAACAAGTACCAAACAAATTTATATTAGACAAAGAAAAACTTGCAATACTAACACAAATAAAAAGAAACAAATTTTTAAACATTATTCTCTTACTCATTACAAAATCGCCACCTAACACAGCAATTTTACTTACACACTAAGAGGAATTTTGTCGAAGAAATTACCTTACATAAAATTTATAAGCAGTCCATAAAAAATAAGAAGCACAATACCATAAAATCCTAGCATTCCCGAAATCATAACAATAAACCACTCTAAGGGTATTACAACTCCAATTAAAGATAAAATATATCTAACACCAAACAAAGTAAAAATCATTAATAAAATTTTTAAAAAAAACTTAACAGTTTTTTCTAACATGACCATCACCAGTCAATTATATGTAAACCGTTAAGTTAAAATGATTTTCTATTTTCAAATGATTTCATTATAGTTACATCGTCACTGTACTCTAAATTACCTCCCATTGGTAATCCATACGCTAAACGAGTAACTTTAACATTTTTCTTTTCTAAAAGTTTTGCTATAAACAAGGCTGTTGTCTCGCCATCAAGATTAGGATTAGTTGCCACAACAACTTCACTAACACCTTCTAGACGACTAAGTAAACTATCGATATTCAAATCTTCAGGAAGTTTACCATTTTTAACTGATATCACCCCATCCAAAACATGATATAAACCATTGTAAGAATTACTCTTCTCTATCGCAAAAACATCTTTCACACTTTGCACAACACAAATAATCGATGTATCCCTATTACCATCACTACAAATTTCACATTTATCATCAGATGTTAAATTATGGCAAACTTCACATTTTTTTAAAGAAGAAATATTTTGCAATGAATCAATAAACTTTTCTCTATATTCTTCTTTCATTTCTAACATTTGATAAGCCATTCTTTCTGCAGATTTATACCCAACACCAGGAAGTCTTCTAAAAGAATCAATTAAATTTTCAAACTCTTTAGGATAATTCATTAAAACATACCTGGAAGACCGCCAGCCATACTTCCCATTATAGCACTTGCTTCTTCTTCAATTTTAGAAATAGCTTCATTTATAGCAACTATAAGCATATCTTGTAACATATCTTTTTCACTAGGATCAATTAAATCTTCATCTATTTCTAAAGAAGTGATTTGTTTACTTCCTAACATTTTAATTTTAATTGCTCCACCATTACTAGTGAATTCAAATTCTTTACTTTCTAATTCCTTTTGTTTTTTTGTCATTTCTCTTTGCATTTTTTGTGCTTGTTGCATTAACGCATTAATATTCATCTTTATTCCTCCTTAACTTTCAAAAAATCCCCGAATATTTTTTTTCCAAATTCTAATCCTTCATCAACTTTAGGTTCATTCTCACCAAAATCGATTTTCTTTGGCGCAGGTAATCTACCTTCACTTCTAAGCATCATATATGTGTCTTTTAACTTCATAAAGTTTTCCTTTGTAACACAATAACACATCATGTTTTCTTTATATATAGCCTTTAAGAAATTATTCATCATCTCATGATTACCATTAGAATTAACTCTATTTAAATATGTATCGTTATCATAAGCTAAAACTAACATATTCCTAGCTGCTGCTACTGGCAATCCATCAGTAAGCATTACAGCTACTTTTGCAGTACTTGGCGAGTTTAAATACTTAGGTAACTCAACCCATTTTTGTTTAGCTGTATTAAGTGAATCTTTTGTCGCTTGCACCAAAACATTTAATAATTCTTCTTCAGTTGGATCTTTTCTCTCTTCAATATGTTGAGTAATAACTTCTTGTTCAACTTTTTTAGGTTCTTCAACAACAACTTGAGGCTTTGATACAGTTGTAGGTCGAAGTGATACTACAGGCGTTTCTTCCTTAGCTACTTCAACAACCTTTTCTTTTTCAACAGTTACTTCTTTTGTTACATATACAACATTCTCTTGAACTGCAGAACCACTGCTACTAGCCATTTTTAAACAAGCTAACTCAAAAAATGATTTAGGAGCATTAACCTTCTTATAGTTAGATAATGCATCAACTAGTACATCAATCCATTTAAACAATCTATTAACATTTTTCTCTTTAACGGTTTCGATTGAACCACTATTTAAAATTTTCAATATAGATTTATTTCCACTATTCTTGTAAATAATAATTTCTTTTAATAAATCAATTAAACCGACAGTAAGTCTAGCTAAATCAACACCTTTATCATCATATTCGTTAACTCTTTTCATAATACTTTCTTCATCATTTTCACTAATATAATTCAAAAGTTCAATTTTTTCACTAAGAGATGTAACGCCGTATATTTCTCTAATATGTTCACATTTCAAATCATTGCCGGCATATGCGATAGCTTGATCTAAAATACTAAGAGCATCTCTCATTCCTCCATCGCACAACTCACAAACTAGATTAACAACATCTTCTTCGTAAGTAACACCTTCATTATCCAAAACAGTTTTAATTCTTTCTTTAATATCATTTGTACTTATTCTACCGAAATCAAAACGTTGACATCTAGAAATAATCGTAGGCAATACTTTATGAGGTTCTGTAGTTGCTAAAATAAAGATTACATGAGAAGGTGGCTCCTCCAATGTCTTAAGTAAAGCATTGAATGCTCCTGTAGACATCATGTGAACCTCGTCAATTATATAAACCTTATATTTTCCTAAAATTGGAGAATACTTAACTTTATCAATTAAGCTTCTAACTTCATCAACACCATTATTACTAGCAGCATCGATTTCCACAACATCTGGATGACTTCCTTCAACTATTTCCTTACAGTTTTCACATTCATTACAAGGGCCATTTTCACACTCACAGTTTAAAGCCTTTGCCAATAACTTAGCCATACTAGTTTTTCCTGTACCTCTAGGTCCAGTAAATAAATAAGCATGCGCAATCTTATTCTCTTTAATTGCATTTTGCAATGTCTTCAAAACATGCTTTTGCCCTGCCATATCCTCAAAAGTTTGAGGTCTATATGTTCTATATAACGCTTTATAACTCATATCATCACCACAAATTTATTATACAACAAAAGCCTTATTTACAAAACAACTATTTAACTAATCTTTTATCTTTTTTCACAAACAAAAAAGAGCCCTTAAAGCTCCTATCTTTTACTTTTAAAATAATCTTTTAGTATTTGTCCACACTCTAATTTTTCAAGATAATTAATTTCAAAGTAATGATTAAATCCCTTTTGCTCCATCAGATTAAACAATCCACCAAGCGCCCCTCTTTTATCATCTTTCGCACCATAAAAAACTTTCTCAATTCTTGAATGCATTATCGCACCAGCACACATTACACAAGGTTCTAAAGTAACATACATTTCGCAATCTTTTAAATACCAATCTCCAACCTTTTTACACGCTTTCTTTATACATAAAATTTCTGCATGACCCATAGGATCATTATTTTTTTCTTTCCTGTTATGAGCCCTTGCAATTATTTTCCCGTTTTTAACAATAACTGCACCAACTGGAACTTCATCTTCATCTCTTGCTTTAATTGCCTCTTTATATGCCGCTTCCATAAATTTATTTTTCATACAATCACCACAACTAAATAATATTATAAAAACAAAAAGAACACCAAATAAAATTGATGTTCTTCACTATTTATTTAATAAAAGAATAAGTTTTTTCAAATATATCTCTTGGAGAATGGAATTCATGATTTTGATATCCGATATTATTAACTAAATAAGAAACATGATTTCCCTTTCTTAAATCCGCTAAATCATTAGCTATTATATAATTCATAGAATTCTTTTCACATAACTTCCTTCCAACTTCAATCAAATGTTCTTTACTAACATTTTCTAAAAGTTTAAACCCCACTAAAACACTTGTTGGGAACCATTCCTTTAAATGACTAATAAGTTTAGTCGTAAGAGTCAACTTAACGGTTAAATTAGGTTCATAACTACTAATCTTAGTATCATCATTAACCTTACATTTTGGATTAGTTAAAACCTCTAATATATTTTCATAAGACTTATCTTCAACTTCTTCTAATTCTTTAGCCAAATCCTCCATTCTAAAACTAAACTCAGGTTTATAATCTCCTACCGCAGATGAATGAATAACTAAATCATAGTTTTCTCCACTTTCACTCTCTAAAGCTTTATACATATCTTCCGTAGTTTCAATTTGAACTGTTTTTAAATTACCTTTATTACCTAAATCATATTTCTCATACAATCCACTTCTTGCAACACTTCTAGTGCAAATCAAAGTAACAAAACACCCTTCATTCAAAAAATTCTTTGCAAGTTCAACCCCTAGTCTCCCTGTACTCATATTAGTTATTTTCATAACTTCATCAATATACTCATTTGTTGGTCCTGCCGTTATTAATACTTTTTTCATTTGTATCTTTCCTCCTTATGATTGCATTATATCCCTACGAATAATATAATACAAATATATATATCTTATGCTAAATATAAGGAGGGCTTATATATGGAAAATAAAATAGATAGTTACAAAATTTTTGAAAGTGTTGCAAGAAATGAAAGCATATCCAAAGCCAGTGAAGAGTTATTTATATCTCAACCAGCCGTTTCTCAATCCATCAAAAAACTTGAAGAAACAATAGGTGGCGAACTTTTCAACAGAACTAAATTTGGCGTTAGATTAACAACTGAAGGCAAAGTATTTTATGAACATATAAAAAAAGGATTAGAACACATAGAAAATGGAGAAAGAATATTTTCTTCTTTAAAAAACCTAGAAGTAGGAACAATTAGAATTGGAGCCTCTACCACACTAACAAAACACATCCTTATGCCTTATTTAAAAGAATTCCACAAACTATATCCTAATATTACAATTGATATAGTAAACCACCTTTCAAACACTTTAGTTACCATGTTAAAAAACGGCCTTTTAGATTTATTAATACTTAATTTGCCAACGCAGGATTCAACAGACTTAGACATCTATCCATTCACACAAGTCCAAGATATCTTTTGTGCCAGTCCTGATTACCTAGATTCAAATAAAGAATACACTCTAGAAGAGTTAAAAAAATATAACTTAATAACACAAAAAAGGCCATCTAACACTAGAACTTTTTTTGATTCATTCTTAAAAGATAACACTACAAAACTTATTCCCTCAATTGAAGCGGTTAGTTTTAATGTTGTAACAGACTTAACTAAAATAGGTTTTGGTTATTCTTATTCCACAAAAGAATTTATCAAAGAAGAATTAGAAAAAGGAACCTTAAAAGAAATAAACACTGTCTTACCAAAAAAAAGAGATATAGGATTAGTTTTATATAAAAACACCCATACCTCTTTTGCCAGTCAAAAATTAATAAATTTGATTTTAAACAAATAAAAAAGTCAGAGCACATAGCGAACTCACTTAATGCTGCTACCTTCCGGTCCTGACATGGTTCATGCACCACTATTGCACTGACAGTTAACATTATACGCACTTAACTACTTTTTTACAACCTTTTTAATTTTATTATTTAAAACATTTACCATCTCTTGCTTTATATCATCATTAAATGATAAAGCATATTTTTCTTCATTACCATTTTTATCTATAGCAATATACCAATCATCATTACACCAAATTTCAACATAGTCACCTATATCATTTAGTTCAAAACCATCGAGAGTATTTTCTCTTTCTGCCTTGATACACCTAAGAGCATTAACTCTTAATAAAACATATTCCGCACTATCTGTATTTTCCTTTGTGTATCCTAAAATAGGTTTTCTTTCATCAAAATAATAACACTCATTATCGTAACAAGAAAAATCCCCCTTCCCCTTCAATAAAACTTGAACCTTTTTAGCGTCACTATAAACTCCTTTTTCTTCTATAGAAGGAAGTTTATCCACAATTATACTTGTCGAATCTGGTTTAACTAGATTACTTGGGTCTTGAACAATATATCTTTTATATTTTTCTAGCCCTTCAACATTTTTATCAAAAGAATTTCTTCCAACAGTAACATTTTTTAAACAGCTATCTAAAGGTTCTGTCGCCCTGGATTTTTCTAATATTCTATCCGCAAATTGAATATATACATCTAGAAAATCCACGCTTTTGATAGATTTTGCTACTTCAATATTATCCAAACACAAAACATTACCATTTCTCCAAAGCCAACTATGCGCAACTAGTTCGCCATCTTTTTTTACAACTAAAATTCTTCCGTTCTTATTTGTTAAAGCATGTTGTAAACTCGAATAAGAAATTCCTTTAACAGCAAAACAACAATCCGTCTTGTTTCCAACAACGAGTCCTTCCATATCATCTAGTCGTAACACTTCATATTCATAATCTCCAATTTTTCCACAAACAGATGGAATCGTTGAACCTTCTCTTAAAAGCATTTCATCATGCAATTTAAAAGTATCACTAACAATTTCTTTGCTGCACCCTATGAATTTAAATAATCCTTTTAACCTATAATGTTTCGCGCTCAAACTAACTTCATCACTTTTCAAATACTCAATAATTGTTTTTAAATCCTTATTTTTCTTGTTTATCTCAATCAAATCCCACTCATTAAAAATACGGGGAAAATATTTATATAATTCGTTAGTCTTATCCTTAATCATTAATTCAACTCTATTACGTTTTAAATCTCTAAATAATAGATTTGTAATTTTTCTATTTAAAATAGGATCTCCATTCTCATCCATAGAAACCTTTTTCACATCAACATTACCCACTAAATGTTCTAACGTAGTTAAAGAATTATCCAAACTCAAAATATATTTAGCTCTTTCATAGCCCACAACAAGCATAAGTTTTAGGGTTAATGTTTTATACGCT
>JBGVRX010000024.1:0-26784 GCA_045128835.1 Bacilli bacterium | reverse complement strand
CTTTAAAGAAAATCGTTGAAGATGGTGGAAAAGTATTATTCGTTGGTACTAAGAGAACATCTCAAGAAATCATTAGAGAAGAAGCTTTAAGAAGTGGTTCTTTCTATGTAACTAGCAGATGGTTAGGTGGAACAATGACTAACTTCAAAACAATCCAAAGAAGTATTAAAAGATTAAAAGATATCGAAAAAATGGAAGAAGACGGAACATTCGAAGTATTACCTAAAATTGAAGTTCTTGGTTTAAGAAGAGAAGCTGAAAAATTAGAAAAGAACTTAGGTGGAATTAAGGAAATGAGAAAAGTTCCTAACGCTATCTTTGTTGTAGATCCTCGCGTTGAGCACAATGCAATCTTAGAAGCAAGAAAATTAAACATCCCTGTATTCGGTATTGTTGATACAAACAGTGATCCAGATGATGTTGATTACATTATCCCTGGTAACGATGATGCTACAAAAGCTGTTAAATTATTAGTAACAGTTATGGCTGATGCTGTTGTTGAAGCTAGAGGTGGACAACCAGTTATAGCTTATACACCAGATGCTGAAGGCGAAGTTTCTATGAATGACGCTTTAAAAGAAGAAGAAAAATCTCAAAAAGTGGAGGGTTAATCAATGATAACTACTGAATTAATTAAAAATTTACGTGAACGTACAGGCGCTGGTATGATGGACTGTAAAAAAGCTTTAGTTGAATGTAACGGTGACATCGATAAAGCTGGTGACTGGTTAAGAGAAAAAGGTATCGCTAAAGCTGCTAAGAAAGCTGATAGAATTGCTGCAGAAGGTTTAACTACAGTTGTAACTGAAGGTAACTATGCATTAATTTGTGAAATCAACTCTGAAACAGACTTCGTTGCTAAAAACGAAATGTTCATCAATTTCGTTAATGATGTTGCTACAGCTGCTTTAAAAGCAAAAGCAACTACATTAGAGGAAGCTTTAAGTGCTCCTATGAGTGAAGGTACAGTAAGTGATGCAATCGTTTCAAATACTGCTACAATCGGAGAAAAATTATCTTTAAGAAGAATCAACTTATTAGAAAAAACTGATAGCGATTCATTCGGTAGTTACTTACACATGGGTGGTAAAATTGGTGCTGTTTGTGTTTTATCTAACACAACTAACGCTGATGTTGCTAAAGATGTTGCTATGCACATTGCTGCTTCTAGCCCACTATATACAAATTCTGCTGACATTCCTGAAAGTGAAGTAGAAAGAGAATTACATATTCAAACAGAAGCTGCTAAAAACGATGAAAAATTACAAGGAAAACCAGAAGCTGCTTTAAAGAAAATCTTAGAAGGAAAAATCAACAAATGGAAAGCTGAAATCAGCTTAGTTGAACAACCATTCGTTAAAGATCCTGGATTAAGCGTTGGTAAATATGTTGCACAAAGTGGTGCTACAGTAACTTCTTTCATCAGATACGCAGTTGGTGAAGGTTTACAAAAAAGAGAAGATAACTTCGCTGAAGAAGTTATGAACCAAGTAGGTAAATAATTAAACTTTATTAGATGCTCAAACGAGCATCTTTTTTGAAAGGAGAAAATTATAATGAAATATAAACGTGTCCTTATAAAATTAAGCGGTGAAGCTTTAATGGGAGAAAACAAATCAAGTAAAGTTCTAGATAGAAATATAATGTTCGAAATAGCTAACCAAATAAAAGAACTTTCTAATGCTGGTCTTGAAATTGGTATAGTTATTGGCGGAGGAAATATTTTCAGAGGAAAGTATTGTGAAGAATTATCAATCAAAAGAGCGCCTGCTGATTATATGGGAATGGTTGCTACAATTTTCAACTCACTTGCCTTTAAAGCTGTACTTGATTCTCTAGGAGTGGAATCCGTTGTTATGAGTGCATTAAATATTAATCAAGTTTGTGAACCATACTACCACTTAAAAGCTTTGAAACATTTAGATAACAAAAAAGTTGTAATATTTGCTGGAGGAACAGGTAACCCTTATTTCTCTACTGATACAGCTTCTGCATTAAGAGCTAGTGAAATTGGCGCGGAGGTTATCTTAATGGCAAAGAATGGTGTTGACGGAGTTTATGATAAAGATCCAAGAAAATATAATGATGCAAAAATGTATGATTCAATCACATATGATGAAATACTAATAAAGAAATTAGAAGTAGTTGATTTAAATGCAATCAACCTATGTCAAAGTAATAAAATTAATTTAATTATCTTTAACATGGACAAGAAAAATGCTATAATTGACGTTGTCAAAGGTGAAAAGTTAGGAACCTTTGTAGGAGAGGAATAAGAGAAATATGGATAATTTAATTGAACAAACAAAAAGTAAAATGGCTAAATCAGTTGAGTCTTTCGAAGGAGAATTATCAACAGTTAGAACTGGTGTTGCTAGCGCTAGCATCCTTGATAGAATCGAAGTAATGTACTATGGATTTAAAACTCCATTAAATCAAGTTGCTTCTATTTCTGTACCAGAGCCTAGAATGTTACTTATTAAACCTTACGAAAAGAGCACTTTAAAGGATATCGAAAAAGCTATCGTTGAAGCTAATATCGGATTAACACCAAATAATGATGGTACAGTTGTTAGAATTATAATCCCTGCTTTAACAGAAGAAAGAAGAAAAGAACTTTGTAAACAAGTATCTCGTTATGCAGAAGACGCTAAAGTTTCTATCAGAAACATTAGAAGAGATGCTAATGACACAGTTAAGAAAAATAAGGAAATTTCTGAAGATAGTAGAAAAGGTTTAGAAACTGACATTCAAAAATTAACTGATGAATTCGTTAAGAAAATTGATTTAATCGCTAAAGATAAAGAAAAAGATATAATGAGCATTTAATTGTTCTTATACAACATATAATAATTAAGGAGTAGTGAAATACTCCTTTTTATTTTTCTTATATTTTAATATAAGAAAATAATATTTTAAGTTACTATTAAGTATTTTTGTGGTATTATATTAAAGAATGTGAGGTCTTATATATGAAAAATAGAATAATAACTGGCTTACTAATTGGAATTATTGTTATTCCTTTAATACTTCTTGGGAATATTCCTTTTTTAATAGGAATAACTTTACTACTAGGAGGAGTAGCTTATGAAGTAAGCAGTATGAAAAATAATCCTCTATGGATAAAAATACTAAACATATTACTTATTGGTGGAATATCAATTTACAATTATTTTAATGTAAGTTCTACTTTATACTTGCCAATTATAACTGTTTTCCTACCAATTTTAATTTATTATACAATTGCTGTGTGGACTGAAAAACTTGAATTTAGAGAGGCTACTTTCTTGAGCGTTTTTGCCATCCTAATGAATCTTTTTAGTATGAGTATTTTCTATGTTAGAAGCATTAACGATAATGCAAATGCTCTAACTTATTTATTACTTACTACTTGTGCAGTTGATGTATTTGCATTGTTCATCGGATGTAAATTTGGAAAACACAAATTAAACCCAAGAATATCTCCAAAAAAATCAATTGAAGGATCTATTGGTGGTATTGTTTGTGCATTAGTTCTAGGATTTGTTTTCAACTGGTTCTTTCCTATTTTTGAAGCAGAAAACACAACTAACATTCTTAACTTAGCGTTCAATACAAATCTAACTCTAGTTGCTCCATTTAAAGTATTATTAATTACTTTAGGTCTAACAGTTATAGGTCAACTTGGAGATTTAGTTTTCAGTATGATTAAAAGAAACTACGAAATAAAAGACTTTGGAAATTTACTTCCAGGACACGGTGGATTAACAGATAGAATTGATAGTGTTTGTTTCAACAGCATTATATTTCAAATTTTATTTGTTCTACTACTAGCTTTATAATAAAAGAAAGGGTGCTAAAATGTTTATTTTTAACTTATTATTGTTTTTAATAGCATTATCATTGCTTATTTTTGTCCATGAATTTGGGCACTTTTTGTTCGCGAAAATATTTAAAGTTTATTGTATGGAATTCTCTTTAGGTATGGGTCCTTCTATAGTAAGCAAAAAATTCAAAAAAGATCCTGAAACTACATATTCATTAAGATGGTTACCAATCGGTGGATATGTGGCTATGGCTGGTGAAGTAGAAGGCGATGAAAAAGAAAAAGAATTAAATATCCCTTATGAAAGAACAATAAATGGAATAAGCGCTTGGAAACGTGCAATTGTTACTGTTGCGGGTGTTACTTTCAATTTCATTTTTTCAATCATTTTAATTGCCATCTATATTTTTGCAAGTGGAGTTAATTCTAACGATAATAGAATAACAATAGAAAGAGATTCTATTGCTTATACAGCTGGATTAAGAAGCGGAGATAAAATTGTTTCTATAACAAAAAATAGCGTTAAGCTTAATGGTGAAGAAATATACAGTAGCTGTACAAATACTCCTTGTCAAATTGAAACAATTAGCGAACTAGTTAAAATAGTTAATACTCAAACCCCAAATGAGGAAGGAAAAACACAAGAAGTTGTTGTTACCTATTATCATGAGGATGAATTAAAAACTGCAACATTAACTAGAAGTTATGATTCCGAAACTGAAAGTGCTGCTATCTTAGGTTTAAGTGCTTATTTAGTAACACCTGGTTTCTTTGAAGGAATAGGTCTTACTTTTGAAACTTTTGGAGACATCATTGTTTTGATGTTCCAAGCAGTTGGCTCTCTATTTACTAAAGAAGGTTTTAGCCAAGTAGGAGGACCAGTTCAAGTTTATACAGTAAGTGCTCAAATGGCTAGCGAAGGTGTTCTTTCATACATTTGGTTCTTAGCTATAATTTCTGTTAACTTAGGCTTTTTCAATCTTCTTCCAATTCCAGGATTAGATGGCGCTAGATTTTATATATCAATTGGAGAAGCAATTGTTAGAAAGAAATTTAATACAAAAATTGAAAGTTATGTAAACATGGTAGGAATGTTCTTTTTATTCGGTTTAATGATTGTTGTTACATTCAAGGATATATTTATGCTGTTTTAGAAGTAGGTGATTTAAGTGGATTCAAAATTAAAAGATTTTTTAGCAATATTTAAGTTGAGAGACAGTGAATTAGAACTATTTGAAGAAGCAAAATTGGCTAATGCAACATATATAACTTCTTTACAAAAGTTTATAATAGATATTTCTTTTGATAAATTGTGTGATCCATCGTTGTATTTTGTTATAGAAAAGTTAAAGAACACAAAAAACACTTATGACTTTTCATTCAACATAATCCAACACGAAACTTTAATGGGAAGTACATACTTAAAAGAAATTTTCAATAAAGTTATTTTAGTAAAATACAAAAATATCGCAATGGTTCAATCAATAAAAAATATTGGCATAGAGACAACTAGCAATAAAATAAACTTTATCTTTAATAGTGATATGCAAAGAGATTCTTTTTTGCTATATAAAAAAGATTTCCAAAACATTTATAATTCACTAGGGACAAACAAAATATTAGAATTCACAGTTGATAAAACTGCAAAAGCTGATGTAAAAAAAGAATTCGAAGCTGAAATTGATGAAATAGTTAAAAGTTCTATTCCTAAAGAACCACAAATCGTAAAAAGAGAAATAGATTCTAGTCAAATCCAAAACAAATACTACACTAAAGCAGAAGATGAAGTTCAAATTGCAGCCTTAACACAAAACGATAAAAACATTTTAGTGTCAGGAAAAGTATTTGCTCTAGAAGAAAAAGAATACAACAATAGACTTATAATGAGTTACTACATAACAGATTACAATGATTCTATCAGTGTTAAATGTTTTGAAAGTTCTCGTTTAACTAGAGAAACATTAAAAGATATCAAAGTTGGAACTTGGGTTAGAATAAGAGGTAGCGTAAACTATGATAACTATGAAAAAGAAGATGTTTTAACTGCAAACTCAATTGAAAAAATAGAAGTAAACGAAAAGATCTTAGATACAGCAGAAGTAAAAAGAGTTGAATTGCATGCACATACAAAAATGTCTAATATGGATGGAGTAGTAGACGCAAGCGATTATATTAAACAAGCTATAGAATGGGGACACAAAGCTATCGCTATAACTGACCATGGTGTAGTTCAAGCATATCCTGACGCTAATAATGCATCTAGAGGTAAAGATATTAAAGTATTATACGGGCTTGAAGCATACGTTATAGAAGAATATAGCAAACATATATTGAATCCTAGTAACGTTGAACTTGAGGGTGCCACTTATGTTTCATTCGACTTAGAAACAACTGGACTTTCATCAAGAATGGAAGAAATCATCGAAATAGGTGCTGTAAAAATGAAAAATGGAATGCAAGAAGATTCATTCCAAACTTTCGTTAATCCTGGAAAACCTCTAAGTGCCTTCACTACCCAATTAACAGGTATAACAAATAAAGATGTTGAAGGTGGATTAAGTTTAAAAGAAGCCATTGCAAAATTTTTAGAATTTTCAAAAGGCTGCATCTTAGTTGCACATAACGGTATATTCGACGTTTCCTTCGTTAAAGAAGCAATAAACAGATTAGGGTTTCCTAAACTTACAAACCCTGTTATTGATACATTACCACTTTCTAGATATTTATATAGCGAACATCGTTCTCATACATTAGGAGCAATTGCCCGCAGATTTAACATTGATTATGATGAAGAAACAGCCCATAGAGCGGATTACGATGCTAATGTACTTGCTAACGTATTTGAAGTTATGTTAAACGAAATAGTACATAATAGAGGCATAAAAACGCATGAAGATATAGAAACATTACAAGACTATGACAATTTAAAGAAAAGACCTTTCCATGTCAATGTTCTTGTAAAAAATCAAGATGGCGTTAAGGATTTATATAAATTAGTATCTATGTCAAATGTACAATACTACAATGAAGTTCCTTTAATACCAAGAAAAGTATTACAAGAATATAGACAAAATCTATTATTAGGAAGTGCTTGTTATAAAGGTGAAGTATTTGATATAGCATCAACTAGAAACCATGAAGATTTACTTGAAACAGCCAAATTCTACGATTTTCTAGAAGTACAACCTTTAGACAACTATTCATATCTAGTCGATACAGGATCTGTAGACGGCGTAGATACATTAAAAAAGATAATCAATTTCATAATTGATGCCGGAAAAGAATTAAAAATACCTGTAGTAGCAACAAGTGATGCTCACTATGTAACTCCTAAACAAAAAATATTTAGAGACGTTTACATAACTGCGCAAGCTATCGGAGGTAAACACCATCCATTATATGACTACAAAAAAAGAGTTAAGGAAAATCCTAATCAACATTTAAGAACAACAAACGAAATGCTGGATGCCTTTGATTTCTTGGATAAAGATTTAGCATATGAAATAGTAGTTACAAATACTAATGCTATCGCTGATTCAATAGAAAAAGTAATACCATTAAAAGATGGAACTTATCCTCCTAGAATTGAAGGAGATAAAGAAGAATTAACTAAGATTTGTTGGGATACAGCACACAGATTATATGGTGAAAATTTACCTGAAATAGTAGAAAAAAGAGTAGAAAAAGAACTAAACAGTATTATTGGTAATGGATTTGCCGTAATGTACTATATTGCTTATAAACTAGTTAAAAAATCAAATGAAGATGGATATATCGTAGGATCACGTGGATCTGTAGGTTCTTCATTAGTTGCGCACTTCACAGGAATTACTGAAGTTAACTCACTTCCTCCGCACTATATTTGTGATAATTGTAAACATAGCGAATTTGAAAACTTACCTGACGGAGTTTACAGTGGTTATGACTTACCTGAAAAAGTGTGTCCTAAATGTGGAATGGTTATGCGTGGAGAAGGACACAACATCCCATTTGAAACATTCTTAGGATTCAAAGGAGATAAAGTTCCCGATATAGATTTAAACTTCTCTGGAGATTATCAACCTAAAGCACATGATTATACAAAAGTATTATTCGGTGAAGATAATGTATATCGTGCCGGAACAATCGGTACTGTCGCTGAAAAAACTGCCTATGGTTATGTTAAAGGATATTTTGAAGAAATTGGAAAAGAAAATCTTGTAAGAAAAGCAGAAATGAGAAGAATTGCTATGGGATGTGAAGGAATAAAAAGAACTACCGGTCAACACCCAGGTGGTATTATAGTTATTCCTAATTATATGGAATTCGCAGATTTTACTCCAATTCAATACCCTGCTGATTCACTAGATGCAAACTGGAAAACTACACACTTTGATTTCCATGCTATACATGATAATGTACTAAAACTAGATATTCTAGGTCACGTAGACCCAACTGCATTAAGAATGTTACACGATATAACAAATATTGATCCTAAAGACATTGACTGCAGTGACAAAAAAGTAATTTCCTTATTTACAAGTTGTGAAGCACTAGGAGTTACTAAAGAAGATATTCTGAATGAAAATGGTGTCGTAGGAATTCCTGAGTTCGGTACTAACTTCGTTAGAAAAATGGTATTAGAATGTCAACCAACTAGTTTCGCGGAATTAGTTCAAATCTCAGGATTATCACATGGTACAGATGTATGGAATAATAACGCTCAAGAGTTAATTAATAACAAAACATGTAAGCTAATGAACGTTATTGGATGTCGTGATGATATCATGGTTGAATTAATTAAAATGGGATTAGAACCATCTATGTCTTTTAAAATAATGGAATCTGTTCGTAAAGGTAAGGGATTGAGCCCAGAATTTGAAGAAGCCATGATTTCTAACAATGTTCCTGATTGGTACATTGCATCATGTAAAAAGATAAAATATATGTTCCCTAAAGCCCATGCGGTTGCTTATGTTACTATGGCAATGAGAGTTGCTTGGTACAAAGTTTACCGTCCTTTAGAATACTATGCTGTGTATTTTACAACTAGATGTGATGCATATGATATTGAAACAATGATTAGTGGCAAAGAAGCTATAAAAGCTAAATTTTTAGACATCCAAGCTCGTAAAGCTAATTACACTACTGCTAGAGATGTTACGAATAAAGAAGAAAGTTTATTAATAACTTTAGAAAGTGCGATAGAAATGACTGCTAGAGGATATACATTCTCTAATATAGATTTATATAAATCTGATTCTAAAAAGTTTATAGTAGATCACGAAACAAAATCTCTTATTCCTCCATTCAGTGCAATCGATGGATTAGGAGAAGCCGCAGCTAGAACTGTCATAGAAGCCCGTAAAAACGGCGAATTTCTATCGATTGAGGATTTAACTGCTAGAACACAATTAAACGGTACAAACATTAAAATGCTTGAAAAATTGGGTGTTTTAAAGGATATGCAACCAAGAAATCAATTGGAATTAAAATTATTCTAAAAAAATAAAGTCTCTTAAAAATTTTAAGAGGCTTTTTGTTTACAAAAAAAGAGACTGCTTTCGCAATCTCTTACAAGTTTCAAATAAGGTTATTTTTTGTCAGCAACATTCATTAATGCTTCTGCTCTTTTTTTGTTATATTCATCTTTTGTAATCATACCTTCTTTTAGAAGTTGAGCTAACTCTTCTAATTTCTTATTCAAATCTTCAGTATTCTCAATTTTGATTTTACCTTGAACGCCATGAACTGGTTTATAATTAGCCAAATAACTCATAGTTCCTACTTTTGCTAAAGAATGTTTAATAAGAAGTTGAGCATCTATATCGCTGTAAGGAACATATCCTTTTTTGCGTAATAATTTCTTTACTACAATCTTAGGTGTAATAAAACATAATACTATATGTAATCCAATAATTACCCCTAAAGTAATAAGATAAAATTTACCAGGAACTTCAAGGAAAGAAATATATTTTTCCGCAACACCTTTAGATACTAAGAAATCAACCAGTATTGCACCTAAATTTTTCCAAATTCCAAAAACATAAATAACCGCTAACAACAAAAATCTCCATATCATTTTATAAAACAAATAATACAACGGCCCGAAGAAGAAATATCCTATAGAAAATACTAATGACATTTCCTTTGTTTCTCCTGATCTTTTTACTAGCTTTGCTTTCATTTTAATTACCCCCTTTGAAACCCTTTCAATTAGCTGGCTGCAGTTTGATCTAACCAATTAATAGTAAATGTTCCTGCACCATTTTGGTCGATACCAATAACTAATTCTGCTACAGCAACACTTGTTGAATAATAGTTATATTGAACATCAGATCCACCAATTTCAACAGTACTTATTGGTGTATGCTTACTTTTTACTTTATCATCTCTAACACAAGTTTTTACTCTATTGCCCCAGAAATTTGTTTTTTCGTATACAAATTCTCCTGCATCACACACTTTCTTATCACCATTTTTATAGTAATAACTTGATTGTGGACTTTCTTTGACTGTAGCTGTCATATAAAGTTTTACTTTTACTTCTGTTTTTTCATCAAAAGACATATCTCCAACTACAAAACTGAAAAACTCGTATATACCTATTTTATATTTTTCTAGTTCATTTGACAATTGATTAATGTCTTTTCCACTATTAAATGTTGCAACAACGCCATAATAGATATATGATTCTCCTGACTTTTTAAACAAATAAACGTTACTTCCAGAAACTAAGCAAACGCTATCGCCAGTTATGTACATTGTTCCATTTAATGTTGTAGTAGTTCCACCTTGAACAAATGTTACCTCTGTTCCACTTCCGTTAACACTATAGCTATCAATAGCACTACCCGTCAATTCAGTAACAACACTCGAGAACATCTCATTTTTAATTTTATTATATTGATAAACGGCTAATTCAGAGAAATATCCTAATAACTTATCATCATTGTATAATGATTGCAATTTATTTGTAATGTTTGTTTTATCAGAAATATCTATCTCTATTAAAGTTTCAGATGAATCTCCTGACCAAGTTTTATTTACACTAACCGTAATAGGTGTTGCACTATTGAAATAGCAGAAATCATTAGGATCCTTTGTATCATCATTAACTGCATATAGATTTTTCTCAAAATCAGTTGTATAACAATATCTTGCTTCCATAATTTTCATAGTACGAGCATTAGTGTTTGTCGTATGTTTTATAAGAACTTTATTCGGTTGAAGAGATGCACTATAAACTAACTCTCTCATAGCTAATAGTCCCCAGAACCTCAGAGCTTCTACAATAAATGCTGGAGTCGCAGCCCCATAAATACTATCAATCAACTCTCCGTTTTTAAAATGTAATATCGCAGGCATACCTTCCAAATTCAATTTTTCTGCTTGTTCTCTATTGGCATAATAATACATTGGAACAGATACAGCTTTAGACGAACTTACCAAAACATTATTTTCATAAACTTTACACATTCCATCTTTTGGATCATATGTTCCTTGATCACAATAGTTAATGCTTATAGCATCATCACCATCACCTTTATTTGCCTTTTTTATATTAAAATGATAAATAGGTACAGTTAATGTCAATGTTTCAAAAAGTAAATTGAATGTAGCAGCATATGTCTTGCAATAGTTTTCTTCACTAGCTCCCATACCTTTCATTCTAGCTTTATCTTTAAGTCCTGAGAATAAAGTTATTAATCCAACAGCCAATGCTACTAATCCAGCAATTGCTAGTAAAACTAGCGCCGCAATTCTACCACCCGGAACCGGTGCACATAAAGATAACGCAGCGGCTTTAGCAATAACAGATGCTACAAAAAGCCCAACACCAGCAATAACCATAGCAGTTACACCAGCAACAGCTAGAGCTGTACCTGCAATAATCTTTAAGTTAGCTAACATATTATACATTTCAGCTGCAATCGTTCCATTTGGACAAGCATCCATTCTAATTAACTCTTGCATTACTCCTGCATAACCCATCATTTCTGAAGCTCCTAAAACAACTTGATCTTCCTCAGTTCCTCTATCATGAATGAAGCCTTCAGCAGTAACTAATAGAACGTAATCTTCTTTCGAAGCCTTTCCATTAGTAACTAAATCTAAAGCCTTATCAAACTCAATGCTTGTAAGACTAGTTACAGATTTACCTGATGATAATACTTCAGTATTTGAAATTAATTTGAATTCGTTATATCTAGTATGAAGAGCAGATGCAAATTTTATATTAAATTGTTCTTCAGTCTTTGCAGAATAGAAAGAGTATAACATATCAATCATTTCATATATTGCTGACCACTTATCTTGTTCCTTGCCAGTAGTTGAATTTTTCTTACTAGTTGCAGTACTTCTTAACGAACTAATGCTAGTAGCGTTATTATCAGTTAATAACCCTTGTTCTAACAATTTATATGTTTCTTTTAGTCTAGCACAACCTTTTTTTCCTATTAACATTTTTTCTGTATATACAGAAACAATATCACTTTTCAAACCTTCGTTACTAGCGTAATTTGCAAAATCAGATTCACTGTACAAATCTTCGCCAATCAAATCTTTCTTAACAACGCTTATCATTTCATTAAAATCAAATTGTCCAGCAAACCCGGGATTATAATAACAATTGCCATCATCAAAAGAGTTTGCTGTTTCTGAACCTTGATATTCTCTAATATGTTCATAAGTCATGTAACCCTCAATAGAGCCATAACCAAATAAAACAATCATTCCGCCAGTATGAGCGTTACTAAAAGGATGAATAGAAGTATTATCCTTATATTTTATAGCCTTATCATTTGTAATTATTCCTCCAGTCAATGATTCACTAGAAGAAGAATAAGTTCCACAGAAATCAGTAGCATTTAACCCGCTACCCAAATTTACTAAAACTCTACATTTATATCTCTCTGGTTTTTCTAAATCAACATCTGCAGAAGCAAATTCAACAGCATCTGCCAAGAAGCCTGTACCTTCTTCAAATTCATTTAGCCAACTTACAAATTCTAAATCAGTTACATAATACATTAATGCCTTATATTCCGGATTATCATAATTACCTGTCAATTCGTTATAATCATATACACCAGAATGCGCACTAGTAAATAGAATGTTTTCAGCATCTATTAATTCATATGGATTGTCTTCATTTCCAGTTTCTTTACCAGGAAGAACCACAAGCGTAAAACTTCTACTACTTAACAAGTAACCCATAAACAATTCTTTTGTCATTGGATCAAATGAAGATTGCGAATAAATACCATATCCATTTATATCATTTCCTACACCTACAGAATAATGCTTTATTCCGCCTCCATTTTTACCTGGGCTTACACTATTCTCATGATCACAACCAACTAAGTTTATAGAAAAAACACAAATCAAAAGAAAAGAAATTATTTTTACAAATTTTTTATTTTTAAGAAACTTAAACATAAAATAACCCCCTACTCCATATAATAAGTTTAACATTTTTACGCCTAATATACAACTAAATAAAATCCACTGTGGTAAATAAAGTTAACAAATTTCTAAGTAATTTTCACCTTTTATAGTTTCCACACCTGACAATCCCTCATAATTTCTTTGTCTTAAAATTTCATAAATAACAATTGCTACGCAATTAGATAAATTAAGACTTCTAACTCCTTCTATCATTGGAATTCTATAACATCTATCCAAATGTTCCTTTAAGATTTCTTTTGGAATGCCTGTACTCTCCTTGCCAAACATAACATAAATGTCTTCATTTATCGAAGAAAATTCAACATCACTAGGAGCCTTTTTACCATATCTAGTTATGTAATGAACAACTGGATTATTATTTTTAGCAACAAACTCTTCATAACTATCATAATATTTATACTCAAACCCTACTAAATAGTCCATTCCCGCTCTTTTTAAACCTTTATCATCTATTTTATAAGTTAAAGGTCCTATAATATGCAACATAGTCCCACTAGCAACACAAGTTCTCATAATATTACCAGTATTTAATGGTTTCTCTGGTTGAAACAACACAACATTAATCATTCTAAATCACCACACAAATTATACCACAATAACAAAAAAAGTCCCATAAAGGGACTTCTATTATAATCCGAAAGAAACTTTTTTCATTAATTTTTGAACTCTATACACTAAATCTTCTTTTCTTTGAGATCCAGATAGAGCACTAATTATAATTTTAGCAACTTCTTCAAATTGTTCTTCTTTAAAACCTTTTGTTGTCATTGCTGGAGTTCCGATTCTAATTCCTGAAGTAACATTAGGTTTAGTAGTATCGAACGCAATCATATTTTTATTACATGCTATACCGATATCTTCTAAGATTTTTTCAGCATCTTTACCAGTAACGCCAAAAGAATCTTTAACATTAACCAAAAGCATATGGTTATCACTTCCACCACTTACCATCTTTACACCATGACCAGCAAAAACCTTTTCCATCGCTTTTACATTATGGATAACTTGCTTTTGATAATCTTTAAATTCAGGAGTAGCTGCTTCATAAAAACATTGAGCCTTTGCAGCAATGATATGCATTAAAGGTCCACCTTGAATACCAGGGAATACTGCTTTATCTATTGCCTCTTTATATTCTTCTTTACAAAGAATAACTCCCCCTCTAGGTCCTCTTAATGTTTTGTGAGTTGTACTAGTAATAAAATCAGCATAGCCAACAGGACTTGGATGTAATCCTGCAACGATTAAACCAGCTATATGTGCAATATCACACATTAAATAAGCCTTAACAGAATCAGCAATTTCTTTACATTTTGCAAAATCAATCGTTCTTGTATAAGCACTAGCACCCACAATAATCATTTTAGGTTTATATTTTTTGGCTTTTGCCTCCATATCAGCATAGTCAATAGTTTCATTATCATTAAGTCCATAAGACACAATATTATATTCTTTTCCACTAAAACTTACAGGACTTCCATGAGTAAGATGCCCCCCACTGTTTAAATCCATAGATAAAACTGTATCACCAACTTCTATCATTGCCTTATAAACCGCCATGTTAGCTTGTGATCCAGAATGTGGTTGTACATTAGCGTGATATCCTTTTGCTTTAAATATTTTTAAAAGTTTTAGTCTTGCTAATTCTTCAACTTTATCTACCTCTTGGCATCCACCATAATATCTGTGATTTGGATATCCTTCCGCATATTTATTAGTTAAAATACTTCCCATTAATTTTCTTACTTCTTTAGAAGCATAGTTCTCTGAAGCAATTAACTCAATAGTGCTATTTTGTCTTTTCTTTTCTAGATTGATTACTTCTTTTATTTCTTTAGCTATCATTAATCTCACTCCCATACTCTTAATATACATTTTTTTAATCTTTTTACAAAGGTAATTAGCCTTTTTTATTTTTATAAATAAAAAGAGTTATCTTATTAAGATAACCCTTCATCTTAGTTTGCTGATGATTTATGTTCTTTTTCTACTAAAATAATTCTCAAACGTTTAAATCTCAATTTTTCAATAACTGAAGAATAAATCATCGCTGGAATCTTAGTAAATAAATCTAATAAAGTATTAGATAGAACAATTAATAACAATACTAATAATATTTGAGGAACATCTAAAGGTAAAATTTCAAAATACTCTTTTAATGGTCCTAAGAAAATACAAGCTAAGTAACCAACGAACATAGTTCCATATATAAGTCTTCTATAGTTATTAAATGGATTACATGTTCTATACAATACCATAAGACAAGTAAACGCTGCGACTATAATAGACATTGTAGAAATTGTATCTGGATCTATATTAAGACTATTTCGGAAACAGAAAATAACAATACATTGAATTGTTACAACTACTGCTCCTGGAAATGCCTTTTTCAAAACATTTAACAAGAAATTTCCTTTTATAACATTGTTATTAGCCTCAAGTGCCAAGAAGAACGCCGGAATTCCTACAGCTAAGAAGTCAATAATCATTAAAGGTCTTAACTTAATAGGGAAGTCCATATTTATTCCTAAAACATAAGCTGTAAACATTATAGTTACTGCAAGTAAGAATGAGAATAGCGTCTTTGTCAAGAATAACGTTGCTACTCTTTGAATGTTATTAACAACTCTTCTTCCTTCTCTAACAACTTTAGGCATTGATGAGAAGTTAGAATCTAATAAAACAAGTTGGGATACATTTCTAGCAGCCTCACTACCACTAGCCATAGCAATACTACAGTCTGCTTCTTTTAACGCTAATATATCGTTAACTCCATCTCCTGTCATTGCAACAGTCTTCCCTTTACTCTTCAATGCTTCAACAAGAATCTTCTTTTGATTTGGAGTAACTCTACCAAAAACAGTATATTGATCTGCTATTTCGTATAGTTTGTCATCACTAACTTTATCTAAACTAATATATTTTTCAGATTTTTCGATTCCTGCTCTTTTAGCAACCATTGAAACAGTTAGAGGGTTATCTCCAGAAATTACCTTTACATCAACACCGCTATTCTTGAAATATTCAATAGTTTCTAATGCATCTGGTCTTATTGTATCTTCAATTAAAATTAATGCTAAAGGAGATGGTTTTAATGTAGCAACATCATCTTGACTCTTTAACTCACCTTTATTATGTCCGATAAGTAAAACTCTATAACCTTTTCTTGCATATTTATCAACGCTAGGTTTTACTGAATCATAATCTTTTTTTAGTACAAACTCAGGGGCTCCTAAGAAGAATGTTCCATATTTATCTAAAGTAACCGCACTAAACTTTCTTGCACTTGAGAACGGAACAACAAATAAAGGACTAACTCTTTTTGCTTTTCCAAATTCTGCTTCCAATGCAACTGATGTCATATTACCATCATTTAAACTTCCTAACATTAAAGCAATTATTTGTTTAACTGTAAGACCTGAAGTATTGTTAATTTCTTCAATTCCTTTTACAGTCATTGAACCATCTGTAATAGTTCCAGTCTTATCCAAACACAACACATTTACTCTAGCTAACATTTCTATACAATATAATTCTTGAACTAATGTTTTATTCTTAGCAAGTTTCATAACACTAACAGCAAGAGCCACACTAGTTGTTAAAAATAATCCTGATGGAATCATTGCAATAATCAAAGCCGCCGTTTTTCTAACTGTCTCAACATATATCAAATGAGTATTTCCTGCATAATCAACCATTGCTTTTTCTTGATGTATCAAGAACAAACAAATAGTAATTGGAACTAACATTACTAGAACGAAATTTATAACCCTCTTCAATGATTTCAAAATTTCAGATTTAGGCTTTTTATAAACTTTTGCTTGTTTAGATAATTTTTCAATATAACTGTCTTCACCAATTTTCTCTACCTTAGCCTTACAATTTCCAGAAACCACAAAACTACCAGAGAATAAAGAAGATCCAACCTTCTTAACCAAAGCATCTGATTCACCGGTTAGTAAAGATTCATTAACCTCTACTCCACCTTCTTTTAAAATACAGTCAGCACAAACTTGCTTACCAGCACTTAAAACAAGTAAATCATCTAAAACTATTTCTGAAACAGGGATTTCTATTTGCCTTCCATTTCTTATAACAACTGCTGTAGGAGCAGATAACAAAGATAACTTATCAATAGTCTTTTTAGCCCTTATCTCTTGAACAATACCAATAATTATATTAGCACTTACAATTACTAAAAAGAATAAGTCCTTTGTCGCACCAACAGAAATAAGCCATGCTGCAACTGCAAATATAATAAGGTTAAACACAGTAACAACATTAGAAAGAATAATTTGAGGAATAGTTTTAGTACTTCCAGAATTAACTTTATTAACTAATCCTTCTTCAATTCTTGTTTGAACTTGCTCATCAGTCAATCCTCTTTTTAAATCTGTACGATAACGAGTAATACCTATAGTTGATATTTCTTGTGTTTCTCCACTCATTCTCTTTATTTGAGAAGTCTTTTTTTCAGGTTCTTCATTAGTATTTTCTACATTTTCATTAACATTTTTCATCTGTAAAGTTCACCACTTTTCTTTTTAAATTCTAACATTTACATGACTTTAATTCAATTAAATAAGTATCTTTTTAAAAATCACGCAAAAAATAAAATAGATGGTGATTAAATAATATGAAAAAATTCTTAAAAATCTATTTTTTAGTTCTTACAATAGCGTCTTTTTTAATATCATTCTCTTTTATCTACTATCACACAAAAAGCACAAATGAGGTAACAGTAAGCACAATAGTAAAAGAAGAAAAAATCGCCTATTTAACATTTGATGATGGTCCCTCAAAAAACACTGATAAAATATTAGAAATATTAAATATATACAATATAAAAGCAACATTTTTTGTTACAGGCCCTAGTTATTACTTAAAAGATACCTTACTCAAAAGAATCGCAGATTTAGGACACGAAATAGCTATACATTCTTATGAGCATAACTATAGTTATCTTTATTCATCTAAAGAAAACTATATAACTGATTTCGAAAGATGTAAAAATTGGATAAGAGAAGTAACGGGAATAACGCCAAAATTGTATAGATTTCCTGGAGGCTCATCAAATACAATATCTAGCAAAAATCTAATAAAAGAAATAATAAAAGAATTAGAAAAAAAAGGATATATACATGCCGATTGGAATGTAGATACCCTTGATTCATATGTTAAAAATGATGTGAGTAAAATAATTAGCAATTCATTATCTTCCATATCAAAAAACGAAAACAATAATCACTATTATCAAACAATTTTAATGCATGATGATATTAATAAATCTGGAACTCTAAAAGCATTACCTACATTAATTGAAAAATTAATAAGCAACGGCTATACATTTAAACCTTTAACAAAAGACTCACACATAATTAAACATGTAAAATAAAAGCCTCGGTTTCCCGAGACTTCTTAGATTATTTTCTAATATTTAATTTTTCGATTAATTCCAAATAATCTTCAGCACTTTTACTCTTAATATAGTCTAATAAACTTCTTCTTTTACTAACCATAGCAAGTAATCCTCTACGAGAATGTTTGTCATTCTTGTGAGCTTTTAAGTGCTCAGTTAAAGAATTAATTCTTTGAGTTAAGATAGCTACTTGAACTGCAGGATTTCCTGTATCTTTTTCACTAGTTCCGAACTTTTTAACTAATTGAGCTGTTTTTTCTTTAGTTATTGTCATTGAATTTTCCTCCTTCTTTGTTTCTTATCTAAATCCAAGTAATAAGTTGGAGATTCTCAAAACCTAGAAATAGACGCACATTTAATATACATTAAATATTCAAATTATGCAAGTACTAATTAATTAATTTTTCTAGTTATCGCAAACCCATCTCCAATTTCCAAAAATTCAGTTTTATAATCTTCTAAATTAATAAGATATTGCTTATATTCACCCATTTTTTCAACCAATCTTTTACTTCTTTTGCTATCCGTTAATCTTTGCAAATCTAATAATTCAATGTTATCCGAAATAATTACACCGTTATTATTTAGAAGCGGAGAGAACTTTTCAAAAAACTTTGTATATTGTGCTTTCGCAGCATCAATAAATATCAAATCATACTTTCTATCACTCAAATCGACATTAAAAACATCATCAAAAATAATATCAATTTGCGATTCTAAGTTAGCTTCTTTAATATTCTTTATTGCTTCTTGATACATCTTTTCATTTCTTTCAATCGTTGTAATCTTTACATCTTTTTTAACACTAGCCATACAAATAGCGCTATAGCCAATCGCACTACCCAACTCTAAAATACTACAAACATTTTCCTCTTTTATCAAATTTTGTAAATACTCTATATTAGCCCTTCTAGCTATAGGAACATAGTTTTCACTAGCGTAAATTTCCATTTTTTCTATTAAATCCATAGTAATCACCGTTTTTATTATAACATTTTACAGATATAAGGTATAATATAAAAGGTGATTTTATGACTAGAGAAGAATTAAAAGACATTGTTTTAAACTCATTATTAAAACAAGATCCAAATAAAGAAAAATTCATTGCAAAAATGATGAACCACTTGAGCAGTAAAGATCCAGAAGTTATTTATACCGCTCCTGTTAACCCTAATTACTTACAACCAATAGATTTTCAACACTCTATTATATTAGAAGATAATGTTTTTGATGCACTAGAAACTATTGATCAATATAATATAGATAACAAAAAAGAAGTTCCTTTTATCCTTTATGGATATGAAACAAAAGGTGGAGCTATTGTTTTTGATGACATCTATTGTGATTTCAACAAATTAAAAGAAGCAAGTGCAACATTTGATAAGCTAGAAGAATTCCTATATTTAAGAATGCAAGTATTCTTAACAGATGGTATGACTAACAAAGTTATATGTTTAGGGCATACGCATCCTTTCACTGGAAGAATTTCTTTCAACTATTCTATCGCAGATTTATGTTGTCATCTTTTCTATTACAGTTATAATGTTTTCTCCGATTCACAATATAACAATAAAGTATTTTCTCTTATGAAATCTGTATCTAACGACTACAACTTTATTTATTACGATAAAGTTTCTAATACATGGCAAAAAGTTTCAAAAGTTTACGTAAGAGAAAAAAAGAAGGAGTTTATCCTTCTTGATAGTTATAAAAATTGTGACGATTAATTATAATTTTTGAGCTAGTTTAGTTAAAGCTTCTATTCTAGCACTATATTTCAAAATTTCTGCAGGCTCATGGTGAGATAAGTATTTACCATCTTCTACGATAAATACAGAATCATACCCCTCACCATTTCTTTCTTTTACTTTTTTTGCTAAATATCCGTGTGTTTCTCCAACACCTACTTTAAATTTACCCGCTTTATCAATTGCTACAAAAACAGAACGATAATATATTTCTCTGTCTCTTACTCCATCAAACAAATTGACTAAAGCTTCGTTTCTATCTCTTTGAGTACCTGGCCACCATGTATCAGAATCCATACCCAAAATATTAGGAGCAAATGTCGAGAACAATCCATACTCATCGGCGATTATATAATCATAATTAGCTTTTTCTTTTTTCCAAACAGCTTGAACTTTTTTCTTAGCGTTTTCTTCAAAATCTTTACTATATCTTTCTAAACTTACATCGTATTCTAGATCGAATAAAGAATCGATACTAGTAATATCAACGTGCTGTTTAAATACAGACTTCAATTCTTTAACCTTAATTTCACTATTGGTAATATATAAAAACTTCATTATAACCGCCTCACTTTAAATTGATTTTATCATACCATTAAATAATTTCCTACAAATTGAATTAAATTTTACGTTTAGCACTTATAAATAAAGAAAAAAGGGAACTATCTGTTCCCTTTTTTTAATTCTTCAATCTTTTCTGCATTTAAATCTTTAACTATATAAATCAAAGATTCTTTTGCTGCATTATAATCATTAACATCAATTATTGTTGATGATGTATGTAAATTTTTAGCACATATACAATGTGTCATAGTTAAAACTCCATTATAACTTTTATGAATCATTCCTGCATCAGTTCCACCCATTGAGATGAAATGTTGGCAAGGAAGATTTAACTTATTGCAAACTTCTTTTTGATAATTAATTAAAGATTTAAACGCTAACATATTAGCATCTTTAACCCTAAGAAGAACTCCATTACCTAAAATTCCATTATCATCTTTTGGATTACTAGGTGAACAATCTAATACTATAGCAAAATCAGGATTTATTTTATTAGCTATTGTTTGTGCTCCTCTACAACCTACTTCTTCTTGAACACTAACTCCAACATACAAATCAACATCCAATTCAGTTTCTTTTAATGCTTCTAATAATTCTACAGTTAAGAAACAACCATAGCGATTGTCTATTGCTTTCGAAACTACTCTATTACTTCCTAGCTTACAAGCATCTCCTTCAAAATAAATGCTATTACCGTTAGTAACATTATTTTTAATAACTTCTTCTTTACTTTCAAAACCAAAATCTAACTCTAAATCAGAAATCTTTTCATATTTACTAGTGCTACTAATAACCCCATAATAAAGTTTACCATCATCATTTTTCAAATAAACTCTATCTCCTAATACAGTTACAGGATTAATTCCTCCGATTGGATTAACCTTAATAGTACCATCATTATTAATGCCATTAACCATTAAGCCAATTTCATCACTATGAGCTAAAACCAAAACTTTCTTAGCATTCTCTTTATTACATTTCTTATGAGCAACCATACTGCCTAAATTGTCATAAATAATTTCAACATCATTTTTTAAGTAATATTCTCTTAAAAGACGAATTAAATCCTTTTCATCACCACTTATTGCCCTTGCTTCGCATATTTCTTTAAATAAATCAAAATTGAATTTATCCATTTTTAGCACCTTTAACAGCCTTTAAATAATGAATAGGTTGTCCCATATTTCTAAACTTTCTTTCATATTCTGTAGGCACATCATCCTCATTATCAGTTAAAGGATAATTGTAATTAACATCCTCTAAAATCCAACCATTCTCTTTAAATGTCTCTACGCTATAATCAAAGAATTCTCTATTATCAGTTTTAAAAATCAAACATCCATCGTCATTTAAAATATTCTTGTACATTTTTAAGAAATCTGGTGAAGTAAGTCTTCTGTCTTCATGTCTTGCCTTTGGCCAAGGATCAGAGAAATTAAGACGAATAATATCAATTTCCTTAGTATCAAAAATGCTTAACATTTCATTCGCATTAACTCTAATAAGTTTTACATTGCTTAACTCTTTATCAATTACTTTTTTCAAAGCAAAAGCAAGTACTGTTTCAACTTGTTCTATTCCTATATAGTTAACATTAGGATTCTTACTTGCCAAACCGCAAATAAAGTCTCCTTTACCAGTACCTATTTCTAAAACTAATTTATTATCGTTTTTAAAAACATCTTTAATTGGATTTGTTAAAAAATCTAATTTAGTAATTACTATTCTATCAGTATAATCATCAATTAAAGGCTTTGCCCATGCTTTCTTTCTAAGTCTCATTAAGTTCACTCCCTATTACATACCACTAACATAATAAACCTTTTACATTCAATAATCTATTAAAAGGCAATTAAAAAAATTAAAACAAACTATTTTAGCGTCTACTTCTTCTAGTTTCTACTTGCTCTTCTCCAAGAACATCGTAGAATCCACCAACTTTACCAATACAATTAAAGTCTCCTATTTCTCCTATAGTCGCACCATTAAAAATGCAATTTCCATATACAGTTTCTAATGAACATAAACGCTTTATTTTACAAGATTCAAAGTGTGCATCTTCCCCGATAACTTTTAAACTACTAAGATCATCAATATCTGCAAACATAAAAGAAGCCGTTCCTCCTATTTTTTCCAAACTACTAAGACTCTTTATCTTAGCATCATAAAAATCCCCTATTTCCCCTATAGTTTTTAAATTATCTATATGCTCTATTTCAGTACTAGAAAAGCCTGCATTACCACCAACAACTATCAAACTATCCAAATTATCTATATTTGATCTACTAACATCTAAATTACCTAAAACTACTTTTAGTTTAGATAAATCACGTTTTGGGCCATCATAATTGAAGAAAGAAACATTTCCTAGAACAACTTCATAAGGGAATTTGTAATCTCTAATATCTTTAGCGCTAACATTACCTAAACAAACCTTTTTAGGACTACAACCATATTTTTTAGCTACCGCTTTTCTTATCGCTTTATTATCTTTAATTAATTCAATAAGTTTTAATCTATTACCACATTGAGCATAGTGAGCTTTATAGTCACTAATTTCTGTTAAATCATATACAAGATTAGTTATATCATCTTTGGTTAATGTTTTACTCTCTATCTTTTTAGCGTAATCCACTAATCTTTTATTCCATTCTTCTTTTTCTAACCATTCTTTACCAAACTTAATATTTTTATTTTTCATTAAGAATTCTAGTGCAACATCTCTATACTCTTCTTCTATTTCTTGAGCATTACCATTAGCTACTCCTCTAACTTCATCTATTCTATCTCCAATAAGTTTAACTCCTAAATGAGGTTTGTCATCATGATCTACAAACAAATAAAAATCCCCTTCTTCTAAATGAAGACTTGCTTGTTGCTTTGTGCACCATGGAGTATCATTTACCATTGCCGCTAATTCTTGTGCTATTTTAATGTATGTATATGGTTTTGTTTTTTTACTTTCAAATCTAATCCATTTACCTTTATTAAAAGTACTAACACCATTTAATGTAATGCGATTTTTTTCTGAAACATTCTTACTAAGCATGCTAACACCCGCAAAATAAAGATTTGCAAAGTTACTATAATCCTCTAAATTATTATAAATAACACCTAATACTGTTTCATTGAATGTCATGTGAGATTTTATTGTAATACCTTTTTCTCTTTTACCAACTAAGTTATTAATATCTGACTTAGTTTGCTGTTGCCTATATGTCTTAGTTAAAGTTTCATTCAACATTAAATATTTAAATGCTGGTTCATAATTTGTTTTTCTTATTAAACTTACAATATTAACATATTCATAATACAAAGCAGTTGAATACTTTTTAGATAAGTCCACTAAGGCTTCTTTTTTATGTTCTTTTAAGTAGCTAGCCTTATCTAATTCTCCAGCATTATATAATTTTCTAATCTCGATTTCATACTCTCTTAGTAACTCTTCGCTATCGACTCTTATATTAAAATAACTTGGCTCCTCTGCTATTTTATAAAGTTTCTCTAAATTAGTTTCAATCTCTTGTCTTATATCCTTATACCTAGTAGTTTTATTTAAAGGTAATAAATTATCCCTATTCTCATAAAAATTCATAACAAAAATCTTTTCCCATTTTGTTAATTCCATAAACTGTTGTTTAACTTTATTAGAAATGTTCAAATTCAAATATTTTTTGTTGTTTAGTTTAACACTTTTTTCATTATTTATGATTGTTTCAAATGGATTCTTTATTATTTTATTTATATTAATATGAAAATTTCCGTTACCAACAATCATATCTATTATAATCTCATTATCAATTGCACCATTTTTAATTCCACTATCGCTATATAAACCACTATATTTCAATAAATAATATTCACGTATTTCATTTAATGTAGCTTTATCCATTAAACTTAAAACAATCTTTTTTATTCCTTTAAATTGCTTGCTACTTTCATAGAAATGTAAAATCTCATGTTTATTAATCAATTCCAAATCATTTTTATAAAATTCATTTAAGTAAACTGTTGTATCTTCTGCGTATCCTAGAACCCCGTTTTCACTATAAAAAAAGACAGTATTTAGTCCCAATCTTTTATTATTTGAAATAATCTTGTCTTTAATCATACGCATTACCTCTAAAAAAATTATATAAGAAAAAAGCCCTTATTACAAGGGCTATTTCTTTAGTTCAAATATGATTTTTTTCTTTTTATATAGTGATATGTCCCTACTCCTACAGCAATAGATATCAAGCATGATATAATGACACCTAAAATTATAATATTTGTATGATTTCCCATAACAATAACATCTCTATATACAATTGTTTCATTTCCATTACTATCGACTACTCTATATCCTAATCTATATGTTCCCACTTTATTTGTATCTACTTCTTCGATTATTCTCTCTATCATTAATACTTGATCATAATTATCACTTACTATTACTTCATCTAAATCATTTAACTCTTCACCTTGTTTTACTACAAGTGCTTCTTTATTTACTTCAACAGTAGGTGCTGTCGTATCTACTACTTTATATTCTCTTACAACAGGTCTACTCTTATTTCCATAATTATCTTCCGCCACTGTAGTTACTAAGTATGTTCCAAGTTTAGATGAATCTATTCTATCTACTAATTCGCCATTGTATGTAATTGTATTACTTACTGTTTCTATTGGGTTACCCAAGAAGTCATAATATGATAATGGAGTTACACTACATGCACTACCTAATTCACACGTTGTTGCTGATAATGCTGTTACCGATGATGCACTAAGTTTAGGTGTATAATCATAGACTTGGATTTTCTTATCAGTATAGTTTTCCAAGTTATAATCATTAGTAGAAGGGTAATTATTCGCATAATTTGCACTTCTCACGACTATCTTAGCATCGTAGAACTCAACACATCCATTTTTTGGATCATAGCTAGTGCAGGAAGAAGCGGCAGCATCAGTATAATCCACATCAATTCCTATGACAGGATTATTTAGAATACTCGCATATTGAGTTCCAAAGAATTTCGATAACATTGATACTGAACTAATATTGACTTTATCAACATTTAAATTACCTACTTCAATCAACGTCTTATCGCCATCTGTAATGATGGTATAAGAGCCCAATTTTGCTCCTGTCGTAGTGTCATAAACATCGACGGTTTCTGGCAATTCAGCAAAGCCATCAGTTCCAACAAACTTTGGCTCTATCAATAAATCTCTTCTTAAGATTTCTTTTGTATCTATATAACTTCCTTCATTATCTACATACGCTACTAATATCTCACCAGTATATGTTGCATTGTATAAGTATGCAAATGATGAGGTTACTGATGTTGTACATGTTGTTACTGTTCCACTTGATGTACAACTCATCGCATATTCTCCAGTACTTCCTCCAGTTCTTAACCATACTTTTACGCTTTCATCTGTTCCTGCGATACTTCTTGTATGATTAACTACTACGGTTAATGTTGTGCCACTTATACTTGTTGATGCCGTCATTGAACTTCCTAATATTGTTCCTGACTTCAACACTACTGAATATGGTGCTGATGCACTAAAGTCCATATAATGTCCGCTTCTATTATATAAGTCTTTATTTTGTACATTTATAACATTTGATTGGTTACTTGATACTAATTTACCATTATTGAAGTTAAGAATCTTTCCTGCAATATTATTTATCGCATATCCCTTTGTTACATTTAACTCTGGTGTTGTTCCTAATGTATCACTGCTTCTTCCATAATTCAATGTTCCATTATTGTGTATTCCTACACCTTCTCTATATACCTTAATTGTTC
>JBGVRX010000023.1:0-2122 GCA_045128835.1 Bacilli bacterium | reverse complement strand
CCCACATTGTTTCATTTTGTTTAGTTTGACTGTTGTATTCATTAACTCCTACTGAAAATCTTCCTACTGGTGTTCCTTTACCTGCTGTATATGTTACTTTTATATCAGTTCCTAAATTTCCAGAAATAAAAACTCTATTTGCCATCTTATCACCTCTTAAATTAATCTATCTCTACAACTTCGCAATAATTTCAATATAGTTGTTTTCGTCATAATATCTTCTCCTTTTAAGCCAACATTAATACTTTATTTGCATCATAGATATAATAGTCTTTATTAGCTATGACTTTCCCATATTCTTTTTCGCCTTCAAAATTATCAACAATTTCTTTTTCTTCCTCAGACATTTGATTGTAAGATTTTTTACCATACGAAGGTGGCAACCACCCCTTCTCTAATGAACCAAAAACATTAAATTTCTTTAATAATTCCTCATCTAAAAATGTTAGGTGAGCTGTTCCTTTTTTGTAAAAATCAATTTTAAAGAATTTTGTGATTATCCCTCTGGTTTGATTTTTGTCTTTAGCTTCTTGTAGTATTTCTCTTAAAGTTAGTTCTTCTGTCTTCCCAGTGTCTAAATAATTGAACACCTTCTCGATATCAGCTAATTTATCTATACACTGATAATGTAAAGGATCAAAACTTTCACTCCAACTACCGAACCCATTAAGCGGAATTATAACACGTTTATTTATCTTCCAACACGAGTTGGATTTCCACCCATTGTAATAATGTATATTGCTGCTAGTATCTTTATCCCAATAATGTTTTCTACTAAGGTCATCAAATAAATTCAATATAGTTTCTTTCACACCCGTAACAACTTGATTATTCATTTGCTTTCTTAATTCTTCGATATTAAATTCATTAAAATCATAGTCAGCTAATTCATTTAGTCTATTATAAAAATCTCTTTGTAAATTAGAAGTAAATAACTTTGTAAACTCTTTATTGTTGAAAAGTGCTTTCCAATATTTCTTTCTAACTTCTCTTAAATAATCATTACAAAGAATATTTTCACTAGGCTCTGAGTAATTTCTATCGCTACACAATCTTAAACTTAATATAGAACTGTCTTTATTGAATTCTGAACTTGTAAATGCTTTTAATTTGTTGTATTCCTTTATTAATTTTATTCCAGCCTTACATTCAAACTCATATTGCTTTATAACTGCTTTAATAAAATTATTTTCAACTATGCAATTACTCTCGTATTTATCTTCCTGTTCTTCCTCCGCCTTTTTAAGATTGTTCAGGATAAGGCTACCTATTTCTTTCTTTTCAAATTTACATTTAATAATTGCGATTTCAACATCTGTTTCTCTTCTAGCATCTGAGAATTCATTTTGATAAAATTCTATTTCTGCATTGTTGCTATGAAGTATATTTAATATTTCTTTTCTTATATTAGAATAAGGGTTTTTAATCATTTCACTATTTGTTATAGCTCTTAACTCTCCACCTGATTCAATTAACATATTTATAGCTTTTTTAATATGATGCTCTTGAGAACTAAATGGAGGATTCATCGCTATTAAATCGTATGATTTTAATGTGTTGTAATTAAGAAAGTCATCACATACAACTCTAAATCCTTTGCTTTTGAGTATATATCTAAGGTTGGTATCTATTTCTACACAATCTATATCTACTTTTGTTTTAAGATTACTTCTTATATTATTTGCTTTGCTAATAATATATTCTACGATTGATCCATCGCCGCTGCTCGGTTCTAATATCGTATTAACTTTTCTGAAATCAATATCACCTAAAAGCTTCTCTATAGTTTTTGGTTCTGTAGGATAGAAGTCAATTCCATACATTTTATCACCTCAATTTTTTTATTCTTTATTATTAGCTTTTTTTATTTTCTTTCTTGCTATTATAAGAGCTTCTTCCTTTGTTATTATTTTTTTCATATTAAATCCCTCTCCTTTAACATCTGTATACTAAATTATATTATTTATACTTTTATTTTATTCCTAATTCTTTAAGTAATTCTAAAAATTTATTCTCATAGTACATAGGTTGTGTTTCTTTTGGATTTTTAGGGTTAACGAAATTCTCTCCAAATTCTGTTTTTGCTAAATTGTTGTACTTCTTAATTTTGCTGCTATCTTTA
>JBGVRX010000022.1:0-22332 GCA_045128835.1 Bacilli bacterium | reverse complement strand
CGCCAGCGTTAATCCTGAGCCAGGATCAAACTCTCTTATTTATTGTTTATATCGCTTAAGCTCTCGCTTTTTTGTTTTACTTAAAATTATTGTTTGCTGACGTTTCTATTTAGTTTTCAAAGATCGTTTCTCGCATCATTTCCAGCCTCTCAGCCGTGATGCCCATACATAATAACACTCATCACTATGCATGTCAACAACTTTTTGTTGTTTTTTTAATTTTATTTTTTTTGGTGCCCAGAACCAGAATCGAACTGGCACGGGTCTCTCAACCCTCAGGATTTTAAGTCCTGTGCGTCTACCTGTTCCGCCATCTGGGCAAAAAAAATGGTGATCCGTACAAGATTTGAACTTGTGACCCCGTGATTAAAAGTCACGTGCTCTACCGACTGAGCTAACGGACCATCCTAAAATGGCTGGGGTACCTGGATTCGAACCAGGGGAATGTCAGAGTCAAAGTCTGATGCCTTACCGCTTGGCTATACCCCAATGAAGTGGTGGAGGAGGACAGATTTGAACTGCCGAACCCAGAGGGAATTGATTTACAGTCAACCGCGTTTGGCCACTTCGCTACTCCTCCAAAATGTATTTACCAGCGAAGGATTTGAATCCTATAACACCCTTAATAAAAAAATGGTGGATGCTGAGGGGCTCGAACCCCCGACCCTCGCCTTGTAAGGGCGATGCTCTACCAACTGAGCTAAGCATCCGTTTTTGAAGCATTCTTAACAATGCCTCTTAAATATATCACCTTTATTTGCGCTAGTCAACACTTTTTATTAAACTTTTTATTCTTTTTTTAATATTTTTTTCATTTCTTGTTTATAAAACTCAACTCCAGGTTGATCAAATGGGTTAACTTTAAGCAAATATGCACTTATCATGCAGCTACACATGAAGAAAAACAATAAGTATCCAACATTATATTCACTTACAGTATCTAGAGAAAAAGTTAGATTATCAACCCCACCTTCTCCATAATGAGCCTTATTTGTACCTTCTTGCGCAACTTTATTTATGTTTTGCAAAGAAATATCTTTTAAATAATTTAAATTATCAATATTTTTTTCATCTTCTGCAACAAATAAAGTTCCATTCTCCTCTATTCTAAGTTGAGACATGAATAAAACTTTACTTCCTTGTTGTATAAATTGTCCTAAAGAATGCAAATCTGTAGAAAAATTAACACTTGCAGGGAATAGTCCTTTATTTTCTTTCCCCTCTGATTCACCAAACAATTGCTTCCACCATTCAGCAATCATATTTAAATATGAACTATATGAAACAAAAACTTCTACATTTTTGCCAATTTCTTTATATTGATGATATCTATATGCTGCATATTGATAAGCAATATTTTCTTCCATATTGTCTTTTTGAAAATCCTTGTAAAAAGCACGTGCGCCTTCAACAAACTTTTCAACATCCGCGCCAGCAACAGCCAAAGGAAGCAATCCAACTGGAGTAAACACACTAAATCTACCGCCAACATCTCCTGGAATAACAAAAGATTCATAACCTTCAATCCCAACTAGTTCTCTTAAACATCCTTTTTTTTCATCTGTTGTAGCAAAAATTCTTTCCTTAGCAGACTCACCATATTTTTCTACAAGCAAAGTTTTCAACAACCTAAATGCTACAGCGGTCTCTAAAGTTCCTCCAGATTTAGAAATAACATTCACGCTAAAATCTTTTGTTTTTAAATATTCCAACACATCTTTTGTGTATCTTTCATCAAATGTATTACCTAAATATATAATTTCAACATCTGTATTATAATAACCTTTTATTGAATCTATAACAGCTCTAGACCCCAAATAAGAACCACCAATTCCGCAAACAACCAAAACTTGAGAATTTCTTTTAATTCTCTCGGCCGCAGAAGCAACAGATTCTATCATCGCGTTGTCGATACTATTAGGAAGTTCATACCAGCCCAAGAAATCATTTCCAGCGCAATCTTTATTTTTAAAGTTTTTAACAATATTTTTTATTTCACTTTCATACTTGATTAAATCAGAAACTTTTAAAGAACTATATGTATAATCTAAATTAAGCATTAAACCCCAACCTCTCTTTAGCATCTTCAACAAAATCATGCATTCTAACTTTAATTGCAAAGAATTCTTTTTCAACTTCTATTTTTTCATCAGACAAAGAACATTTATGTTTTTTGTATCTGCTTCTTTTTTTTAGAGCCTTTAAACTTAGCTTTGCTCTATTTTCTTCATAATCTATATCCAAAATTTTAGTTTGTAAACGATCTCCTATTTTTACAAATTTATTTATATCATCAACATATCCATCAGATATTTCCGAAATATGAAGTAACCCCATAGTTTGTTCATCTAAAGATATAAATACTCCATAAGGTTTTATTCCAACAACTTTCCCCTCAACAATATTGCCAGGATAATATTTTTTCATATATTTTCCTTCTTTCTACCTTTTAAATTATAGCATTACGTGCTATCATAAGTAAAGAAATCAAGGATAATCAAGAGGTAAAAATAAAATGGAAAATATAGAAGAAAAAATCAATGAAGTAATAGAGAAAATTAGACCTTTCCTTCAAAATGACGGTGGAGATATTGAGTTCGTTAAATTTGAAAACGGAATAGTATATGTAAGAATGCAAGGAGCATGTATGGATTGTGTAAATCTAGACAGCACAATCAGTGATGGAATAGAAATGATACTAGTTGACGAGGTAAGCGGAGTTATCGGAGTTGAAGTTGTAAAAGACTAATTAATCTCCAACCAGTAAATAGGGCGTATATTATATTTATCTTTAAAATATAAATACGCTTTTTTTATTTTCAAAAGTTCTTTTTCCGGGAAATAATTTATTTTGAAAGTTTTTTCTTTTTCTTCTAAATTATCCTCTAATGCATCTAAGACCTCAGACGGATACAACAACCTAGCAACAAACAGCGTCGCAATTTTAGCATCCAGCCTATAATACTCAAAAATCGAAATCAAGTTTGTAAAATCAATAACATTATTTTTATACAATTCCGCGAAATCCCTTATTGGATGATCAAAAACAAAATTAAACGGATTAAAAAAATCAAATGCATCCATTCTTTTGATTCTACCGTGAGTAATTGTAACATTATCCACAATACTGCCATAATCATCTATTAATTCACTCAGATACTGAATCGCATTTTGACACAGCCCAAAAGCAAACATTGATTTTTCTAAATTATCGCTATAATAATTGCCATCTATCCTCAAAGACTGTATTCCCTCATTTTCCAATGTGGTCATCCTTGTTTGCCAAAGATTTAAAAGTTCTTTCAAATCAACGCTCTTGTAATGTTCATTAAACAGCAAATGAAGCTTATTAAAATCACTTATATTAACCTCACTTCTATATGCACTCATTAAAACAAACTTCTTGTTGTCATAACAACTTATTTTTTGGTTATACCTAGTTTTTAAAATGTGCACACCTCTCCCATCAAAATTTTCTCTAATGACATTATTATATTTTTCTATAATCTCCACAAATTCTTCATCACAATCAACTTCAATAAGCCTAAACTCCCATCCCTCTATAAAAAATCTATTATCTTGTAAATTTGGATAATAACCATATTGTTCAAATAAAAAAGGAAGCACTAGTTAATCCCTCCTAAAACCTTTTCTCCCAAATAATAGTCAGGAACTTCTCCTTGTATTATCTTAATAACTAATGGCACTTCAAGCGATATGTCAACTTCTTTTGCCATCAAAGGAATTAAAACATTAGTTTTTCCACTAACGCACAACTTTATTTCTATTAACGCATTATTTACACCATATTCTTGAACACTACTAATAACTTCTCCTTTTAACTTTCCCACAATTTGATACTTAATAGGCAAATTCACTCCCAAATATGCAATCAAATAATTTTCAAACACCATCCCCAGTGGTACATAGTACAACAAACTTTCGTTAACTATATCTTCATACCCGGATAAAATCAAACCATCTTTTACACCATTTTGTAATCTATGAACTATAGATAGCGTTCTATTTACAACATTACAAACAATAGAATTAAGCATTTCAACATTATAATCTATAGTAATAACATTACCACTCGACTCTAAAATTGCTGTTTCCATTATTTGCGCATCCACTTGTTCTTCAATTACTGCATTTAAAATTGCATACAAAACATTACTGCAATGATATTCCGCATATTCAAAGAAATTATCATATAATCGATTTTTAACCCATGTAATACAAGTACAAAAGCAAACAATCAAACAAAAAGCAAATAGTAGCAATCTTCTCACAAATAATTGTTTGAGATCAAACATAAAATCACCCATTTAATTCTATGAGTCTAAGCAATCTTTTATATTTATTTTCTTTTTAAACAAAAAAGTTTGGAACTGAAGTTTCCATTTGGAATTAACCTCAATTTCAAACTTTTTATTTTATTCTACTTCTGTGTCGCCGTATTTTGAAACGAAATATTCTCTTATATCCTTATCAAAGATTTCGATTTCTAAGTTTTCATAACAATAGTTGAAAACAATTGCATCAGTAACTTTATCTAATAGTAATTCTGCTACTGCAACTTTATCATCAAATGATGATGAAGAATTAATTGTTTCAACAGTTGCTAAATAGTAATTAGAATTTGCTGCATCATATAAAATGATATCATTAATTCTCTTATCGTTATCATCGAAATATGCAGGAGACATCAAATATTTAGTGTTTCCAATTTGATATAAATAATCATTTACGTTATCACTAAACAAAATATCTCTAGCACCAGCGTATAATACATCAGTATTAGATGAAATAACAACTTTTGTTGTGTAATATTCTTTGTCCATAATTAACTTGTCTTGATATTCTTTACCTTCTTCAAGCGAACAACGTTTATCTCCACATTTAGTAAATTTATCTAAATAAGTATATCCAGAACTTGAATCTTGAGAAGTAGAAACATAAGCGTAGTGTTCAGAAACTTCTTCTAAATCTTTCTTTCTCTTTGCTTCTGCCACATCTTCAATATTCTTAATTACAGTTTCATCTGTTGATTCTTTATTTTCTTCAAAACTCTTTACATATGTTTCTAAAAGTTCTCTAACTTCATTATCGTTAGATCCTTTTGCAACTGTATAATATACAACTCTTCTACCATTACTCTTGTTGATTAAATCAGTTTTTTCATTTAAAAGATATTTAATTTTTAACATTTTAACATAAATATCATAATTAACTTCTTTTTCAATATAATCTGAATAATCACAAGCAAATGTAGCAGCATCTAAATCACCTGCATTAAATCCTGATCCGCATTTAATACTATATGATTCACTCTTCAAATATTTTACTAACAAATCTTCACTGAATTCACCATTGAATTTGTAAGTGTTGTTATCAACAAAAGTAGTCTTGAAATATTCATTCAAATATTTTTTGTATAAATTTTTCATGTCTTGATTACTAGTGTTATTTAAATCAAGTCCAGATTCTAAAATTTTAACCAACACTGTTTTAGCGATAGCATCACTTTGATTTTCTAAAACATAATTATACAACTCAGCAACAGTTAAATTGTCACCCTTGTTTGTTGTTACAACTTCATCTCCAAAACTAACATCAGCATGAGTATCTACACTTCCTTTACTACAACCAGCAATTAAACTGCCTAACAAAAGGAAACCAACTAAAAATTTACTTTTCTTAGCCATTGCTTTCACCTCCTGCTGTATAAGCTTTAAATCCTTCTTCGTGAGTAAATGTACAAGACTTATTATCCAAACATTTTAAAATTGGAATATTTTTCAATACATTAACACTGTTTCCGAATTCTTCTTCAGCATTAGATAATTTTTCATAACCACTAACAAATACATTGTTTATCTTAGTTTGAATATATTGTCTTTTTGCAGTTATGTAATTAATAACAATCTCTTTAATTGTTTCATCAACGATTTCAAATTTAACACCATTATATGTTTTATTTAAATATGCATTAAACATATCATATCTTAATAAATCTTCATTTCCAGCAAAATTGCTATTGTCAGCAATTTTCAAAATAGCATAGTCTTTAGCTAATGATTCTAACTCAGCTAATCTTGCTTCTTTATCAGCGTTATTTTCATACATTTCTAAATATGTTCTGTAGTTATCTGTTTCATCTATTACTGTAGAATAATATTTTAATAATTCTTCAGTACCAACAAAAGCAGATTTAGTTATTGAAATGAAATGAATACCTTCATTACTTCTAACCACAAGAATTGGTGCACCTGATTCGTTTGTGATTATATTTTTAACACTAGTTGTTGTTTCAAAACCAGCACTATCGATAAGTGGCATTTTAGCATCACTTATTTCTCTAACATTCTTTGTTCCTTCATCTGTTTGTAATAATCTAAATGTTCTTGAATTATATAAGTTATTGAACAAAATATTTCTAGCTTGAACTCTAGAATATAAAGATATTGTTCCACTTGTTGATGTAATGTGATAAATACCAGAATCTTCGTTATATTTTTCTCCTAGTAAATCGACATAAACTTCAGGAATAACTTCAAATCCATTACCATAAACTTCATCTAAATATTCAGGATATTCTAAATCAGCATTTTCAAAATAAACACTGTAACTAGCTAAGGCATATTTTACTTCATCAGAAATTGATGTATCGTTTAATGTAACGATTCCCATATCTCCGCCTTTATCCTTAGTGTTTGTGTCATCAGAATATCTTTGAGCTATTTGATAGAAACTTTCACCTTCTAATAAAGCGTTTGTAACTTCATATAGTTTACCAGCAACACTTTCACTAGGTTGAACATCGAAATAATCTTTGTTTCCATTAGTACTAATACTTACTAATATTTGACTAACATGATATACGTAGTTGTTAGTTAAATATCCTTCATAATATTTGTCTTTATTATCTTTCCAATATTGGTTAGTAATAATTTCTTCTTGAAGAGCAAATATTTTCTTCTCTGCTAATTCTTCTTCGCTACTTACTCCTTCTTCTGCTAAAGCATTTTTCAAAGCTTCTTTGTAAGAAGTTCCACTATTTGTAGCATCTTCTCTAATATCTTTCTTCCATTTTTCGATTTCGTTGTTAATACGATTTCTCATGCTGTCTGTAACAGGGACAACAGTTTTTATTAATAAGTCTTCTAACTCTTCATATAAATAGTCAGCATTTGAACTTATCATGTCCCCGTACAATTCATCAGCAGTATAATTAACACCATTTATTGATGCAACAACTTCTTTTCCATCAGCAACTAAAACAGATTCATCTGTATCATTATCATTTTTACAGCCACTGGCAAAGCAAAATGTAACTACAAACAACATTATAAATGATAATATTTTTTTATTCATTGCTTCTCCTCCTTTGACTATAAATTAATCTACAAATATATCTTTATATTGAGTCTTTAAATAATTATAAATTTCTTCATCGTAAATTCTTATATTATTTTTGTTTTGATCTAAGTAGTAATTAACGCTATCACTTACTAATGTTGAGTTAGTAGCCAAAATCTTAACAGCTTCATAAATCATATCAGCAGTAGACTCACTATTAATAACATCTACTTTTACAATATAATATTTACTATTAGTAGAATCTTTAATTCTAATATCGCTAGAATCAATACTATTTCCTGCCCATGGAGCAACCAAATAATAACTACCGTTTATTTCAATTGTTTTCTTAGCAGTTGTGCTTAAAACATTTTCACTTAAAAGTCTTTCAACTAATGTAGTATTCAAAATACTGCTACTATCACTAGTGATTACAACTTTATCGTAATTTGTTTCGTTGTAAACTTCTTGTTTTTTAACTTCTAAACCTTCCTCTGGCAATCTTGTATAACCATCAGTAAAGTCTTGCATTATAGAACCATTAGAATCATCTGAAGTATATATTTTATTATATTCTTCTTCGATGTTTTCTATTTGTTCTTGAGTCCATGCATCTGCAATATCCTTTAAAGCAACTTCAGAATTTTCTGCACTTAAGTCTTTAATTGCTTCTACGATATGCGCAATAACTTCATCTTCTTCATCATCACTTGCATAACCTAAAGCAATATACTCAACTAATCTAGCTTTTTTAGTAGTTAAAATGTTAGTTTTATCCACCATTACTTTATCATATACATACTTTTCATTTAACAATTCATTTAAAACTGCTGATTTAATTGCTTTATTTACATAGTCTGAATAATCACAAACCATATATTTATCAACAGTTCCATCTGCTTTATATGTTGGACCATATGTGTTATTTTCACAAGTTATGTTGTATGTTTGCGCTTTTAGTGTTTTAACCAACAATTCTTCATTAAATACACCATTGATTTTATAATCTTCTAAAGTTGTGAATTCTAATAATTTTTCTGCCACTTTAGCATCATATCTATCTTTCCATACTTGTTCACTTAAAACTATATCAGCTACAATTTGCATCAATTTTCTTGCAGCTACTTCATTTCCTTTAGAAGCCTTTAAATCATCATATAATTTTTGTAAAGTGATAGAGTCAACTCCATCCTTTAATCCTGAAACTATTTCAGCACTAGGATTGTTGATGTTTGCTTTTGTACTTGGATCTTCTTTCTTACAAGAACAACCAGCCAATAAAAGCATTGCACATAAAGATAATCCTAATCCTTTAAACATTCTTTTCTTCATTAGTTTGTACCTCCTTGTGCTGCTTCAACCCATTTTGCATATAATACAACTTTATTATTAGAAGAACTTCTTGTTGCATCTATTGATGTAACTTCTGTGCCTTCATCAAAAGTAGATGTGCTGTACCAACCAGCAAATGTATAACCAGTTCTATGCATTCCGTTAGTATCATCTGTACCTACACCAGGTAAAGTTATAACGCCATCACCAATTTTGAATGATGAAACATATGTTGTCTTATCTGTAGGCAAATATGCATTATTATCTCCTACATTCTTATATGTAATATTAATTTTGAATCCATTTTCTTCATCATAGTTAAATGAACAAACAGCTCCTGCATTAAGTGCATATGCACATTCCATAGGGATTTTCTTATTATTAATTTCATCTGAGTTAGATAAAACTACTCTATCGTAATATTCATCCCAACCTTTAGCAATTGAATTATTAACCTTCAAATCTATTAATGCTTTTTGGTTAGCAATATAATTTTCAACTAAAGCCTTAATAGTTGCATCTTTAATTTCAACATCGCCTTTATCCATATAATATTGAACCATATCATATGATAAGAATTGATCTTCTCCAGCTACAGCTTCAGAAGTAATTCCTCTTTTAGCGTAAGTTTTAACATATCCTTCTAATTCTTCAATAACTTCATTTCTAGACTTTTGTGATTCTCCACCTTTAATATCAACATAAGTTTGATATGCCTCTAATTCTTCTTTATAAGCATCAAGTTGAGTATTAATATCAGTCTCAGTTAAAGCAGAATTTAATTTTAATTCCTCTCTTTTTGCTTCTACCATTTTTTCAATTGTTTTTTCTTGATCGAATGAATAGAACAACTCTAAGTTTTGATCAAAAGGAGAAACATCAACAGTTAAGAAGTGAACCCACAAATCACTGCTGCTTCCTTTTGCGCACGCGATAAATACTAAATTACCTTTTTCATCAGTTAACAATTTTTGTTTTTTACCATCAATTGTCATTTCAATATAGTTGCCAGTAGGAATTTCTTCATCTAAATCATAAGCAATTACACTAACACCTGCATTGTTAAATGTTTGGTTAAAGATAACTGTTCTTGAATATAGAGCAGATGTTGATCCATATTCCTTAGAGTTTGACAAACTACCGAAACTCACATCTTCACCTTCACCATTCTTTTCATATGTAGAAATTGAATTGTAATCACTTGAAGTTGCTGTCTTACCTAAGTTTTCAATATCACTTGCGTAAATAACATTGAAATTGTAGTTGTTTTCACCAGCAGTTACGGATTCATTTAAGTAGTAACTCAATACTTCTGAACTTAAGCCTTGAACCTCTGCTTGTTTATTTTTCATTAAAGAATCCACAACGAATACACCGTGCAAGAACTCAGTAACAAAACTTGTAGTTAAATCCATATGATAGCCCTTACCATCTGTACTTCCTGTATCTTCTGATTTGTGGTTCATAATATATGAGAATTTTTCACCTTTTAAAAGAAGTGAATAAACATCATATAAATCCTTAGCATCATCACTATCTATAACTGATGAGTAAGGTCCTCTAGCAGAACTATACCCTGTTTTAACTAAAACGTGTTTAACATAGTATGGCAATCTTTCTTCCAAATATTTTTCTAAATAGTAATCTTTTCTTTCCTTCCAATAATTCTCTTGGAATTTAGCAAGTTTAACTTCATACAAATAAGCAGCCTTCTTTTCATCAACTGATGTATAGCCTTCTTCCTTTAATAAAGCCTCTCTTGCTTCATCTTCGCTAATACCTTCGCTTAAAGATTTAGATTCAACTTCTTCCTCGAAAGAATCTAACATTAACTCCCAGCTAGCTTCCATGTTTGAATCTGTTTCAATAACATTTTCAACCATCATTCTCAATATCGTTTTATATGCCTCTTCAGCACCAGTTTGCGAATCCAACATTTCAGCAAATAATTCATCTGCAGTATATTTAGTATCACCAACAGTTAAAACTATGTCATGGCCATCGATATTAAGTGTTTCAAAACTGCTTCCGTCGTTCTTACAACCGCTAATGAAGCCAACACCGAAACACAATAATGTAGCTAATGACAACCATTTTTTCTTCATCAAAAAAACTCCTCCTTACAATACGCACAACTCATTTTATATTAAAACTAGTTTTACTTCAACTATTTTGTCCAATTATTTATTACATAAAAGCATTTTATTTGACTTTTCACTTCAAATAATATATTCTTAAAACGTAAACCAAACGGGGGTTGAATTTATGGAGTTTAAATTTAAAAGAAAGTACACTTTTTTCTTTTTTCTTGCTATACTTTTGCACATTGGTGCCGTTGCTTTTTGGTTGATGTCTCCAACTGAAATGTTCAATAGTTTAGAAGAGAAAAAAATAATCTGTTTATTAGTTCTTGTAAACATCGAATTACTACTTCTTTTCTACCTTGGATTATTTAGAAAAAAATATTATGCATACTACGATAAAATTTTGGTGAAACGTTCTCTTTTTCCAGATCTTGTAATATCTTATAAAGATATCACAAGAATAAAAGAGAAAAAATCAGATTCTATCTTACTAGGCTTCGGTCATAGACCTTCATTTGTACTTTATTATCAAGTAAATAATTCAAGAAAGAAATACACAGTAAGAGCGGACAATAGCGAACTTTTGCTGAAAGTTATAAAAAACGAAATTGACATATCAAATTCAAATAATAATAGCAAAAAACTCACAAAATAAAATTGTGAGTTTTTTTATTAGAAGGTGATATCATAAATTTCAATAAATTAAAAAGAATTTTTAAATATTTGACAAGCGAAAAAACAAGCGCATCAACAGGAAATCTTGCTTACTTAGCTGTATTAGCAATTGCTCCCACGATTATATTAACAACCTCTTTTTTAGACACACTTAACGAATATTTCAATTTCTCTAATATCAAATCTTTTCAAAGAATATTTGAACTTTCAAACTTTTTGAATTTAAATTCTACAGCAAACATCTTCATAAATATAATATGCATAAATTTATTGTCTAACGGCATCTTCTTTTTGTTGTCAGAAATTGAAAATATCTATCGTTTTGAATTCGGTAGCAATTTTCAAAAAAGGCTCTATTCTCTAGCACTTTCTTTCATTTTAATACTAGAAATGATTGTGGTTGTTTTAACATCCATTTTCATTTCTAAACTGGTTTTTTTTCAAAATATAGACTTCATAATAAACTTCACCACAATATTCCTTTTCATCATAACTTTTTATAAATTTTCCACATTTCAAAAGATAAAAGATCTTCTCCCTGGTTCTTTAGTCAGTTCCCTTTTACTAACAATATTTTTAACATTTTTTTACTACATAATAGAAAACTTTTCTGATATTAAAACAAATTACGGACTACTTTCTCCTGTAATCATTTTTCTAATTTTGATATATTATTCTTGCTCAATAATATACCTAGGAAATGCAATAAACGCTGTCTTTAAAGATCACGAATATTAATTCTAAAATAGGGCAAACTACTAACAGGCAAGATTACCAATGCCTATAATAGTTCAAACTATTATATACTCATTTCCCAAGTAAAAAGGATGGCATCAACCATCCTTTTTGCGTTATTTAATTTTCTAAAAACTTTTCAAACTCAAATATACTAGAATCTTCACCAATTAAATATAAAATATCATCTTTTTGAATAACTGACGCAGCACTAGGTATAATAAATTCATTTTCTCTTTTAATAGCAACAATGTTCAAATTGAATTTGTTTCTAAATTCCAATTCCATAAGGGGCTTATTAAATAATTTTTCTTTTTCCATTTTAATTTGCACAAGAGAATGATTGTCATCCATACAAACAAAATCAGATACTAGTCTATGCATCTTTCTTTTAGCAACCATAACACCAAATTCTTTTTCAGAACAAACAACGTCGTCAATCCCTAAACTTTTTAAAACTGAAGTTAGTTTGTCACTACTTGATTTAACAGTTATATTTTCAACGCCAATATTTTTAAGCGCCATTACAGTCATAATACATCCTTCAACATCATCGCCTATACCAACAACAACATGATCTAAATTTCTAACACCCGCATTTGAAAGTGCATCTTCATCTGTTGTATCCAAAACACACGCATAATCAACACGATTTGCAATTTTTTGTATTTTTTCTTCATCTTTGTCTAACGCAACAACACTAACGTTGTATTTTAAAAGTGTATCAACAACACTAGTTCCAAAAGTTCCTAGCCCAATTACGCCAAATTCTTTTTTTACTTTAAATCCCATTTATTTTCTCTCCTTAAAACTATTACAATTTGCAAAACTATTATATAATATTTGATGATATATAACAATTAATTTCAATTTTATTTGAGGTGAAAAAATGAAAGCTTTTATAGATAAAATAAATTTATTCAACTGCAAAACTCTACCAAGAAAGGTTTTTACATTCTATTTTGTAGCTCTTATGCTAGGAGCTGCACTTTTAATGATACCCGCAGCTAGAGTTCCAACAGAAGAACCTATAACATTTATAAACGCAGCCTTTACAGCAGCGAGCGCATTTTCTAATGCCGGCTTAGCGGTATACAATACCGGACAGTATTTTAGTACATTTGGTGAAATTGTAATTCTTATTTTAATGCAAGTAGGAGGCCTTGGTTTAATTACGCTTAAAGTTTTATTCTTCTTATTTTTAGGAAAGAAAATAGGCCTAAAAGATAGAATTTCAGTAACAAGTGAACGCGGAGATGGAAAAAACGGCGGAACTGTCGCACTAATAAAAACAGCTATTATTTGCATTTTTGCAATAGAAGGAATCGCCGCAATATTATATTCGCTAAGATATTACTTCGTATATTTTGACAACCCTATTTTCGACAGAAACATACTAACTGTAATATACCAAGGAATATATGCATCAGTATCAGCAGTAAATAATGGCGGAATCGACATTTTAGGAGGAAATTCTTTAGAGATGTTTGCTGGTGACTATTATATTCAAATTTTAACTATGATTTGTTTAATAATAGGCGGTCTAGGATTTCCTATTTTCTATGACATTAGAAACTTTATCGTTTGTAAAAAAGAAAAAACAAAATTTCACTTATCTTACTTCTCTAAATTCATTTTGAGAGTTTATTTTGCTATTGCTATAGTTGGTGTTGCAATACTTTTTGCAATAGAACTGGCAAGTGGAACTTTACTTTATGACACAAGCATTCCTATAATGCAAAGAGTTTTCTATATCATATTTAACTCATTCTCTGCTAGAAATGCAGGATTCGCAACAATAAATATGAACGAATTTGCACCAGGGTCACAAATTATTTTGGCTTTATTAATGTGGCTTGGTTCTGCCCCTGCTTCAACAGGTGGAGGAATCAGAGTAACAACATTCTATATTTGTGTGTTAGCAATAATCGCCCACAGCAAGAACAAAAAAGAAGTAACTTTCTTAGGAAGAAGAATACCAGAAGATACAGTTTCTCGCTCTCTAGTTGTTGCATTCATATCACAAATTTTAGTCTTTGCAGCATCCATAATCATTATCTCTTGTTCTCCAGATATCACATTCGTAGAAGCCTTCTTTGAATCTTGTAGTGCTTTTGGAGTAACCGGTTTAACGCTAGGGATAACAACATCTTTGGACTTTATAAGTAAAGTGACAATAATAATTCTAATGTTCACTGGTCAATTAGGCGTAAGTAACGTTTTATTAATGTGGTCAGAAAATAAGAAAAATATTGAAAAAACAACACTTCCTGAAGAAGATATTTTAATAAATTAAAATAATATAGCAATTCAAATAAACTGATAGTTATATAAATTCGTTGTATTATCTCTTAAAATAATTTATAATGTTAGAAGTTATGGGAGTTGAATTTATGGGTTTATTTGAAGTATTACCATCTAATTTGTTTTCTGTTTTCAACGCTAAGAACAAAGATGTATATGTAAGTTCATTATTTTTACTAAGACAAGCATTCAAGCAAGAATTAGTAATCGAAAAAGACAAACTAATACAACAATTATCTACAGTATTATCTACTGAGATTATGACCTTGGACATTGAAGAAGAGGAAACTTTTAATGATGGAAAAAAATTAAACAAAGACACACTATCTTTATCGAGACACATGGTTAAAAGATTATGTGAAACGGGATGGATAGAAATAGAGTATGGTGTAGACACATCTTTTAAGGAGTACATAGCTCTAGCACCTTACTCAATAAAAATAATAAATACGCTTTATGCTATCATGAAAGAAGATGAACAAGGATACAATACTCACATGTATTCAATTTATTCAAACCTTGTTCAAGCAGACAACGAAAGACGCGACTTCATGTATACAGCTCTTTTAAATGCGCATGATAGAACAAATGAATTGGAGAATGACTTAAAATCTCTATATCACAACATTAGAAGAAAATTCAATAAGTTAAGTTTCTTAACAACAGTAAATGAAGTTTTAGTAGATCACTTTGACAATTATCAAAAAAGAATAATCAATCAAATCTACATGCCTTTAAAAACTAAAGATTCATTAAACAGATTTAAAGGAAGCATCATTGAAATCTTATTAAAATGGTTAAGAAGACAAGATAGTATTGAGGAATTAGAAAAACAAGCTTTCAATTTTCAAAAGTTCAGTACACTTGATGAAGCTAGAGAAGATGTAATAACAAAAATTTACTTCATCGTTGATAAGTTAAATGAATTAGAGGAAATGGTAGACAAGATTGATGATAAAAATACTAACTATGTAAGTGCTACTACCGAAAAAATGAAAGCATTACTTAACAACGACAAAAGCATCAAAGCTAAGATGGCTAAACTAATGGATAAATTAGCAGATGCTCCTAATGAAAAGGAACAAGATGCATTGTTAGAACATTTCTATGACCACTTACCTTTACAAAAAACAGCTTATTTAAGCGAAGGAAGTTTATTCGTAAGAAGTTATACTGCACCAATGTTATCTAGTGAACCTTTAGAATTAGATGATGGAACATATGATCATATAGATGAAATTGCAAGTAGTTTTATTGAAAATATGAATAATACTTACTCTCATAAAAATGTTATTGAATATGTTGAAACTAAAATTCTTAATAACAAAAACGAATTAGATTCTTCACAAATAAAATTAAACTCTGATGAAGACTTAATTCTTACAATCCATTCAATGTTAAAAGGATGGGATAAAAACATATTCTACAAAATAGAGTTGCAAGAAGGAAACGTAGGAACAAGCGGTTACAATATACCTAAAATGACATATTTAAGAAGGAGGAAGTTATAATTATGTGGCTTGAAAATTACAACAATTTAACTAACGCAGAAAGAGAAAGATTTGCAAAGTTAGCAAACTACTTACTTAATAAAACATTCGTTACAAGAGAAATATTTGAAACAAAAGATAAATTAGGAAAAATCAATGCCGATTATCGTTTCATTGAAAAATACTATGATTTATTCGAAGGTTATTTAAAAGTAATGAACTATTTATTAAAAACAGATGAAGTTCTTGGCGTAATATATCTAGAAAATGATTACGGATACAACAAACTTCGTTTAGATAAATTAACGACATTAGTACTATTCACTTTAAGAACAATCTATGATGAAGAAAAAGAAAAGAATGCAACAAGTAGTGTAGTATATGTTACAACAGCAAGTTTGATTTATAAATTATTAGAATTAAAAATAGTTGCTAAAAAGCCTACAATGAAAGACATCGTAGAAAGCATTCGTCTATTAGTTACTCAAAACATTCTAACTAAAATAGAAGGAAATATTGAAGATTCTTCTTGCCAACTAGCAATTTTACCAACAATCTTACTAGTAGTTAGCAATGAAAAAATTGATGCTATATACTCTATGGTATTCCAAGAAGAAAAAGAACTACCAATCAACCTTAACCAAGAAGTTGATGATAGTGTATTCAATTTAACTGAAGGAGGAACAACTAATGAAACTGTTGAAGAAAATAGTATTAATTAACTGGCACTATTTACGTTTTGAAACTTTAGAACTTGATCAAATCAACTTCTTAACAGGTAAAAACGGTGCTGGTAAAACAACAATTATCGATGCTATCCAATTATTAATGCTTGGAGATACATCTGGTCACTTCTTTAACAAAAGTGCATCTGATAAATCAAGCCGTACATTAAAAGGTTATTTAAGATGTGAAATCGGTGATGACGATAACGGAAATATGCTTTATTTAAGAAACGGCCGTTTCACTTCTTATGTAGTTGGAGAATTCTATGATGATGTTAACGACGAATTCACTACAGTAGGTGTTGTATTTGATAACTATGAAGATGGTTCAATAGATTACAAATACTTCAGTTATGATGGACCAATTCCAGAAAATAAATTCGTTATCAACAAACTTCCTTTATCAATTAAAGAATTAAAAGTTTATTTATTAGAAACATATTATAAGAGTCAAATTTCTTTCTTTGAAACAAATTCATCTTATCGTGAATTTATAAAAGAAAAATTTGGACACTTATCAAATTCATTCTTTGGATTGTTCAAGAAAGCTATTCCTTTCTCTCCAATTTCTAACATTGAAACATTTATTACAGAATACGTTTGTGATGTTAATTCAACTATCGATATCGCTTCTATGCAAGAAAACATTCGTAACTATAAAAGATTAGAAGCAGATACAGAAACACTTGCAAAAAGAGTTGAAGAATTAAGAAAAATTAAAGAAGTATATGATATGTGGAAGAGTCAAGAAGATTCATTCTTAACTCAAAAATATATCTATCACCGCAGCGACCTTCAAATTAAAAACAAATATTTAGAAATGAATAAAGAAAAATTAAATGAAGGTAAAGAAGATTTAGGACAATATTCATTATTAATAGAAAAATGTGAACAAGAAATAAGAAACAATATTGCTGCTAAAGAAAAAGTGCTAGAAGAAAAATATTCACTAGATATTTATAAGCAACAATCTATCATCGAAGAAAAGAAAGCTAAATTAGACGCTAGAATAAAAGAATTACAAGATAGCGTTGAATCAATCGTTACTAATATGGATAACTACCAATTACAATGGATGGGTTCAATAAACAAAATCCTATCTTGCGATGAACAAAACAATGAAAATATCAACGAACTAAAAGCAATTGCTAAGCAATATTACAGAAGAATAGAAGAATTCAACACTAACATAGATTTAGAAAACTTAGACTTAGATTACTTCGTTGAAATGCAAGAAAATATCAACAAGTTAAAAACAGAAATAAGTGGTGTTCTTCACTCATTCAAAGAAGACATCAAACAAAACAATCGTCGTATCGCTGAAATATCATCTCACATTTCTAACCTAGATAGAGGCGTAAAAAACTACGATAACAGACTATTAACATTAAAAAGAGTATTAGAACAAAAATTATCTCAAAAATATAGTAGAACAGTTAACGTAGATATCCTAGCAGACTTACTAGAAGTTAAAGATCCAACTTGGAAAAATGCAATTGAAGGATATTTACATACTCAAAAATTCTACTTATTCTTAGATCCTATTTACTTTGAAGATGCATTAAAGATTTATGATGAAATTAAGTTTGAATATAACTTATATGATTTCGGTATTGTTGACTGCTTTAAAGTTAAACAATCTAATCCAGTAAGAGTAAAAGGTTCATTAGCAGAAGAATTAACAACTACCAATGAATATGCAAGAGCATACATCGACTCATTATTAGGAAACTTAATCAAATGTGATAAAGTAGAAGATTTAAGAAAACACAATCGTTCTATTACAGCTTCTGGTATGACATATCAAGGTTATGTAGCTAGACAAATCAATAAAGAAAGATGGCGTAACCATTACATTGGTATAAACTCTCTAGGAAGTGAAAAACAATTCTTAGAAACTGAATTCGATGAGTTACAAAGAAGCAACGAAAAACTTCAAAGATTAATTATTACTTTCGAAGATGCAAGTAGAGTAGAAGTGCTAAACACTAACGAAATCAACTCAATGAATGAAGTAAGTAAAGTTTACAAACAAATGCCTGAACTAGTGATTCAAAAAGAAGAACTAGATAAAGAATTAGATAAACTTGATTTAAGTTATGTTGAAGTATTAGAAACTAAGATTGACAAACTTCAAAATAAAATTAGAGAATACGAAGTTCAAAAAGATGAATTACTAACAAGTCAAGTAAAACAAAGAAGTGAACTTGAAAGATTAGAAGAATTCGATATTCCTATGTATACAGAACAAGTTAAAGAAGCTAAAGAAGTTATCTACAACTTATTCAATAAAGCATGGATTATGTCAACTGGTGAACCTGCATTTATCGAAGAATTAGATAGAACTAAAAATATCAACACGTTATTAAACTTCTATAAATCTAAGATTGATCATATCGACAACCAAAATAAAGGTTTAAGAGATAAATTAATCATGTTAAGAAGCCAATATAACTCTGTATATCACATTTCTTACAACCCTAACTCTTCAGACAATACTTTATACGATGAAGAATTAGCAGAGTTCGAAGGTAACAAACTAGTTGATTACCAAGAAAAGATTACAATAGCTAAAGCTAATGCAATCACTCAATTTAAAGATGATTTCTTGGCTAAATTAAAATCTAACTTCGATACAGTAAGAATGCAAATAGATGCATTAAATGATGCGTTAAGCGGTTCTAAGTTCGGTAACGACTCATACTACTTCATTATGAATCCTCGTACTGAATATAAGAATTACTATGAAATGATTACAGACCCTCTATTAATGGAAGGTTACAGTATCGGAGAAGATGCATTCCAAGAAAAATATAAAGATACAATCGAAGACTTATTTAGACAAATTACTTTCGCAGACACATCTCTAGATATGAATACTAGAAGTGAAATCGAAAGAAACATTGCTAAATTCACTGATTATAGAACATACTTGAAATTCGACTTAATAGTTACAGATGGTGAAGGAAGAAAACAACACTTATCAAAAACACTATTAAAGAAATCAGGAGGAGAAACTCAAACTCCATTCTATATCTCAGTTCTTGCTTCATTTGCCCAACTTTATAGAACAAACGATACAACTAACACTAAGAACCAAACAGTTAGACTTATCGTATTCGACGAAGCATTCTCTAAGATGGATAGTGAAAGAATTCAAGAATCAGTTAAGTTACTTAGAAACTATGGATTACAAGCAATTCTAAGTGCTCCACCTGAAAAGATGTCTGACATTGTTCCTCTAGTAGACAATACAATTTGTATTGTAAGAGATGACCAAAAATCATTTATAAGAAATTATCAAAAAGAGCCTGTGTTCCAAGCATAGGCTCTTTTCTTATATAAACAATAAAAAATAAAAGCCTGGCTAACCAGGCTATTTTCAATTATCTAACAAGTTTCTTTTCACTTAATTTTTTAACTTCTGTTTTTCCATCTTCTAAAGAATAAACTTCAGAAACAACATCAATATCTTTAACACTATAATAAACTTTACCTTTAACAATTAAAGCTTTTCTGCCTTCAATAAACACTCCACTTATTCCTTCATTAAACTCTAAAGAACTTGTATTCTTCCCTTTAGCGCCATTTGCTAATCCTATAGTGATACAAGGAGTCTTTTCCATCATGAAGTAATCTTCTTCACTTCTAGGCAACTTAACACTTAATCCTTCATTACCTACATCATAACCTCTAGCTAAAACTTTAACTCTAACAGTATCACCTAAATCAAAGTTTCTAACATCTTCTTCTGTAGGATTCAATTGATATGTAAGGCAATAAATTTCAGGAGCCATTTTATCTTCACTAACACATTCAAACACATCATCATAATCAAATACAACACCCATATGTCTATTAGGCACCATTTCAAAATTAAATCCTTCTTTTGTTTTATAAGCTTTTGCGGTATTAGATAACTTATAAACAACGTGTCCGTTTTTGTATGATTTATAAACGATACCTAAATTTAAAAGTTGATTAACAACAAGAACCTCATCTTCTCTTAAAAACTTCTCTTTAACACCATTATTCCTTAAATTTTTAACTAATTGAAACATGCTTATTACCTCCTTACTTTCCTTTCTTCATACATATCTCTAGTAAATTCTTCTTTTGTAATTTTAACAGGGATCTTTTTACCACCAATCCTCAAATTATTTGAAATATATTTATAAGAATTTCTAAGTAACTCATCCGCTGTTTTTCTAACACATTTAACAAAATGATAATCTTTGACATCCGAGTGCGACTTACTCTCCTTAAACTTTTCTTCACAAAGAAGATATTCGTCTAACATTTCTTCTTTTCCTTCATCACTTAAGCTTTGAATATTTTCCTTATTCTTATTGAATGCTTGTGCATAAATCAAAATTCTTAAAATTTCATATGGAGATTTCTTGGTTGGATCACCTACAAATATACTGTCCATATCTTCAAAATCAAATATGTTCTCTCCATCCTTAAATTCAACTGAATAAGATTTTTCACATCTTAGCACTTCCTCAATAAATTCGTTACAAGTAGAAATGGCAATCATTCTTTGGAGAGGATTTAAGTTTTTCCACACATCTTCATGCAAACAAAGCAAAGCATATCTTTTATCATCATTAGGTTCATTGCTTATCATTTTATTAGTAATATTTTCCAAAAATTCAATCTCATCGCATATAAAGGAATAATTTTTTTGATACCTACTTATAAGTCTATTTCTATATCGTTCATCTTCAAGCAACCTAGACATGAATCCCATTATTTTATCTTCTGTTTTCTTCAGACCATTTAAACTCTTTAATGCTTTATATTGCCCAACAAAACTAGTGTTTTTGTAAGTTCTATCTGGATCAATCATTCCAATAATTTGCGCTAATTGTTCATATGTAAATAATAATGCATCAACTTTATTATAATTCAACAAATATCCCACTAATCCGTTTTTATATGGCTTATATGTTGCTCTTTCCGTAATCGGAGATTTTTCAAAAGCTTGTTTAATACACAAGAAGTCTTCATCTTGAAAATCATTTTGATTATTATTTTCTACACATATTTTTTGATATTGTTGTCTTTTAGCAAAGAAGTATCTAAATATAAATTCGAATCCAGATTCCATATTTTCTAAATTACCTAAATAGATTGTAGAATAATCATCATATATTTCTTTTTCTTCATATTTAATAGTTGCTCTTGGCATTTCAAAAAACTCACTAAACTCTTTATCATACTTTTCTGCAAGTCTCTTTTTACCATCTAAATCTAAATTATAAAAGTCTGATATTGTGCTTTCAAAAATATAAGTAAAAACATACGATCCTTTTAAATCATTTATATTCTTACCATTCATCAAACTTCCTCTATCAATCATTAAAAGCACCCCATCCAGTTACTTTAATTTTACCACCTCATTATGCCATTGTCTATTTATTTTTTTGCACAAGAAAAGCCCTTATTACAAGGGCTATTTCTTTAGTCTAAATATGATTTTCTTCTTTTGATAAAGTGATATGTTCCTAGTCCTAATAAAGGTAATAATGCAGTTGATACAATCACTAAAGTTATAATAGTTTTTGTATTATCTCCTTTAACTACTACATCTCTATATACAATGGTTTCATTTCCATTACT
>JBGVRX010000021.1:0-15308 GCA_045128835.1 Bacilli bacterium | reverse complement strand
TATCTTTAAAATCCGGCAGCAGCTTTCTCAATGTTTCCCATTCTCCTGCACCGGCTAGTCCCTGCTGTGAGCGACTCATTTGACTGTATTTTTGAAAAAATATATTATCATCATATTTGTTTTCTTTCATCTGAATTCCCCTTGTTTAAAAAGTTATTTATCTCCGTTGCAATTTTCTTCACTTCTTTATAAGGCTTCCCGGTCATATCATAGCATTCAAAAAGTGAAAGACCGAGTAATTCAAAAATATGATTAACCCTTTGGCGTATTTTTCAGGTTTATATTAAAAAGTTTCAAGCAGTTTTATAGCTTTCTTTTCGCCTATTCGAACGTGGTGGAAAGTACGCGAACATAAATTCCCGCGCCCCTATGCGCACGCAGTGCGCTCACGTGCCGAAGGCACATATCGCGCCAGAGGCATATCGCACGCGAATGAAATGTAGCGTATATCGCAAATCCGTGAGGATTTATATCGCTTTAGTTTGTCTGCTTCGTCAGACAAACTAAACTTTCCACGTGGCTGGAGAGGACAGAATGAATGTCATTTGAGTACGTCCGTTCTCGGAAACATATCCACTTCGCTTTTGGCACTATCGGTATACGGGAACATATCCAATCTCTCTCTGGAATGTATACCATACTTTTAAAAGGCAGAATAGCATTTTAACTTATGCTACCCTACCTATAACTAAACATTTACAGTTGCATGTGGCCTATTGTTTTTAGCCGTTAAATATTTTATAACTATTAAATAGCGATACAAATTGTTCGAAACTAATATTGTTTATATCATATATTCTCGCATATTTTAAAGCTTTATTAAATTGATTTTTTGTAAACAGTTTTTCATACTCTTTGTTAACCCATTTCATTACAAAAGTTTCATATTTTTTTCTCTCTTTAAATGCCATTTTTGCTGGCTTTCTTTTTAATACAATTAATGCGCTATCCACTTTAGGTTTTGGATGGAAATAATACCTAGGAATTTTTGCTAATATAGAAATATCTACCTCTGCCATTAACAGCAATGCTAGTGATCTGTTTGTATCTAATAACCTTTTAGCAAAACCATATTCCACTATTAAATAACTTATTGTGGCTAGGAAATGTAAATTTCAGTATATCATCATTTACTATTTGATAGTTAGGATAATTTAAGAGCTTATTACGAGTTACCTCACATAATTTAGAATCAATTTCTATCGCCGTAACAAAATTACATCTCTTTACCAATTCAGCAGTAAAATGACCTTTCCCTGCACCTATTTCAAAGATGTTATCTTTTTCATCTAAACTTATGCAATTCATTATTTTTTCTATGTGATATTTTAAAGTAATAAAATTTTGACTATCTTTTATATTTACTTTGTTCATTAGAAAAACTCCTTAATTTATTGCATCTCTTTTCGAATATTTATTCATTAATTCCTCTAACCCTGCTTCGGATGTTAGAATTTCAAGATTATCAAATATTTCCTCTCCGCTCCAGTTCCACCACTCTAGCTTTAGTAAGAATTCAATCTTTTCGTCACTAAAGCGTTTTTTGATAAACTTAGCTGGATTCCCACCATATATTGAATAGGGTTCAACACTTTTCACTACTGTTGAATTAGCGGCAATAATCGCACCATCACCAATTATAACACCTGGCATAATGGTTACATTTTGACCAATCCAGACATCATTACCAATCACAGTATCTCCCTTAAAAGGAAGTTGTTCTATTGTAGGAGTAACCTTTTCCCATCCACAGCCAAAGATATTAAAGGGATAGGTTGTGATTCCATCCATTCTATGATTTGCACCATTCATAATAAACTTCACACCCTCTGCTATTGCGCAGAACTTGCCTATTATCAGTTTATCTCCAAGAAATTCATAATGATACTCTATATTATCATAAAATTTCTCTGGTGAATTTTTATGATCACTATAGTAGGTGTAATCTCCAATCTCAACATTGGGTCTTTTCGGTAGGTTACTTAAATAACAAACAGTTTTTATGTTTTCATTTGGATATAGTTTTTTCTTATCTGGTCCTATCATAGGATACACCTCTCTTTCATACTTTTATATATTTTCTATCGTGTTTTATATGATTCATTATTTTGATACCATAGCAAAGCATCCTTTTCTAGTTGCTTTACATCTTTAATTTGCTCATCGCATATCTTTTTATTCTCTTTGTTTAAGCTATATCCTCTAGGCTTTCCGCCTTTAGGTTTTGCTTTTTCTTTGCCTTCCACATTTAAGTTATAGTAATATGTTGATCTCCCAAGCTTAACTACTTTCAGTACAAAAACTGCGTTATATCCTTGATCTATATACTTTTTAGCTATGTCTACTTTATCTTTAATTGAGGGTTTGCTTTTTTTATTAAGTCTTTAAGAATTGCTATTTCTAAGTCTTTTTCTCCTAATAACTTTTTTAACTGATCATTTTCTTTTGTTACTTCTGTAAGCTCGCTTTCAAGCTCCTTTTCTCCCCCAATTAAAGTCTTTCTTCCTGGCTTAACTTTAATTTCATCCTTAGCTTTTGAATTTTTTATCCAAGTAAATATGGTTGACTTTGACACTCCGTGTCTTCTTGCAACTAGTGAAACATTTCCTACTTCCTGTACTTCTCTTAATATTTCATCTTTTATAACAATTGCGAAATTAATTATATTGTATCATTTTCAACACTCGTTTAAAACATAGCCTAAAAATAAAAGACATCTTAATATATTAAGATGTCTTTTATTTTTATTACTTATTTGTGATTTGATAAGACTTTATTAACTGTTGCAACGTCAGTTTTACAAGTTATAGCTATAAGTGTTATATCTAACCCATGTTTGTTTAACCTTAGAATCTTCTCTATATCAATACCAGGTGCTACAACTTCTTTAACAACAGGTTTAGTTGAAGGTATTACTGCTGATTTAGCTTGTTCTAATTCTAATTCTAACCTAGCTATTTTTTCATTTAATGTATTTACAGTATTTCGTAAATTATTTAGTTCTGCTTCATTAGATTCAAATTCTTTTAATTGTATTTCATTTTTTAATAATCCTTCAACTTTCCAAACTAAATCAACAGGTATATCCATAGATATAGTATCAGTTCCCTCTTCTTCCTCTTCTAAAGCAATAGCAACATCTTCAAGCGTGTTTACTTCTTGTACTCCACCTGTACTATCAGAGTATTTCTCTTGCTCTGTACCACAAGTGTACTCCACCTGTGTTTGTTGTGGTGGTACTTCTTGTACTTCAACCTCTGTACTGCCAGTGTACTCCGCCTGCGGTACAACACCTAATTCTATGCTTTTATAAAACTCTTTAACAACCTCTGCAGTTTTTAAATAATCTGATTTCAACGGTTTTGTTAGATGTAGTTTTTTTATGTTTTTAGCTCTTGATAATGCAACATACAGTTGCCCATCAGCGAATGAATACGGATCCAAATTGACTGCTTCATAAGATTGCCCCTGGGACTTGTGAATCGTTATCGCCCACGCCAATTTCAGAGGTATTTGACTATATGTTCCTATCTCAGTCATAATCATTTTTTTCTTCTTAGTTGCTTTACCATCTTCATTTTGTTCTTTAACGAAGACATCTTTAAATCCCTTCACACTCCACTTATATTGTTCAAATTTATGCTCATAACCATTGTCAAACAGAACTTTTACTGATTTTTCATCTAAATAACTAACCGTTCCCAACATTCCGTTTACTACCACAATATTGTCATCAACATCTCCCTTATCTTTATCTACTATATTTACTACACTCATAACACGAGCACCGACTTTTAATCTCAGGTTCTTGTCTACTGGTTTATCTGAATCTCCAACTTCACCTACTTCTTCAGCCTCATATAGATATTCTTTTTTCTTTATTTCCTTTAAGTTATTTAAGTTTATCCTCTTAGCAACAGTGTTAGTTCCTGTGATATATACAGCATTTTCTATTGGCTTAGGATCTGATTCCTTCTTTATGAACTCTAGTCCTGATTTATCTCCTATTCTAACTTTGTTTAAATTATCTATATAATCTTTATCTGACTGCCTAACTACTTCATCTAGAACAATGCTTTTAAAATTCATCATTTCCCATTCTTTGCACTGAAAAGCATATAGATTACGCTCTATCTTTAGCATTTCTTTATACATCTTTTCATCAATGTCTTTCAGTGTTTCAATGTTCTCTTTATCTTTATCGCTAACGAAAGGCGGTAGCTGATAAAAATCTCCTACTACCACGATTTGTTTTTTACGACAAATCTTCTTTTCTCTTTTTATATCATATTCTTCCATAGGATTTTCAAATTCTATTAAAGCCCTTGCTATGTAACTAAAAATATCACTTCTACACATTGATATTTCATCTATTATTATTACTTCTGCTTCTTCAACATTTTTAAGGCTTACTTTAGCCTCTGTAATCTTCGTAGATAGACCAAAAGTTCTATGTAACGTTGAACCGTTTACATTTAGAGCCGCTAAGCCCGTTGGAGCAGCCACGACATATTTAATTCCCTTTGAATCTAAATACTCTGTAAATTTTTCTATTACATAGGATTTTCCTGTGCCTGCCTCACCAGATAGGAAAACATTATATTTCTGTTTCAATATATCTAAAGCGTATTGCTGTTTTGCTTTTAATTTACTCATAAAACCTCCGTATTTTTAATATTTTTTACGTTGTTTATCTCCCTATAACTCTAGTATAGAGCCATTTTTTTTTAATTCAAGTATTGCTATTTCTATAAAAATATTTGAAAAATATTTTTATATTTTTTTTATATACTGTTTTTATTTGCAACTATGTGATAAGATATAGTTGTCGATTGGTATTGCATTCGTGCAATTCAAACCCAAAAGGAGCACTGTATTTATACAATGCTCCTTTTTATTTTTATTGATTTAGCATACCTATCGTATTTGAGTATATAGTATCTTTTATATCTAATTCTATTAAGTTACTATCTTCATATAACATTTTAAATATAGTTGTACCTCCACCAACGCAAACTATATCGTACTCCGATAAGGTACATTCTAGTTTGTTAGCTATTTCATTTAACATACTTTTAAATTCTGCTTTAGCTATATTTAAATGTTCCTGTATTGAATATCTTCCATTTATCATATCTGATCCATCATCAATATGACTTTCTATCCATTCAAGTTTAACAGTTTTACCTTTTGCATTTATCTCATTCATTATACAAGCATAAAGGTCTATACTACCTTTACGTACTGATGCTGCATTTGATGGAACAAAGCTTTTATCTCTTCTATCGTAGATAATTTCTATACAGTCTAGTGTACCTCCACCGATGTCAAATATTAATAAATTGTTTGTTGTTTTTATATTATGTGCTATATCTAGAAAAGCACTATATCCTTCCATAAACACATCTATGTTAGTTATTTCAACTTCTTTAGGTTCTTTTTCTATATTAAACTTATGTACTCCTACTGGGAATCTACTTTTATACTTCTCAACGTATTCATCATTAAAAAACTCACCTGGCGGTAGTGCAACTCTTAAATTAACTTTAATACTATCTTTATCTATTAACTTATTAGTCATTATTAATGCTTGTTCTAATAAGAATTCTCTTTCATGCTTTAATTTATTATTTTGAAGTTTACCAGTTCCAAATACTAATTCACCTTGTCCTTGACTAAATCTGATTTCTTTAGGATTTCCAGTTCTTATTGTTTGCACCTTGTTATCTAATTTATCACATTTAAAAACATTTCCGTCTTTAACTGCTCCTTTAATAACAGCATTCCCTAGGTCTACCGCTACATCTACTACTTCTGTTGTGTCGATTGATATTACTTTCATATTCAAACCCTCCATTACTTCTACTTCTTAGCAAACATTGAATTTTTAACTATATTTATTGTTTGCTTTTCTTCTTCTTTTGTTGTCGTCGATTGATTTTCTTCTGTATTTACAACTGTACTTACATTACTTGTTGTAAATAAAGCCTGTGTATTAGCACCCTTCACGTGCTTTATAAGTACACATCTCGCATATTGGGCTAATGTTAAATCTAATTCCTCAGCTAGTTCTCTTAACTTTTGCTCAACATCTTTAGAAACAGGAACTTGTAAGTTATATTTCTCTTCAACATTAGCTTTCTTAGTACGAGCCTTTCTAGTTTTTACTTCTGTCATTTTCTTCACCTCAATTATTAATAAATATTAATTTATATTAATTTTTATTAATTTTTAATATGTTTTACTGACAATTATTAATATACACTATATTTTTCCATTTGTAAATATTAAATTTTAATAATTTTTATTAAAATTTAATATTTTTTAATAAAAACATCAAAAGAGCTACTTTTAGCTCTTTTGATGTTTCAATCTATATTCTCTTAATGCTTGTGAAATCAAGTCTCCATTGGTGAACTCTTTATTTTCTTTCATAAATTCTTTAAATAGTTCCCATTCTATCTTATTAACTCTTATAGATGTTTTAAAGCTTTCACTCTCTGGAAGGTCAATTTGAATACCTGTAACAACCTCTATAATCTCTTGTACTCCTTCTGACGCACAGTTGCCACCTGTTAGGTTTATAGCACCTTTGTTGTTACTAAAAGCCTCTAGCATAAGTTTAATTGAGTCATAGTTATTTATTAAATCTAACATCTTAACTTGAGCCTCTTGGCTTTGTAAGGCTACTGCCGTACTACATTCAGTTTCATTTATAATTTCAATTTGTACTCCATCTGCCTTACTTTCATTTAACTTTTCTTTCTTAGCTTTCCTTTTTTCTTTTCTAGAAAGTTTCTTGCTCTCTTCTACTGTTTGTACCCCTTGTGTGGTACAATCGCCACCCATCTCAAATGCTTGGGTTTCTTCGTTATAATTATAATCTTTTCGCTTGAATATATTTTTAATCATGGTTTTCTTCACTCCTAGCGTTGCTGCTGCTTTTACTAAGTTGCCTTCTATTTGTATTAAGTTATTTATATATTCTAATTGCTCCTTGAACTCTAGTTTTTCTAAATCTTTTATAGTTACTATACTATGTACTTTATTTGCCATACATTGTCCCCCATATTATACAACACTCTTAAAAAATAATAAAATTTTATATGTAATCATTGTACCACCAGTATACTCCACTTGTCCCACAAAAAAAGAGCCTACTGGCTCTTTTTCTTATTTATTAGTTGATTTATTAGTTATTAAATTTCCTTTGTTATCTAGTAAGTTATTCTTCTTTAACTCTTGAAGTACGCCATTATGCTTTTCTAATAACTCCTTATAAGTATTAGAAGCTTTTGTTAACCTTTCTTCTAGGTGATTATATTCTTCTTGTTTTACATAATCTTTTTCTACACTTTCTTGTAGCTCCATTAGTTCAGTATTTATTCTTGCATTCTCTTGTTGTATAAGAGCCAATTCTTTACTATGTCTATCAGCATCTTCTTCTATCTTAGCTTCAAAATCTTTAGTGTTTTTTTCAAGTTCTGTTTTATGTTGTTTATTAAGTTCAATTATATCATTTTCAAACTTTTTAGTAGTATCTTCAAGTTTTTTCTCGTGTTCTGCTTGTAAATCTTTTATATTTTGATTTAAATCTTTTATTTTATTATCTTTCTTATTAACTGTCTCAACTAAAGTTTTATTTTCGTCTACTTTATCATTAATCTGAGCATCTTTATTAGTTATAGTTATATCTTTATTCTTTATAACTTCATCTTTTGCATTTATATCTAATCTAAGCTGTTTTACTTGCTCTTGTAGCTCTTTTAACTGTTCTTGTAAAAAGACTTTATCACTTTCTGCTTTCTCAATATTTTTATTTAACTCACCAAGTTGTTCTTCTTTATGATTTAAAGATTGTTGTAAATTAGCTATTTCATTATCTTTTTTAGCTATATCTCTTTTATGATCTTCTACCGCAACAGTTAAATTATTTATCTCTGTGTTCTTAGTATCTATAGCTGTTATATGCTCATTTACTAGTCTAGTCTTTTCTTCTATTAAATCATTTATTTTCTCTGAACTCTTGTTAAAATCAGCTTTTAAAGATATTAGTTCACTTTCTTTATCTTTTATTACTTCATCTAGAGTTACAATAGTTTCTTTTATATTAGAAACAGTTTCTTTTAATTCACTATTTTCTTGCGTTAATTCTTCATTAACTTTAGATATTTCAGCATTTTTACCTACTAAGTCTTGATTTATTTCATCTATTTTTTTTAATTCTTCTATTCTACCGCCTATCTCTTCGTTATTTAATTCTACTAATTGTTCAGAATCTCTCGCTATTGCCTTCATTATTTCAGCTATTTGTTCATTATATTGCTTTACTCTTTCTAATTGTTTACCTATTTGTATTTTATTTTCTTGTGATTTCTCTACCTGCTCTTTATAAGCTTTTATTAATAGAGCTATTTTTTCATTGAATTCTAACTTTTCGCCATTCGGACCTGTAATTGCATGGTCTACATACTCTTTTTGTGATGGTTTTACTTTACCACCTAGAGTTTCACTATTCTTTTCTTTTACTTGTGTAGTCATATTATTCTTCTCCTTTTATTTGTTTGTATGATTCTATTAAAATTTCTATCTTTTTAGCAGCTTCACTTGCTCCATCTGTTTCTTTTAGTCTTTCTAAATGTCTCTTTTGTGATATATCAACCTTTACTCCATGTTGCTCGTAGTTAGTTTTTTTTATCTCTATGTCCATTTGACACCCTCCTATTTTATTGGTTAACCATAGTTAACCGCAGTTAATCAAGTGTTTCCAAAGGTTAACCGTAGTTAACCATATAATTTATTAGTATTTTCAACGGTTTACCATTGGTTAACCGAATTTCTATATTTTCATTATATATTAGAAAAAAAAATAATGCAATTATTTTTTCGCTTTATAAAATTACTTTACAAAAACTAAGATTCGTTTGAATTCTTTGAAAAATGATAATACTTCTATATATGCGGATTATTTAGGGAGGATTATATGAACAAGGAATACTTAGAAAAGCTTAGTTTAGAAGAGCTTTTAAAGCTAAAAGATAATATCGAGGATATAATATTAAAACTAACTGAAACAAAAAAAGGACCAGTTAAAATTGAACTATCCTATAAAGTCGGTAAAGGTACAGGCAAAGCCTGGATTGCAGAAGTTGATAAAAAAACTAAAAAGATATTAGGTTTTTTAGACGCTGAATCTAATATAAAAGAAGAGAGCTACAGTGGGTATAAAGTATTTTTAATAAAACAAGATGGTTACTATCTATCCAATGAGTCAGGAACAAGATCAAAAGACAAGAGGACTTATTTTAGAGTAGTTAATAATGAGTACATACCTGATTAAATTTAATAATGCTATTTTGAATTTATAAAATAAAAAAAGACTAGATTAATAGAATAAAACCACTAATCTCCTTTTATTGCGATATAGAACAACTTATTTGTTATATTTCTTGCATAACCTAATACAATGCATTATGGAAATGAGGATTTATAATGATAAGAAGATTTATAAGAAGATTTGCAGATGTAAGTGTAAATATAACTGCAAAGATAAGATGTTTTTTAATAATAAGAAGACATATAAAAAAGGCTCTAAGAGTTGAAATAGAGTTCATGAGAATATTTAACACTAACGAAAGCTTCATATTACAATATGAGGATTGTTATGAATGCAGACTGGCACTTGATGGTGTTGATACAGAAATTCGTGGTTGGTATGATATGGTAGGTGATATATATTGTGACTTCAATTCCGTATTAAGTTCGTTAGCTGATAATTTAGGTATAGATACTGATACAGCATATAGAATTATTGTAAATATGCTGTATAAATAAAAAGACTGGGTGAAATGGATCAACTCCATTGCCCAGTCTTTTTATTTGGTATATTTATATTACTTTTAATATACAAGCTCTCTCCGTATGCTTTAAATCGCTTATATGACTATTTTTTTATAGTTCTTTCTGGTAATTCGATTGTTATAGTGTAAGTTTCAACGAAGTCAACCTCAATATCAATAATCTCTTCTTTTATATCAATGCTTTTGTAATCAAATCTATTAACTACTTGATCATTGTAACGTATGCAAAAACTATTGTATTCTTCATCTAGTTCGTGATTTGTTCCAAACATACTACAAATATGACCAATATCTTTTATATTTAAGACATAATGCTTTATCTTCATGTACTTATTCACCCCTATAATTTAATGATTTAGTAACTCTATTATACATCAAAACCAGTATATAGAGCTTAAATATACCAAAGGCCACCAAAAGTAACTTTGGTTAGTTGCCTTCAGTTGCCTTTGGTAGTTAAAAAGTTGCCTTTGTGGTTCCCCCCGGACCCCCCTCCTAAAACCCTTGAAAACCTAAACCCTTGTTGTTGTATATATGGCTTATAGGTTGTTTTTACTCTATTTACGCTGGCCGCTATGGCTTGCACCTAGTCAAAACTGATTTTCCATTGAGCTGAGAAACGCTCAAGCTAAAATCAATTTTAACTACGCGCCTATCTGTTGTTAGTGTTGTTGTTTAATTAGATAGTAAGATAGAATATAGCTATGTTATTAATTCCGATTGAGGTCTATGAGGAACACACACTTACATATAAGCACGTAAAAAATCGGACACTCTTTTATAGTAAAAGAAAAGGTGGAAGAAATAGAGAATATATTCTCCACCTTAAAGGTTCATCAGGAACACACACTTACATATAAGCACGTAAAAAATCGGACACGTTTTTATTAGACCAATTTTTTAGAGCAGTTTCAACTTTAGATTTACTTGTTTTCAGCTCATCTGCAATTCTTCTTATACTCATTGTACTGTCATTTTCTCTTAATTCTAATATCTGTATATATAAATTTAATTGTTCTTGTTTGCTTTTTGTTAATCCATTTTCATTCCTTCTATCATCATATTCTTTTTTACACTGTCTTCTTTTCTTTTCCTTCTTGGATATTATAGTTGACATTTGCATTTGTTCTTCTTCTGTAATATCTAGCTCTCTTATTATAGTAGTATTTCTATAATTGTAACCTTTGATATTATATGTTCCTGTTTCTTTATTCCAAACTGGTTTTTTAAAGTCTTCTGCTTTATTAGATAACCATTCATCATATGCTTTTTCAGCACTCTTAGATGCTTGTATAACTTCTCGTTCACTAAGGGGATATATAAACTTCCTATTGAATTCTAATGTATTCTCTAATGCTAAATCTACATCATGATTAAATAAACAAGAATAATATCGATAGAAGAAGCACATTCGTCTTCTATAATCTATATTTCCTTCTTGAATTCTAAGTTCTTGTAGTTTAACTATATCTTCTAATCTTGCGTGATGTAGTGTATATAAGTTATACATAGCTATTACTTTTCGTTCTGCTTTAGTTTTAGCTTTTATTTTATTCTTCTTATTATCTTCAATTATAGCAAGTTCTGTAAAATACTCTTTTATTAAAGTATCTAATCTGTATATGTTATCTTCATATAGAGTATCTAATGTACATACAGTATCACTTTTAGTGTTCCTAGTATTCGATAATCTTAATATTCTTGTACAATCTTTAACAGCTCCATCTACATTTAATAACCTAAAACTTTCGTTAAAATCACTTAGTTTTTCCATTAGTTTTTGTTGTACTAATTTCCACAAACTCAACCCCTGACGTGGTAGATCTTCTATTTTCCAATACAGATGTAGTCCTCTACCGCTCTTAATTATCATCGTAGGCTCGGGGATTACATCATTAAAGTATTCATCTTCAAGCACTCCGATTGCAATATCTAACTCATAGTCACTTATCTTATATTCTTTATCTACTAAGTCTAAATCTATATATAATGCATTTATTCTTCGTATAGTTTCTGCAGCTCTCTTCGGTGCATAAAATTCATTGACAGAAATATATGTATTTATATTCATAGAAACTAATTTATCTAAATTTCCTATTAGTTCTTCTATCATAAAGTGTCTTTGATTATATTTCCCATTTCGATCTATTGTAGCTACAGTTATATATCTATCTGCATTTGTATGTAATGTTTTTATCTGAGTTGTTGCGTCATCAACATCTATATCTATATCTATCTGTTGTATATCAAGTTGTTCTGCTAAATTCATATTCCCTCCAATTTTGCATAAAAAAAGACTAGTGTTTTCATTACCCTAGCCATGTCCATAACATAATCGTCGAAAAAAAAGTAGAATTTTGTCGAAATTTTTAAATCTTAAAGTTCCTCTACATACTTGCATAGATACTTTAATTTTGTTATTATCTATTTATAAATAAAAGAGTGGACACAAAAGATGAATGGGTAATTTAACTTTTGTAAAAAAGAGGAACTTTGTCGGCAAACTATGGTTCCTTTTTTTTATGTCTTTTTTTATATTATTTATTTTTTTTATATCTAAATATTATATTTTATGCAAATATTAGTCAACATTTATTTTCTAAATGCCTTCAAAGCATTTTCAAGTTCATCATCAACTATATGAGTATATATCATTGTTGTGCTTAAATCAGCATGTCCCAAGGCTTTCTGAACTAATCTTATATCCTTGGTTACTCTATATAAATCGGTTGCGTAGGAATGTCTGAGCGTGTGAGGGTTTACCTTTTTATTAAGAGCCTTCATAGAGTATTTATTAATCATCTCTCTAACATCTCTCTCTACAAGTCTTTCACCTTCTCTGTTGCTGAACACATATTCAGTTGGTGCTCCTAACTTTTTACACTGGTCTTCTCTCCACGCTTGTAATTCTTCAAGCATTATATCATTAATCCAAATAATCCTGTCTTTATTACCTTTTCCTTGAACTACTTTTAATTGCCCTGTCATCAAGTTAATGCACTTCCATTTTAAGTCTACCATTTCGGATATTCTTAAACCAGAGTTTAAAAATAACTTTATCATTGTATGATTTCTTCTTGAGTTATAATATCTTTTATTAAAAATCTTTAATAGTTGCTCTTGTTCATCTATATTTAAAATTTCTGGTATCTTTCTTTTTGCCATAAAAACTCCTTCTATTATTTCATAAACCACCACTTTTACATATTCTAGGTGGTTATTCACTTACTAATATAGTATATTTAATTTTCCATAATTTTTCAAGTAAAATTTAATAAAATAGGTGGTAATACACATTGTTCTAGAAGAATCCTTCTAGAACAATCTAGAGCAAAATAAGGGTTATACATTAAACGTAAATCTTATATTATCAGAATATCCATATAAATTTATATGGATATAAAACTGCTAATTTTCCAATACATTTGGCATAGCCGCATGTATTGATATTTATAGGTTTTATTATAAAAAAAAATATATCAGAAAATTAAAGTGCAAAACGTAGAGCCTCACTCCGCTCGGCTTTTGTCCTGTGGGACAAAAGACGCAGGAACTTAAGGCAGTCGAGCAGAGACTCTCCTTGTTCCTGCTCCGGCTTCTTTCGGCTCTTCGGAGGACCCTGCCTGGGGGGTTTAAGGGGAACTTTTGAAAAAGTTCCCTTAAAAATCCCTCAAAACTTTTATAGAAATACTTCGTATTTCTGTAGGTTCACCAGAGCGGATAGACTAAAAGGAGGTGATATTATGGCCAAGAGAAGAAAGAATCACAAGGCACAAATCAAGAAATGGACCAGCAGACACACAAATATAGTTAATGCTCTTGCTAGATTTAATATACTCACAGTTGAAAATCTAAAAAAAATATCAACTGTAGCTGGGAAGCAAATGTCCGAAACTGCCTTCTCAGATATGGAAGAACTAAAATATTTCAGAAGAGAAACTATTGAGTATAAAAATAAATTTATAGAAATAGCAATAATAGATGATAAATCAATTAGAACAGTTAGAGATATTTCAACAGAAACAACTAGAAATATATATAACTCATCTTCAAAAGCACATGATCTAGAGCATTCAAACTTTATATTTGATATGTTTGAAATTGAAGATATTCAAAAATATTATAAATCAGAAAAAGAACTAGCTAATTTAATGATAAATAACTCTTTAGATATAGAAGTATCTGTAACGGATGGTGCTTTCATCTATGATGATGAAAGACTTAATGTATTTATAGAAACAGCTACTCAGCATTATAAAGATGAACAAAGAATAGCACATGAAAATTACGCAAGTGCTATGAATGGTAAATTTATTGAAAATAAAGTTAGAATACAAAAAATTGACTAAAGGTGAGGTGATAGAATGGCTAAGCCTAAAGAAACCAAAGAAATTAAATTATTAAAATCACTATTTAGAAAGAAGAACTTAGAAGAAAGATTTATATTTATACCTGAGTATGCACAACCTATGACTTTTTTGGCACTGGAACTAGACGAAACTCTACATGAAATAGTATGTATGCTATGTTACATTGGGGAAGATATTCATTTAAAAGAGTTTAAAAAATTTCTACTAAACTATAAAGTCTTTAAAATAGAAAATGGAGCATTAGTTGAAAAAGCCTATATATCAAAAAGTCACTTAGAAGATAAGTTAAAACTACTAGAACTTATGAGTTTAATTGAAATAGCTAATTATAGAATAAGAATGACAACGCAAGCCCTATCCTATTTTAATGATGTGTATACAAAAACTGAGAGGTCAGCTAGATTAGAAACAAAATTAGAAAGAATCACTAAAGCAAAATTAATAGCTTACACATCAATGATAGATACTAAAAAAGCAAATAGAAAAGAATTAGAAGATATTAATGTATATGAATACACAGATGGTTTTGTAATATTACAGAGTAATAATAGAGAAACTTTTAGTCACTATTATTCAAAACTAAATAAAGTGAAATCATTAGTAATTTCGCAACAAGAAAGTATTTTATCAGAAGAAACTCTAAACTATTTGAAAGATAAGAATTTACTTGATAATAACTTTAAAATACTAAGCTTAGATGATGTAAATATCGAAATAAAGGTAGAAGAAAGCATTTATAATAATTACAAGGATAGTATAGATAGTGTTTTCGAGAATAAAACCATCTACAAGGAGCAGGGACATATCACTTGTTCAAAAATAAAAGTAAACTTTAATATAAAAACATTTTAAAAATAGGCTATGTTTTAACACAATGTTGAAATTAGATAAGTTTTGAATAATAAAAAATAGGATATCTCAAAAGAGGTATCCCATTTTTAGTTCGTAATATATTAAATTTGTGAAGTAATCGGATATCAATATATGACATTATCATATATACTTATTTGAAAACAAAAATCTAAAGTAATATGCAAATAAGTATGGTGAGAAAACAATATAAAAATATAGATATTAA
>JBGVRX010000020.1:0-54098 GCA_045128835.1 Bacilli bacterium | reverse complement strand
ACTAACCTTTCTTTTTATTTTACTAATTTTTACTTTTCTCTTCCTTATTCATACATATTCAAAGGTTCTTAGACCCTCTGAAATTACGTTATGTACGAACCTCAAACTGGGAACAATATATTGCTATACCGATGATTAAATTATAACACTACTTTCTAATTATTACTACACTTTATATCCAACAAAAAAGAAAGACTTGTTTTGTCTTTCTTTTATATTACTGATTTTTAATTTCAAGACTCCAACAATCCTCTCTAATTTAAGAGAGTATCAAAACTAAAAGGTTTTTATTATGAACACTAGAGAAGTTCTTAGGCCACGTAATTTAAAAGGGTATCAGAACCTCAAAATTACTTAGGAACGATATATTTCTATATCAATATTTTTATTATAGCAGTTACTTCTTCTAATTACCACTATTTATAAATAACAAAAAAAGAAAGGACTAACCTTTCTTTTTATTTTACTAATTTTTACTTTTCTCTTCCTTATTCATACATATTCAAAGGTTCTTAGACCCTCTGAAATTACGCTATGTACGAACCACTAAAGCCTATTCTTATAGCTATGGTGCGTTCTTAGACCCTCTGAAATTACGCTATGTACGAACCTCAAATTGGGAACAGTATACTAATATACTGATGGTTATATTTTAGCATTTATTATTTGTGATTTCTACTTTTTTATAATAAAAAAGAAAGGTGTTATCCTTTCCTTTTGTTATCTTAAAATTGTAATTGTATATACTAAACTTATAATAAGCATTATAAGGATAGTTATAAAACTAATTGTACTTAAATTATTTCTTTTCAACTTTAGTTCCACCAACGATACAGTTGTATCTTACTCTACTCATTAATTCTCTTACTGCATCACTAATTGGCTCTCTTGGATATGAATAAATGAATGGTACTCCCATATTTATTGCATTTCCTGTGATTGTATTAGTATGAGGAATTAAAGAGATAATGTCTACTCCTAACATTCTTCTTACAGCTTCGTTTTCTACTACAAACTTAGGGCTATCGAATTTATTTAATACTAATTTAATTCTATCATCTACATGTAGTTTAGTTAATAAATCGATTGCTAGTTTAGAGTTTTTAAGAGATCCTAAATCTTTTGTAGTTACTAGAACTATTTGATGCGATAATTGGAATAACTCTAAGCAAATATCATTAACGATTGATGGTGTATCGAATACTACTACATCAAAGTATACTGATAAGTTTTTAATCATTTTAGATACCATTGATCTAGTAATATAGTCTGCTTGTTCTGGTAGTACAGGTGCAGGTAATACAAATAAATTAGGATTTACATGTTGAATGAATAAATTCATATTAGGATTGAAATCCATATTGTTTACCATTAAATCATATACCGTAAATGTAGGTTTAACATTAGTAAATAAACCAACATCACCGAATTGTAAACTTAAGTCAACTAAACAAGTTTTTAAACCAAATTCAGCAAAACTAGAAGCTAAGTTAGTAGCTATAGTAGTCTTACCTACTCCTCCACTTGGTCCCATAACAGTTACAACATTAATATCCTTATATTTAATTTCACTTTCATCTATATGAACATATTGATCATCTAAATAACTATCTACTAAACGTTTAGATTGTTCGATATTATCTAAAATAACTTTAGTGTCATTAGCCTTAAACATTGCATTAACACCAATTCTATTCAAGTGTTTAGGGTTAACATTAGTTCCATTCATTACAATATTAATTACACTGTTAGGGAATTTACCTTTTAATACACGTGCTTTATCATAACAGTCACTATTAGAACTATAATCGTATAAATAAACAATGTTTTTTCCTTCTAATCCGATTTTCATTACTAAATCAGAAAAACCATTACAAACTATTAGTTCGTGTTCACTTGGACTTAAATTTTTCCAAACCTTATTCTTATTTACAAAACCTTTATCGACATATATTTTATACATATAACTACCTCCTATAATGGCTTAACTGTATTTTTATTTTTCTTTTCAATAAGAGTCTCCTTCTTTTCTTCATAAGATAACTCCCAATAAATAAGCAAACTCATCGCCGCTCTTAAAATAACAATTGCTCCTAAAATCATTATTTCTGTAAATTCTCTATTAATAGTAACTGTCTTTAATATCTCCGCAGCCATCATAAACTCTAATCCTAAAGCCAAATATTTAGCAAGAACAAGTTTAACTGACTCACCTTTTTTCTTTTTAGTTTTAATATCCTTAAATTTATCTTGGAACATCTTAAATACTGAATTAAATGTACCAAAAACAACGATAGAAATACCAACTATTTCAATAATCCAAATTACATAATACAAAATTTCAAAAACGATTTTTTCAAACATAAGCACACCAACCTTTATATATAATTTAGCAAATTATATTATAAAAATCAATTTATTTGCTTTTATACTGTTTTATTTCTCTTGCTTTCTACTAGTGAATTTCTAGTATGAACAACAATCTTGTCATCCTCTGCTCTAATAATCATTTTATCTTTTCCATTTACAATTTCTTCAAGAATTTGAGAACCTATTAAATCATTAATAACGTTTTTTAAACTTCTTACACCGTCTTTTTTGAAATTGCTTTCTTGTAAGATTAATTCAATAATTTCATCTTTATTATCTATTTTAATTTTAGGAGTAACTCCATCAAACTTCTTACTTTCAAATTTAGCAATTAACTTACTAATTAAACTATCACAAATATCAATTGCATCTTTCTTCTTAATTTCATTAAAACCAATGATATTATTAAATCTATTCATAATAGGAGCAGTAAAGATACCTCTTAACTCATCTCTTATTCTTGATTCATCATCTTTCTCTATTTGTTTTTCTGTATAACTAGTAAACCCTATAGGTCTTGACTTCTTTTGCTCAAATACTTTACTAACGTTAGTAGTAGCTACAAATATATAACCAGATAAATCATAAGTATTACCTAAAGCATCCTTAAACTTACCTTCATCCAACATAGTCATAAATAACTCTCTAACTTCATTCGCAGACTTTTCAAACTCATCTAATACGATAATACCTTTATCATTATTTTGTAAAAATCTTGTAAAATCAGTACCCTTACCACTATCTACATAACCTTCAGGATGTCCTTTTAAAGCACTCGCAGATACTTTTGAATCCTTATAAGAGTTCATATCTAAAATAAGCATCTTATTAGCGTTTCCAAATACGAACTTAGCCATTCTTTTAGCAGTCTCTGTTTTACCAGTTCCTGTAGGTCCATAGAACATAAATGTTGCTAGAGGCCCTTGTTGAGGAGCACTAGCTTTATCCTCTAAATCCTCTGCATTATAGAATAAAATACTTCTTAATAATGTTTTTCTTATTCTTTCAATAGCTTCATCTTGTCCAAAAATATCTTCAAAATATTTATCAAACGCCTTAAAATTAGCATTTATTTCATTTTTATGTTCATGAAGTCTAATAATAGATGTTTCATTATTATTAATACCCTTCATATATCTATTAAACTCAATATTATTTAATTTATAGTGATCTTGTAAGAAATTATCTACGATATCTTCTTTCCCATTATCATTAAGAGTCCAAATAACATCTTTAATTCTATTTTCAATATCTTCAACTTCTCTTTGATCCCCTAAAAGAGCAATCCATGCTTCTTCATCTGTATAATTAGCATCAAGATTAGCGTCTTTATAATCATTAATTGCCATTAATTTAATAAAAGGAAGATATTTAGTTTGTAATCTATGTTTCATTGAAATTAATTCTTTTTCCCAATACTCTTCAATGTAAGGTGCTACCCCATCTAATTCCAATTCTTCATCAGGGAAATAATATTCTAAATTATCTACGAATTGTTTAGGAACTTCCTTTTCAAATTTAACGCTTTCTAAATCTCTTTTAATAAAAGCAATCTTTTTCTCTACTGGCCATTTCTCATCAATTCTTTCAAAAGTATACTCTCCAGGATAAATAAAATCCTTTACCATAACCATAATATCCATCATATGATTATAACAAGTAATGTACTTTTGTATGTATTCTTCTTTATTCATTAACAACACCTCAATACACCATAATTATATAAGAAAAAAGTCCTCATTACAAGGACAAATTTTAATGAAGACTCCTACCTTTTTGTTCTATTTTTATCTAATGGACAATTAGCAAAATTCATCTTCCCAATAATCTCACACTCAGGATTTAAAACTTCCAATTTTGAATATCCAAAATCTGCATTACCACCAACTTTTTCTAAGACAGGCAACTCTTTTACATCACTATAAGCAGTTATTAAAGACCCTTTTACCATTCTTAATTTAGGCAATGAAGATATTTTAGACTCTCTAAAACTAGCATTACCCTCAATTACCTCTAAATTTTCTAAGCTTTTAATTTGAGACCTCTGAAAATTAGCATCTCCACCTATATAAACCAAACTATTCAAATCTTCAATTTTAGTTTCACCATTTAAAGTAACTCTTCCGCCAATTTTCTTTAACTTAGGCAAACTCTTTAAAGCACACCCACCAAAATATGCATCTCCTCCAATTATCTCTAATGAAGGAAGTTCCTCAACAATACTACCAGAAAAATGGGCTGTACCTATAACAACATTTAATTTACTAAAATCAACTACTTGATCTGTAGGAAGAGCAAGAGATCCAAAAACAACTTTATAAGGAAAAACACCATCATAACTTTTAAGCATACTAATATTGCCAAAATATATATCTTCTACCTTACAATTATACTTTTCTGCTAGTTTAAGTTTAACCTTAGGTAAATCCTTTATCTTCTCTATCAAAATCTTTTTATTAGTATTTCTAGCAATATGAATCTTATAATCATTAACTTCTGTCATATCATAAATAAGATTATCAATATCTTCATCATTCAAACTATTAGTGTCTATCTTATTCATATATCCTACTAATCTTCTATTCCATTCTTCTTTTTCTAGCCATTCTTTGCCATGTCTAATATTAGAATTCTTTATTAAAAATTCAATTGCAACTTTACGATACTCACTCTCTAATTCTTGAGCTCTATCATGAGCAATACCTCTAACTTCACTTATCTCATCGCCTAACATTCTAATGGCAATATGAGGTTTACCCTTATTATCTACAAAGACATAATAATCGCCCTTTTCTAAGTGACTACTCGCTTGTGTTTTAGTGCACCATATCGTATCTTTTACAAGCACAGAAAGTTTTTGCGAGTTTTCTATAAAAGCCTCTTTATTATTTGCTCTACTATCAAACTTTATCCATTTACCCATACCAAAAGTATTTATGTGTTCAAACTTAATACTATTTTCTAGTTTTAATTTTTCATTAAAGTCTTCTAAACTATCAAAATACAAATCTCCAAAACTTTTATAGTCATCAACACTACTATAAAGAATATCAAGTATCGGCTTATTTAAAACCATATGATTTATTGTAGTCTCATTCAATACTCTTTTATCTACTATCGTAGATGGTTTACCATCAATATTTTCTCTTTTATAAGTTCTACTTATTGTCTCTTGTAACATTAAATATTTAAAGGCATCATCATATTCACTATTCTTCAATACCTTTACAATATTCTTATATTCTCTTCTTAAGTTATTAGAAATCATATTAGCTCTATTAATTAAGTTCTCTTCAAAGTGAGTTCTTACATCTTCTGCCTCTTCTAACTCTCCATCACTTATTAATTTTTGAATTTCCATTTCAACTTTTCTAATTACTTCTTTGCAAAATGGATCAATAAAAAAGTTATTATAGTCATTCGTGTATTCATATAAAGACTCTAATTCTTTCTTTATTGTTTCTCTTACCTCTTCGTGTTTAGTGGCTTTATTTGTAGGCAACACTTTATCTTTACCATTATAATAATTAAGTACAAATAATTTCTCCCACTTATTTAATTTAGGATATTGTTGATCTATTTTCTTGGATAAAGATATATTTAAATATCTCTTTACTTCATTAGAAAAAGTAATAGATTTACTTTGAGTAACAATAGATGTATAAGCATCTTTAACATATTCATCTATATTAATAGGAAACTCACCATTTTTAATAATTATATCAATAGCTATTTCTTCATCTATTACACCACTTTTTATATCTTCTTCACTGTATAATCCTTGGTATTTTAAATAATAATTATCTCTAAGTTTATTTATATCGTCTTCCCTTAAAAGTGAAAAAATAACACTTTTAATAGCCTTAAATTGAGAACTATTTTTAAAGAAGTGTAATGTCTCATGTTTATTTACTAATTCAAGATCATCTTTATAATGAGTATTAAGATAAATTACATTATTTTCGCTATATCCCAAAATATCATCTTGGGCATTATAAAAAGATGTTACTATACCTAGTGATTTATTAAATTGTTCAACTCTAGAAATAACATCCATCTTCAATCACACCCATCATAATTTTATTATAATTCAGTTATTAAAGATTTTCAACCAAACAAAAAAAATAGATTGGTCTACAATCTATTCTTTGGTATTAATATTATATTTTTACAATGAGGACAGATATATTTTTCATCTTCTGTATCATTTTCTTGATTACTAGTATATAAAGAAGAAATATCTTCGACTAGCTTAGTATCTTCTCTTTGAATAACTCTAAGTTTTTCTCCTACTACTAGATTTCTATTATTAATAGTTGGATTAAGTCTTTCAAGAGTTTCTTTTTCAATGTTATAGATACTACAAATTTTATTTATATCTTCCCCAACTTGAACGATATGAAATTTCATATAAAATAACCTCCCGCTAAATTATATGAAATTCATTATCTTTTATTCGTAATATTCAAATTCGAAGTCAAACAAGCGTACAGTATCTCCATCTTTGATACCGTGTTTCTTAAGAGCTTCTTCTACTCCCATTTTATTTAGAATAGTAGCAAGTCTCATTACACCTTCATCAGTGCTAATATTGATTTTCTTATATATTCTTTCAATATTTTCGCCTTCGATAATGAATATTCCTTTTTCTCTTCTAATAGTGAATGCATTACTATCATTTTCCTCTTTAAAGCCAAATGTTGTAACTTCTTCGATTTCTGCAGTATCCATAAGAGGGAACTCAGGTGTAGTTTTAACTAATTCGTATGTTCTTTTAATAAGTGCCACTAAGCCTTCTCTTGTAAATGAACTTACTGGGAATATTTCAACATCATCTTCTAATCTACTCTTGAAATCTTCTAAGTATAATTCACTACCATCTACATCCATTTTATTAGCTACAATAATCATTGGTCTTTCAAGTAATCTCATTCCATATTGTTTTAATTCTTCTTTAATTGCAAGATAGTCTTCATATGGGTCTCTATTATCTGCTGCTGACATATCAATAACATGTAAAATTACTCTACATCTTTCTAAGTGTTTTAAGAAATCTAATCCTAGGCCTTTACCTAAATGAGCACCTTTAATAAGTCCAGGTAAATCAGCGATTACAAAGTCATACCCATCTACTAAAGATACAACACCTAAATTAGGTTTTAATGTTGTAAAGTGATAATCAGCGATCTCTGGTTTAGCATTTGTTAAAACGCTTAGTAAAGTAGACTTACCGACTGACGGGAATCCTACTAAACCAACATCTGCTAATAATTTTAATTCAATAACGATATCAAACTCTTCTCCTTCATCACCATTTTCAGCAATTCTAGGAGTTTGATTTCTACTATTAGCAAACTTAACGTTTCCTTTACCGCCTTTACCACCTTTAGCAATTTCAAAAACTTGATCAGGAGCGGTAAAATCAGCAAGCACTCTACCAGTCCCTTTTTCAGTAACAAAAGCACCTACAGGAACATCAATGTACACATCTTCACCTTTTCTACCATAGCATTTTTCTTGGCCACCATTTTCTCCATCGTTACCAATAATTTTATGCATATATTTGAAATCTATTAATGTAGTTAACCCGCTTTTAGCTACAAAGAAAATGCTTCCGCCTTTTCCTCCATCTCCTCCACTAGGTCCGCCACGGTCAATAAATTTCTCACGATGAAAAGCGATGGCACCATTACCACCTTTTCCAGCTTTAACGTGTAGTTCAACTTTATCAATAAACATATTACCCATATGACCACTCCTTTTAAAAAAGTCCCTTTCGGGACTCATTAATATTATTATCTAGTAGGATATACAGAAACTTTAGTACGATTTTTTCCTAATCTTTCGTATTTTACATATCCACTAATTTTAGCAAACAAAGTATCGTCTCCACCAATACCTACATTATTTCCTGGATGGATTTTTGTTCCTCTTTGACGATAAATGATTGATCCAGCATTAATTTGTTCACCATCAGATTTTTTTGCACCTAAACGTTTAGATTCAGAATCACGTCCGTTCTTAGTAGAACCAGCACCTTTTTTAGAAGCAAATAATTGTAAATTTAATCTTAATTCCATAGCACTAACCTCCCTTGTTATTCACTAATTTTAACGTATTTTTTATAACTTTCTTCTATAGTTTTTAATTGAACAACAATTACATCCATTATTAATTGTAATTTGTCATCCTCTATATCTAAGACATCAACATTAACATAACCGTCATTAACTCGATAAGAAATTTTCTTTTTGTTTTCTATTATAAGAGCATTTAACCCACCGGTTACAATAGCACTTACTCCAGCACAAACTATATCTTTACCATGTTCATCATAATTAGAGTGCCCACTAACTAATAATGAAGAGTATTTATCATTTGTTTTGTTAATTTGAATTTTAATCATAATTAAGCAGTAATTTCTTCGATTTTAACGCGAGTATATGGTTGACGATGTCCTTGTTTTTTACGGTAAGTAGTTTTAGGTTTATACTTGAAAACGATAATTTTTCTAGCTTTTCCTTGTTTTTCTACTGTTGCTTTAACTGTAGCACCCTTTACATATGGAGCACCAACTTTAGTAGTTTTTTCTCCACCTACAAGTAATACTTTGTCAAATGTAACAGTATCTCCTTCTTTAACATCTAATTTTTCAACTAATACTGATTCGCCTACAGCAACTTTAATTTGCTTTCCGCCTGTTTGAATAATTGCGTACATACATGCACCTCCTATAAATTTTTAAAATGGCACTAAGACTCGCCTTTAAGGTAGTAATTTAATACTTTATCGGAACCTTTTTAGTGCGGTTGTAGCCTCAAGAGCGAGGTACAACGCAGTAATTTTATCACAAGTATTATTCCTTGTCAATGCAATTAATTTATTTTTATTAATTAATAAAATAGCATAAAAAAACTATGAAACAAGTGTATCATAGTTCTTTATATTTTACCAGTCAGTTCCTGGAGTAGTACCGTTTATTTCTACAATGTAGTAACCACCACTAGCTAAAACTAATGTATTGTTTGAAACTACAGTTCCATTTACTTTAACCTCAGTAATTGTAGCATCAGGATCATCTACAAAGTCAGCAATATTTATTGATTGAGTTTGAGTAACATCATATACAAATGTATCACTTTCTGGCCAATATATTAAGTTTCCTTCTTCTTTTATAGTAGCAGTATATACAACTACCGCATATCCAGTATTAGGAACAGTTTTAGCATATAATTCAATATCATATGAAGGATACTCTGTTAAAGTATCAATACTAATTGTACATTCAGGATCTAAATACCATCCATCAATTGTAGTATTATCTAACATAATGTACTCTAATTCATCTGCATCAAAAGTAAATGTTTGTCCTGGTTTATATTCATCATAATATGTATTTAACCATCCACTAGTTACACCATCCATATAATAAGTAACAGTAAACTCAGCATTTTCAATTTCATTTAAACTAGGGTATTTATTGAATGTAGTTGGCATTAAACTACTATCATAACCAGAATAGAAATTAGTTGTACTAGTCATTGTCATAAGAGACATATCCATTCTAATGATTAGTGATTTAATTATTGTCTCACTAAAACTAATTCCTATTTCAGCAGAGATAGTGAAACCTTCTACTGATGCTTTAAATTTTGTAGTAAATTCATATTCATTGTCCACTTGTGAAAACTCAAATTTCTCTACAGTGAAAGCACTACCTTCTCCAAGGTCCATTTCCTCTTCCACAGTTCCAGAATAAGCTTCTATAAAAGCATTTTTAAATTCTTCAAATGTAGTTGCTTCAACAGTAGGTGCCTCAACTAATTCACCATCACCATATCTATAGATAAAATCGCTACCTACATACATCGCATTGTAATAGTCCTCTACTTCACCAAATGAATCATCTTTCTCGTGATGATAGAATATTGTTTTGTCATTATTTTTAACAACATAGTATTCTTCAACCACATCACCAGTACTATCTTTTTCAATATAAGCTAGTTCACCAGTTGCAAAATTAACAGTAGCGTTCGCAGTTGTTGTTTCTGAGAAACCAAATGCTGATGCAGTTGTTCTTGTTACAGCCTTATATCCTTTTGTTGGATCACTTAAGTTGCTTTGTGCTGTCATGTATTTAGCAAACATCGCCTCTTGAGTTTCAGGTTCAGGCTCGCTCTCCTTATTACATCCTGAAAAAGCAAACAAAGTCACAAATAAAGCAAAACAAGCAATTATCTTCTTTAAAAATCTACTTTTCTTCATAATAGTTCACCTCTTAATTTGAGTTTAAACTATTTTTAATTGTATATCAATTATAGTGAACCTTAAATTTGATTATTTAATATTCTTAAAATACCTTCTTTTTCTCCAATAACAGTCTTACCTCTTATAAAATAGTTGTTCTTATTTCTATATATATCCTTCTTATTATGTATTTTAACCTTTAATTTGTTTTCTTTTAAAAGCCTATTTATTAAAAACTCTTTCCATTTTCTATCTATAGTTAAAAAGAATACGACATTAGTAAACACCAAAAACACATACATTAACCATTGAGGGGTTCTAATTGTTACAAGCATAAACACAATTACAAAAATATTCGATAAAAGTCCAACAATAATTAAAGAAGTCTTACATGTAACAAAATTATCTATTATTATTTTTAATAATCTTCCTCCATCTAAAGGAATAAGAGGAAGTAAATTGAAAATAAAATCATACTCATTAATAATATTTGCTTGAGTAAAAGCATTATAAGAAATAAAGTCAACGCGATATAAAAAAACTAATAACCACTTTGATATAAAGTACGTTAAAGGTCCCGCTAGAACAACAATAAACTCTTTTAAACTAGTCGTGTAATTCAAATCATTAATTTCAGCATTAAAACCTACTGCTAATAACTTTATTTTATCAATCTTAAGTCCTACTATTTTCGCTGCAACAACATGCCCTAATTCATGGATAAACGTAATAAGAAAATATATATAAAAGAGTTTATAACTACCGGTTAGCAAAGTAATGGAAATAAATACTGTAGCAAACGGACTTATCTCAAACTTATTGAAGAAGTTCAACAACTTGTTCATATGTAATTTGTTTATTATCCTTACTAAATATTATCTTAACTTCTTCCTCAACAACTCCAATTACACTATCAAAATATACTCTGTCATTCATTTTAACACTAACATCAACAAGATTAGAATAGACACTTCTAAATCCCGAATCATTCTCTACTATTACCAAATACCCCGTTTCATCGCTGTATATGTAAGTTACTATCCCATCATCAACACTTTTAACTTCACTTGTCCCATTGACATACATATCATCTCCCATATGAATGTAATTAGGAATATAAGATACTGGATAATCACTATTAATAAAACTATTAACTGCCCTAAAGTTAATTAACTTATTCATAGTCTTATTAAAAGAAGCAAAATTAATATTAATACCAAACCTCTCACTTAAAAACTTACCATTTTCATCTTTTTTAGCATACACTGCCACAGATAAAAACAAAGCCATTAAAACAAGTGTAAACATTACTAACTTATATAATTTACTAGGTTTTGAATAAGTATTTTCAATTTCTTTAACACTAATATCAACCACATTAGAGTTATTCCTTCTACCATGAATACGATCTTTAATTTTTTCTAATTCTTCCATATTTAACCCACCTCAATACATAATATTAAGATGATTTAAATTTAATAACTCAAGAAAAGATTTTTTCTAAAAAAGATTTCTTTTTATACTTCATTAACTCAACATTTTCTCCATTTATTCTTCTTGCTATATTTTGAAAACATTTAGATGATATCGCTCTACTATCGTGACTTATAGGAACCCCTTTGTTATTTCCTTGACTAATTGCCTCATCATAGTATACAACCCCTAAAACCCCAATACCTAAAACATCTACTGCATCAGACATAGGAATAGAAACTCCTTCTTCAATATGCTTCAGGTTAACCCTATTTATAATCAGTTTAACATCATGTATATCATTACCATTAAGAATACCTACCACTTTATCAGCATCTCTAATTGAAGAAATATCTAATGTAACAACTACAATTGCTTCATCAGCATTTCTAATCGCATTATAAAACCCTCTTTCTATGCCCGCTGGAGAATCAATTAAAATATAATCAAACATTTGCTTTAAATCATTAATTATTCTTTCAAGATAATTAAAATTTATCTTCTGTACATCAAGCGATTTACAGGCAGGCAAAACTTGTAAATTACTATTCCTTTTATCTTTCACAAGTGCTTGAGACAAACTACATACACCACTTATTACATCTTGCATATCAAAAATAACTCTATTTTCTATTCCCAATACAACATCCAAGTTCTTCAAGCCCAAATCAGCATCAATTAAACAGACTTTACTACTTTTAGCAAGAGTAACACCTAAATTTGAAGTAACACTCGTTTTCCCTACTCCTCCCTTACCAGATGTAACAACTATTACTCTTGCCATATATACCTACACCCCTATCCATAAAATTTTCTTCTACTATATCATCATCTTTTATTAAAATTAAAACATTAGATTTAAGCCCCTCAATATGCTTCTCTAAAGCACAAATCTTAACATTAGAGTCCTCAATACTAGATGCTATTAGTTTGTTATTTACGCCTTTAAATTCAACCGTTCCATTAACTTTTCCTATTATATAAAGATTACCATTAACAATCACTTTTGCCCCTTTATTTATATTGCCTATAATTAATGCATTATTAGAAAACAGTTTTATTTCTCCTGCTCTTATATTTCCTTCATGTAGCAATAAACTTTTATTGTTTTTTTCTTTGTAAATAACCTTATCTATAAATATGAATCCATACAATGATAAAACATCAAATATCTTTAATATTCGTTTAGAATCTAACTCTATATTTCTTATATCCAAAGTAACATTAGATTTTAATAAATCATCCTTTATATATAACCTTTCTAATCTACCTTTTAAAGATTCTATAAACCTATCAAATGACAAATTATATTCCGAAACAATCGTAACTTTACCATTTATATTTTTAAATAAAAGATTGTGATTCATCTCTAGTTTCACCTCACAAGCAAATTATAAAAATTAAGCGTGTCGAAAAAACTAGAAATACGAAATAGACTTAAAATAATTTTTCTCTTTTTAAAGAAACATATGAATTCTTTCCAATTATTATATGATCCATAAGTTTTATATCTAACATATCAGCATTTAAATCTATCTTTTTAGTTATTATAATATCTTGATTACTAGGCGTAGGATCACCACTTGGATGATTATGCAGACAAATAATTTTACAAGCACCATAGTTAATAGCCTTCTTTAAAATAAAGTTGACATCAATAATCGAGCAATTTACTCCTCCGACAAACAGAGTCTCATACTTTATAATATGAGATTTAATATTTAAAAAGATAACCATAAAGTTCTCTTGTTTTTCTTCTTTTAATAAAACAGAGAAATTATCATAAATATCATCAGGTGAATTTATTACTTTAATTGAATTTATTTTATTTTTTTGAATCCTTTTAGCTATCTCCATTATTGCTAATAACTCAATAGCTTTAGCTTTGCTTATACCTTTTATCTTCATCAATTCATCATAACTACAATTCATGATATTATTAAAACTATAATATCTTTTAAAAATATCATTTGCTAATTCTAAAACACTAAACCCTCTTGTCCCACACTTTAATATTACCGCTAATAGTTCTTCATTAGATAATGATTGTACCCCGTTATTTAAAGCCTTTTCTCTAGGCCTATCGTTAAGAGGGATTTCTTTAAATGTACTCTTCATTAATCCTTGATTTCCCATTGAAATTCAAAGCCACTTCCAAAAGAAGACTTACCTTTGCTAGACTGATATAGTTTAAACACAGTTATGGTAATAAGAGCTATTGCTCCTACCGCTAAAACTGTTGCTAATTGAGGAACCGAACCACCTATTATTTCCTTCATTTCGCTATCACTTAAAACTTCATATCTCATAACATTACCTCCTTAATAATCTAATAAATAAATTTATGTATTTGTAACAATTAAAATATAAAAACCTTAAATTATTTTTGATTGCTATTATTTTATTTTTAAACTATAATTAAGTAGACAGGAGTGGTATTATGAAAAAGAATACTATTGATGAAATCGAGAACATTTCATTAAGCGCGAAACAAATCAAGGCTAAACTTGAAGATTCACTTGCTTATGATCATGATAAAGTACGTAACGTTAGCATTTTATTTGCTACAAACAGTGGAGCACAAAAATTACCGTTCTCATCATTTAAAATATCTATAAGTGAAGAAATGTATGGTCAACAACTTCTTAATGAAGATATCCAAAAGCATCTTAATAACGTTAGTTTAATTGAAGAAAAGGTTGAAGACGACATCGAAATTGAAATCGAACCAGAAGAAGAAATCATACCTGCTGAAGTAGAAATCGTTGATGACTTCGAAGAGGAAGAAATTCGCCCAACTGTTCCTACAGTTAAAGAAGAAGAGGTTGCTCCTCACGTTAATATAGTTGAAGAAATTTGTGAATTTGATGATATCATTGAATTAGAAGATGACTATGATAACGATGAAGAGGAAGAAGAATTCTATGCTCAACTACCTCACAGTGAAAGAGCTAAACGTCCAAAAGGATATACAATTAAAGTTGTAGATGTTGCCGCAGTTATTAGAAAAATCAAAAAAGAAGCTATTGAGAAAAATGCCGGTAAACCTGTAATAGGAAGAAGACAAATAAATAAAATGTTAAAACCTTACATTATTCATTCAAATGACGATATGAATATTGAAGGAATTGAAAAATCTCAAACTAGTATTGATATCTATTTAAGTGCTGTAGATAAAATAAATGCTACTAATTCTACAAACAAAAACTCTAGTGGATCACTAGAGTTAGATATTAACGAAATACTTAAAGATTTAGATAAGAACAATTAATTAATTTTAGGGAGATTACTTATGAAAGAATAAAATTCATTGTAGTCTCCTTTTTTTGTGCACCTATCTAAATTTTGAGGATTAACTACATTGTTTGTAATTATGTAACAAGGTATTCCTAGTTGTTCAATTGATAAATCTTCAATTGTATCATTACCAAACATCATAGTCTCTTCAATATTCAAATTATTCTTTTCAATTATTTCTTTATAATAATTGATATTAGGCTTAGAAAAACTAGAGTTTTCATAACTAGTTATATAACTAAACTTATTACAATCTATATTACCCCAACCTGCTCTTTTTGTAACAGCAATTAAAGGAAATAAAGGATTAGTAGCCAAAATTAAATTATAACCTTTTTCATATAATTCATTGATCGCTTTACCTGTAACTTCAACAGTTTCAATGCAATCTTTTAATGTATCAAAATCCTCATCATATAATTCCTTCATTGAAGAAAATATAACTTCTCTTTTAATGCCACTTTTCTTTTCAAAATTACTCCATAGAACTTCTTCATTACTTACTTTACCATCATTAAATACCATAAGTTTAATACCTTCTAGCATAATCTTCGACAAAGTCTCTGCATCATAACCATTCTTTAAGAATCGCAAATAAATAATTTTATAAAACTTCTCATTAAACTTTTCTTGGAATATCTTTATTAAAGTGCCATCTAAATCAAACAAAATATTTTTTATCACTTGCTTTCACCATATATTCCATTTAAACTATCGATTTTATTATATGAACCATTACTAAAATAATATGCATCACCATTTAAAGTGACATTACCATCTTTTAGAACAATAAAGCTTTCATCTGGTAAAGCTACAAAAGATTTCTTTTCGCTATCTTTTAAAAGAACTTCATTTATTCTAACAGTATCTGTATCATCAAAATGAGGCTCTACATTAATATCAGTTAAACCTAATCCCTTATAATATAAAGTTTCTTCAATATCCTCATCTTTACTGCAATAAACATTCTTAGCCATATTAACAGTACCGGCACTAATACCTAGCAAACAGCCTTTATATTTTCTTAATTTTTCTTTTAATTCAATACCATTAAAGAACTCCATTTGTTCTAATGGATCTCCTCCTAATAATACTACTAAGTTCGCAGAATTAATTAATCCCTTAGAAAATAACCAGTTTCTACTATCTATTACATCAGACATAGAAAATTTAAGCCCTGCTAATGACAAAGACTTAGTTATTAACTTAGAATACTCTTCATTCTTTTTATATTCATCTGGAGTACTACAAATAAACAATAAATTATTATAGTCCTCAATTTCCTCTTTAAGAGTTTGAACTAATGCTTCATTCGCTAATTTAACAGCCTTTCTATTTCCATCTTCATTTTTAACACTAAACTCTGGTCCACTAGTTAATATAATTGACTTCATAAAATCACGCTCCATTTAAAAGTATATCACAATTAATTAAACTTTATTTCTTCTCTAACAAGTTTATTTCTAAACAAAATAAAACTACTCCAATTTTGAGGATATTTGTTCTTTATATAGTATTCTTTAGTTTCTTTATCTACTACATCTATAACAAAAATATCATCATCAATAATTCCTTTACCAATGTATTTTTTATCCCATCCTTTAGAAATCTTTAAAAAGGATTTAATTATCTCTTTAGTTTCTAAAGGCGTATACTTTAATACTCTAATTTTATTATTTTCTTCAAGTTCCACTTTATCCTCATAAATTTTTATAACAGTATCAGGCATAAACCCACTTTTCTCAGTAATAATAATGTACATACATTCACCTACTTTGAAAGTTCTTCTTTTGCTTGTCTAACTGCAAGAGCTAATTGATCTGCACATGAAGTATCCCTTCTACCACATGTATTTCCTTTTAATTTTTCTTCTATTTCTTCTACTTTCATTCCTTCCACTAGTTTAGAAATAGCCTTTAAATTACCATTACATCCACCCAAAAAAGAAACGTTAGAGATAACTCCATCATTTATATCAAAACTTATTTCAATTGAACAAGTTCCCTTTGTTTTATATGTATATTTCATAAAATCACCTTACCTTTTAACATTTTTATTATATCTTTTATTTATAAAAGACGAAACCTTTTCAATAACATTTTATGAGCTTCCAACCCATATATATTGGCGGACAGGATGAGGGTCGAACTCACGCATCACTTTCATGACCTATTTGATTTCCAATCAAACCTCTTAACCACTTGAGTACCTGTCCATTAGTATTCTATCATAAAAAAAGAACTATTTTTATCAATAGTCCTTACTTTCTAATCAATAAAACTACTACCATGTTAAAGGACCTTAAATTGTCCTTATAATAAAGATACGAATACGTTTTATAGTAATCATAATGAGGTGAGACAAACTCTATTTCCTTTTCATAAACCGCTTTCTCCATAATTACAAATTCTGTTTTCGCTTCTTCAATATAACTTCTAAATCCTTCATACATTTCTGGATACTTCTCTTCACTAAAAAGACTATTCGCATAAAATTTTACATTTGGAACAACACCTACTACATTGTAAAATCCATAATCCCATAATTTATAGCAAAACAAAGTAGGATTCTCACTATTAATTGAATTGATATCCTCCGCTATTTGATAATGAATATAATCACTTTTCTTATCATCCAACTCTAATGTGCCATTACCAAATACCAAGCTTAAAATTAATAAAACAACAAAGAAAGAAGAGTATATATATCTATTACATAATTTAGGATACTTCTTACTAATAACATCTATAGATAGACCTACTCCTAATGGAATAAAAACAGATAAAGGTAAGAAATAATAATTAAAATTACCTGTAATCAATAACACTAAAAAATACAAAACAAATAAAATCCAATAAAAGTTTTTATATTCCTTAGATGCATAATATTTTCTATGCAAGAAAGTCCCCATCACCATACTTCCAAAAGCAAAGAAGCCATATATACAAACAAGAAAAATATTATTAATTAAGTTAACCTTGCCAGTATATCTAACTAAATTATTATAAAAATATGTCATAAAGAAATCTCTAAAAGCTCCATTAACTACAAAATAAATAACAATAGGAATACATACAACTAAAACACCTACAACAAATAATAATGTCATGTTTATTAATTCTTTATATTTCTTTTCCTTTATCAAAACAAAAAGCATATAAAAATAAATAAGCGCAGGTAAAGCTAGTAAAGTATACTTAATCAATAAAACTATACCTATTAAAATACCCCATATAAGAGACCTTGTTTTACTAAACATTTTCTTTTCATGAACAAACTCAAACAAGCAAAATAGCATATATACTAAAATAGGTAAACAATACTCTTCAACTGCTCCTCCACCTACGACAAAAAAATGACTAGTTAAAGTTAAAAATGATGTTATTACAATCCCTAATAAAGCATTCTTCTCATTAGTAAATTTCCTTATTAATTTGTAAGAAAAAAACAAAAACAATGTTGAGCAAATAACCTCTAGAATAAAAGCTACCCTATATGGATTACTAAATAAGCAAAATAAACTAAATACAAAATAAACTATCGGCCCTTTATGTTCAAATAAGTCTTTATATGGAATCTTACCTTCCAACAAACCATTGCCCATAGTTATATACCAATTTATATCTTGATTATCATTAAATGCATACAAAAAAGAATTATTAGAACAGATCATTAAAAACAAAAATGACACTATTAACGATATTAATAAAACCTTCCAATTCTTAATCTTACTATTTTCTTCCATAATTTTACCTCTTCATATACGATAAAATTATTTTAGCATATTCCCTTTCTATTCCTCATTTATTTCCATTTTTTGTTTTATAATTTTTGATATATCATCACTATTCCTAATATAATTTAAAGAATTAGTAACTTCCTTTATATTACTTATTTCATTACTAGATAAGTTTTCAATTCGAGGAATATAAAGTAATGATAATAACCACAACTTCTCATAATCATCAAAAACAAACTTATTAAAATACTTTTCATAGTAAAGTTTTGTATCAACCTTTATCTCATTTAAAGAAGAAAAAGTATAAAAGACATCATAAACAGGTGAAGTTGTTTCTATATTCTCTATACCCAAAAGTTTCTTGTGTTTTAAAATAATATGCTTATAGTCAAAGTTATTGTAAGTCATAGCCATTCTTACACTAGTTTTCTTTTCGCATTTTTCTTTAAACTCCTCTAAAGATTTATTGGCTTTACTTAATGCTTCTACATAAACAGGATAATTCAAAAGAAATAACCATTGTGATGGAGACTTATAATCTAATCTTTCTATTTGAGACATATAGGATTCAATATATTCTGTAGTTTTATCTATCTTATTAGCTATAAAATCATATGTTTCATCAAAAAAACTATTATTAACTCTTACAGTATAAAAACTCCTATTATGAAGTTCCGCTAGAGAATCTAGAAAAAACTCTAATTTTAAATCTTTAAGTAAAACATTATCCCCTTCAATCCATGGGAATACGATAAAATTAAATTCATCAAAACTAGATACATATTGATTATTAATATTCTTTAAGGGATAAACAAAAAAACCAACATTTAAAAGTTCTAATTTTTCTATTATAAAATCAATATTATTCTGCTCTATATATTTTAAAGCATAATCACTATTCATTGTTTTAATCTTATATACCTTATCACTGATTTTAATAAAAGTTAAAACCTCTATATTATATAAAGTTTTAATTATTTCTTTCATACTATTCTATAGGCAAAAAGAGCAATTTACCTTCTTTTAGTTCCTCATTATTATTAATTGTTTTTAATTTTTTTAAATCAACTTTGTATTTTTCAGCAATATTTTCGTAAGTATCTCCGTTTTTAGTGCAATGTAAAACCCACGAGACCTCTTCTTTTATCTTTTTGCTTGAAAACACCGATTTTAACAAACTCTTTTTACAATTATTTTCTTCTTCGTCTAGTTCTACAGGTTCTTCTATTAAAAGATTATCTTCAATCACATCTTCTATTTCTTCATTATTTCTTTCTTCCTCTATTTCTTCTTGAACATCTTCATTATCTTCAAAGGAAAGAAAACTAGTTTCTATTTCTTTCAATCCATCTACTTTTAAGGAAATATCTAAAATTAATTTACTTTTATCTATTTTATAATTAAAATCATCAACAGTTATACTAAGACTATTAGAATCTAGTATTTCTTCATTTATAAGGAACATATCAATATTTACTGTATCATCAAATTCTTTTTCCTCATCTAACATTACTTTACCACCGATAAGAATTTTACCTATTACTTTAATTCCTTCCTTATCATATATTTTATCAATTTGATCATCCATACTTATAAGTAATAAGTCTTGAATATCCCCTTCAAAGTTTATTGTTTTCGTTAAATTAATTTGTTGCATAATAAAACCTCCTAGTTAAGTCTATGAATTAAAAGTAATTATTATACAAAAAAAGAAGGCTACTTTGTTCGCCTTCCTATTTTATCTATATATTCTACCAAACCAAAAACGCTTTCCTTTTTTAGTGTTGTAGTTAAGTAAACTTTACCATCAATGTTATTTTTTACATTTTTGGTAAATTTACTCTTACCACTTTGATTTAACTTATCTGCTTTAGTTCCTACTACTACAACTTCTTTGTTAGTTCTTTTTAGCATCTCTAAGCAATCAATATCATCTTGAGATAATTCTCTTCTAGAATCTACTAATAAGACAAATAGTTTAACATTTTCTCTTTCAAAAATGTATTCATCCATCATTTTAGCAAATGCTTCATCGTTTAATAATGATGTTTTAGCATAACCATATCCAGGAGCATCTACAATTCTATATGTACTATCAACTTCAAAGAAATTTAATAGTTTAGTGCATCCAGGAGTAGAAGAAACTCTAGCCATTTTACTATTATTACAAATAGTATTTAATAAACTAGATTTTCCTACATTACTCTTTCCTAAAAAACAAATTTCATTTAATTCATCTTTAGGCCAAGAATTCTTATTAGGAGCACTAATCAAAAATTTAATTTTGGATAGAAACATGATTAGCACCTTCATTTACAAGCGCTACTTGTAAAACTTCTTCAATACGATCTGCAAAAATAATTTTCACATTATCTTTTACAACATCAGGAATTTCATCTAAATCCTTTTCATTATCATGAGGAATAACAATTGTTTTTATACCTGCACGGTGAGCAGAAATAGATTTTTCTTTTAATCCTCCAATTGGCAATACATTACCTCTTAAAGTGATTTCTCCTGTCATTGCTACATCATTTCTTACTGGCTCATTTGTTAAAGCACTTACAATTGCAGTTGCCATAGTAACACCAGCACTAGGTCCATCTTTAGGTACAGCACCCTCTGGTACATGAATATGAATATCAATCTTATCAAATATTGTTTCATCAATTCCTAATTTTTTAGCATTAGCTTTAATATAGTCTAATCCAATATTTGCTGATTCTTTCATAACATCTCCAAGGTTACCTGTAACTACAAGTCTACCTTTACCAGAGAAATAGTTTACTTCAACTGGAATTAAATCTCCTCCGAAATCAGTATAAGCTAAACCGTTTACTAATCCGATTTGATTTGTTTTTTCTTTCTTAGTATAATCGAATAATTCTTTACCTAAGAACTCTTTTATCTTATTTACATCTACTAATACTTCAATGCTCTTTTCAGTGCTCTTTACGAAATTAGTAATGATTTTACGACATATTGTAGCAATATATCTCTCAAGTTGACGAACACCACTTTCCTTAGTGTAATATCTAATTACATGTAGAATTGCATCATCTGTGAAAGTAATATGCTCTTTTTCTAATTCATGAGCCTTAATTTGTTTAGGAATCAAGTGATTTCTAACGATATGTAATTTTTCAATCTCTGTATATGAAGATAAATTAATAATTTCTAATCTATCTCTTAAAGCATGAGGAATATTACCAATATAGTTAGCAGTAGCAATGAATAATACTTTTGATAAATCAAATTGTTCTTCTAAATAGTGGTCATTGAATAAGTGGTTTTGTTCTGGATCTAATACCTCTAGTAATGCACTAGCAGGATCTCCTCTTTGGTCATTGCCTAACTTATCAATTTCATCTAATACAAATACTGGGTTTGCAACTCCTACTTTTCTCATTCCTTGAATGATTTTACCAGGCATTGCTCCAATATAAGTACGACGATGTCCTCTAATTTCAGATTCATCGTGAACTCCACCTAAAGAAATCTTTACAAACTTACGATTTATAGCTCTAGCAATCGATAAAGCAAGAGATGTTTTACCTACACCAGGAGGACCCATAAAACATAAAATTGGTGATTTAGCAGACTTTGTATATTTTCTAACTGCTAAATACTCAAGAATTCTTTCTTTTGGTTTCTTTAATCCATAATGATCTTCATTTAATATTTTTTCTACTACATTAATATCAATAACTTCTTCGCTCATTTGATACCAAGGAAGTTCAGTTAAAATATCTATGTATGTTCTAATAATAGAAGCTTCTGGAGAACTTGAAGGAGTCATTTCATATTTCTTTAATTCTTCAAGAATTTTTGCTTTAACATTTTCAGGATAAGGATTATTTTCAACTTTACTTCTTAATTCATCGATATCTTTATCCTTGTTAGCGATATCTCCAAGTTCTTCTTTAATTACTCTTAATTTTTCTCTTAAAATGTAATCTCTTTGATTTTCTTCTAATTTTTCTTTAACACGATTATTGATTTCTTGTTCAATATCATTAATTAATTTTTCTTGATTAAGTCTTTCAATAATCATATTTAATTTATCGTTAATGTTATCAGCTTCTAAGATTGCTTGTTTTTTAGTTCTATCTACATCTAAATAGAATGCTAAAGTATTAGCAAGAACTGAAGCACTAACACCTCTAGCTAAGTTGCTAGCAACAGGAGCAGGCATAGAACCAAAAGATAAATTATTGGTATTCAATGTTTTAGCTATTACTCTAACTAAAGCTGCTTCCGTTTCGTAGTCGCCAGAAAGTTCATCTACAATAGCACCTTCAGCCACTAATCCTTCTTCAAGAGTAATTGTTTCCATTCTTACTCTACTAATAGCTCTTAAACCAACTTTTAATGAACCATCAGGATTAGACTTACTGTTTGTTATTTGACATAAACAACCTACTTTGTAAATGTTTTCTGTATCTACGGCATTTATTTTAGTATTAATTTGTGAAGATAAAATCAAGTAACCATCATAACTATTTTGAGCTCTTGCAACTGCTTTTTCGCTCTCTTCTTTAATAATATCTAAAGAAGCACTGTTATGAGGAAACATAATAAATCCTCTTGTAACAACTAATGGTAATGAAATTTTATTTTTATCCAATTCCATTAAGACCCCTCCTTTTAAATTTTAATTATAAACTGTTTGTTTCTTTTAAGAATTCTACAACTTTTTGGTTTAATAAATCTCTTCTTAAACCATCTTCTCTATTTCCTAAAGCTTTTCTAACATCTTCTACTGGCATACCATACATATTAGAAATATCTGTATAAGCTTTTTCTAAATCTTCACTACTAACAGTTAGTTTTTCCACTTCAGCGATTTTCATCATAGTGAAAGCATATTTTAAGTTTCTTAATGCATCTTCTTTTAATTTAGTCATTAAGTCTTCGCTAGTCATGTTTACCATTTCTAAATATGTTTCTAAAGCCATATTTCTGTGACTTAATTGATGTTTGATATCTTCTAATTGATGATTAGCTTCATCTGCAACGATTTCATCTGCTACTGCGAATTCAGCATTCTTAACGATAATATCCATTAATTTGTTTACTGCAGCATCATTTGCTTCATGTTCTTTCTTTTCAGTTAATTGTTTTTTGAAGAAATCTTTTAATTCAGCTAGGTTAGATACACCTTCATAGTTTGCATCTAATGCTAGATCATCATTAATTTCTGGTAATACTTTTTCTTTAACTTCGTGTAATTTAATTTTGAATGTAGCAGCTTTACCAGCTAAATGTGCTGCGTAGTTTTCAGGGAATGTAACATTGATATCTTTCTCTGTTCCTGTAGTCATACCAATGATTTGATCTTCAAATCCTGGGATGAATGTATTAGAACCGATTTCTAAATCATACTTCTCTGCTTTACCACCTTCGAAAGCAACGCCATCAACAAATCCTTCAAAATCAATTGTAACGATATTTCCAGATTCAACTTCTCCATCTTTAACAGATACTTCTGCATTCTTTTGTTGTAAGTTCTTTAACTCAACTTCAACTTCTTCATCAGTAACTGTAATAGTTGATTTTTCAACTTTGATATTCTTATATTCACCTAAAGTAACACTTGGTGCTTCAACAACTGTAATAGTCATTTCAACTTCTTCAAAACTAATCTTAGAAACGCTAATTTCTGGTCTAATGATTGGGTTTAATTTTTCTTCAGTTAAAACTTTTTCATAGTTAGCCATTAAAACTGAATTTAATGCTTCGTTCATAACATCATCAGTAGCAATTTTACTTCTAACCATTGCCTTTGGTGCTTTTCCCTTTCTGAAACCAGGAACTGTAACTTTCTTTTCTAATTTTGTATATGCTTTTTCAATTTCAGCTGTCCATTCAGCTCCATCTACTTTGAATGTAATAACACTTTTACAATTTTCTTTTCTTTCAACTTTCTTTTCCATTTAATTTTTCTCCTCCAAATACCTATTAATTATAGCAAATTCATTTTGTTAGTTCAATTATATTGAACAAGCACTTTCCAATTCTTTTAAATATGATGTACATTTTTCTTCTTCAACACCATAAAGTGGCGCGAAATAATCAATATTTATGCTTTCATCATACATTTTGCTTACATAATAATGCAAAGCACATGCAATATAACTATACTCTTTTTCATCAACTTCATTAGGATAAATATCACTTAGATATAACATCAAATTTTCTAATGCATTACTGCATACATTTACATCTTTTGTGCCTATCTTATCTTCAATAATTTTACCTATTTCAACATATGGTTTGCTCTCCAATACGTTTTCACAAAAAGATGGAACAACTTTATATTCCATTCCTTTGTTTACCAAAACAAATTCATTAGTTACACCTTGTCCTCTCATTGCGTCAACAAGCATAACTTTATAAACCGTTTTAACATCTCTTTTAAAGAATTCTCTTATACTACTAAAGAAATCTCTAATATTAAGTTTACACAACTCAACAATAGCTAAAATAATTAAATTTTTATCTTCTTCAACGCACAAAATCTCCTCTATTTTTTCTCTAGACAAATTATATTCTTTGCCCGCTTTTTCAATATAGGCAACTTCTTTATATATTTCTAAAAACTTATCTTCAAAATTCATAGGGATATACGGCATTGAAAGTTCTTCTTTAACTAATTTTAAAGCTTTTTCTTTTTCTCCAACATTTATTAACGAATTCAAATAAATAATCATAATATCATAAAATTTATTAGAAAAAACTGACAATTTCTTCTCTATATATGTAACACAATTACTGTATTCACCGTCGTTATATAAATTCTGAAACTTCTTTAAGAGTTCCCCTTCCTCAACACACTCTAAAATCTCTTCCATAATTCCTCCAACTGCTCCTTACATTTACTATGCTTTGAAATTGTAGCAAATAAAAGACAAATAAGCAAACTAATTTATACAATTTTAACCTAAAAAATAGTATAAAAAAAAAGAATGATAAATCATTCTTAATAATAAAATGCAAATTTAATTATTCTTCTATTTTTTCTTCAACAAACTTACCATCTTCATCACGATAATAAGCAGTGTTGTATGGAGCATTTAATAAAGGAATAATTTCTGGATCGTAGTTACAAATCGTATTCAAATCAAATATTTCAATATTAGCAGAATCACTCAAATAAACTTCATCTTCATCCCCTGCAAAAAATCTCCATCCACTATCAGGAAAACTAGAATCAGCATCTGGTTTCAATCTTTGCATATAACCTATTTTTCTGCCTTCTACTGTTATTTTATCTGTAGCAAAACAACCTCTATTTGCTTCACCGCCAATTAATTGTTTTATATCCTCTTTTTTTAATTTGAATTTTTTTACATTTACACTATAATTTGCCATACATTTTCTCCTTATCTCAATATTTCAGACTTGAAATATTGCTCTTGAAATTCTGTTAAAGCTCTTATTTGATCATCTGTATAGTTTCTTCCTTTTTCCATAACAACAAGTTTATCATCATTATCATTAATTCTATGAATAATTGCGATAACTACCCCTTCAAACTCATCTAATGGTTTATGAATACCTAAAACATAAGCATCCAACTCTTCTCCATCACCAGAAACTGTGTTAGGTATGTACCCATAATTTACTGGATAAATAAAACCATGATTAGGATGTTTACACCCTAAAGGTCTATCCATTTTAACTACTACTGTCTTTCCTAAATATTCTCTACTCACAAACATTCCCCTTTACAAGTTTATTTTATGGCGCCTACAGAAGGATTCGAACCCTCGACCAATGGTTTCGAAGACCACTACTCTATCCAGCTGAGCTATGTAGGCATAAAAAGAAAGCAGACTTAGTAAGATACTAACTCTGCTGGGAAAACTAGTTCTACATCATTATTGAAGTTTAAGAACTTATATTGATATGTTGTTGTAGTTGCTCCATTTACTACTACAAATTCGATAGTCTCAAAATAGAAATCTTTATTCATAGTAATACTATATAAAGCAAGTTCATCAGTACTTTGTAAATGACTAGAAACTGGAGCAGTAAACAAAGATGTACTGAATCCATTTTTGCCTTCAATATTAGAAATTTGGAAACCACCTAAATCAGCACTAGTGAATACAGGAACTAAATTAGCTCTATTGTATGGGCTAGTTAAATCACTGTATTTTTCAGTATAACTAATAGTTTCAACTTTCTTTAATTCTCTAGAATTTTCTGCAATTTCCTTAGTATAGAATTTATTCTCTTCTCCTACATAATAGCGGTATAATTCATAGATAAGAGAAGGAGCACCTTCTGGTGAATTTGCAGGAGTTAAGATTTTATAACTCTTCATTTCTGAAGAAAAATCATATACTTCACCTGTTGTAGTTAACAAATATTTGTTTTTGCTTTCTTCACGAGTATAGTAATCATTACCATCTACTTTTGTTGTAATTGTTAACTCATACTCAAACGCTGTACTGTTATTAAAGTTTTTTACTGCACTTTCATATGTTGAAATATCGAACTTATGACATGAACATCCACTAACAATTGCTAAAGGCAATATCATAAGAATCATTAATAATAATTTTTTCATAAAATCACTCCTTACTATCCAAGTATAATTTCTGAAAGTTTGATGCAAAGCTTATTTAAAATCTTTATTTGTTCCCATAATTCTTCTAAATAATAGTTCTCACTAATAGTATCATAAGGACTCATACCCTTTTGTACAATTAAGACATGCGGTTTAATAAGTCTTTTCATATCTATTTCTAAAGTTTTTAAAACTTCTTTTGTTTCTTCACAAGATCTTTCTAATCCTTTTATAGCCTCTTGTAATGTATAAGAGATTGAATCTTGAGCAGCTTTATCTTTAGTAAACTCATAATAAGTTTCTACTTCGCATCTTTGTAAATGATATTCTAATTTTAAAGTTTGAATTATCAAATTAACACAATCTTTAATCATATTGACATTCTTTGTTTCTACTGAATCTAATAGTCTTTCTTTTAAATCTACTAGTTGCTTATTCTCTTCAAAACAAATACCTCTAATCATTGTTTTCAATGTAGAGTTGGCTAAGATCTCATTTCTTTTAGTTTTATATTGACCTAAAATGTCATCAAATACCTTCTCCATGTTTTTAATAACGATATCATTAAACGGAATAAATGGTTTTGATTTTACTCCCTCAGGTGCTACAACAATAATACCTAAGGTTTGTAATGAACTCAAATGAGATTTAGGAAGCATACTTAGAAGTTTTCTTATTTGAACAATATCATTGATACATGCATCATTAAATGTAATATCCTTACTAACGCCTTCTTTTACACTCTCATAACTAAAAGTATATAAATGGCTTTTAATTTTGTATAACAAGTCATTACATCTTGCAATTATAATTTTATCCTCGTATCCCCAGTTTTCAAACATTCCCTTTAATTGGTCATCTTGGATTAATTGATCATAAAAGTCCACAATACCCCTCCTACTATCACTTTTTTATTATATACTAAAATTTAAATTAAGAATATGTTTAGCCTACTTTTTTAATTATAAACAAGTGTGGTTTTAAACCTCCACTTTCTACATATATATTTTTAACTAATTTTAAGTTCTTATTTTCACTAACAAGTTTCTTCATTAAACCAATTTCACTAGTTAATAAGAAAGCCATTCCCTTGCTCTTCAACATACTATCTAGTTTTGAAATAAATCTTTTATATAATGTAATATTTAGTTCATGATTAGATACTCTATTACCAAATGGCATATTAGAAATAATTTCATCAAATTCAGGGCCTTGATATTTTATAATATTTTCACATACAAGTTCTATTTTCAAAGGAACATTATTAGCATTTATCTTAGAATACTCAACTGCTTCTTCACTAATATCAATACCAGTTAAAGATTTATATTTTTTTGCAAAACTTCTTTCTATAAGCATAGTAGAAGTTCCACAAAAAGCATCCATAACTTCAGCGTCTTCTCTTAAATAACCTTTTATCTCTTGCATTAAAATAGAGGCAGTAGTTGGATTAATAGAGGCTGGTAAATCTGTAACTCTATAACTATATCTGTTATCCTCTACTGTATATAGTTTAAAGAACACACTATACTTGTCTTCTTTCTCTATAATTCTAATTTCAAATTCATATAAAGACGGATTATTGATATATTGACCATTTAATGAAGCATCTAATTTTGTCTTTACTTCTTCAATTAAAGATAACTTCTTTTCCTTATTCATCGTACTCTTTACTTCTATTCTATAGTAAAAAGGATTATTAGTTTCTTCATGACAAGAAGAAATAAAATTATCTTTTAATAACTTTGCAATATATGTAGCCACATTTTCTTTATTCAAATTAAAACCTTGTTTAGTACATAAAAGAGCTTCATAGAAAGTTCTAAGTTTAAAAACAGAGTTATAATCAGTCGCACTAATTAAAACACCTTCATCTACAAATCTGGCATCTTTAAATGAACTCTTTATTTCATTCATACTAGCATTCTTTAACGCAGGCATAATAGTTAAAAGGATATCCCTTTTATCATTAAACCCTATAAACTTATGCTTGTTAAAAGCAATATTTTTCAATAACACCTTATCAATACTCTTCTTTATTTCATCATAATGACTCTTTTCAATCTCTTTATTTTGATACTTCGTTTCAATTTGATTCATTTTGTTTTTCAAAATTTCAGAAATGCCTTCAATCTTATAATTCCCTAAAGATAAAATAATTGAGGACAAACAAAAATTAACAGTTTCTTTTTCCAAAGCATCTAATAAGAACTTACTATAATCACTACCATTTAAATTACCTAGCATAATATAAGTGTTTTTTCTAACCTTACTTTCTTCGCTATTAAGTAAAATCATTAAAGTGGTTAAAGTTAAGTTATCTTCCAAATGCTCTTGAACCTTTTTCTTTTTAGATAAAATATTTAAGGCATACGCATTGTTTTTTAACTCTTTATTAGCCTTAATATTTTTAATAATTAAATCCAAAATATTTTCGTAATTCAAAAGCATCAAATCTAAATATCTTAGACGCATTTTCTCTTCTGTTTCTTTATAATAATCATTTAAAAGTTGTACATTATCCATATATAACACCCAACATATTCTAGCACACTTTCTAATAATTGTTTACCATAAAATAATTTTATTTATAAAGAAAAACTGTTGAACACCTCAACAGTTATTTTAATTACATTTTTACTTCATTAATTATTATCGAACTAACCTTATAATCTTCATCTTTTTGATACCCATTAACAGATACTTCTTCCTCATCAACTTCAAAAGTAAAACTAACACTAATATCATTTAAATCAGCATAAGTCATAACTAACAACTCATAAATTTTATTATCAATTATCCCTTCTTCCATAAGAGCTTCACTCATTAAAGCTACATTCAATTCATCTTCATTAAAATTAATAGACATTTCTTCATCAATCAAATCAATAACATCTATTCTTTTAAGCCCACTCATAACTGAAATATCTTCTTTCATTGCATTATATACACTCATTTTTTCATTTTCTTCTTCAATGACTCTTCTTGTTACTGGAACATATACAGTTTCTCCAAAATTTTCTTTTTCGTAGAACACTGTAATACTAGTCGTATTATAAATATTTCCTGTCGTATCATAATACTTATTAATACCTATTGTTTTATCTAAAACACTTGGCAATGCTGTTCCACTTTGAGGCAATGTTTCTAGTTTTATTCCATCAACACTAATAGTAACGCCATTAACTTCATCATACTGCATTAATGTCCAAGTTAATGATTCAATAATCTGTTCTTCTTTACTTACATCATACTCATTGAATTCTTTTGAAAAATCTATATTTAAAATATTATTCTCTAAATCAATTCCTTGTATTTTGACATTTTCATTAAGTAAAGGACTATAACCTTTTTCTGTTAAAGGGCTATCATCTCTTAACATAGAAATAACATATCTTATATCATCTGCTAAAATTTCTTTAGAATCAAAAGCAAATGTTAAAGGCACAAGATAATTGTCATTATCTAGCATGTACACTTTTCTATAAGTTTGATCTTTTTTTACATCCACAACAAAACTATGTTCTAATTCTTCATTATTAGAGAAAACTAGTGCCCCTACTGTTATACATATTGCTATAACTGGAAATAAAAATATAAAAAACCTTTTCTTCATGAATTTTTTCATTCTCTTTCTCCTCTCTTTACAATAAAGACTATGATTCAATATTTTTATTTATTCCATAAGTTTTACTTTTTTCATCTTTAAAAAACGGAGTTTTAAAAGGCTTAAAAGTTAAATAAGCATACAATACAAAAATAGAAACAATTACAAATAAAGAAACATACCATTCCCAACCCCTAAAATAAACATACACATGGTTTGCAATAGATTGCCCTACAAATAAAGAAAGAAACAAATCAAAAATATCTAACCATAAATAAGAATTACCAATAATTTCTTTATAAGTATAATAAAAAGAAACCATAACAATAATTGAAAATACAACACTAATTAATAGAGCAAAGAAATAACTATTGACTTCAACACTATCTCTTATAAATATATAAGAAAACAAATAGAAAATAGTTAAAGGAAATAATAACAACTTACTATGTTCAAATATACTTTCATTAACAGGAACAAAAACACCTACCAACTTATTGTTTTTAGACCATTTATATACAAAATGAAATAAACTGCCTACAACAAATAAAATAGGAACACTAAAAAGGAAATAACCAAGCATAAAATCACCATTATAAAATATGAATTATAATTAAAACTAAGAACAAAAAAACCTCGATTTCTCGAGGTTATAAAGCAATTTCCTTCAATCTTAATAGTTCCACGACTGCTTGTGCTCGTCCTTTTACGCCAAGTTTCTGAATAACATTAGAAACATGATTTCGTACCGTTTTTTCACTGATATATAGTAAGGAAGCTATTTGCTTAGTCGTTTTATTTGCCACTAATAGATTAAAGACCTCTCTTTCTCGTTCAGTCAATATTGATGGCATATTTAAACCTCCATTACTACTGTATACTATGATTTATAATTTCTAAGGTTACTACAATTTTATCTTTTTGAACTATTTGGTAAAATAATTTCTTTCTTTGGTGTTGGTTCATTATTCTTAGGAATAATAATACCACTTTGAGTAACAGTCATACCTTCTGGAATTCCTGCTTGTTTTTTCTCTTTTTCTTTTTGTGCCGCTAATATTTTATTGCTAGTAACCATAACTTTCTCTAAAACAGAATCAACAATACCTTTAGACTTTTGTTTAAAGGCCTCTGCTGTTACTTTAGGATCCATAACATCAGCACTTAAAGCATCCATTTGTTCATGCACAAACTTCTTTAACTCTTCATCTTTTAATAGTCCTAAATTAGCAGCAAATTCTTTTTTCATTAATTCGCTATATTTTTGCATTGCAGCCATCTTTTGATATGTATTAGCAATTAAACTTCTACATTCTGCACTATTAACGAAAGACTCTACAGATAATGTAGGAATCATTTTAGTTACTTCTTCAACGCTACCCTTATCTTCTGACAATTTAGCAACTAATCCATCACATTTTTTAGTAGCTGCTGCAACTTTTTTATCCCACTCGCCTCTAACAACTCTCAAGATTCCTTCTTTGTTTGCTGCGTTACCTAAAGAGATTTTGCCTTCAATTTCCATATTAGTCATTCTATTTTGAATCAAAGAATCAATCGTTTTTCCATCCTTACTTTTGCCACCTAAAAGATTAGTTTTGTATCTTTCAATATCTTTTTTAACTTTACGGGCACTTTCAGTTTTTTGAATGTTTTTAATTTCTTTCTCGATATTCTCCATTTTAACTAAATCAGTCTCAATAAAAACCAAAAAATCATCTAAACTAGAATCGAAATGATCTATCTTCTCTTCCACTCTTTTTACAATGTTTTCTATTTCAGTTCTACGCGGATCAATAGGTCCTAATAATTTTAAAACTTCTCTAGATTTATCTAAAATAAAGAAATGATAATAATCATATTTTTCACTAGTTACAGTAATTAATTTGTCACTTCCCTCAACAAAAGTTTTAAAACTAGGAGCTTCAGGTTTCTTTGCTAAAACTTCTTGTGGACTTTCTCCTTTATCTAATGAATCTGCTAATTCAGTAATTGTAGTATGCACTTTAGTTTTTTCTGCATTCCATTTTTTCATAACCGCAGATGTTACACGATAATGATGATCTTTTCTATCAGTCTTACTTAAATCACTAACATCAATGTTAGGCATTTTAGAAATCTTACGAGCAACAACTTCACTTGGTTTCTTTACATCAACACCATATAAAACCTTCTTTTCTAATTTAGCAAGTTCTTTCTTTGCTGCAGTTATTGTTGGTTGAGGTCCTTTTTTAGGCGTTTCTACTTTTACTGGTTCAACCTTTTGTGCTGGCACTCCTGTAACTGGAGGAGTTACTCCTACTTTTACTGGTTCAACTTTTGGTGCAGGAACCCCTGTGATTGGTTTAGGTTTCACAACTTTTACCGGATCCACTTTTGGCGCAGGAACTCCTGTAATTGGAGGAACACTACCAGTTTTAACTTTCTTTTCTTCTGGTGTTTTTGGAGTAGCACTTAACTTACCCTTTTTCTTAAATTCATTAACAGGTTCGCCATTTTTACTCTTTATTCTAAATCGTTCCATTTTATCTTTACCCGCATAACGTTTTGCTTTAGGTTTAGGATGATTATGTTTTGCTTCATCTTTCTTTTTCTTGGCTGAATTAATACCCAAAAAAGTAACGCCTAACACTCCTACTATTGCAAATAACCACCACATACTAATCACCCGCTTTTCAATAAATAAAAACACTTATTAATTTTATTATCTATTTAAAGCAGGATTTTTTCAAGTTTATCAAAGAACTTGTTAATAAAGTAAAGAAAAAAAGAGGTCACCCTCTTTTCATAACACTTTGTTTTGCAAAACAAGACGAGCACTTTTCTATATCAAAGCTTTGCCTTGTTCTTTCAATTGATTTTTGAATTCTATTTCTAACATACTCTTCTAATTGTGCCCCACGAAGACCTTGTTGATTACCAATAATTTTGTAAGAATTAATAAAAGCTTCAATAGGAACAACATTCGATTCTGCTTTCTCATCTAAAACAGTTCTTGTTACAATTGCATTTTGTTTTTTAGCATTTTCTATAAATTGTTTCTTTTTAGCCAATGTTTCTTTTTCCTTTTTACTACAAGATGAAAATGTCATCCTATAAGAAACAAACTCATCAAAAGTAGAAGCACCAAGATTATTCTCTTTACATCTTTCTATATAATTCTTTACACGCTCATCACTAAAAACTTTAGCCATCGCATCGATCGCACGTACAACATCTTCTTCCTTAGATTCATCGTTTTCTATAACATTAAATATTTCATCTAAATGTCCATATTTAATCAATTCATTAGAAATATATCCAGGAACTTCTAAATGCTTATATTTTTCAAGTAATTTACCATACTTACCAGAAACTTCCTTCTCTTTCATTTCTTTGTATCTTTCTAAGAATTGCTTCTCCTCCAGGCTTAATCTTTCATCTCTATCATATGTAACTATTCTTCCTAAATTAGACTTAAAATATTCTTGTTCATTTCCATTCTTTTTATATCCCATAAAAAACGATTCTACTATATCAGAAAAATCTTTTTTTACTTCAATGTCATCTTCAAAATCAAAGTCTCCCATATCAACGCTATCTTCTGCGGCTTTTTTAGCTTCAGTATATTCTTTATACTTACTTAAATACAAATTTGAAAAATTATCTTCAAATACAAAGCCGTAATTTCTCTCCTTTAAAACATCTCTTAAAGGGATACAACAATATGCTTGTGGTTTATCTTTTCGATTAGCATTTATAGAATCCCAACATGGATCGGCATAAAACAAACCATCAATATTATATTTATCATCTTTAATAAAAACAGTATTATTCCCATGGCCAACAAGAGAAATATTTTCATTTTTATGAAACACCCTTAATCCTTGGTTAAATACTTTGACTTCATTTTGAGTAAAAATTCTATTACATAATGTTTCTAACAGAGAAGCATATCCAGCACAAACAATTTTATCTCCTTCAAGCACAGGAATCCAATGGCTAGTTTCATGATGTAAAACATCTCCACCTTCATTATATGCAAAATTAGTTACATACTCATATGCAACCATAAATTTTTCAAAAGGTGAAAGTGGCTCTCCGTTATTTTTAGCATTTCTAATTTTATCTGCGACAGAATCTAATTTTCTATTCGCATTTAATGTTTTTCTAAATCCATATATATGAAACTCATCTTTGTTATGCGAAATCATCAATTCTTTATCTTTTGTTTCTCTTAAATAATTATCTACTTGCTCTAATGTTTTACAATCCTTTGTATCTACAATAAATTTTTGATCCATTACATAACAAATAGTAAAATCAAAATTTGTATTAGGCTTATATTTTTCGATTTCAGCTATATATTTTTTTACTAGATCTAATGTAAATGGGACTTTCGATCCATCTTTTTCAAAATTATATTCTAAGCGTATCTTCGCACCAGTACTCTTTTCAGTCTTACTAATAGGAGCGTCAATCCCTAATTCTTCCTTCAAAAAAAACGCTTCTATATTCGCAGTGAAATCTTCCTCTTCCTCAAAGGTTGATTTTTTCAAAATTTCTAAGAGTTCTTTAAAATCGCCATTCATTTTGATTTCCATAACTATCACTGCCTTTATTTAATTGTATCACATTATATTTTTATTTCTATAAATGTCCATTCTATTGTTATTAATTATTCTTTTCTTCTAATTTTTCTTTTATTTCTTTTGCTACATTAATAGGAACATATTGACTTATCTCTTCTACTGTTGCTTTTGATAAGTCCGCTGTAGATTTAAAAGCCTTTAATAACACTTCTTTTCTCTTCGCCCCTAAGCCTTTTACTTCATCAAGAATTGAACTAGTTAAAGATTTCTTTCTCTTATTAATATGAGAAGTAATCGCAAAGCGGTGAACTTCATCTTGCATCTTCATAAGAAAGAAGAACAGATCACTTCTTTTATCTATTTCAATAACCTCTCCTTCTTCATTTAACAAAGCTCTTGTATTATGTTTATCATCTTTAACTAATCCCGCTAGATTAATATCCAAATTCAAATTAGAAACTATATCTTTAACTTCATTTAATTGATTAATTCCTCCATCTACAATAATCAAGTCAGGCTTATAATCATCTTCAGAGATAATCTTAAAAAGACGTCTATAAACAACTTCTCTCATACTAGCTAAATCATCTTTTGTATTGTCGCCTTTTATAAGATATTTACGATATAATTTTTTATTACTTACTCCATCTTCAAAACAAACTTTAACACCTAAAGCATTATCTCCTGCAAAATGAGAATTATCAAATAAATCTATTCTATGAGGATATTCTATATTTAATAAATTTTGTAAAGTTGAAAGGACTTGTTGCTTATTATTGTTTTTAGCAAATTCATCTTCCATAGCTTTAATTGCATTTTGTCCAACCATATCCATAATTTTCTTTCTAGTTCCCGATTTAGAATCACTTACTTTTATTTCTAAAACATCACTTAAAAGTTCTTTATCCAAATATGAAGGTACAACAATTTCTTTTGGCTTTACTCTCTTTAAATAATAAGAAGTAATATAACTTTCGAAACATTCTTTTATATCTCCAACTTGCTCATGAACTGTACTTTCTTTACTAATAAGAGTACCATTACGATAAATAAAGATCGCAAAAGAAACATATCCCTCTTTTGTATGTGCTGAAAAGAAGTCTACATTTAAATTTTTATTTAACTCAACGCTTTGATTAACTAGCAAATGATCTAAATATTCTATCATTATCTTACATTCATTAGCTTCTTCAAACTTTAACTGTTCTGCTAAATTATTCATCTTTTTTACAAGTTCTTTTCTAACTTCACCTGCATCGCCATTATAAAACTTGGTTATCTTATCAATTATTTTATTGTACTCTTCCTTTTCAATCTTATTTATACAAGGTCCTAAGCACATATTCAAATGATAATATAAGCATTCCTTTTTAGGTATATTTTTACATTTTCTTAAAGGATATATTTTATTTAATAAATTTATAGATTGATACGCTGCGCTTGAATCACTAAAAGGGCCAAAATATTTAGCCTTTTTATCTTTTATATCTCTAGCTATTTCTAAGTAAGGATGATCCTTTAAATTCAATTTAACGTAAGGATATCTTTTATCATCCTTTAATAAAATATTAAATTTAGGATCATGTTTTTTTATCAAGTTAGCTTCTAATATTAAAGCTTCCTTCTCACTATTAGTAATAATTAAATCAAAGTCTACAACATTAGAAACCATTAAAGCAGTTTTACCATTATGAGGTTTAGTAAAATATTGACTGACTCTATTTTTAAGATTCTTAGCCTTGCCTACATAAATGATTGTACCATCTTTATCTTTCATTAAATAACAGCCTGGCAGTTCAGGTAATAAAGGTATTTTCTCTTCTTTCAAATTAGTTCACCTTCTTTTCAAATTCTACGATTGTAGAACCCATTCCTCCATCATGCATTCCTCCAAAATGAAATTCTATATTATTCATTTTCTTTAAATGCTCATGAATTGCTTTTTGAAGTCTTCCTGTACCATAACCATGAATTATTCTAACACTAGGCAAATGCATTAATCTTGCTTTATCTAAATATAAATCTAATTCCGCTAATGCTTCTTCTACTCTTTTTCCTATTAAATTTAATTCAGCACTCATTCTAGTTGTTTTAACTTTACTACTTATTGTAACCTTAGATGGCTTAACTTTAACTTTATAATGTTCTAAATCACTACCATCTACATTTAAAGTTAAATTACCAATATTAACCCCATATTTATTTTTATTTACACTTACAATTTCTCCAATTTTACATAAAGAAACAATTCTAACTTTATCTCCAATAACAAAAACATCTTCACTAATCTCTTCCTCTTCTTCTTTTAAGAAGCCTTCTAGTTTTTGATTAGCAATTAATGCTTCATGCATTTTTAAATCTTCTTTTTCTTTTATACTCTTATAAATTTCATTAATTTCTTCTTTTCTATCTTTTATTAAATTTTCTATCTCTAATTCTGCTTCCTCTTTTATTCTTGCAATTTCTTTATTAAGAGTTTTTTCTTTCTCTTCATTCTCTAAAATTAGTTTATCTAACTGCTCTCTTTTTAAAGTATAATCTTTAATTATTTCTAATTGTTCTTCAAATTTTTTCTCTAAGTTTTCTAAAGCTAATTCTGTGGCGTTTGAATACTCTTTCTTATATTCATAGGCCTTACTAATTACCTCAGCATTTATTCCGTATCTAGCAGATATCTCCAAAGCATAAGATTTACCTATTTGATTTTTAAGCAAACGGTATGTTGGTTTTAAATTAACCTTATCGAATTCCATTGAAGAAACTTCAATATATTCTTTATTTAAAGCAAATGTTTTTAAATTATCATAGTGAGTAGAACTTAGTAAAAAACAATCCTTATTATGACAATAATCTATAATTGCCATAGCTAAAGATTCTCCTTCTTTTGGATCAGTTCCTGCGCCTACTTCATCTAACAAAACAAGTGACTTATTTGTAATATTATTTAAGATATAAGCAATATTAGAAATATGCGAAGAAAACGTTGATAAAGAAGAGATAATTGATTGATTATCTCCAATATCAACATAAATGTTATCAAAAACAGGAAGAATAGCATCCTTCTCTACAGGAATAGCTAAACCACATTGATTCATATAAGAAAGAATACCTACAGTCTTTAACGCAACACTTTTACCGCCTGTATTAGGCCCACTTATAATTAAAATTTTCTTACTATCACTACTAAGAGAAAAATCATTACTTACAACCTTATTTACATCAATAAGAGGATGTCTAGCTCCAATCAACTTTAAAGTATCTTCACTTAAAGTCGCCACTTTACCTCCGATATTATTAGAGTATTCTCCTTTAGCAAACATAAAATCAAGTTCAATCAAACTAGTAAAGTTAGCATTAACCTCACTAGAGTATTTCCAAACTAAACCTGATAACTCTCTTAATATTCTTTGAATCTCTTCACTTTCTTCATTTCTTAAAATATTTATTTTAGAAGTTATTTTATAAACTGCTTCAGGTTCAACATAACTAGTAAAACCAGAATTAGATTCATCTACCACTATTCCTCCTAGTTTATACTTTTCACTAGACTTCACAGCTAAAACTTGTTTTCCATTTTTATATAAAATATTTGTATCATTTAAAATAGATCCATATGTATTAATTAGTTTTAATAGTTTTTCTTTTATTTCTCCTTCTAACCCTCTTATCTCATTTCTTATTTTCTTAAGTTTAGAAGAAGCCTCATCTCTTATTTGCTTATTATCTCCTATTGCTTTAATTAAAGCGTTATGTAATTCATTACAAACTTTAAAGTTTCCTATTAAAGAAAAGAATAACTTAAATTCTTCTTTTTCAATATTACTAGCAAAACTAATATTCTCTTTAACAATTCGTAAACAACTCTTTATATCATAAAGTTCATCAATAATTAAAGTCGCGCCTTTAGTAACCTTATCTACACTTTCATATATATTGTTTAATTCTTCAATTATGATTCTTCCATATCTTTTTAAAATTCTGCTTGCTTCATCTGTCTTATTTAATTCTTCTTGCAATACTAATTTATCAGTAATAAGAGTCATGTTATTAGCTTTATCTTTATTTAATTTTAAGCACATATAATTAGATAAAATTTCTCTAATTAAGTTGAATTCCAATGATTTAATAGTTTTCATCTTATTACCCCTCCTAAAAATTTTTTCAAAAGTATTATACCATTTCTTATTTTTGTGATAAAATAAAAATGTATTAAATAACTTAAATTAAAAGCGCATTATAATAAAAAATTTAAAAGAAAGGAGTATTATCCTATTTAGTTTATTGGATAGTGGGTATCGTTTATGGAAAACAACACAACAATTTCATTGTCCCTTGATGAAGAAAAAATTAATAAAATGAAGGAGTTTTATAAAGAGAACATTTATCCTAACAAGAATGAATTCGTTTCTACTTTAATAAAACTTGATAATGTAACTATTACTATCTATACCTCTAACAAAGTTGTATTTCAAGGTAAAGAAGCTGAATATGAATCCAGCTTATGGGGAGAAGTTCATGAAATGATATGGAAATGCAAAAAAGAACATATCGGAAGTGATGAGGTAGGTACTGGAGATTACTTTGGACCAATTTGTGTGTGTGCAAGTTATGTAACTAAAGATGACATTGATTGGTTAAATTCTCTTGGAGTTAATGATTCAAAAACACTAACTGATGAAAAAATTATTAAGATTGCTCCTGAATTGATTAAAAAGATTCCTTACTCTCAAATGAGTGTGGATCCAATTAAATACAATTCTTTAATAGAAAGCGGCTATAACCAAGGAAAAATAAAAGCTATGCTTCATAACCAAGTAATTCATAACTTAAGAGATAAATTAAACAAGCCTAAAGTTACTACTATAATTGACCAATTTGCTACAGAAAGCAAATACTATGAATATATCAAGTACACAAAAAACATTGAAAAAGATATAACATTTGAAACTAAAGCTGAATCAAAGTATCCAGCAGTCGCTGTTTCTTCTATAATTGCAAGATATTCATTTTTAGTCAAAATGAATTCATTATCTAAAACAATCGGGGAGAAATTACCTAAAGGTGCTGGTGAACACGTTGATACATTTGGAAAAGAATTCGTTTCAAAACACGGTGAATCTAAATTAAAAGAATTTGCTAAATGGCATTTTGCAAATACAAAAAAAATATTATATGGAGATAAATAGGAACTTCGGTTCCTTTTTTTTTAACAAAAAAAGAGAAGACATCACTCTTCTCTTTTCATTTACTATGTATTATTTAATTAAAAATCGTCGCCTGTCTTCTTAAATACTTTTGTAATAGTTAAACAGAACAAACCACTAATAACTGTAAAGTATATGTAGCAAGGAACAATCATCCATGCGATAGGAATATACTTTTCAGAACCTGCATTCACGCCACCTTTTACAGTTTTGAAAATCTCAGGAACTAGAGGTTCAACTGCCTTTTCACAGATATCAGCGAATTCTTCTGGAGGACCAAAAATAAAGTTTGGATCGTTATAATTGTATTCTAAGAAACCTGCTTCTCCCCTAAACTCTACTAAACCTGCTTCCATTAAAATTACTTCATTTGCTAAAATTAAGCACTCAACTGCAATAAATACTAATGGGAACACTAAAACTCTCTTTAAATCCAATCCATGATGTCCGAAGAAAACCATATAGAAAGCAGCTAAGAATAAGCATACATTACTTAAGTAATATCTAATAACTTCATATTCTGTTAACCCTCTTCCAATCATATCAAGAGGATATATAATTGCAAATAATGTAGCAATTACTCCCATATAAAATAAGAAATCTTTCATAACTTTATTTTTAGTTAATAAAATTACTGGAGCCATAATTGCTAATGCAGCACTTATACTTCCAAAAGTTACATCCGCAATACTTTCTGGCATTAATTCTTTATATTCAGGCAAGAATAATTTTGCAAAATGTAATGCTAAATTAACAAATGCTAGAACAATTAAAACTTTCTTTTGGACACTAGCATCTTTTCCTTTTAAAACAAGTCCAAAAATAACAGCGATAACTAAAAAAGCAGCTATAGTTATCAAATGATTCGTATTCCATAATTCAATAAACATAGTAATCACTCCTTTTCTATTGTTAATGGTTCTTTTTTGCTAAACAACCCTTTAACAGCTTTCTTTGTTGGATTCACAACTCCATCCATTACAACTTGCGTAACTGGCGCTATAATACTTTGAATTGCTAACTCTGGTAAAGCAGCAGAAGCATCTACAAAAGCACTTCTTCTAGACTCGCTCTTACTTTCTTCATCATTACACTCATCTAAAATGTAATTTCTTGCCAAGAATCCTGTCCTTAACATAAAGAAAGCATTTACACTTCCATCTAATAAGCTTCCTACTACTGGTTTAGCAAGACCTTTAAGTGTTCCTCCAAAGATGCTATTAACATCCATCTTTTGAGCACCGTCAGCTATTAAGGCAGAAAAACTTACATTTATATAAAACTTTAATAGTCTCATAAATGAAGGCCTAAACCCACATCTAAGCACAATTTTCTTTAATAATCTAAAGTTGTTAATTACAACTACTAGAATATCAATGAATCCATTTTGAGATATTGAAGTTAAATATAAAGTATCTTTACTTGCATTAATAACATAACTTCTAAGATCCTTTTTCAAGTCCTTATTAATACACTCATCAATAATAGCTTTTAAAGAATTGTATTTAGAAACCAAATCTCCATCTTTTCTTTTTAACTCTTCTTTTAATGATTTTATATGTTCTTCATTAACCAATTCTTTCCTAATTAGCCTATTTGCTAATTTGCGAAGATTTTTATAGTTTTTAGCTACAACACTCCTCTTTTGCTTACCTTCAAGTTTTCTATTAATCTTCTCTAAACTAAATGAAGGCGAAAACATAACATCGAAGAAAGGCTTGATTAACAAGAAATAAATCACCAATGTCGCTAATGCATAATAAGTATATTGAAGATATACGCTCATTTCCTTTAAGTCACTACCAATGTTAAAAACCATTGATACAACCCATAATAAAAACGCCATAAATCCAAGAACTATGAACATGCAAGACACTATATTTTTCTTTTTCATCGCATCACCACACACTTCTATATAATTTTATTATAAATTAAATGTGGAATTTTAACAACTTATCAAGTATAAAGCCTTTTAAAATTGTCGTTTATTCATAAAAAAAGGAACTAGATTTACCTAATTCCTAATATCACTTATTCTAATGTTTCCAAAAAATCAGTAAAATATTTTGGCATTTCTGTACTATATGTAACTCTTTCTTTAGTAGATGGATGAATAAAACTTAATTCTTTCGCGTGCAAGTATTGTTTATCTCCATATCTTAATTTTCTTGGCCCATATAAAGGATCTCCAACAAGAGGATAACCAATATAAGACATGTGAACTCTTATTTGATGAGTTCGACCAGTTTTTAGTTTGCATTCGATTAAAGTGAATTCTTTATAATACTTTAAAACACTAAATTCTGTAACGGCATCTTTTCCATCTTTTACAACAGCCATTTTAACTCTACTTTTAGGATCTCTACCTATTGGAGCATTTATAATACCTTTTTTTACATGTACATTTCCATGCACTAAGGCAACATATACTCTTGAAGCCGTCTTATCCTTTAATTGATCTGCTAAAAAGTTATGTGCTACATCATTTTTAGCTACCATTATGAGACCACTAGTGTCTTTATCTAGACGATGTACTATTCCAGGACGTTTAACCCCATTTATCGTAGATAAGTCTTTACAATGATACAATAAGGCATTTACTAAAGTATCCTTATAATTTCCAGGAGCAGGATGAACTACCATACCTTGTTCCTTATTAATTACGATAACATCTTTATCTTCATAGACAACATCAAGAGGAATATCTTGAGCTTCAACATCTAAATTTTGTTCTTCTTTATACCCAATAGTAATTTCATCACCTAAACAAGTCTTATATGAACTTTTACTATTCTTATCATTAACTAAAATATAGCCTTCTTCAATTAATTCTTGAATATATTCTCTTGATAAATCATTACTATTGTCTTTTATAAATTTATCTAGTCTAATACCAACACTAGATTCATCAATTACTAGTTTCTTTGTTTCCATTTTCTTTCTCTTCCTTTATTATAGCAAGTAGCATTAAACCTACTCCTACACATATAAAACAATCGGCTATATTAAATATAGGAAAATCATAACCAAATATTAGAAAATCTAAAAAATCTATTACTTTCCCATAAACAATACGATCAAACAAATTACCTATAAGGCCTCCTACAAACAAGGCGCAACTATAAAGATAAAATTTAGACTCTGCTTTAATCATTGTATACACAACTAAGCCTAAAGCAAGCAAACTAACAATAATAAGAAGTGGAACATTTCCACTGAAAATGCTCCACGCCCCTCCTGTGTTATAGCATAATGTTATATAAAAGAAATTATTAATTACTGTATTTTCTTGTAGCAATTCCAATGAATTTAGAGCTATTGTTTTTGTAATTATGTCTAATGCAAAACATACGGCAACAATTGAAATTACAATAATTAAACTCTTATATTTCTTCATTATTTCTTTACCTTTTCATAGAATTTCATAGCTTCGCTACATCTCTTACATAAACCATTTGTAACTTCTGCTTCTTCAAATCTATTCCAACATCTTTCACATTTTACACCTTGATGTACATTTACTTTAACTTTACTTACTTCTTGCTTGAAGTCATTTCTAAGTTGAGTATCAACGATATCACTAACGATGAATAATCTTGTTTGTTCTACTTTTGGTAAAGCATTGAATACTCTTCTTGTTTCTTCATCAGTAACATCAATTTCAAGTAATACTTCTTGACTTGATTTAATCTTACCTTCTCCTCTAGCAACTTCAATAGCTTTTAGTACATCGTTTCTAAGAGTTAATAATCTTTCGAAATCTTTTAATGTATCTTCATTAACGCTTTCTTTAGTTGGCATTGATAATAATTGAGCTGATTTAGCACTTCCTGTTAACTCTGTATACAATTCATCCATTGTATGAGGAATGATTGGAGTTAATAAACGTAATAATGTATCTAATACTTTATATAACACATTTTGTACTTGTTTTCTTCTTGTACTCTTGAATGTATCACAGTATAAAACATCCTTACTTAAATCTAAGTAGAACGAACTTAATTCAATTGTCATAAAGTTAACGATTGTAGTTAATACAGTAGCAAAATCATATTTATCATAACTTTCTAATACAGTATTCTTAACTTGTTTTAATTTTTCAAGAACACATAAATCAACGAATTCATAACTCTTAACTGCATCTTTAGATACTGAGAACTTACCATATTCTCCATGACTTAAGTTACCGATTAAGAATCTGAAAGTGTTTCTAATCTTACGATATGTTTCACTTACTTGTTTCAAGATATCGTTACCAATTTTACAGTCAGATTGATAATCAATACTAGCAACCCATAAACGAAGAATATCTGCACCTTGTGCTTCAATAATCTTAAGAGGATCTACACCATTACCTAATGATTTAGACATCTTCATACCTTTTTCATCAACGATAAATCCATGAGATACTAATTCTTTATATGGAGATTTTTTATGTTTAGCAACTCCTAAAATTAATGATGAGTTGAACCAACCTCTGTATTGGTCACTACCTTCTAAGTATAAATCACAAGGATATCCCATTAATCTTTCTTTTAATACTCCTGTGTGAGAAGAACCTGAATCAAACCAAACATCTAAAGTATCAGTTTCTTTATAGAATTTACCATTAGGGCTCTTCTTATTCTTATATCCTTTTGGTAATAGTTCTTTAACATCTAATTCATACCAGCAAGTTGAACCTTTTTGTCTAAATAATTTTGCGATATGATCAAATACTTCTTTTTCAATAATTGGGCTTCTATCTTCGTTATAAATGATAGGAATTGGAAGGCCCCATAATCTTTGACGAGAAATACACCAGTCACTTCTATCAGCGATCATGTTAGTCATTCTTATTTCACCCCAAGGGTTATGCCATTTAACGTTTTTAATTTCTTTTAATAAATCTCCTCTGATTTTATCAATTGAAGCAAACCATTGTGGAGTTGCTCTAAAGATTACTGGCTTTTTAGTTCTCCAGTCATGAGGATAAGAGTGTTTAAACTTTTTAGCAGCCATTAATACACCTAATGAATCTAATTTTTCAATTACTTTTTCATTGGCCTCGTAATAAGGTAACCCTTCAAATTCTTCTCCTGCTTCAGCAGTCATTAAACCTTTTTCATCTACAGGACATAAAACATCTAATCCATATTTCATACCTACATAGAAGTCTTCAGCACCGTGTCCAGGAGCAGTATGTACACATCCTGTACCAGCATCTTCAGTAACGTGATCACCTAAGATTACTACACTCTCTCTATTATAGAATGGGTGAATTGTAGTAGCTCCTTCGATATCTTTACCTCTAAAGATTTTAACTAATCTAATTTCTTCAAAGCCTAATTCTTCAACTAATTTATCTTTTAATTGTTCCATGAATACAAATCTACCTTTATTTGTTTCATATAATCCATATTGCATATTTGGATTTAAACAGATAGCTAAGTTAGCAGGAATTGTCCAAGGTGTAGTAGTCCAAATAATTAAACTATCGTTACTAGTTAAAATGTTTTTACCATCTTTAACTTTGAAAGCAACATAAATTGAAGTATCTTCTTTATCAAAATATTCAATTTCAGCTTCTGCTAAAGCACTTTCACTAGTTGGAGACCAATAAACTGGTTTTAATCCTTTATAAATTAATCCGTTTAATGCTAAAGTAGCAAACATTTCTACTTCATTAGCTTCAAACTCTTTTGATAAAGTTAAATAAGGATGAGCATAATCTCCAATTACACCTAATGATAATTGTTGATGCATTTGCTTATTAATTTGTTCATGAGCGTACTCATCACATTTCTTTCTGAATTCACTTGGTTCTGTAGTTTTACGATTAACTCCTGATTTAATTACAGCATTTTCAATTGGTAAACCATGAGTATCCCAACCAGGAACAAATGGAGTATAAAAACCACACATTGCTTTATATCTAATAACGAAATCTTTTAATGATTTGTTTAAAGCATGTCCAATGTGCATATTACCATTTGCGTAAGGTGGTCCATCATGTAACACGAATGGTTTGTTTGCTTTCTTATTTTTCTTTAATAGTTCTTCGTACAAATGATCTCTTTTCCATTTTTCTCTGATTGCTGGTTCTTTGCTAGGTAAATTACCTCTCATTTCAAAATTTGTTTTTGGCATTAATAATGTTTCTTTAATTTCCATACTTTCTCCCCCTTTAATAACACAAAAAAAGTCCCTACTTTTAAAAAATAGGAACTTGAATAAATATAGTCAAGCGGTACCATCCTAATTCATAGATTACTCTACGCCCTTAATTACTCTTAACGCAAGTTTAACGTCTTTATTTACTTACTTTCAATAAAGATCTCCGAAGTGATAAAACTAAGATTTTTATTAATGCATTTCACCAAACCGCATCTCTCTGAAATAAAAGGTTCTTAATTTCGTGTCTTCATCAACGATTTATTTTTTTAACCAACGCAACTATTATTGCATAACTTCTAAATTTTTACAATATTATTTCTTTAAATTAATCTCTACTTTTACCAAACAAAGCAAGTAGTCTTAAGAAAACATTAATGAAATCTAAGTATAATTGTAAAGCACCAAATATTGCAATTACTTCTCTATGACTATCAGAACCAGATTCATAATACATATGCTTAATAACATGCATATCATAAGTAGTGATTATCATGAATAAACCAATACCTAAAACATTGTATATTAAGTATGCTGTTTCATTAAATGCAAACATCATAATTATTCCAAAAAGAATACTAAGTAATAATGATATTGTAATAAATGAACCTAATTTTGATAAATTTAAATTAGTTTTATAACCTACTAAAGCCATAATTCCAAATACAGCTGCACTTCCTAAGAAGACATAAACGATAGATGTTAAATCATAAATATAGAAAATTGAAGACAATGTAATTCCATTTACAACTGAGTAAATCATAAACATTGATAATGCTGCACCAGAACTCAACTTAGAAAGTGAGGCTGATAAAGCAATTACTAGAACAACTTCTATAACTGCAAACAAAATAATAAATCCTGTTCCAAAACTTAATAATAAATCTGCTAATAATCCTGTAAAACTAAAACCTGCTGCCGTAACAAATGTTAGAATAAGTCCCAAAAACATCCATAAAAAACATTTAGATAGATATTTTGAAAAGCCTAATCCTTCGTCACCATATGATGTATAATCCATACAACCCCTCCGTTCATAAAACTATTATATTACAATTTTATCTTTTTTAACAATACTATTCACTTCTTAATGCTACTACTGGGTCTTTCTTAGCAGCCATCTTCGCAGGCACTAAACCAGAAATAGAAGTTAATAAAGTACTAATTAGAACAATAATAATCGCATAACTTATAGGTAAAATAGCAATTCTACTAACTACACCACTACTACTTACAATAGCATTAGCAATCGCTGCCATTACATAAGTAATACCAACACCAATAATTCCACTAGATGCACCTATCATAACCGCTTCAGCATTAAATAAATGAGATACATCTTTCTTTCTACCACCTAGTGATCTAATTACACCAATTTCTTTTATTCTTTCAATTACAGAAACATAAATAATAATTGCAATCATTACAGTAGATACTACAAGTGATAAAGAAGTAAATGCCACTAATGCAACTGTAACAATATCAATCATACTGTTCATGATACTAATAATTAAAGCGATCGCATCAGTATATTTAATTTCACTTCTATCTTCTTTTGTTAAAGTCTTACCATTAACTTCAATTATTCCTTCTTCATTCCAAGCATCTAAATAATCTGTAACTAAATATTTTCTATCAAAATCAAGAGGATAAATAGCTATTTCACTAGGCAAATCATTACCACCTAATTCTCTTATAGAAATAGTATACATATCAGGAATGTTTGTATTTCCCATCATACTACCCATCATTGAAGTCATCGCATCTAAACTACCTACATATCCAATTGCATTTTTAACTTCACTTGTATCACTAGTTTGATAAGTATAGTTATAATAAATTCCATTTGGAGTACCCATACCATAACTTGTTATACCTTCAATTTCATTTGCTTTTAAATATGTAACTATTTCTGATTCTAAACTGCTTTCTAAAATTTTATCAGTTAAAGCAGGAGTATAATAGAACCCACTTCTTAAACTTCCATAATTTAAGTTTTCTTTAGGTTTTAATATTGCTGTAACTTTTAATTCAATTCCATCTGTCCAACTTGAAGATGCATATGGATTATATGTAAATGGATTTGCTTTTTCTAATTCAGCAATACCAGTATTTACCTTGTTGTATACATCATTATTAGGATACCAAACAAATGTTTTATTCATTAATTCATCATAACTAAATCTATCTTTATCTAAATTAGGATTATATAACTCTTCATTACCTACTGATCTATATACAAGATTTAAGAATTCTTCTTGAGTATAGTATCCTAATTGAGCAAGTATCAAATCATTTAATTCTTGATCATTTGTTAAAACAATCATTATTTCATTATATTCGTTGGCTATCTTACTTGTTTCCTTGTTACTAACAATATCATATTGAGATAAAATATAATCACTATTAGATAATGATTGAGAGAATGGTGAACTAATTGTTTCTACCATTGAAGCATAATTTTTAAATTCAGTTTCTTTTAATAAAGAAGTATAAATTCTTGTAATCGCTGATATAGATGTAAGTTCAGCATCTTTACCAGAAAAATCCATTGCAGTATAAATGTTATTATTAACTTCTATTCCATAATTTTTACTCACGGCAATATAGTATTCTGCTGGCATATTTTCAATATACGCTACATAATCAGCATTTATATCATTTGTTATTTGCATATTTTTCATAGTTTCGCCATATTCTACTAAATATTCAACCAAAGAATTTACATTAACATATCCATCTTCAATTGATTTCTTTACGGCATTACTTTTGTCTTCCATAGACATAGAATTCATCAAAGCATTCAAATCTAATGCAGTTTCAGAAATTGTAATAGGGTTACCTGATAACATATCATCTTGCATATCTGAAATGAATGATTTAACACCAGTTGAAATAGCTAGTACCGCAGAAACACCAATAATACCAATTGATGAAGCAAGACATACCATTAAAGTTCTTTTAAGTTTACTTTTCAAGTTTCTAAAAGACAATTTGAATGCTGTCCATAAAGACATCTTTGCTTTCTCTTTTTCACTATTATCAATAACTTCAATATCTTCTTTTACTGAAGTATATGGATTACTATCCTCAACAACATTACCATCTAATAATTTAACTGTTCTAGTCGCATATAATTCTGCAAGTTCAGGGTTATGAGTAACCATGATAATTAATCTTTCTTTAGCAATTTCTTTTAAAAGATTCATTATTTGAACACTTGTCTTTGTATCTAATGCTCCAGTTGGTTCATCTGCTAGTAAGATTTCTGGTTCATTTACTAATGCTCTTGCAATAGCAACTCTTTGACATTGACCTCCTGATAATTCATTTGGATGTTTAGTGTATTGATCGCTTAATCCAACCTTATCTAAAGCCTCTTTTGCTCTTCTAACTCTTTCTTCTTTGCCTATACCTGCGATAGTAAGCGCTAACTCAACGTTTTCTAATACAGTTTGATGAGGAATAAGGTTATAACTTTGGAAAACAAAACCAATACGATGATTTCTATATACATCCCAATCTCTATCGCTAAACTCTTTAGTACTAATACCATTGATATGTAAATCACCGCTAGTATATTTGTCTAAACCACCAATAATATTTAATAAAGTAGTCTTACCGCATCCACTAGGACCTAAAATTGCAACAAATTCATTCTTTCTAAATTCAATATCAATACCTTTTAAAGCATGAACTATTAAATCTGCTGTTTGATAATCTTTTTTAATATTTTCTAGTTTTAACATATTTCTTCCCCCTCTAACTCTTTAATTATACCACTTAGTTTTTCTATCAACCTAGATAACTCAACACTATCTTCATTACCCATTTTTAAGTTTACTAACTCTGCTATTTTATTTAATATTTCCTGATTACTAGAACATTCCTTTTTGCCTTCTTCAGTAACAATTAAATAATTTACTTTTTTATCAAACAAATTAATTTTTCGCTTTATATATCCTTTTTTTTCAAGTCTTGTAACTAACTGTGATATTGCCGACTTAGTAATCTTTAATGAGTGAGATAATTCTGTTATATTCATCTTCTTATCTTCATTTTCTGCATCTATTAAAGCATTCATAACACTAAGCTCACTACAACTTATATTTGAATTTTTCAATAACGTATTCTCAAAGAAGTTAACAATACTTTTGGTTAAGCCTTTAAAAGACTCTACTAATTCTATTTTTTGTTCCATATTGCCCTCCTTTGTTAAGTACTTAACAAGTATATTATCACTATAACTATATGTCAACAAATTTAATATTATTTATATAAAAAAAGGTAATATTAATTACCCTCTTTTAATCTTTCACTTTTTTCTTTAAGTTCTTTTATTTTATTTGAAACATTTTTATATTCAATATATAGTTTTTTCAGTAATTCAACATCATTTTTATCTTTCGCGGTCTCTAAAAGTTTTTCTAACTCATTAAATCTTAAAATATTTTTATCAAGTTCATCTGCAATCACATAAAATTCTTTTAATAATTTCTTATCATTCATATATATCCCTCACATTTATAAATTATAGCCAATAAAAAAGAAAAGGACAACTATATTAGTTATCCTTAAATATAACATTTAAATTTTCTTGATTTAATTCATATATTTTATTACAAACCTCATCTATATACTTTCTGTCATGAGAAACACTAATGATACACCCTTTATATTCTCTAAGTATACCTCTAATAACAGGATTTGATAAAGGAGATAAATTTCTAGTAGGCTCATCTAAAACTAATATTTGAGATTTATCTAAAATTAACTTTATTAATAACAATTTAGCTTTTTGACCACCACTTAAATTCTCTATGTTCCCAATCATTTCCTCTTCTTTAAATTTATTACTACCCAAAAAAGTTAAAGCTTTTGTCCTCAGTTCTTTATCTAATGAAGGACACACATAATCAATAACAGACTTATCTTCTTCTAAAACATCCTCATAATTTTGAGGCATATATCCAACCTTATATTCACTATCCTTTAATTCATTATAAATATATTTTAATAAAGTTGTTTTCCCTGTTCCATTATTACCAATAATAACTAAATGATCGCTCGCTTTTATTAGCAAAGAAGCATCCTTACAGAGTATTCTATCCCCTACCTTTAGAGGCTTAAGTTCTTTATTATATAAAACTTTATTTTTTGGAAGATCAACTTCATAGTCAAATAACATATTAATAGCTTCTTCTTTGTCTACTTTTTGAGTTAAATTTTCTCTTTCTTTCTCTAACATTTTCCCTTGAGCCTTAACACTATGCATTTTCTTTTTTAGTAAATACCCTCCATGTGGATCTTGTCTACTAATTGTAGCTTGTTCGTGATCTACTCTTTGATATATTTTTCTCCATCTATCCATTTTCTCGTCAAATTGCTTTTTCTCTTTTGAAGCAAGTTGATTTTGCTTATTAATAGAAAGTTCTCTATTTAATACATAATCAGCATAATTCATTTTACAAATTGTATGTCTAGGCACACTCTTCTTATTAACCTGTTCAAGATGAATAATATGGGTTGAAACATTCTCTAGTAACATTTCATCATGGCTTATAAAAATAATTGCTTTATTAGATTCTTTAATAAAATCCTCTAGCCATAATAAAGTATTAATGTCTAAATCATTACTTGGTTCGTCTAATAGCAAAACATCTGGATCATCTAATAAAAGTTTAACTAATTGAAGTTTAACCTTTTCTCCACCACTTAATGTTTTTATGATTCGATTATCATCTAAAACGTTCTTGTTTATGTTTAGTTTAGAAAATAGACTGTATATTTTCTCGATATTATTATACATATCAAAATCAATTTCTCCTGTAACGCTATCCTTTAAGAAGAAATTCATTACTTCATCATTCATACTATCTTCATCTAAACTTTGTTTTAAATATCCTACTTTACAATTATTAGTATTTATTGTTCCTTTTACATTGCAATATTCTTCAATTAAGCTTCTATCGTATATAGCTTTTATTAAAGTACTTTTGCCATTTCCTTCTTCTCCAATTATGGCTACTTTATCACCTTTATGTAATATGAAATTAAAATTATCAATTAATGTTCTATTATCTTTTTTCTTAATTATTGTTAAATTGTTTATTTCCATCATAAAAAACGCTCCTTTCTAAAATTAGAAAGGTTAAAAATAATATACGCTCTAGACTAAAATTATTCCTAACCTGAGTGTAGAAATAGTTTTGTCTTATCTATTTCTACTAAATTATAAAACCTTCATTACGCATATTTAAATCACGTCCTTTTCTCTATTCTAACAAACAAATTAAACAGTTACAAACTTTTTTTCGCAAAGATAAATTAAATCTAAACCACTTACATTTAATTTACTTGCAATACCCTTCATTACAAGCATAGTCATTAAAGCATCATCGCCACTATTATGTTCAGTAAGAGAAGATAAATCTACTCCTAATAATGAAGCAAGTCCACCTAGTGATTTCTTTTCTTTACTTCCTTCATACAATTCATAAAATGCTTGAATGTCATAGCTAATTGTCTTTATTAATGGCAATTTATATCTAATACAATCATCATTTATATATTTTAAATCATTGGCAACATCGAACCCAAAACTAATATTTTTAGGATTAGTTAATAGTTCTTTTATTTTTAAGTAAACCATATTAAATCTTGGTTTATCAATAAAATCTTCTTCCTTATACTTTATTACATGTTTTAAAACATATGGTTGAAACTCACAATTAGGATCTATTAAAATATCTTCTTTCTTCAATATTTTAAAATTTTCATCCGTTATAACATAACCAAAAGAACAAAGTTTACCTCTTCCACCATAACAATTCGCACATTCAACATCATAAAATACGAA
>JBGVRX010000019.1:0-3163 GCA_045128835.1 Bacilli bacterium | reverse complement strand
TAGTTCAATCAAAATCAAAAAATTCTACATCCTTTTATATTGTTGAAGGTTATCGTAACAAAGATGGAACAAGTACATCTAGAATTGTTCAACGTCTGGGCACACTTAAGTCTCTACAAGAACAATTAGGTCCAGATGTTGATGTAGTTCAATGGTGTAAAGATTACGTAAAGAAATTAAATAATGATATTAAGGCTAACAAGATAGTTCCTGAAACGATTACTCTAATACCCAATACTCCTTACGACAAAAATGAAAGACGAGCATTTAATGTTGGTTATTTAATACTTCAGAATGAACTCTATAAACTTGGTTTATCAAAGTTAATGAAAGAACTTACAGATAAATACCAATTTAAATTTGATTTAGAAAAAATCTTTGCAGACCTTATTTATTCAAGGATTTTGGAGCCTTCATCTAAAAGCAATAGCTATGAATACTGTAAGAATAATTTGTTAGAAGAACCTAATTATGAATTACATAATATCTATAGAGCACTGTCTGTGTTAGAGAAAGAAAACGAGTATATTCAAAATTTCTTTTATGATAATACAAGACAATCTAAAGATAGAAAGTATGAAGTATTCTTCTATGATTGTACAAACTTCTTTTTTGAAATAACGACAGAAGACAACCTAAGACGATATGGGCGTTCAAAAGAAAATAGACCTAATCCTATTGTTCAATTTGGAATGTTTATGGATAGTGATGGCATCCCATTAGGTTTCTCATTATTTCCTGGTAATGAAAGCGAACAACCAAGTTTAATTCCGTTAGAAAAACGTATTATTAAAGACTTTGAATTACAAAATTCTAAATTGATTATATGTACTGACGCTGGTTTATGTTCTTTTAATAACAAGAAGTTTAACTCATACAAGAATAGAAACTTTATAACAACTAATCCTATTAGAAAAATGTCTAACAGTGAACAAGAATGGGTGTTAAGCAGAGGAAGGTCTTTACTATTAAACCCTATAAAAGAAGACGAGAATCCTGAGTTAGTTAAACGCGATTTAAGACTAAATGGTTGGAGGGTTGATGACTCCGATAAGTTTATATCTTTAGATGATATTGACGAAACTAACGCAGATAATTTTAATAAGATTTATTACAAGGAAAAATACATCAAGGTAAAGAGAAAAGTTGACGGTAAGGAACAAGAAGTTGTGGAACGTATAATTGTTACATATTCCTTGAAATATAAGGCCTTCCTTCAACATAAAAGGGCAATAAATCTAGAACGTGCTCGTAAAATGATTGCGAACAAGAACAGCAAGAAGATTGATTTTAAAGCTAATGATGAAGTTAGAAAGTTCATTAAATCTTCGCATGAAACTTTATTTGGAGATAAAGCTGATATCAATAAATATGAAATAGATGAAGAAGCAATCAACTTAGATTCTCAGTACGATGGCTTCTACGCAGTATCAACAAGCATAGATATGGACGAAATGCCTGTGTCTCAAATAATACAGACTAATAAAGGAAGATGGGAAATAGAAGAAAATTTTATGCTTATGAAATCAGAATTTAAAAGTAGACCTGTATACGTTCAGACTGAAGAACACATTACAGCACACTTCTTAACATGTTTTGTTTCATTGCTATTATTTAGAACTCTAGAAAGAAAAGTTAATGCATTATCATCTACTATAGTTACAGCAAATGTACTAATCAAAACACTACGAGATATGAACATTACAAAACTAGGAAAGAATCATTACTGTGGTGGGTATATGCGTACTGATGTTACAGATATATTGTACGATATTTCAAAGATAAGATTCGATTGCGAACTACTCACGCCAAGCTTTGTGCGACAAGCGATTAAGCGTTCAAGAAAAAATAATTAATTTTTTTAAAAGCTAAAAAAAATATTACCACTTTAAAAACGTTAAAACCCTTGTACTACAAGGGTTTTTGTTTCAAAAGTGTAAAACTTGAGATTTTTATATATTTAACAAATTTTATGAAATATTATTAATTCTTCTTATCTTAAAACGAATAAAGCTTAGATCAAATTGTCGAAAAAATATAGAAGATAATGCCTACACATATAGTATAATTAACTAACATTTTAAACAAAGATTTTAATTTTTATAAAAAGTGTATTTACTATGACTCTAGCTGGAAAGAAGGTAATAATAGGTATAACAGGTGGAATATCTGCTTACAAAATACCAAATTTAATAAGATTACTTAAAAAAGAAGAGGCTGATGTACATGTAATTATGACAAAGAATGCTGAGGAATTTGTTACAAAGACTACACTTCAGACTTTATCACAAAACAATGTACTTACTGACACTTTTACCAACTCATCAAATGTTCAACACATAGATATAATAAAGGATGCTGACTTAGTTGTTATTGCTCCTGCTACAGCTAATACTATAGCCAAAATTAAAGCAGGAATATGCGACAACCTACTTACAACAACAATCTTAGCAGCATCTTGTCCTATTTTTATTGTTCCTGCTATGAATAATAACATGTGGCTAAACGCTATAACTCAAGAAAACGTAAAAAAATTAAGTTCTTTAGGGTTTAACTTTATTGGCCCTGCTTCAGGATTTCAAGCATGTGGTGATGAAGGTATAGGAAGAATGACAGAGGTTGAATATATCTACTCAGAAATTATTACCTTTTTTAATCAGAGTAATATACTAAAAGGACACAACGTAGTAATTACAGCTGGTCCAACTATTGAACCATTAGACCCTGTAAGATTTCTATCAAATAGAAGTTCAGGCAAAATGGGATATAGTCTTGCGCGTGCCGCCCAAAAATTAGGTGCAAATGTTACAATAATTTCAGGACCTACAAACTTACATAACCCCAAGAATACTAAAGTCATAAAAATTGAAACCGCACAACAAATGCTAGACGAGTGTTTAAAAAATATTGATAATTGCTCTCTTTTTATAGCATGTGCAGCTGTTGCAGACTTTAGAGCAATTAACATAGAAAAAAATAAAATAAAGAAAAATGATGATTGTGACGATATAACTATCAAGCTTACCAAAAATCCTGACATTCTTAAAACTATCTCAAATTTAAACAAACGTCCTAAAATTGTTGTAGGATTTGCTGCGGAAACAACAAACGTTGAAAAATACTCTATAAAGAAGCTAGAGACTAAAAATTGTGATTATATAGT
>JBGVRX010000018.1:0-13155 GCA_045128835.1 Bacilli bacterium | reverse complement strand
ACTGTTGCTGTATCAGTTGTAGTTTTTTTGCAAGTTGTTTTTCTTGTAGTAGTTGTTTTCTTTGCAGTACTTGTAGTACCTGTAGTTGAACAAGATTTTTTAGTTGTAGTAGATTTTTTAGAAGTAGTAGTTGTACCACTAGCTTCTTTAGCTAATTTAGCAATAGTAGTAAATTTGTCATAAGCATATGCACAAGGATATGCTGCATCTTTGTTACAACTTGAACAGTAATTGTATGAACCGCAAGTATCATAACCTTTTATTTCACTATCAACCCATTTCTTAACATCTAATTGTTGTTGTTTCTTTGAATAATCCATTTTCAAATCTCCTTTTCTTTACACATAATATATAATTATATGTCTAAAAATGAAGATGTAAAGAAATATGGACCAAAAAAGAAGAAAGTTTAAGAATATAACATATAAGAAAATTGTTAAATATAGGGAGATTTGATATCCTATGAGTATAGGAAGTGAATTTATGAAGTATATATTTGTAGTAAATCCAAAGTCTGGTAAAAGTGAAGTAAAAGAAGAACTGTTTGAGAACTTAAAAAAGTATGAGGGAAAAATTGAATATGAAATATGTAATTTAAATAGTAGAGAAGAGACTATTAATTACATAAAAGAATATTGTAATAAAAATAAAGAAGATACAGTATTTTGTGCTTGTGGAGGAGATGGTACTCTTAATACTGTTGTTACTGGTTGTATGGGGTTTAATAATGCGGTTGTTACATGTTTTCCGTGTGGTAGTGGAAATGATTTTGTTAAGGTTTATGGCGGTAAAGAAAAGTTTTTAGATTTAGATAATTTGTTTAATGGTGAAGAGATTAAGATTGATGTAATGAAAGTGAATAATGAGTATTCTGTCAATGTAACTAATTTTGGTTTTGAAGCTGCGGTATGTGATGTAGCTAATAAGGTTAGAAGAAAGAAAATAATTGGAGGTAAAAACTCATATACGACAGGTATTTTAGTTTCTATTTTCAAATCAATGAAGACTAAATGTAGATTAGTTGCAGATGATGAAGTTTTATCAGAAATTAAAATACTTTTAAGTACAGTAGCTAATGGTAAGTATGTTGGAGGTGCTTATAAATGTGCGCCTTATTCAGATAATCAAGATGGGTTATTAGAAGTATGTGTTATAAAGCCTATTTCTATCTTTAAGTTTGCTTCTTTAATTGGTAGATATAAAGAAGGCAAACATTTAGATGATCCTAAATTAAGAAAAATATTAAAGTACAAAAGGGCTAAGAAAGTTGTTATTGATGGAAATGAAGATTTTAAAATATGCTTAGATGGAGAAATATATACAGGTCCTCATTTTGAAATAGAAAATTTAAAACAAGTATTAAGATTTATTAGACCTAAAGAATAGGTATATTATTTTAATAAATGAATAAAATAATACTATGAATAAGGAAAAGATTATAAAGTATGGTATTCCTATTCTAAGTGTTATTTTAGTTGCACTATTAGGCAGTATTTTTACTAATAAAGGTTTAGAGTGGTATGATAATTTAAACAAGCCTAGTGAATGGATTTTTGATTTTGTTATACCTATTATGTGGGGCATAATTTATTCGTTGTTTACAATATATTTGTTGTATTTAGTAAATAAGGATAAATTGAAAAGAAATCAATTTGTTTTATTGGTTATGAATGGATTTTTAAATGTTCTTTGGTGCTTAGTTTATTTTACATTACAAAATTTATTACTAGGACAAATAATTATAGTTATAAATTTAATCTTTAGTATTTTATTAATTAAAGAGATTTATAAAACCAATAAAACTTGGGGATATGTTTTAGGAATATATCCAACATGGCTTAGTATTGCAACTTGTTTAAATTTAGCAATATGGATACTTAACTAAAAGCGGGAAATCCGCTTTTTTTGTATAAAAACACAATTATCACTGTATTAAATTAATAGGGTGATATAAATGGAAAAAGAAAATATAGTAGTAAAAGGAATCGAGGTAAGTTATAAAAAAATAAATGAAGAGGATTATATTAGTTTAACAGATATAGCAAAATATAAAAATGTAGAAGATCCGAGATTTATTATATATAGTTGGCTAAGAAATAAAGATACATTGAAATATTTAGGATTATGGGAGAGTCTAAATAATACTAATTTTAACCGTGTCGAATTCGATACGGTTATAAAAGAGGCTGGATCGAATTCATTTATGATGACTCCGAACAGATGGATAGATAAACTAAATGGTGTAGCACTTGTTGTATATGCTGGTAGATACAAAAGTGGCACCTTCGCACATAAAGACATAGCTTTTGAATTTGCGAGTTGGTTGAGTCCTGAGTTTAAATTATACTTAATAACAGAATTTCAACGATTAAAGAAAGAAGAATATAAAAGTATAGAATGGACTGCTAAAAGAGAATTAGCGAAGGTGAACTATAAAATTCATACAAATTCTATAAAGGAAAATTTAATCGTTAAAGATTTGACTAAAGAACAAATATATTTTACTTATGCATCAGAAGCAGATTTGCTAAATGTAGCGTTATTTGGAATAACAGCTGGTGAATGGAGAAAGCAAAACAAAGATTTAGATGGTAATATGAGAGACTATGCAAGTATTGAACAATTACTAGTATTGGCTAATATGGAGAGCTATAATGCGATGTTAATAGAACAAGAGTTAAAAAGTAGTGAAAGAATAGTGTTACTAAATAAGATGGCTAAATCTCAAATTAAAGTATTGGAGAGAAATAATATAAAAATATTAGATAATAGAAACAAATAATGAGGTTGTTTTGGTAAAATAATTATATAAACAGGAGGATTTAAAAATGGAAGAAAAAATATTAAAATTAGCGGAAGTTTTTAAAGAGAAAACAAAAAAAGAATGTTACAAGGTTAATGTTGTAGATGGTGAAGTAGGAATTTTAGATGATAAATTAGGTGGTAAGCCTTATTTGCCAGTTGGAGAAGAATATCCTAAAGATAATAGTGGAGAGTATATGCCTTTACTACTTCAAGTTAATTTGAAAAATGTTGATTTAGAAGGATATCCTAAAAAAGGAATTTTAGAAATCTTTACAGACAAATATGTTAATTGGCCTTGTGAATATGTAATAAAGTATTTTGAAGAAGGTTTAGAATATCAAACTGAACTTCCAGAAATAGATACTAAGAATTATATTTTAAATACATCTGTTAAAATTGAATTAGAAAAGACTATTGCACATATGCCAATAGGTGACTATAGATTTAATGATATACTTTGTTCAACTGCAAATGAATTATTTGGTTGTTCATATACAGATTATTTTGATTTAGAAGAATTCTTTGGCGATTCAAAATGGTTTGATTCGTTTTATGCGAAATTAGAGAATCCAGGTATTGTTATAGGTGGGTATGCAGATTTTACTCAAACAGATCCTCGTGATTATGAACTTGAGGATAAAGATGAATGCTTATTTAAATTAGATTCTAATTATGATTATGATGTGTTTTGTATAGGAGATAGTGGAATCTTATTTGCTTTAATTTCTCAAGAAGAGATTGAAGAATGTAAGTTTGAAGAAGCCGTTGTAGATTGGGATTGCTGTTAAGATAAAATAAAAAGTTTTCTTGTTTTTAAGAAAACTTTTTTAATAATATTTCTTTTTCTTTTTCAGTAATGAATGCGTGATTAAGCGCCATAACATTTATTTTATTAAAATCATCTTTAGTGAAATTAAATGTAGTATGTAGTTTCAAGTATTCTTCACTTAAACTTATATTGGATACTGTTGAATTATCGGTATTTATACTTATTTGAACACCCATATGATATAAGTCATTAATAGGGTGTTTTTTATATGTATCTATTGAGTTTGTTTGAATGTTACTAGTAGGACATACTTCTAATAAAACATTATTATCTCTTACTTTATTTATAACGTTGATATCTTCGATTGAATGTATTCCATGCCCAATTCTTTTAGTTCCAGTAGAGATAGCTACATCTACTTCATCTGCTCCCCTAGATTCTCCTGCATGAATTGTAAAAGGGATATTTTCTTTTTTTGCTATTTCAAAATATTTTAAATAAGTTGATGTAGGGTATTTAATTTCATCTCCCGCTAAATCAATAGCGCATACGCCTTTATTTAAATACTTTTTAGCAACTTCAATAGTTTTTAAGTTGTTTTCTTCAGGGAAACCTCGCATTAAACAAAGAATAAGATTAACTTTTATATTAGAGTTTTTATTTAAACCGTTTAATACTGCTTCTACAACTTTCTCATAAGTTAAACCTTGTTGAGTATGAAACATTGGGGCAAATCTTATTTCTGCATAAACTACATTTTGTAATGCTAAATCATTAACTAAAGTTTGTGCAGCTAAAGTTAAGTTTTCTTTAGTTTGCATTAAACTTATTGGGGTATCAAACTTAGTTAAATACTCAGTTAAACTTTCACATTTATCTTTAGCAATCATTTCTTCTTTTAATTCATTTAATGATTTATTTGTTAACTTTTTTGCTAAATCTAAAGATAAAGATCCATCTAAGTGAAGATGAAGTTCAACTTTAGGTAATTTTTGTATTTCTTTTAAATCCATTTAAATTACTCCTTTCTATCAAGATAAGTGTCTTTTACATATTCTATTAATTCATTTTTATCATTTGTAAGTGTTCCTTCGATTACATTATTTAAACAATCATTTAGGATTTCTCCGATTAATTTACCGCTTTTAATATTTAAACTTATCAAATCATTACCATTTATTTTTAGATGTTTTAAAGAGAAACATGAACCTTCATTAAGGATTTCTTCTAGAAGACTTTTAATATCTTTAATTTCTTCTAATCTATCATTGTATTCTGGATTTTGTCCTAGAATATCGGCTTTCTTTAATTCTAACAATAAATCTATTCTTTCATCATCAAATTTATTTAAAAATTTTCTAATGCTTTTTTTTGTGTTAGATAATTTATAATCATGGAATTCAATTAGCTTACAAACAATCTCAATTGTGCTATTATCATACTTTAATCTTTTAAGCATATCAAAGGCCATTACTTTAGATAATTCGTGATGCCCTAAGAAGTGTCCAATGTGATTTTCATCTTCTTCATAACATTTAACTTTACCAATATCATGAAGTAATGCAGCAAGTCTTAATTCTAGTATTTTAGGCGTATTTTCTAGTACTTTTAAAGTGTGATTAAATACATCATAAATATGATGAGGATTATTTTGATTAAATCCAATTGTTTCTTTTAATTCGGGTATTATTGTAGTGATAATGTTTGAATTTTCTTTTATTAAATTATGAGCATTATCGCACATTAATATTTGTGATAGTTCACTAGATATTCTTTCTTTTGAAACCTTATTTAAAAGTTGGACATCTCTATTCATCAATTCTTTTGTTTTTTCTTCAATTACAAAGTTGTATTTACCAGCTTGTCTAATAGCACGTAAGATTCTTAATGGATCATTTATAAATGTTTCGTTATTATTACATCGAATAATTTTGTTTTCTAAGTCTTCTTTACCATTATAAAAATCAAACAATTCACATCTTTTATTCATAGCCATAGAGTTAAAAGTAAAATCTCTTAAAAATAAATCTTCTTTTAAAGTATTTGTAGAGCCTCGATATGCTGTTATTTCAAGTGGGAAATGATCTAAGTGTATTGTTAAAGTGCCATGTTTTAACCCAGTATCTATTACTTTGTATTTTTTGAAAATTTCATACATTTGCTCAACAGTAGCATTTGTAGCAATATCGTAATCGTGTGGTTCTTTATTCAGAAAAAGATCACGAACAGCACCACCTACTACAACGGCTTCATAGTTGTTTTGTTCTAATAAAGTAAGGGCTTTTAAAACTTGATTAGGAAAATTATAATTTGTCATAGTTTTTTACTCCTTTTATGAATAGGGTGTTCAAATCATCAAATGATTTAATGCTGTTGTCTAGATTAATCATTTCTTTTTTTAGTTTTACTAACTCTTCTTCAATAAAGTCATTTAATTCTTTAATTGGAGAAATGTAATTGCTTTCTGTACTGTTTTTCTTTATTTCTAATAATTCTTTTATTATTGGCTTTAAGTTATCTTTTAATTTGGTTTCTACTAGAGTTTCAAATAATACAGGAGGAACTGTTTTTTCTTCAAATGCCCATTTAGCAGCTAAAAGAGCTCTTATTACATAAAAATATCTTTTAAGTTTGAATTGTTCGTTAGAGTTTCTCATTTTACTGAAATCGTTTTCACACATTGAAAGGTAATGCCCTAATTCTTTTTTTACATCAAAGTAATTTTTTGATGCTTCTAATAAATCATTATAAAATTCTCTTTTAAAATAAATAATTGGAGAATTTAGCCATTCAAAGAAAGTCGGATTTGAAGAATGTAATAATTTTAGAGCTTTATCTAAATCCCAACCATTCATATCAATAACATCATCTAGCATATATTCAATAACGTCTCTATCTCTATTTAATTTTAAATATTCATCTTCATTTTTTACATAAACAAAACGAATGTCATAATCACTATTTTGCGAAGGAAATCCCCACGCTCTACTGCCTGATTCACATGCAAAAATAATTTTAACATTATATTTTTCTTCTACTTCAGTAATAAGCTTTTTTACATCCATATAAATCTCTTCTTTCTTATTAAATATTTTAGCAAAATACATGGATTTATAAAACAAATAATATATAATAATTCAATGTAGAAATTAGGTGTTTAAAGGATGTATATATTATCACAAGTGTGTGCAATTATTGCCATGATAGTTCTTGGCTCAACATATATAATAAAAAACAAGAAGCAAATTTTATTTTTGTGTATTTTTTCTTCGTGCATGTATGCTTTGCAATATTTCTTTTTAGAAGCATACACAGGTATGATTATAAATATTTTGGGTATTGTTAGAGCCGTTTGTTTTTATACTTACAGTAGAATTGGGAAGAAAAACACTTTACTTAACTTGATTTTATTAGAATTGATGTTTGTCATAGGAACTATTTTCACTTGGGATGGATTAATAAGTTTACTTCCTCTTTGTGGTCTTATTATATTTACATATGCAACTTGGCATAAGGATGTAAAAGTATATAAATGGCTTGTTTTACCTGTTAGTGTATTTTGGATAATCTACAATGCACTTGTAGGATCTATTGTTGGTTTTATTTCAGAAAGTATCCTTTTAGTGGTGGGAATTGTAGGACTTTTCTTGTATTACAAGGGAAATTCAAAAGAAACAGAAATTACTTCTTTAAAAGAGTAGATAATATTGATTTAACTATTTATGAGAGTATAATTAATTTTTAGATTGGTGTGATTATGGTGGCTAGTAAAGAGATTGATTTATTACATGGTAATCTATGGAAAAAGATAATAATTTTTGCTATTCCTGTAATGTTGAGTGGCCTTTTGCAGTTATTATTTAATGCCTGTGATTTAATGGTTGTAGGTAAGTTTTCTGGTGATGATTCTTTAGCTGCGGTAGGTTCAACAAGTTCTTTAACAAGCTTAATTGTAAATTTATTTATAGGATTTTCGGTTGGTGCGAATGTAGCGGTAGCTAGAGCAATAGGTAAGAAGGATCAAAAGAGATGTCATGATGTAGTGCATACATCAATTCTTTTTAGTTTAATCGTAGGTATTTTCTTAACGATATTTGGTGTTTTAACCGCAAGACATTGGCTAATACAAATGGATACGAATATTGAAATATTAGATAAAGCAACACTATATTTAACTATCTATTTTTCAGGAATGATTTTTAATATGTTATATAACTTCGGTGCGGCAATAGTTAGAGCTACTGGGGAAACTAAAAAGCCTTTATATTTTTTAATTATTGCAGGAGTTGTAAATGTAATATTAAATTTAATCTTTGTTATAGTTTTCAATATGGATGTTGCAGGAGTTGCCTTGGCTACGATTATTTCTCAAATGATATCTTCAATTTTAATAATTATATATTTACTTAAATTAGATGGCTTTGTTCATTTTAGTTTTAAAGATTTAAAGATTGATAAGGGGTCTTTAAAAGAGATTGTATTAGTAGGATTGCCTGCAGGTATTCAAAGTTCATTATTTGCAATTAGTAATGTAAGTATTCAAACAGCAGTAAATTCATTTGATTCTACAGCAGTAGTTGCAGGTAACTCAGCATCTAATAATATAGGCGGTTTTATTTATACTTCAATGAATGCTTTCTATCAAGCGGCAGTAACGTTTACTAGTCAAAACTTTGGTGCGAAATGTATGAAGAATTGTAAGAAGATACTAATAGCATGCTTAATCTATGTTACTTTAACAGGGTTATTAGTTGGAGGAGTTGCAGTTCTTTTTGGACATCCTCTTATTAGTTTGTATGCAAGCGGTGATGAGGCAATTGGATATGGTATTACAAGATTAACTATACTAGCCTTAACATATTTCTTATGTGGTATTGGAGATGTGCTAGTTGGAGGAATGAGAGGTTTAGGATATTCAGTTGTTCCAATGGTTACTTCAATTGTAGGTGTGTGTGGTATTCGTTTATTGTGGATTTATACAGCTTTCGCGGCAAATCATACTTTACCAACGCTATATGTGGCGTATCCTTTATCTTGGGGAATAACTGCGATAGTTCATGTTATTTGTTATGTGTGGGTGTATAAAAAAATAACTCGTAAAATAGGAAATGAGAATGAGGAAGTTTTAATAGAAGCATAATTTAAACAAATGTTTCTATGAAACTCCTTTTTTATTTATAAATCTATTATAATTTAGATAGGTGATTGATATGCTTAGAAGAGAGGATAACATAGAGCTATTTGAAGCAATTAATCATAGTTTGTTAGTTAGAAATGATTCTAACTATTTTGATGATGCTTTTTTAAGTAAAATTAAATCATTGAAAATAGATAATATTAGATCGTTAAAAGGTTTAGAAAAATTAGAAAATTTAGAGTATTTAGAAATAGTAGGAAAAGAAGACTCTACTAATATTTTTGAGTATAAAGAAATCTATCATCGTAATAGAAATAAAAGTGATTTTAATATGCAAAAAGTTTTTATGTATTATTATGGGGAATATACTAAGAATCAAATAAAAGATGATGATTTAAAATATATTTATAAATTAAAAAAATTAAAACATTTGAATATAAGTAGACAAAGAAATATAACTGGTATTGATTTAAAGTATTTGTTAAATTTAGAGACTTTAGGGTTAACAGAGTGTATGAATTTAAAAGAATTAGAAAACGTAGATAAACTTAAAAATTTAGATTCTTTATATCTTGATTTAGCGGGTTGTTATAAATTAAGGAAAATAGATGGAATTGAGGAGTTAATAAGGGTTCAAAAAGGAAATAATATTAAGAGTAATATATATTTTCCTACAGTTTATTTTGCTAAATTAAAGGATAGTTTTAAAAAGAAGATTACTAAGGATACTAAATGTTTTAATTGGTCAGAATTATGTCCAGGATACAGAAGTGATATTAATGATTATAATATGAGTATTGCTTATAATTTAGCTATGGATATAGTAGAAGAAAGTACACGTAATGATGTAGATAAGATGGATAAAGTAAGTAGTTTATATAAGTGGGTTTGTAATCATATAACTTATGATTTTGATGGATTAAAAATGAATGAAAATGCACCTTTATATGACGCTAGAGAAAAGTATAATAAAGTAATACGTTCTTCGTTTACTACTTTATATTATAAAAAAGGGGTATGTGTAGGGGTTTCAGGTTTGTTTAATTATTTGTGCTCTTTAGTAGATGTAGTCGCAGTGCCTGCTTATTGTTCTACTAAACAAATTGATTTTAGAAGAAAGGTTTTAAATAATCATCAAATTAGTAAGATTCATCTAAATAAAAAAGCATATTATTTTGATCCTACCTTTGATTTAGATGCGATAGAGTTTGAATTCTTTGGTAAGAATAAAGATGAGATTAGTGAAACTCATTTTTTAGCAATGGGAGAATACGCTGAGCAAAATGGACAAAGTATTCAAAACATATTAAGAGTAAATGGTTATATTAAAAATAAAAAAGGTCAAGAACGTGGTGAAATGAAGAAAAATAGAGGTTCTAGAAGATAAAAAAATAACAGGGTGACCTGTTATTTTATTTCTTCGATTAATTTAATGATATCTTTCAAATCTTGTGTATTATCGATGTATGTGTGCCATATATCTGTGTTTTCATGATTAGTTCCATTAGGATTTAAACAAATTGTATGACATCCAGAAGATGATACAAATCTATCGTTATGTCCATTACCAATGAAGATAATATCACTTGGTTTACAGTTTGTTTCTTTTATGTAATTAAGAATATATCTAGCTTTACCTTCACCATCAGAATCAGTATCTTCAATTCTAGTTATAATTCCATTTTCATCAAAATAGAAATGATTACATCTTATGTCACTGAAATATTTAACTTTATCTTTCAATAAACTTTTAATAACGTAATCAATTCCTCCACTTAATATTCTTAAATCATAACCTTTATCTTTTAAATAGATTAAAGTTTCTTCTAAATTTTCCATCATTTCAATATTAGCGATTAGTTTATCAAGCATACTTGTAGATAGTTTTCTTTTTGTAAATTCTTTTTCTATTTCAACATTCCATTCTTCATAAGTTATTTCGCCATTATTGAATTTATCATATAAACCATCATCTATATCTAAGGCATCTAATACTCCCCAAATTCTTCTCCATATTTCATTACTTTTTTTAGTTAAAGTACCATCAAAATCAAAAATAATTGCCTTCATTAAAATCACCTCAATGCTCCTATTCTATCATAAATAGTTATTGAAAAGGCAATATATTTAAAGTAAAATAAAGAAAAACAAGGAAAGAGGGATTTTTATGAAAGCTTACTTCGTCGACACTAATATTTTAATTGATATTAAAAAGATTATTACTGGAGAAATAAATCCTAATAGAAGTAGGTATCATAGAAATTATAATGATTTGATTGAATTAATTACTAGTGATGAAATTGAGATTTTAGTAGTCCCTACAGTATTAGAAGAGATAAGAAGAGGGTCACATAAGGATGATGCTTTAACTGAAAGATTTATTGGTAGATTTTGTACTCAATGTGAATTAACTGAGCAAGAACAACTTTGGGCAGATGATTTATATGATGAATATATAGCAGGTGAAGAAGATGCAGTAATTCCAGTATTTAAGGATATGGGTAAAATGATGAAGTATAATACTAAAGATGCTCACATTTTAGCAGAAGTAACTGCGATTTATAATGGCAAAAGATATGACGCTGTTAAGTTTATAACTAATAACATTATTGATTTTATAAATGTAGATGGAGTAAGAAGAATAAATCAAGATTTAGGATTAAAAACAATTACATTTAATTCAATCGCTGCAAGTAATGTAAAGAAAGAAATAAGATAAAAAAGCACTTCAAAGTGCTTTTTTTTATTCTGCAAAAACAGAAACTTTTTTCTCTGTTATCAAAGTGAATAAATCAATAATCGAACCTACAAGAGCAAACCCTAGAAATATCCAAGCGAGTCCTGCGATTATATGACCTTTACAAATACGATAAATACCCCAACATAAACCATCAAATACAGGTATTGCTAAAATGATTTTAACTATCCAAGGTAATTCATCAAAAAATTTTACAACTTCTTTCATTAAAATATTCCTCCTAGTAGACTATATGACTATTGAAGAAATAATATTAAATAAATTTTATATAATTAATAAATCTTTGTGGTATTCTTTTTATGAGGCGAGAGTATGAGTAAAGAAATGGTAATAAATGGAATTGAATTTGAGTGTAAAGAATTTGATGAAAAAATAGAATCATATGTTAGAGATTTAGCTAGTAAGTATAATTCTGCAGTAGAAAGAATCGTTGATTATATGAGAGACGATGATGAGTTTATGGTGTTTTATGGAAACATTGGAAAAGAGGAGTTAACAAAGAGTTTAAATCTTCCTAAAATTAGAGTTTTTCCTGGATATGGTGTTATAGAATATTTAAATCATACATTAGATGATGAACATATAATATCTCTTGAATTTACTAATGTGTTTGAGAATTTATCTTATTTAGTAATAGATGGATAATTTTATGAATTTTAATTATAAAAATAAAACTTATATTTGAGATAGTAAAATTTTATGATAAACTATAAACAAGAAGGAGGAAAGAATTATGAAATTTGATAAGTGGTTTAATAAGCAATCTAGATTAGCTCAAATTCTTTTACTTTTAATTCCTGGTGTTAACTGGATTACTGAATTATTAGTAAGATGGTCTCTTGCTTTAAGAACAAAGAATATCATTCACATCGTTGTTGCTGTTTTAACAGTTGTTTGTGGTATTATTTTCGGATGGGTAGATTTAGTTTGGGTATTATTATTCAAACATTTACTTTTAGGAAAATAATTATAAAAATTCTTTCTAAAGGAACTTCGGTTCCTTTTTTTGTTATAAAAAATTCTTTTTAAATTAGATAAAAAAATCTTGACTTAAAATATTTTATTTTTGAGATAAATAATTTTATGTACATTCGACATATTTGTGGTATATTCTACATGGGGAGATGAAAATATGGCAAAGTTATATTTTAAATATGGAGCAATGGGGTGCTCAAAGAGTGCGCAAGCATTAATGTGTAAATTTAATTATGAACAAAAAGGATTTAATGTTCTTTTATTAAAACCAAGTATTGATACTAGAGATTATTCTGATGGTAAATCTGTAGTTAGAAGTAGAATTGGTATTCAAAGTGAATGTGAAGTTCTAGGAAAAGAAGATAGTTTATTATCTTTATATAAGAAATTAAGTGAAAACAAGAGATTTGATGTTGTTATTATTGATGAAGCTCAATTCTGTACAGAATCTCAAATCAATGATTGTAAAGAAATATCTGTTGATATTCCTGTTATCTGTTATGGATTAAAAACAAACTTCAAAAGTTACTTATTTGAAGGAAGTAAAAGATTAATAGAAATTGCAGATAGTATCACAGAAATCAAGTCTTTATGTAGTTGTGGTGCTAACGCTACTGTTAATGCAAGAATGATTAATGGTGAATTAGTAACTGAAGGGGAAGAAATCGTTATCGGTGGAGATGAAACTTATGTTGCTATGTGTTACACTTG
>JBGVRX010000017.1:0-229044 GCA_045128835.1 Bacilli bacterium | reverse complement strand
ATCAACATTCCCCACTAAATGTTCTAACGTAGTTAAAGAATTATCCAAACTCAAAATATATTTAGCTCTTTCATAGCCCACAACAAGCATAAGTTTTAGGGTTAATGTTTTATACGCTTTAACAGTTGAAGTGTCATCACCAGCCTCACACATATCCACCAACATTTTATGCTCTTTAACATTAAAACTTTGAATTTGCTTATAAGAGAATTCACTCTCATCAATGCCATAATTAGCTCCTACTCTATTAAACAAAACAATCTTATTAAAACTATCCAAGCTCTTAACATCAACAATAGATAAACCTTTCACTAAAAGGAAAAAGTACCTTTCTAGCTCCTCAACATTTTCTCTATTGAATTCCTCAATATGCTTATTATCCAATAAAAATTTAACAAAAAACTTAAAATTATCCTTATAAGCATCACTTCTTTTAGTAATTTTCTTATCACGAAGCATTCTTTTTAAAACTTCTAAATTTTTTAAATAAGCAAAAGAGTAAACAGAATCAATGCTTTCTAACGGAATAAAATTACAATCAACAAGAGTATTTCTTCCTTTACCCTCTAAATATGAAAAAGCCTCCTTATTAAACCAATATTTACTTTTTAATATCGTGTCTAAATCGTATTCTTCATAATCATCTAAAACTTCTTTAAGCTTATCATTAAAAGGATATAATTTTACCCAATCTTCAACACCAACATCTTTAAAATATTCTTTATTTCTCTTATACCATTCACACAATATATCTCCATTTATAACAATGAAATATTTTTTTATGTCTCCCCTAGAAAAAATAACATCACCAAAATAATCGAACACCCTTTTTTTGCAAACTGCTTGCATATCTTCAAAATCATCAAATAGTCTGTTCGCATCAATACTAGAGTAAATATCTTCTAATTTTTTTCTATTCTTTGTTAAAAATTTACCAAAACTTACACTCTTCTCATCCACATCTAATGCATGATTAAAAAAGCGCAAAAAAGCACTATCTGATAAAGTTGAAATTTTTTCGGTATACAATTCTAAAACAACATCAGTCAATTTAGAACACTCTTTAGTAGCTAACTTACTTGCTTGTTCATATGACGCCAAATTATATTCTCTTTCGTTTCTAAAATTATAAAATATCTTTTGTCTTGCATATAAATAAAAATTAACAAACTGATATTCTCCCATTTCTGCGTTTATTTCTTGTTGAAATTCTTTAAAAAAAGCAAGAATCTCCTCATTACTAAGAGACTCAGTTAAGTTTTCCACACACGCCGTTATTGTCTTTTTAAAAATGATTTTATCTAATTTATGAATTTCTTTTAATGAATCATAACTTAAACTATAAGAAAGAGAATGCGGAGACATCATATTATATAAAAATATCCCCCCATCATTTTTTCTTATAAAATCAATATGTTCTCTAATAAACTCAACTTGTTCATTTCCTTTTAAATTACTAATAATATAATAAACAGTTAAAGGATTTAACTCCTCAACCTTCTTAAAATTTTTATTTAGTTTATATTGCTCATACTCTTGTTTTGCTTGATCCTCATTTTCCTTCTTTAAAGTAACGGGAATAGAGTCAAGAGCAAACCTAATTATTTCCTGTTCTTCTTCACTAAATGGCATATTACTTACCTTTTACATTTCTTTAAGAAACTTGCTAGTCCTTCCTCATTTAGTCTTCTATTTTGGCTAAGTTCGTCTTTAGAAAAAGCCGTATTCTCTATTCCTAATTTACTATTATAAATTTTTTCGACCTCGTCAATTTCTTCATCACTAAACTTATTGCATCTTTTCTTCTCATACTTCATTGCATCAACAATACTTCTACCTTCATTATCTTTAAGTCTAGAATCAAAACCATACTTTAAAAGTGTACTATATACTGAAGCAATATTTAAAACACATTCATCATTGCAATAAATCGCACTATGTAACATAGTATCACCATCTTCATCTCGATGATTAATACCTAATTTATATGTAATTGATTTATCATTACATGCATCAATACAACCATTTATAAAAGCAGTGCTATAACCAGCATACATTGCATTTTGAATAAAGTTGTATCCAACTTCATCAGTTTCATTAACTTTGCACACTCCTGAAAGAAGTATAGATTTAATCGCCGCAAAACAAGATAACTCATTATGAAGTTCATCTGTTAACTTAAATAAGTATTTATCTTTTTTTATACCTAATCTAAGTAACTCTCTAGTTAAAATATTTTTATTGGCAGTTAAGTCATACCCCATCATTGCTAACGTCTTATCTATATCAGACACAACTTTATTTTCTTCATTTAATCTAGAAATTTCACTATTATACAATTTTTCAACAGTTTTAATTTCTTTATCTGTAAACTTAGAATGCTTTTCTTTCTCATATCTCATCGCATCAACTATACTTCTATGAGCCTTATCCTTAATACTAGAATCAAAACCACACTTAATTAATGCCTTATATATTTCCACAATATCGCCTTTAAAATCATCCGCGTATATTGCAGTATGTAGCATAGTATCTCCATCCGAATCTTGATGATTAACAGCTAAACCATGACTAGCAGATAAATTTATTAACTTAACTATAAAATCACTACTATAACATTCATATATAGCATTTTGAATAAAATTATAATTAAATGAATCTTTAGCATTAATAGAGCAGTGACCAAAATCAAGCAAACTTTCTATAGCTAGCAAGCACGCTCTTTCATCATATCGTTCATCAGTTAAAACAAACAATGTGTCCGCACTTTTTACATTATATCTATTGAATTCTCTAATAATTTTAGAAACATTTTCCCCTTTATTACTACTCATAGAATTCAATAATTGTCCTACACTTTGCTTAGTTATCATCAAAACTCCCCCTAACTAAATGCACCCTAATTTTATCACACAAAAAAAGGAATGTACACAACAAATTTGTGCGCACTCCTATCTACTTTCGGAAGTTTTCTCTTAGAGAAACGAGCACTTTATCCATTTCTTCTTTAGCCCTAGAATCACTATAACTACAGAAGTTTTCTATATTTCCTTTTTTATCTATTGCAACATACCAATCATCACTACAATAAATCTTATCGTAATAATTAATATCAAACCTTACTTCTTCATTTCCTTCTTTTTGCATTTTAAGTGAACGAACTTTTTTGCTAATTAGTTTAATAAAAGTCCAATCCCTATTTTGATTACATTCATATTTAAGCGGAAGTTTCCTTTCATCTTTATAACCGTACTTACTTTGATAAAAAGAAAAATCGCCATCTCCCTTTATTAGCCATTGACACACTTTCGCATCACTATAAAGACCTATCTCAATAGGAACAGGAAGCGCATCTACATACACTCTAGAATCACTATCATTTAAACAATTAACACTTTTTTTCAAATAACATTTATATTTTCCTATTCCCTTATATTTACTTGCCGAAGGATCTCCACCAACCAGAACATTACTTATACACTCTTTACGGCCTTCTTCACTTTGAGATATCTCAACAACTTTATTTACAAACTCCTCATAAACCGCCAAAAAATCAACTTGCTTTATCTTTTTAGATATTTCTATATTATCTAAACACAAAACATTACCATTTCTCCAAAGCCAACTGTGAGCCAAAAGATTACCGTCTTTTTTCACAGTTAAAATCCTTCCATTCTTACTAGTTAAAGCATGTCTCAATGAAGTTTGACTAACGCCTTTAACTGTAAAGCAACAATCTGTCGCATTTCCAACTGCCAATCCTTCCATATCATCATATCTTAAAACTTCATATTGATAACCATCAACTTCTCCACTAACTCTAGGAATTGTAGACTCTACTCTTCTTAGCATTTCATCATGCAATCTAAACGCTTCGAACACCACTTCATTGCTTCTCCCAATAAGATTAAACCAATTTTCTAATCTATAATACCTCGCAGGAACTACAACTCCGCCGTTTTTCAAAAACTCGATAACTTCTTTTAAAGTATTATTCTTATTGCTAAGTTTTATAATTTCCCACTCATCGATAATTCTAGGGAAATACTTATATAAATCCTCATCTTTATTTTCAAGCATCAACTTAACACGATTTCTATCTTTATCTTTAAACAATAAACTTATAAATTTGTTATCCAAAAGAGGATTCCCTTTTTCATCAAGTTTTATATTTTTTACATTTATTCCACCAACTAAATGGTGCAAAGTTTCTATATCACTATCAATATCCAAAATATATTTTGCTCTTTCATATCCAACGATAATCATTAATTTTAAAACATCCGCTTCTACACCATATTTATAATCTGGATTAGCATTTCTAACCATATCACAAAGTTTTTTATGCTCCTTAACATTATATTTCAAAAGTTGTTCCATACTGAAATTATTAGCCATGGAATCAACCATACTAACTCTATTAACTAAAACTATCATATTAACACTATTAATTGATTTAAGAGGCCATAACTCTCCACCTCTAACAACCCTAAAGAAAAATTTCTCAACTTCTCTAATTTCTAATTCGCTTAATTCTCCCAAGTGTTTTTCAGAAACTAAATACTTGTAAAACACCTTAAAATGATCTTTATAAACTTGACTGTTTCTAGTTATTTCTTTGCTATCTATAAGTCTTTTCATTTCTTTTAAATTCTTTAAATATACCAAAGAAAAAACCTCAGTTTTATCATCAATTTCTTCTATTTTCCCATCACAAATAATATTATCTCTAAAATGCTTCTCAACATATTTTACGTTTTCAACAGGTCCCCAACTAGATGCATCAAATACATTTTTTAAATTTTCAATCTTATACTTTGATAATATTTCTTTTTTACTATCGGTTAACTTTGTTCTTAAAAAATGTCTCATATCAATCTTGTTTAAAATTGTACTATCTAACTCATACAAACTAACCAAAACATCATCATGCAAACAGTTACACAACACTCTAAATCCTACATGATTTGAAATATCTTCATAATATCTTGTAATCAGTTTCTTTTGACAATCAGAATGCAATCCTTCAAACAAATCAAAAAGTCTATTAGTATCGCACATATTAATAGCTTCCTTTATTCTACGATCATTATTAGAAATAAACTTTTCCATAACATCTTCATCTAACCCTCTATCTAACATATTAACCAAAAGATGAAGTATAACCCCATGAGACACCATATTAGAAAGTTTTCCTTCATATGTTTCAAAAATATACTTTAAAAAGTCATTACCGTATTCCCTTACAAGTGCATGACAATTAGGATCCTCTCCCATCTCAAGCAAAAGCTTCTCACTATAAAACCACGCCAAATTTTCAAAACTTAGCACAAATTGTTCATCATCCAACTCATTAATTTCTTTATAAAAATAAGAATAAAATTCCTTCATCTCATCACTAGAAAAACTTTCTAGCGCATAAGTAACAATTCTTCTATTGCTATTACTACTAGAAATATATTTAATAACATTTTTATCTAAAGCATAAAGTTTCTTTAATTTATCCAAAGATAAATGTCTAGCAACTTCTATCTTTTCATTCATTCTATCATTACTCTTCAACAGTTCTATAATATCTTTATTATTCATACATATTATCTCCTATTTTTCTTTTAGTAACTTTGCAAAATAATTTTATCACAGTAAACTACACTTGTATACAACAAATTTTCAAACAAAAAAAGCATGATTCATCATGCTTTTCTTTGATTATTTAATAATTGTTTTGCCACCCATATAAGGTCTTAAAACTTCTGGAATATTAATTGTTCCATCTTCATTACAGTTGTTTTCTAAGAAAGCAATTAAAGCTCTAGTAGATGCTAAAACTGTATTATTTAAAGTATGTGCAAAATAATTTCCGTTTTCACCTTTAACTCTAATACCAAGTCTTCTAGCTTGAGCTTCTCCTAAGTTAGAACAACTTCCTACTTCGAAATATTTTTGTTGTCTAGGACTCCATGCTTCGATATCACAAGATTTAACTTTAAGATCAGCTAAATCTCCACTACAACATTCTAATTGTCTTACTGGTATATTTAAATTTCGGAAGATTTCAACTGTATATCTCCACATTTTCTCATACCAATCCATACTTTCTTCAGGCTCACAGATAACAATCATTTCTTGTTTTTCAAATTGGTGAACTCTATAAATTCCTCTTTCTTCAATACCATGTGCCCCAACTTCTTTTCTAAAACATGGAGAATAAGAAGTCATAGTAATTGGAAGTTCGTCTTTTTTAATCATTTGGTCTTTGAATTTACCAATCATTGAATGCTCACTAGTACCAATTAAGAATAAATCTTCTCCTTCAATCTTATACATCATTGCATCCATTTCTGCAAAAGACATAACGCCCGTTACTACATCGCTTCTAATCATAAATGGCGGAATACAATAAATGAAGTTTTGATCTATCATATAATCCCTAGCATAGTTTAACATTGCAGTAGATAATCTAGCGATATCTCCCATTAAGTAATAGAAACCATTACCACTTGTTCTTCCTGCACTATCCTTATCTAAGCCTCTAACTTTTTCCATCATTTCAGCATGATAAGGGATATCAAACTTAGGAACAAAAGGCTCACCAAATTTTTGAAGTTCAACGTTTTCGCTATCATCTTTACCAATAGGAACACTAGCATCAATAATATTTGGAATAACCATCATTCTTTGCTTTACTTCTTTTTCTAGTCTTTCTTCTTCTTTTTCTAAGAATACTAAACGTTCATTGATTTCAACAACTTCCTTTTTAGCAGCATTAGCTTCCTCTATTTTCTTTTGAGCCATAAGCATACCAATAGATTTACTTACACTATTTCTCTTTCCTCTTAAAGTATCTGCTTCTAATTTATAAGCTCTTAATTCTTTATCTAAAGCAACTACTTCATCTACCAAAACTAATTTGTGATCTTGAAATTTTTTCTTAATATTCTCTTTAACTAATTCTGGATTTTCTCTAATTAATTTAATGTCAATCATTTTCTTTCTCCTCTCTTTTCTAAAAATTTTTAATATAAAAAGGCCTATCCCCATAACAAGGGACGACCTCTATTTACTATAGAAACCGCGTTGCCACCCTAATTAACTAGCAAACTAGTTCACTCATTTGGTAACGGTAATTAACCGGGCATAAACCTTAAGCTCCAAAGTAGATTCATAAAAAGTCCTTTTATTCGTTTTCACCAGCCACGAACTCTCTGAAAAATTATCTTTTTACTACTTGTCTTTTTCAACGCCTGCTTCAATTATACATTTTTATTTTATGATTTTCAACCCTCTATAATTCAAAAATTATTCACCAAAAGTTTCCTCATCAATTGCCTTAAACTCTTGAGTTGCAAATTCACTTTCATAAGCCTTTAAATCACAAATATCAATAAGTTCAACTTTCAACAACTTACACAATTGTTTTTTCAATGGGATGTATTTTTTCATCAACTCTTTTTGTCTAAGTTCCACTTCTTTTGCAACACAGCCAACATTTAAAATTTCTTTTTTATATGTTTCAAAAAAAACTAAATCTCTTGCTACTTCTTCCATTGTAGAAACAAGGGATAACAATTTATCTTCTTTACTAGTCTTTCCATAATAAAGTTCATCAATTGCTCTTTTACAATCTGCTACATTCTTTTCAACATCACTGTAATTAGCAGTAAGTTCAATTGGTTCTACATCATTGAAATTACCAGAAACATCCATCTTCTTATTTAGTTCATTAATAATAGTTTCAATAATAAATGTATTGTTATTTCCTAAAATAATAACACTGTGACCCTTCTTAGCAAAAACAAAATCTGTTCCAAAAACATCATAAGCACTTACTACTGGAAATTTTGCAGACTCCTTAAGTAAAAGATTTAAATTATTAATAATTTGATCTCTTGCTGCGTTAAAAGAATTAACGGCATTAGCTTCTTCTCTTACAATATTTGCACATGCATTATTCATTGTTATCCAATTACCATAAACTCTTTGCAAACTCTTAACCATAACAATCTTTTTATGATAATCACCTTCAAGTTGAGAATTCGCAAAACTTTTAAATTCTTCTAACTTAGATAAAATATTACTTAATTGACCATTTATTTGCGTAATTAACGCCTTTGTTTTCTTGTCCTCAATATCATCTAAAACAAAAACAGGCTTCTCATTCTTTAAAACATCAAAAATTTCCATAAACATCCCTCTTCCGTATAAAATTACCAACATTATTTTACAATATTTTAAAATTTATTTTAACAAATAAAAGTTAAAATTAAGATAAATGAAAAAAACTCCGGAAAATACCGAAGTTTTACTCTTTAATTATCCTTTTTTAATCTTGTAGAAAGTCTTAATTCATCATCAGGTTCTTCTTCTACAAAAGAATTTGTAGTTCTTGGCTCTACAACAGTTACAGGATTAGGCTCCTCATAATTAACTGTTTTAATTTCTACAAGTTCATTTTTCTTAGTGCTTGCTGTCATCGTAGGTTTTGGTTGTTCAAACACTTCTTCTTTAAATGAGTTCCTATCAATCCAAGTAGCGATATCCTCTGCAACTTGTTCCTTATTCCACTCTAACAAAACATCATGTCTTGATCTATCATAGAAAATTGCATTAACATTATTAAATCCCTTACGAACATAGTAATCTTGTAATTTTAAAATTTGTTTTCCGCAATGTGTGATATGGTCATCTTTACCACCCAACATTAAAATTGGCATATCTCTTCTAACTTTTCTTAATCTAAATAGTCTTGGAACACTAATAATATATTTGTATTGGTAGTAGTAATATCCAACTGTTCCCACAAAACCAGCCATAGGGTCTTCAATAAATCTATCTACTTCATTTGGATCACTATTCAACCAATCATATTTAGTTCTAGTTGGTCTGTAATGCATATTTAAAAATCTAGTTCTACTCTTAAATGTTCCCTTACTCTTTGCTCCATCATAAAATAAAACTTTTTTAACAAAACATTTAACAAACATTGCTTGATCTTTCACTGTTGGCATACCACAAGATGAAATAATAATTCCATCAAAAATGTTTTCAAACTTACACATCATATATTGTGCCATTGTACCACCGTAATCATGACCTAACAAATAAACAGGTTTACCTGGATACATTTTCTTGATTTCATCAACCAAATAATAAGCATTATAAGCAGAATAGTAAAAATCTTTATCTTCCCATTTTCCTAAATCATCTTTTTCATCTAAAATGGTTTTACCATGCCCGATATGGTCAATAGCAAACATAGCATAACCTCTTTTTGACAATTCTTCACCTAATGGTTCATATCTTCCTCCATGCCCCTCTACACCATGCAATACAACAACACATCCTCTAATTAAAGCAGGATCATTTGGCTTACATACGTGATAAAAAAATGATCTTAATTTTGGCCCTGCATCTCTAATACTCTCCATAAACTACACCTCACTCGCATGCTTATCTTAACACATAATAAAACTTTTTTCAATTTTTATTTATCCCCTTAATAGCCATACTAAAATTTAATGTTTTAAATTTCACTTTTTTGAAATAATAATATCGAGGCGATATTCATGAAAAAAACTGGCGTTACAAGAAAACTAGATGATCTTGGAAGAATAGTTATCCCAAAAGAAATAAGAAACAACTTTAAAATCGAAGAAGGCGATCAAATTGAATTTTATTTAAATGATAATGAAATAGTTATCAAAAAACCTTCCCCGCTAAAAGGCTTAGATGATGAAATTTATAAACTTTTTCAAATTTACAATTTGAGATTCCATAATTCAATAGCAATAATAGAAAATAATATTCCCTTAATAGCATATGGAAAAGAGTTAGACAAAATAACAGAATCCCTAAAAGAAATAGATATAAGTCAATATTCAAGCAAACTGTTAATGCGCTACAAACACAACGAAAACAACTTTATAATTTGCAATATTACCAACAACAAATACCTAATAATAAAAGAAGAAAAACCATCAACCTCTACAGATTCATCTGTAATAAACCTTATCCTAGATTACCTAATAAAAATCTTAAAAGAGGAATAATTTTATTTATCCCTCATATTTTTAAATAGGGGTGAAAAAATGGATAACCAAGTTATTAACATTAACAACAATCTTAAACACGACTTATCTCTAACTAACAGAAAAGAACTACTAGTAACAGGAGTTAAAAACATTGATAGTTTTGACAGTGAAGAATTTTTGATTCACACAAATTTAGGCTTCTTGCACATAAAAGGAAGTAATTTAACATTAGATAAAATGGATAACGAAAATAACGAACTAACAATAAAAGGACAAATAGATTCATTATCTTATGTAAACAGTCAAAAAGGAAAAGAAAACAAAGGAAACATCTTCAAAAAATTACTTAAATGATGCAACTAGAGGTACAATTCCAAGTACTTTCCATGAGTGTAATATTTGGAATGTACCTTCTTTCCTCTTGGCAATTTTTAAATAGAGTTTTTTATAAACACAACATTATAAGATTTTTCTTTGAACTCCCCTTTTTCAGTTTTAATTTTTTACTCTATTACTTCATGTTATTTAAACTGAATAATGGAATATTCAATATATACCTCTTTCTTGGTTTAATTATTGGATTTTATATACATCAAAAATTTTACGCTCCAAAAATTTTATTATTCTATGAATTCATTTTAAAAAAAATAAATGTTATAATTAAAAAAAGCAAGAGGTGGATACCACATGGAAAGAACAAAAAGAGAAAAAAGTTTCAAAAAAATATTCAATAGAAGCCTTTCATATGTAATTTTAATTGTTAGTATTTTCGCTGTTTGTTATTCAGCAAAAAAAATCGTTGATTTCGCTACAGCAAAGAAAGAAAACAACCAATTAGAACAACAATTAGAAGATTTAAAACAAGAAAATGATCAATTAGAAATAATAAATGAAAAATTAAAAGATAAAGATTACTTTTCAATTTATGTAAAAGATAAATATCAATATTCATCAAACAATAACACAATAATACCAATTAACTAATCAGGACTATTAAAATAGTCCTTTTATTTTAAAAAAATTTTAAACTAATGTAAAATAACTGTGTTATAATAAAAAATGAGGTGTTATTAGTTATGGGAACATTTATTTCAATTGAAGGATTAGATGGATGTGGAAAAACATCTATCATTAATTTAGTTACACAACAATTAAAACATGACGGAATTGATGTTGTTAGTACAAAAGAACCTGGCGGTAGTACAATAGCTGCTAGAGTAAGAGATATATTAGTAGACAAAGAAACAAAAAACATGGATTATATTACAGAAACATTATTATACGCAGCTTGCAGAAGCCAACATTTACACGACTTTATAATCCCTAACTTAAACGAAGGAAAAGTTGTTATATCAGATAGATTTGTAGACAGTTCCTATGTTTATCAAGGAATCGCAAGAAATTTAGGCTTAGACCAAGTAATGGCAATAAACAGTTTAGTAGTAAAAGACCATATGCCAGATTTAACAATCTACATTGATATTGCTCCTGAAAAATGTTTAGCAAGATTAAAAAAAGCAAAAAAAGCTGGAACAAAAGTAGATTTAGAATCATTAGATTTTTACAATCGAGTACGCGAAGGATACAATATAATAAATAAATTATTTAACGATCGTGTAGTTAAAATAAATGGTGACCAACCTTTAGAAAAATTAGCAAAAGAAATCTACGAAGCAATCGACGTCTTTTTAAGAGGAAGAAGCAATGAAGGAATATTTTAAAGAATACCAAAAAGTAGCCTACTCTACTTTAATCAATTGCAAAAAAAACGATAGATTTCCACAAGCTATACTACTAAACGGTTATAAAGATACCCCACTTCTAGAAATATCTAAATATATCGCCAAATCAATTGTTTGCGAAAACATAGAACCATGTGATGAATGCTTAGATTGCTTAAGAATAGAAAACGAAAGTTATACAGATTTAATTATTGTTGATGGAAGTGACCACACAATAAAAAAAGGACAAATTGAAGACATTCAAGAAAGATTTTCAATGTCCGCTCTAGAAAGCAACGGTAGCAAAATTTATATTATAAACAAAATAGAAAACGCTACAACAGAAGCAGTAAACTCTTTACTAAAGTTTCTTGAAGAACCTAATAAAGATATTTATGCAATTATAACAACAACAAACATTAACAATGTTTTATCCACAATCATTTCAAGATGCATGAATATAAGACTTAAAAAAGCATCAAAACATCAATTAGTAGTAGAAGCAACAAAGAAAAATATTCCTCTAGAGGATGCACTTATTCTATCTAGTTTCCAAGGAAGCGTTGATACAATAATTGATACATATGAAAACTCTTCATACCTATCAATAAAAGATGTCTTAATAGAATTTCTAGAACAAATGAACGAAGAAGACGACCTTTTATACTTTACACAACTAGAAATAAACGAAATAGTAAAGGATAAAAATGATTTCCTTATGTTTTTAGAACTATTAGAATTAAGTTTCCTAGATATTATGAATTACAAAAACGATGGTGAACTAATATATAAAGAACATGATGAATTAATAGAATCTTTATCAAGCAAAATAACAAACATCCAAGAAAAATTGAACACAATCATGCTTTTTAAAGGAAATGCGATGTTAAATGCTAACATAAAATTATTACTAGACAGCCTAGTAATAAAAATAGAAAGGAGATAATTTATGAGTAACAATGAAGGATTTTTTGTAGAAGTCGCTTATGATTCTAGCAAAGGAAAACGCCACTACTACACTTTAGACAACACTCTAAAAAACAATGATAAAGCAGTCGTAGAAACACAACTAGGTATTGAACTAGGAACTGTATGTGGAAATCTAATTAAAGAAAGCAACACTTCATACAGCGACAATTCTTTAACAATAATAAGAAAAGCAACAAAAGAAGACTTAAAAAACTATGAAGAAAATAAAAAAGATGTCCTATCAGCATGTAATTTCTTCAATCAAGGTGTTTTAAAATTAAAGTTAGACATGAAATTAGTAAGTGCTATGTACACTTTAGACAAAAACAAAATTTTGTACTGCTACGTATCAGAAGAACGCGTAGATTTCCGCGAATTGTTAAAAGAATTATCAACAAATCTAAAATGTAGAATCGAGCTTAAACAAATCGGAGCAAGAGATCGTTCTAAGAATGTCGGAGGTATTGGAATTTGTGGTTTACCTTTATGCTGTGCTTCTTTCTTAAATGAATTTGAAGGTATAAGTATAAACATGGCTAAAAACCAATACTTAGCGTTGAACACACAAAAGTTATCAGGACAATGTAACAAACTTCTTTGCTGCTTAAAATATGAAGATAACGAATACTCAAAATTAAAAGAAGGCGTTCCAAAAATAGGATTAAAATTCAACTATCAAGGAAAACACTGCAAAGTATCTTCTATTAACCTTTTATCTCAAGTTGCAAGAATAGAAAGTGACGATAAAGAACTAATTGTAAATGTAACAATAGATGAACTAAAGAAAATAACAAGAAATGGTAACAAATAATTATGAAACAACAAACATTCACAAATAACAAGTCAACATTATATCTAGTAGCTACACCAATTGGCAACCTAGAAGAAATGACTTACAGAAGTATAAATATCTTAAAAAGTGTAAAACTTATCGCTTGTGAAGACACAAGAAATACAAAAGTATTAACTTCACACTATGACATAGCAACACCTTTGTTAAGTTATCATGAGCATAACGAACGAGCTATGTGCGATAAAATAATTTCTGTATTAAAAGAAGGAAATGATGTCGCCCTAGTAAGCGATGCCGGTTACCCATTAATATCAGATCCAGGTTCTATTCTTGTTGATGAAGTTTTAAAAAACAATTTCAATGTAACAACAATCTCTGGACCATGCGCCTTTTTAAATGCCTTAGTTTCCTCTAACATGGATTTATCATCATTTACTTTCATAGGATTCCTAGATCCAAAAAGCAGTGCAAGAAAAAAACAATTAACTAATTTAAAAGACAAGAAAGAAACTTTAATATTTTATGAATCGGTTCATAGAATTGAAGACACATTAAAAGATTTCCTAGAAGTTCTTGGAAACAGAAACATAACATTAGCTAGAGAATTAACAAAAAAGTTTGAAGAATATTCTAGAGGATTAATTACTGAAGTAATAGACAGCATTGATGAATTCACAAAAGGAGAATTTGTTATCGTAGTCGAAGGAAATAAACAAGAACAAACAATCGATGATGAATTCATACTAAAAGAACTAGAAAAATTAATCCAACAAGGAGAAAGAAGCAAAAGTGCGATAGAAATAGTCGCATCAACATATAACTTAAAAAAGAATTACGTTTACGATTTATATATAAAAAACAAGTAGAAATTAAACTCTACTTGTTTTTATTTTCTATATTTTAGAAAGAATTTCATTAATATAATAAATCCATTCATTATTTATTTTCTTAACTCTGATTTTAATATTATCTTTTCTAAAGTTTAAAGTAATATTCTTATAATCAAGTCTATTGGCTAATTCAAATAGCTTAATACCAATTCCATCTTTATTAGACATCTCTTTAGACAAATAAACATCAATAAATTCTCTATCATCTTTAACCTTTTCCACTTTATTCGTAGATGATAAAACATCCATTCTTTTTTTCTCTATAAGCAAAACTACATTCGCAGGCATTTTACCATAAATATCCTTAATTTGATTTTCTAGTTCATCTAATTGTTCAAGAGTCTTAACAGAATCCAATTTCTTATATAATTCAATCTTATTACCATCTACTCCAGCATAAGTTGAAGGAATATATCCATCAATTTGAATATTATTATTTATCTCTTTTTCCTTTTCATGAATTATTCCTTTTTCTTCCTCTATTGCTTCTTTCAATAAATCCATATATAAATCAATTCCAATATTTTCAATAAAGCCAGATTGGTTTGCACCAAGCAAATCTCCCGCTCCTCTTATTGATAAATCTCTTAACGCAATCTTGTATCCACTTCCTAATTCAGTGAACTCTTTTATTGCTCTAAGTCTATTAGTAGCAACTTCACTAACTTGCTTATTTGGAGCAAAAAGCAAATACGCATAAGCCAACTTATCGCTTCTTCCTACTCTTCCTTTTATTTGGTAAAGTTGAGACAAACCAAAGTGATCTGCATTTTCAATAATTATAGTATTGGCGTTAGGAATATCAATTCCCGTTTCAATAATTGTTGTGCACACTAAAACATTTAATTTATTATTATAAAAATCATAAGTAACTTCTTCAATTGCTTCCTTATCCATTTTTCCATGTATTATTCCAACATGCGCGCCTTTAATGGTATTTTCTATTTGGTAAGCAACACTAGCAATATTACTTGTCTTATTATACAAATAAAAGACTTGTCCATTTCTACCTAGTTCTCTTTCAATAATTTCTTTTATAACTTTAGGATTTTTCTCCATAACATAAGTTTGAATTGGCATTCTCTTTTCCGGAGGTGTTTGCAATTGGCACAAACTTCTAATACCAATCAAAGACATTTGCATTGTTCTAGGAATAGGTGTCGCACTTAAAGTTAAAACATCTATCGAATTTTTAAACTCTTTAATTTTCTCTTTATGCTCAACCCCAAAACGTTGCTCTTCATCCACAATTAATAATCCCAAATCCTTAAATCTAATGTCACTAGATAAAATTCTATGCGTTCCTATTAGCATATCTATCTTACCTTCTTTTAAATCACTTATAATTTTCTCTTGTTCCTTTTCAGTTTTAAATCTATTTAATAATTCAACACGAACATTAAAGTTTTTAAATCTATCTATCGCACTAGAAAAATGCTGACTTGAAAGTAAAGTTGTAGGGCACAAAAGCGCAACTTGCTTTGCATCCTTTATAGCTTTAAACGCCGCAATAAAAGCAACCTCTGTTTTACCAAAACCAACATCACCACAAAGAAGCATATCCATAGGAATGCTCTTCTCCATTTCTTTTTTTATTTTCTTTATAGCATCTACTTGATCTTTAGTGTGAACATAAGGAAAATCATTTTCAAACATTTCTTGAAGTTCATCATCTTTAGAAAAAGAATATCCTATTTTCTTAGTTCTCTCTTCATACAATTTAATTAAATCTACCGCAATATCTTTTACTTTTGATTTAATTCTTTCTTTTGTCTTTTCCCAATCTCCACTTCCTAATTTATTAAGAGTTGGAGCCTTACCATCCCTTGTCGCATATTTTCTAACTAAAGAAAATTGCTCTAATGGAACATATAAAACTTCATTATTCTTGTATTCAATATGTAAATAATCACGATTTATTTTACCTGTCTTAATTGTTTCTAGTCCCTTATATCTTCCTATTCCATAGTTTTCATGAACCAGATAATCTCCAACAGTTAAGTCTTCATATCCACTTATAGCTTGCGAACTTTTAAATTTTGTAAAATACCTTCCCGTTGTTATTTTTTGCAAAAACAATTCTCTAGCAGTCATAACAACAATTTTCTCATCATCAAGAGCGAATCCCTCAATAAAATCTTTATTAACAAGTTCTACTTTTGACTTATCTATCTCATATTCATCAAACCACATATTAAGATTATTTATTTGATGTTCATTAACCAAATAAATATATATTTTATATTTTAAGTCTATATAATTTTGAATAAGTCTAGATGCAATCTTAGAACTGCCGTTACAATTAATTAGTGGAGTTAAATAGAAATACTCTTCATCCTTTTTAGTCTGAAAATCATTAAGCATAACTATATCTTTAGTTTTAACAAGCAAATCATTAAGTTCATAATATAAAGAAATATTGGGAAGAACTTTACCTTCTTCATACAATTCCATTTGATACTCTTGCGTTTCTTTCACTAACAAATCATAGTTATTATCAATTGAACTTTTATCTATTAATACACAAACATCAGGATCTACATAGTCAACCAACGAACCACACTCATTAATCATTGAATAGTACTTATACAAAGATGCTCCATAACTGCTAGTTTCAATTCTTTCAACATCCTCTAAGACACTTTCTTTAAATTTTTCATATAGTTCATCATTACATTTACCTTCTACTTTTTTTAACTCTTCAAGCAACATATCTTTACTGTAACTTAGATCATTAAAAATAAGTTCACTTGCAGGCAATATCAAAACATGATCATCTTTCTTAACAGTTGTTTGCTTTTCTAAATCAAAATAACGAACACTTTCAACTTCATCATCAAAGAACTCTATTCTAACCGGATTATCATAGTTAATACAGAAGAAATCTAATACTCCACCTCTAGAAGAATACTCCAAAGTATTACACACTTTATTAACTTTCTTATATCCATTATTTTGTAAAAAAAGTTCTAATTCCATTTTGTTTATACTTTGTCCCACAACAATTCTTTTAACACCATTTTCAAACTGTTCTTTTTTTGGTAAATACCTTAAAAGTGCACTTGTATGCGTTATAAAAATTCCTGTTTTTTCTTTCAAAGCCATATTTAAAGCATATATTCTATTTGCTAATAGTTCCTTTGATTCTGCCAAGGCTTCTATTCTAATTGTTTCATCTGAAAAATATGTGTATACATCTTTATTATCTAACAAATTAGTCAAATATTCATACATCAAAGAGGCTGTGTGCAAACTATTACACACAACCAAATACTTTTTCTTTTCTTTGATATAACTTGAAGATAATATAATAGACTTTTTTAAAATAGAATCACAGATATAAGTACCTTTCTTTTCTATAAATGAAGCAACAATATCTTTATCTTTGAATAAATCTAAGATGTTCATCCATTATACATACTCATAACTTTGTTAAAGTCATATTTAACGAAATCTTCGATAATACAACTTACCTTTTCTATTTTCTCGTCAATTATCTTCTTTTCTTCTTCTTTAAATTTACCTAAAACGTAATCAATAGTACTTCTATCTTTATCCTTAGAAATACCTACTCTTACACGTCTAAACTCATTTGTCTTTAAATGATCTATGATATTTTTTATGCCATTATGTCCTCCGGCACTTCCTTTTTCACGAAGTCTAAGAACTCCAACATCCAAATCCATATCATCATATATAACCAAAATATCTTTTATATCAATATGAAAGTATAGAACGAAATCTCGAACACACTCTCCCGATAAATTCATATATGTTTGAGGCTCTAAAAGAATAACCTTTTCATTATTGATTGTTGTTTCTGTGTATAAGCCCTTGAACTTTTTCTTATCAATACTCAAACCATTTTTATTTGCATAAAAATCTAACGCCATAAATCCAATATTATGTCTAGTATTCTTATATTCTTTACCAAAGTTTCCAAGTCCAACTATAAGTTTCATTCTATTCTTTCCTTTCAAAATGCAAAAAGCACTATATAAAGTGCTTATTTGCTTATATTACAATACTTTTACTTTCTTTCTGAAGAAGACTAATCTAATTCCTACATAAAGAGCAGCAGCTCCAGAAATAAAGATTAATGACCAACCTAGTGGATCCTTCGTAAAGAAGTTTTCACCAATTGGTAATCCTAAATCTTTCTTAGCAACATCTACATCTACAACGATACCTACAGCAAATCCACCTAACTCTTTAAGTGTATTAGTTAATTCTGCATCTAGAGTAACAACTAATCCACCATTTGAGTTTGCGTAATTTGCATAACCACCTACAACAATGTATGATGCATCACTAAGTGATCTATAGTTAAGAGAATCAGCTCCACAAGCAGAACTTCCTCCGAAGTAATAAGTTGAAGTTGCAATGATAATTACATCATCTTCAGTAAACTTATACTTATTAAATCCTGTAATTCCTGCTTTACCTGTTTCTTCATCTAATCCTACAAGTAATGCTGTTTTAGGTTTAATACTTACATTATTTAAACAAATCTTATCTGATTCTTTACTAATTGCTATCTTGTAAACAGTAACATTACCAGCTAAGTCTGTAAGTTCGAATAAATATTCACCAGAATCTTTCATAGTTATCTCTTTAGCATTTGTAGGTTTTCCATTATTGCCAAATATTGCATTTGGATAATTTCTACCGTTAACAGTAACTTTAACGATTGGAGCTTCATATGAATTAACTGGTTTTTCATTCCAATAAATATAGAATTCTTCTGAAACAACTCCGCTACCAAACATTATTTCATCTCCAACTACTACTGTATATTTTGGAGCTTGTCTGTAAATAATGAAGTGTCTTTCCATTCCAACGTTTCCTACAGCATCGTATGCTTGAACTTCATAATATCCTTCTTCTGAAATTTCTAACATTCCAGAATTATGAGTAATCCACTCACTATATTGATCATTTGTACTTTCATTCTTAAATCTGTACTTGAAGTAACTAGCTTCATTATTATCACTAGTTTCAACAATAACAATGTCCGAATTTGTAAATCCTTTTTCTGAAATTTCATAATTTAGATATTGTCCTTTTGATTTAATACTAATTTCAGGTTTTTCATTATCAATGCTTACATATTTAATTTCTCTGTCTTTTGTTACATTTCCAACAGCATCTTCAGCAATGATCATGTAAACACCTGTCTTTGTCAATGTTGTATTTGGTGAGAATGTCTCAATTGGATTTTCATTACAGTTATAAATCTTATCTCCAAATTCATTAACTCCTGTAGATATACATCCAGCAAAGATTGTACCTACACCATTTTCAGAAACAGCTACTCTAACTTCACCTCTATAAATACCCCATTGAGTATCTAAGTCACCTGTCACAGTAATTGAAGGTGCTTGTTTATCTATTGTAAATACAAACTCAGTTTTTAAGTTTTCATAAACATAACCAGTTGATGCATTCTTAATAGAAATCGTGTATTTATATGTTGATTGAGAGCCATAAGTTTCTGAAACTCTTGTTACATCTGGCAACATAAGACGAATAAATCCATCTCCATTGAATTTCTCTAATTTAACATCATATGTACTACATCTATTATCATTAGCGCCTTCTACATAACATAATAATTGAATATTCTTATTGATTGTTTCTCCGTCAACTACTTGTCTATCTTGAATAATAACGCCGTTATCATCAAGTTCATAAACAGCAATCTCAGGTAAAACGATTTCAACAATAAATGAATATTTGTTATTACTTGTTGAGTTTCCTGCATAATCTTCAAACCAGAATTCATATTTAACATTCAATCTATTTGTAATAGCGAATGTATATGTTTTAGTTGGAACCATGAATCCTGTGCTATTTCCATTACAAGGCTCTATTGAACCAATATATTCACAAGCATATGTTAATTGAACTAAATCTTCTTCCCATGCTACTGTAAGCTCGGCATTTGTATAAGTGGCTCCATTAGCAAATGGTTCAGCTCCTGTAGGTAAATTAACAATAAAATTATTTGTATTTATTGTTGGGGCAGTTTTATCAACTTCAATAACATTGTATGGAATATTAACATAAGAATGAGATACATCTCTTGTTAATATTTCTAATGAGTCATCACAGTAATCTGGATTGTTATCCCAAGAACAAATTGAACTTGTTTGAGATTGAATTTTCTTACAATCTTCACTTACAACCATATTGCCGTTTCCATCATCAACAAAACAAACGCTATTAATAACTTCAGATGCTCTATTGAATATTTTAGCTTTATATAACCCTTCATTTGTATAAGTCAATATTGATTTTAAATATTGTCCTTCACCATCTATAGCAATACTTACTTTATTTAAATCATTTCCACCTGGACATCTACCATCAATTATATTCATTGTGTTACAAACTTCTACATAATCACTTCCATCAAATTTATATAGAATTACGTAATTTATTTGATTGTTGAATTCTAATTGAACTTGTTGATTTGTTGTCATACGAATATTTTCTTCATCCATACTACTGTCGATAAATTTCATATCTGCAGTATAATTAGCATTCATATCAGCTGGATTATAAATAAATTCAAGACTGTTAGTATTTCCGTGGTTGTCGCTAAGATTTACTTTGAAGAAACCATATAAGTGTTCCAAGTTAGCGATAACTACTCTATATGAATTAATTCCATTAGCAGAACCTGTATTTGCACAACCATATAATTGACCAGTACTTCCTGTAGCACAAACCAATGATGCTCTAATATTCGCTGTTTTTGCAGTTGAGTAATTAGATCTATCTGTGCTGAATAATACTTCTAATGAATTGATATTTGTCTTTGTAAGTTCTGTATCTTCTACAATAAGAGTAACAGTTTGTCCTCCACCTTCACCATTATAAATAACAGCAATACTAGGAGCACGTTTGCTGATAGACACTTGAACTGAAGTCATATTACCAGCTCTATCAATAAACTCAATATTTGTAATCTTTTCTTTAGCCATAGGAATCTTGAAGTAATATGTATTTCCATTTCTAACTAAATAATCATTGATGTTGTAGTAAGTTCCATCAATCTTCAAAATCAAATATGAATAAACTTCTACGATAACACCATTACTAGTTAATGTATGGATTTCATATTTATTTACAAAATCACTATCTCCATTGTTTTTAATAATTAAGTAATACTCATCAACATTAGTCTTAACAGTACCGATTCCTGTTGTAGTTAAACTATTACTAATTTCACCATTTTCATAATCGAAACTTCCATCATCATAGTAAACATCAACAAAGTCATTTCTATCAACATAAATTGCATAATAAGCTGTATTGAAATGATTTACTGTCGCTTGAGTTGCAGCACCTTTCACATAGTTGCTATAACTAATTGTCTTATCTGTTTCTTCGAAAATATAGTAAGAACTATTATTCAAAGTAATTGTCGCAGAAGCAGAATATGACGCTCTAGATGTTGATGAACCAGAATCTGTAGATTTACTATATACAACTATACTATCAGTATCAATTGTATATTCACTTCCTAATTCAAAACTAACACTATTTCCGTTGATTGAATCGTTTTTAATAATTTTTGCATTAACTTTAATACATGCAATCTTATTAGTTTCTGTACAAGTTTCAACAATATTCTTAGAAACGTTATTTGGATCAGTTGAATCTATCTTCAAATAAACAACTTTAAACATATCTTTGTTATTTGCACAATTGCTAGAAACTGAAGAATCACAAGCAACTTGATATATAGAAGCATCTCCAAATAAAGTTGCTCCACTAAATGTTGGATAAATTAATTGTTTAATAATCTTTCCAATTTGAGATTGTGCTTCATTTTTATTTGTTACACCATTTTTACCAACAAAACAGTTTGTTTCTATAGATCTCATACTTGGATCATAATAACTATAACTAAATCCTTTAGAACCTCCAGAAGTACAAGTGTTGTCTTCCATAGAGTTTATATGATTTCTATAAATTTCAATTAAATATTTCTCTGCTTCATCCTTAGTTGCAAATGCATAGAAGAAATTGTCGTTTAATCCAGATTCTTTAATATTATAAGATTTGTCCGTATTAACACTCTTAGTAATGTTATTAACATAATCAATATTTTGAGTTGTTATAACTTGGCTAGGTACACTGAACCAATAGTTAACACCAGTAGGACTATTTTGAGACTTATTATAACTAGGAGCAGTATTATCAACAGTGAACGCTGAATGTGCATTGTCATAAATAAGACTGCTTGTTCTTCTACCTGCTGTATTTCCAGATTTATCTTGAGATTTTAGAAGATATTTACCATCTCCTCTAAAATATAAATCAATTGAAGTAATAATATAAACATTATTCTCATCGTAACTAGCACCAATATTGTATTGAACTAAAGAATCACCTGTCATGTAATAATATGTGTTATAGAAATACTTTTGAGCATTTACTGCTAACTTCTCATATTTTTCTTCATATATTAATTGACCTTGTGAGTTATATAATTGTCTAATAATTACTTTTTCATTTGCAACTTTAATTTGATATTTACCATTTCTGTATCTTACTGCATAAGACATGAAATTAACTGTATCTTTGTATTCATAAACTCCTGAATCGCCAGTTAATACATATGAATCTTCGCCCACATATAGAGTGAACACTCCGCTTTCAACAATCAATTTATACTCAACATTGCTTGTTGCGTTTTTAAATACATGAGTTGTTGTAAGAGAAACAAATTCTTCCTCATTAATTTTTAATGTGTAATCATTTCCGTTTATTCTAACTACATATGTATTACTTGCGTCAGAATAACTATATTCAGTATCACTTACATATGTTAATTCATATCTAGTATTATTAACATTTAAAATATATGTTCCATTTGTTACAGACAACTTATAAGCATCTGTTCCTAAAATATATTCATACACAACAGCCATATTTACATAATCACTTGTATTTTTCCACTCACCAGCGAAAATAAGTGAGTTCTTACATTCAACAAGTTGATCACCAAAGGCAATTTCAGTTGCGTTTCTATCGGCGCTTACACAATATAAATATTCCTCTTTATCTAAATGTCCTTTATAGTACAAGTTTCCATTATCATCTTCATAAGCATTTAAGTATAATTCTGGACTTGTTGTATCAATTAAGAATGTATAATCAAGAGCATTATATTGTAATACCATGATTGTTTCTCCAGCTCCATTTACAGAAGCAACATAATTACCTCTATCATGGAAATAAATCTTATATATAGATTCTTCATCATACTTATAACTCTTTGAACCAGTTATATTATCTTGAACTAATTCTAACTCAGATGTAGCTTTTGCAAAAATTTCTGTAGGAAGTTCACAAGTTGTAACTCCATCTTTACACTTATAGCTATATAAAACAGCTTGTTTTTCATTTTCAAAAGCAATCATTGCTAAACTATGATATCCATATTTATTTGTTGTATTTTCTCCATTAACATTAATAACAGGTGCTGTTGTATCATGACAGTAAACTGTTTTTATTAACGTTGAACTTACATTTCCTGAATGGTCTATAACTCGATATTCGATTTTATACACACCAACAGTACTATTCTTTATGTAATAATTTTCTTCACTTACTTCTGTCCAGTACGCATTGTTTTCTAGTAATGCTGGATAATAGTTGTAATCATCTACAACATAACAATAGTCTTCTCCACCAACATCAATACATCCTGCATTTCCTTTTAATACATAGTTAGAAGGTTTCTTCACTAATACATAATATGTAAGTGAAGGATCTTTTGTAACACCATCAGGTTGTTCCATTGCACTAGCAGGAGTTCCATTTGTTAATATATAGTTTTTATAAGTTAAGTTATAATTGAATTGATAATAAACAACTTCATAAGCAAAATTATTAACAATGTTTGTTGCTCCAACACTACTAATACGATTATTAATAGAATCTGTTGAAGTAGTTTCCGATTTAAATCCATCTGTTAAATAGTTTTCGTTATACACAGATTTATCTGTGTCATTTACGTAATCTGTTTCTAAACGATCTTCATTAGATACATTGTCATTAAATTTAATATTTGGTGTTTCTCTATCTATAAATAGTGAGTTAACTGTTTTTGAGTTATTAGAGAAATCATATACTATTACTTTATAGTTAACAAAGTAATTAGTTTCTCCAAATAATGGTTGATATATTAATTCAAATACTTTTCTTTCTTCACTATAATCGAATTCAGCATTATGGATATAACAATTCTTTTCAAAGCTTTCTCCAGTGTCACCATTATAAACATAGAAGCTACACTCTATTCTATAAATAGGTTCGTTGAATTCAATGATTAAATCTTTACTTGTTAAGTAGTTAGTTCCTAAATCATCTCTATTAGCTCTATAATAATCTACGCCACTAGTTTTTTCTTGATCATCTGCTACTGGTTCATAAACATTTAATTTCAAATAATATTGTTTATCATTTGCTAAATCAGAACAATTTTCAACTTTAACATAATCTCCAGTTCCTTCATCTAATGTATAGAAATCAGAGATATTGTTAGCACATGTAACATTATCAACATTGTATAATTTGTGATAAACTTCACTCTTTATATAATTATCTTTAGTTGTACCCGCTGTTTCATCTTTGTAATAGTTGTTATAAAGAACTCTACTAACTTCTGGAGCAATGCTATCTCTTATCGCAATAACTGTTTCTAAGTAGTTTGAAGCAACATTTCCTGCACCATCTCTAGCAACAAAGATAATTGGTCTACCTAAGTTAGATGCTAGACCGAAACCAAATCTTACTTGTGCTCCAGTTCCATCAACAGCAATTTGCCAAATTCTATTATCAGCAATTGCAGATTTTACAGTGTCATCAGACATTGTAAGAGTTACTATATTTGAATTACTTTCCCCACTCATTGCACTAATAACATTGTAATAAATAAATGAATGTGAATCATAACTCTTAACTTTAATTCTACCTGCAGAAACAGGAGTACATGCACTTCCGTTTACTTTAATACATGTATTTTCCAAAGTAAGTGCTGATAAATACTTACCATTATCTGCTTTATAAATTCCTGAATCATAGTAATAACTCAAATAATTATTTTTATCAATTGAATCAGTATCTGTTACAACACTATATTCATTAGTATCATAAACATAGAAATCTTGGTTTTCTTCAAATGTACCTTTTTCAGTATACATCTTATATAACAAACATTGTCTGTTAGTTGTTGAATAACATGTATTATAGAAATCATCTACTCTCACATACATATCTTTTATTGAAACAGGGTTATTTCCATTTTCATCATAATATTGAATATTAGGATCAATACTTTCTTTATTTGTTACCTTTACAAATGCACCTTTAGAATAAATATCCATTGTTCCAATTTTGCTTTCTAAACTTGCTGCATTAGCAAATGACATAAATCTCTTTTTGTAAACTGTATCAGTAACACTTAAGTATGTTCCATTTGTCATTAGAGAATATGTATTATCTGCGTTTTTCTTATAGTTGTTATAAGAAACTCTATAGGCTTCATATGTTTCAACAATTACACCATTGTTAACGCCTTCCATTTCAGGAGTATCACCACAATGTAAAATTTGTTTCTCAACTTCAGTTTGACCAACAGTAAATCTTACCCCATTAGAACAATCAAAAATTCCTAATTCTGAGTTTGCACCTGTTGATAACATTTTTTCTCTTTCTTCGTTACTTACATTTTCTCCAAAATCAAGAATTGGAGTATACTCACTTGAGAAATATGTATATGGATTTAAGTTATCGAAAATAAAACTTTGAGTAACAATTCTTGTGTTACCAAAATAGTCTTTAACGCTAATATTTAATGTTTGAACAACTTTCTTAACATCTCTATTTGCTGCATCTTTGTTAATGGCGATAACGAAGCTTAAACGAAGACCTTTAACTCCATTTAATTCTTCAATTGTACATGTTCCAGATTGATAATTTCCAGTAGAAATAACACAACCATCAGCAGTGCTCTTAACGCTTATTTCTTGAATATCTCCAGAATCAATTCTGTATTGGAACACAATCATATTTTTATCAATATTATTTTCTAAGAAACTTCCCTCGTTAACAACAAACTCTACATCTACGTATTGTTGATATGAACCAAAGTTCTTACCATTAATATCCTCAATTTTATCAATTGTTGGAGGTGTTTTATCAATAATAAATGTATATGTCACTTCATTACCTGCACCATCATAGAAGATAACAGTATATGTTCCTGTTTCAGCAAAAGTAATATAGTTACCATTTGTTGAATCAGAATTTGCTAATGAATAAGAATACGCATTATGTACTTCTCCATTTATTACAGCAACTAACAATCTATTTATCGCACCACCAGTTAATATGTCTTTATTAATATATAACTTCATATCATAATTACCAATATTAACTTTATATACATTATTTACAAAATCACTTGAATCAAAGCTATCCTTTTCAGCAACACAAGGAGAAGTCGAACAAACAACTTCAAACTCAACTACAGGAGCTGTTGCATCTATTGTAAATGAATAGAATACAGGGATTGCTGTCCATTCATTTGTAACACCTTCAGAGTTTGTTATATTAACATAAACTTCACTCCAAATATCATAAGTTCCTTCTACTGTGAAAGCCATATGATAATATCCGTTTTTCTCGGAAATAATATAAATACCTTGAGCATTTAAATAATCTATATAAGAAGATATATTTTCAAGTGGAATTAAATCATTTGTACTACCACCATCACATTCACCAACATCTCCAAGCGGAACTTGGCTACCATAAATTTTGAACAAACAAGATAGTTTTAGGTTAGATTCTTCTGAAATTCCATATCCTCCAGCCGCATTAAGGCTATTTGCTTTACTAATTCTAATTATACCGAACTCACTCTTCTTAAATGTTACATAAACATATTTCTTAGTGAAGAACATGTTAGAATTATAGTCATTTAACAAATCGCTTGGCAATTGTCCAACATATTCATATGTTGAAGGATTTTTAACTAACAATGCTTGTGGTGGAATAATATCTCCAGCCTCTGCTCTTGTAATTGGGAATTTGCCCATAACTGAATCAACAGTTTCTACAGCATCATCATCTTCATTTACATAAACATATAGTTCAGCTTTATCTAATCCAATACCACCAAATGCTTCAGAAATATTATGGAAGTTATCACCAAGAGTAAATTTATATAATCCCTTAGAAATCGGTAATAATTCATTTTCGTTTTCTACAAATGTATAAATTCTATTACCTTTTTCGTCTTCAGTAACATCAATTTTAGGAATTACCAATCCACCAGCAATAGATCCATCAGCATTAGTTCTAGATAAACTAAATGTTAAGTTAATGCTATAGATAACATTTGGTTCATAAGCAGGATCGTTAGCTGCTTTTTCAAGTTCTAAATAGTTGTTGTAAATAAGTGCATTTACATAAAGAAGTATTTTATTAGAAATTTCAGAACCATCAGCACACGCACTACATTCTTCACTTCTAGTATATGCAACTGTAAAGCTATCGATGTCATTTCTATTAAAGAATTCAACAGTTAAAACGAAACTTTCATCTTTTGCACCATCATTAACAGAAACCTTAGGCATTACAGTACCAACTTTGAAATATGCACTAACATTGTTTCCTGCTCTATCATAAACTGTAATATTATATAGTTTATTTGGATCATCATTTTTATATGAATAAGATTTATTTACATACTCTGCAAGATTTGCAATACAGTTATCACTGTTTATTAAAGCGTTACATTGTAAATAATATTTTTTACCACTTATTAATGTATAAGCATATGGGTCAATATCAGTAATTTTATTTACTAACATACTAGTACTAATCAACAATGGATTAGTTGAAGATGTTGAGGAATTAATAACACCTGTGTTTCCGTTTGTTAAATTGTAATTAACAATCGGAGCTGTTCTATCTATAACAAATGTTGTAGAAGCCCCACAGTTTTGATTTGCTTTTCCATAATTATAACAATATCTTACTGAATATTTACCTTCATTCTTATAGTCAGCAGTTGTAGTATTTGCAAATACTACTGAACTTTTACCAGTAACATTAGTGACCTCACTTGTAACACTGAATGAGTAGTCATTAGCAGCATTTTTTAAGATAGGATAATAAGTTGTTTCTAGATATAAGTTATCAGTTAAATTAATAGTTATAGATTGCATATATTTCATAGTAGACATTTCTTCTTTGAAGTATGCTGTTTGAGGTAATGAAACGCTACCATTAGGATTGAATCTAGTATTACTTTCACTTACAAAACTGTTGTATTTTTCAACAATTAATTTAGCTATTTCTTTAACTCTAGTTAAGCTAGCAAAAGCATAACCAGTATATTCTGTACAAGTACCATATAAAGCACCATTATTTGTTCCACAACCAGTAGCATTTGTAATAGACAAATCGATATAGTAAATGAAATAATAATTTTGAGTTGCTAAGTTAGCAGTTTCTCCTTGGAATGAGTTAATTCCAGTTGAATCATAATTATATTTCTTTTGAACAAACGCAACACGCGCAAACTCTTGTAAAAGTGCGAACTCTTTTGCTTTTTCAACACTTTGGAATGCAGCAGAAGATGTTTGTGGTTCATCTTCTAATTTTACATAGTTTGAATATGTATAATCTCTTGAACTAGTATCTTCAACGAAATTACCACCACTTATAATGTAGTATGTTGTTCCAGCAGTTTTAGTCAAGTTATTATCCACTGGCATATATCTAGTTGTCCATAACTCTGCTCTTTCTTTAAGACCTACATTCGCACCAATATTTTGAGGTCTTGAATATAAATACCATTTATCAATACCCATTGTATCTGATGAAATATCCGGAGCAACAGGATTTGCACTAACAATAATACTTCTACCTAAAATGAATTTTACACCTTGGTTATTTACAAAAGAATGATATGCCAAGAAAGTTCCTAAATTAGCAGATGAAATATCATTTGCAGAAGATAAAACAACTTTTATAGTTCCATATTGTAATCTATAATCTTCAAGCATTTGATCAGCTGGACAACTAGTTAATCCGCCATTACAAATTGCTGAATTTTGAAGGATATTAATATCTCCATAATTAGAGAAATTTGTATTATCAACTATAACTAGAACTGCATCTTTTGCACCTTTATTTTCTCCTACAATAATATTTTCAACAACTGTAGCTTGTGTTGTTCCAACAAATACAAAGTTAACTTCTTCATTAGAATTTTTTCTTACAAAAGCGCTTCTTAATTCAACACTACCATTTTTACCAGAGATCACATTTTCTTCAACAGTTAGAGCACCTTCATTAAGTGCTACATATGAATACAAACCTTGGCTTGCTTTCTTACCAACTGCAACAAATTTATTTGAATTAATTTCAGTCAAAGAATAAATTTCATCAGCAGATGATGTTCCACTTAGAATTGCATCTGCAACAGAGAAATCACTATTTAATAAAACATACAACGAATCTTCTGCACCAGCGTTATTTGTAGTATTAACACCAGAAACTCTATCAACTCTAGACTTTCCTACAATTAAATATTTGTCGCCTAAAGAAGCAACGTCATTAAATGTAGTAGTAGTTGTACTAGCACCGCTACTATTTTGCCAGAAATAAGGATTTTGGTTTGAACAAGTAGTTAATCCCTCATCACAAACAGTAACTAATCCACCAGTTGCACCACTATGATCAGAAACAGAAGTAGCACCAACCGCAACAACTTTGAGACCATCTGATTGAACAGTTGTTACTGATTTATACTCCGATTCAAGTGAATTAGTGAAATAAACAACATTTTGAAGCAATGCTCCAGCCTTTGTTAATCTAACCAATTTACCAGTTTTTGAGCCGTCAGCATTCGTTAAGTATCCTGCAATATACACATAGTTGCTTGAAACAGTAACTCTATTTACAAAACTAACATTATTGCTAGGTTCTGTATCTGACAATTCAATGCTTGATGCATTTTCCACTAGTCCAGTATCATCAGCATTTATACCAACAGATTGAATAAATCCTTTTTTATTATCTACGTTTTGGCCAACGATAAAGTAATTTTTTACTCCTGTAATACCGCTATCAACGATATCAGAAATAACTGTATTCGCATAATTTGAGTGCCACTTATATTCTCCCAAAGAATTGAAAGATACAACATAAGCACTTGTGCCAAAATTACCTACAGCTAAATAACCAGCATCATTGCTAACCACCTTAACAAATTCATCGTTACCAGCAGTATTTTCATCAAAATTTCCAACCCAAACATTTCTAACTTCATTTAAATTGCTAGGTAAAACCCTAACTTGGCGTGTAATAGAAACTGTCGAATCACTCGTCAAGAAATATTTAATTTTATAAAAACCTGCGTTATTTAAGTACGATTTACTAACATCCCTACCAGAATCATTAGTAACTATAGGAGTACCATCATTTATAGAAACAGATACATTCTCTTGTTTAATAGAGTCACAAAAAATTGTTACCCCACTATCACTCCAGTCAATGTCTGTATTCAAAACAAGATATTTGTCACCATCATTTATCTTGATTGTACAGTCTGCAACTGCACTTATTTTCATTCCGCCAAAAAAGACAAAAAATGAAAAACATAATGCTAATCCGAATATTCCTTTCTTTATTAATTTATTAATAAAATCCATACTACCACGCCTTTCGATACACGATATAATTTTAATGTAATTAAATTTTTTATTCAATAATTCGGGCAATATAATGTTCATAAAAGTCGATTTATTTGATTTTTTGCAAAAATAACACAAAAACGCACAAAAAAAAGCAGATTGCTCTGCTATTCCTTTACTCTTTTTTCAAAAGCCCTAACAGTTTGTTCTATAAGGGAAATTATCGTCATTGGGCCAACGCCACCAGGAACAGGAGTATACGCACTGGCGACTGCCGAAACATTCTCTAAGTCAACATCACCAACATTGCCTTCGTTGTACCCAGCATCAATAACCACTGCTCCTAGTTTAACCCATTCTTTTTTTACAAATTTAGGTTTACCCACACACGCAACCACAATATCTGCTGTTTTTACAATTTTTTCCAAATCAACGGTCTTACTATGAGTTACCGTAACAGTAGCATTTTTATTCAATAGCATCATTGCAATCGGTTTACCCAAAATAGCACTTCTACCAATTACCACTGCATGCTTACCTTCTACATTTATACCATAATGATCCAATATGCGCACAATTCCTAACGGGGTTGCACTTGCGTAAGCATCTTCACTCATACTTATTGCACCAAAACCTGCACTTGTAACTCCATCAACATCTTTTTTTGGAGAAATAGAATTAAAGCACAATCTTTCATCTATGTGTTTTGGAACTGGATGTTGTAATAAGATTCCATCAACAGACTCATCTGCATTCAATTTTTCTATAACCTCAAGCAATTCTTCCGTAGAGGTCTCTTCTCCCAATTCTACCTTCAAAGACCTAAGGCCAACTCTTTCGCAAGCATTTGCCTTCATCTTAACATACATTTGACTAGCCGGATTATTCCCAACTATAATCGTAGCCAAAACAGCATCTTTTCCACTTTTTTCCTTTAACTCAACCATCTTTTGTCTTAGTTTTTCTTCTGTTATTTTAGCCAATTCTTTTCCGTTCAAAATCAATTGTTGCACACAATCGCCTCCAATTCTTTTTTATAATTATATATTAAATTTTCGAAAGAATTAAGGTCTTCCAAACGATTAATATCATTTTTTAATAAACAAGAATTAGGCATTCCTTTTATGTAGTAGCAAGCATGCGTTCTCATCTCTTTTATTGCTGTTTTTTCTTCCATTATCGCACACAATTCTTTAGCGTGTCGCAAACACATATCTAGTTTATCAAAAACAGTAGGCTCATCTAACTTCTCCCCAGTCTCTAAAAAATGATTTATTTGCCTAAATAACCATGGATTACCTAAAGCTCCACGGCCAATCATAATCGCATCACATTTTGTTTTTTCAAACATCTCAACAGCATCTTCAACCGTTTTAACATCGCCGTTTCCAATAACAGGAATTTTCACAGCTTCTTTAACCATTTTTATATATTCTAAACGTGCTGTCCCCGTATAAAATTGGCTTCTTGTTCTTGCATGAACACAAATAGCGCTCACTCCTGCTTTTTCTAACATTTTAGCCATATCAACTACGTTGATATTTTCTTCATCCCAACCCAATCTTATTTTTGCTGTCACCGGTTTTTCGCTAGCCGCAACAATCGCTTCTATCTTTTCTCTCGCTGACTCAATGTCTTTAAGCCAAAAACTACCTGCCAAAGATTTTATAACTTTTGGTACAGGACATCCCATGTTTATATCTAAAATTTCCGCATTAGTTTTATTTATTATTTTAACAGCTTTTACCAAAAACTCTTTTTCTCCGCCAAACAATTGCAAAGCAACTGGATGTTCCAAATCATCTAACTCCATCATTTTATATGTATTTTCACTATTGAAACAAAGAGCTTTATCACTAATCATTTCCGTGTACACCAAACCAGCTCCATATTCTTTAGCAATTTTTCTATACACTCTATTTGTTATACCTGCCATAGGAGCACATATAACTTTTCCGTTCAATTCCACATTACCTATTTTCAAAATAATCACCGCGATTATTTTATCACTATATCAACAAACTTCCACCCTATTTTTCAAAACTTTTAACATTTTTTTCTTAACCTCTCTTTTCAAAAATCTAGCACCATACTTTTTAACATCTGAATTCTCAACAATATCAACAAAAAACTCTTCTTCGCCAACCTCAAAATCAATTTTATTTTGATAGTATTTGATTTGATTATTAATTATTTGTTTTGATGTTTCTACATCTAAATAATTGAAATAAACAATCTCATCGATTCTATTGATAAATTCAGAAGAAAAGTATTCATTTATTGCCTTAAGTATTTTCCCGTTTTTACAAGAACTGTTAACAAAACCAACACTATCAGAATCTTCCCCACATCCTAGATTCGAGGTCATAACAATTATAGAGTTTGAAAAATCAATTTTCCTTTTTTTCGCATCAAAAAAATACCCTTCATCGAATACATTTAAAAATAGATCAAGGACATCTTTATGGGCTTTTTCTATTTCATCCAAAATAACAACAGAACTTGGTTTTTTTCGAATTTTATCCACTAATAAAGTTTGTGAATCAAACCCAACATATCCTGGTGCCGCACCCAATATTTTAGAAACAGAATGAACCTCTTTAAAATCAGACATATCAATTTTCACATAAGATTCTTCTGTTCCAAAATACAATTTTGAAAGTTCCTTAGCTAGTTGCGTTTTTCCAACGCCACTAGGCCCAACAAAAAGAAAAACCGCCAAAGGTCCCTTCTCTTCAAGCAAACCTTTTTCTATACACGCCAATTGGTCTGTTACTTTTTCAATGGCTTCCGACTGTCCTAAAATTTTTTCATTCAATTTTTTCGCAATTTTTTCCCTGCTCATTCCACAATTAATTTCAGCCCCGCACAATGCCTCTATAGTTTTAACAACAACTGATTTGTCTACACAAAATTGACCGTTTTTCTTTGCTATAACACAACTATAATCTAGGACATCTAGCGCTTTATCTGGAAAAAACCTATCCACAATATATTTTTTTGAAAGTTCCACAATCATATCGCAAATATCACTAGAGATTTCGATACCATGAAAACGCTCATACTCGTTTTTCGTTTTCTTTAATATTTCAGAGCACTTTTCCGCATTTGGTTCTTCTAATTTAATAACTTGAAATCGCCTTTCTATCGCCTTTTCTTTTTCAATAATTTTCACATATTCATCATACGTAGTTGCTCCTATACACTTAAATTCACCTCGAGCCAAATACGGTTTTAAAATATTCGACGCATCTATCGCACCTTCAGCTCCACCAGCGCCGACAATATTGTGAATTTCATCAATGAAAATTATCGCGTTTTTATCGCCTTTTATCTTCTTTACAATTTTCTTTAATTTTTCTTCAAATTCTCCACGATATTTAGTACCGGCAACTACAGCTGACACATCTAATTCATATATATTTTTCCCTTTCAATCCTTCGGGAGCTTCGCCCTTAGAAATTTTATATGCAAGATGCTCAATAAGAGCGCTTTTTCCAACACCCGGTTCACCTATTAACATAACGTTTGCTTTTTGCTTTCTCAAAAGAGTATTGCAAACCAATTCAAGTTCTTCTTCTCTAGCATACACATTTACTGGATTTTGCAACGCTTTTTTATTCAAATTAGTTAATTCTTCAACACTTTCAAGAACGCTTACTCTTGTAACTTTCAAGTTTTCCACAATACACTCGAAATCACACCCATACCTTTCCAACAATTCACACAATAAAGAATCTTTTTTTCGAATAGTCTCAAGCGCCAAAACCTCAACACTAACTTTATCTTCGCCTATTTTTTTTGATTCTTTAATAGATTTTTCCAAAATTTCCCTAAAAACCGGTGTATATTCCATATAAAAAGGCAATGTTTCTTTCTTTTCAAACAACGATAACAAATCATTTTTAACTAATTCATACGTTATATTTTGTTTTTCTAAAAGCATTTTTAATTTATTTTCTTTAACTTTCAAAAAAGACAGCAACAAATGTTCACTTCCCACACTAGAATGACCAAAATCAAAAGCAATAGACTCCGCAACCGCAATAATTTTTTGAGCTTTTTCCGAAAAATCTGCCATCATTTCAATTCCCCCTGTTTTCCCATTTTATGTATGCACATATTTAAGTATGTCCACTGTGGAAAACTTAATACAATCTTCTAGCCACCCCTCTAGTATCCACACCACCGATTCCGCCATTTTTAGAAACAGTGTTTTCGAGCAAATTTTCCACATTAATATAACTACCAACATGCGACTTTGCTATGTTTATTGCAATATAAACAGGATCTAAAACATTAATATTTTTTCGATTTGGAGAAGAAGCGAAATTTGCCCCACTTTCAATAAGAGCCTCATAGTAAGATTGACAGGCCCCAGCAAAAACAACCAAAGCGTCCTTATCCGCTTGATAAACCCGTGCATTTTTAACAGCTTTAATGAAATGTTTACTGTTTTCAAAAATTTCTTTTTTGTTATCCACAATTTTTCTATTGTCGTGCCCTGTAATTACCAAAATATCAGGTTTATGTTTCACAAGCAAATTAGTAACATTTTCAGGCATTTTTTCTTCTTTCATAAAGTATCCTTGAACCGGAACACCGTATTTTCTATAAACTTCAATAGATTTTTTCAAATATGTTTCATCCCCGTCTAAATGAAGAACGCAACCATTAACCAAATTTTTTTCTCTATCAGAAATCAACTGCACACTTTCTTGTTCCTCTTCATCATTTTTACATACCACCAAATCGTCGATTAAAGCATCTGCACACAATCTTACAGACTTTCCTTTCAAATATACGGTATTTCCAATAACATCAACTATTTCAAAAACAACATCATGATTATACTTACTTCTGGTAACTAACATACCTTTTTCCACATTTTCACCTCTATGTGATATATATATGCAACAATCGATATCAAGAACCCTAAAAAATTCGAATTTTTATTTTTTTTACAAAACTAAAAAAACAACACCAAATTTTCCACTTTGATAAAACGTCTAAAACAATAAATATACTAATATAATTAGTAAACAACAAAAAAGATGCGCTGTTTCACAAGAAACAAAACAGCACATTTCGTTCACAAAAAAATCGCTTTTTTTGTACAAAAATGCCATTTTTCTAGGTTAATACCTTCATTTGCACAAAAAAAAGCGCGAAGATCGCGCTATGTTTCACAAAAATATTTTTTCACCTATATGCTTTTGATTTTTTCAACTAATTTTACCATTTGGGCAATGTTAATTTCTTCGATTCTGCTTGTGGGCTTTAAATTCAAATTTTCAAAAATTCCCACTAACTTTTCTTTGTTTTCCACAGGTAAAGTGTTCACCAAAGTTTTCCTTCTGTTCTTTAAACATTCTTTTATTATTTCAAAGAAATAATAGTCTAATAAATATCTATCTTTTGTAATAGAAAAATTCAAAACTATCGAGTCAACATTAGGCCTTGGTTCAAAATCATTTTTTCCCACATACATTATTGTTGATACATCACAATAATTGTCTATAAGAACTTTCAAGTAACTTTCAATAAAGCTTTCTTTTTTTAAAAATTTTTTCCCTACCTCTTTTTGCATCATCGCCACAATTCTCTTGATTTTCGGATGCTTTGTAGAAAGAATTTTTTCTAAAATATCAGAAGTGATATAATAAGGAAGATTTGAAACAATAACAACATCCAAAAACTCTTCGTTTTCCTCGATTAATTTAATTAAATCAACCTTCATAAAATCATTATTAATAATTAATAAATTATTAGACTCTTTGAAATTGTCATTAAGTACCTCAACCATATTTTTATCTATTTCAATAGCGATAACTTTTTTACTAACTTGAAGAAGTTCTTGAGTTAACGCTCCAAGTCCTGGACCAATTTCAATAACTAATGTGTTTTCAGTTATATTAGCACCAGCAACAATTTTTTTAATTGTTTCATAATTGATCAAAAAATTTTGTCCATAACCCTTTTTAGCAATAAGGTTGTATTCATCAAGAATTCTAAACGTTTCTTTTTTTGTCGCAATAATCATTCACAAATCACTTCCTTTATCTGTTCAACGGATAATCCAAACATATTAACTCTTTTCAAGAAAGTTTTTGCATTGCACCACCCCAAATGATACACGGCACAAACTTTTTCTCGCTTTGCTTTCGAATCTTCTTTACCAATCAGTCCCAATTCATATAAATCAACTTCAGTTATATTTTTACTTTTTTCGTTACTGTAAGTAACGATATTATTTAAGGCATTAATAATATCTTCTTTTTTTGTTTCTGCAATACCGACTTTTTTACCTTTAATAGCTTTGCATTTTTCTACGTAAGCATGCTTACAATCACCGATATATTCACTAACGATATTTCTTATCCTCAACCCAGGATAATCAGGATCAGTCAAAATTATAACCCCTTGCTTTTTGTTCGCTTCCTTGATAAATTCAAGCGTTTCATGTGAAACTTCGCTTCCATTCGTGATAACAATATCAGCCTTCAAAAAACTCTTCAAAAAAGTTAAATCGCTTTTACCTTCAACAACAATCAATTCCTTTATTTTCATAGTTTCACCCCGAAAATTTCGCACGCATTTTCAAATGTCTTTGCAGCAATTTTTTCAACACTAACGTTTTTTATTTTAGCCATTTCCTCAGCAATTAAAGGCAAATATTTTGGTTCGTTTCTTTTTCCTCTATAAGGATGTGGAGTTAAATACGGCGCATCTGTTTCCAACAACAAATTTTCAATATTCATGTTCTTTACCACAGATTTATTTTCTTTAGAATTCAAGAAAGTCAACGCACCACCAAATGATAGTTTAAAACCTAGATCAATAAATTTGTTTGCCATCTCAACAGAATAACTGTAACAATGCATTATTCCTTTTTTATAGTAATTTTTATTTTCTTTCAACACCTCATATGTGTCGTTAGCAGCTTCCCTAGAGTGGATTACAATCGGCAAATTATATTTACCCGCTAATTTAAGCTGTTCAATAAAATATCTCTTTTGGACATCTTTATTATCCTTGTCCCAGTGATAATCCAAGCCTATTTCACCAACAGCAACAACCTTCTCGTGTTTTAAATATCGCTCTATAGCCTCTAAATCGCTTAATTTAGCGTTTTTAACCTCACTTGGGTGAATTCCTATGGCAGCATACACAAAATTGAAATTTGAAGCTATTTCAACGGCTTTGAGCGACGATTCTAAATCATAACCAACAACAACCATTCCATTAACGTCTGCAGAGATTGCGTTCTTTACAATTTCATCAACATCTTCATATGCTTCGCTATTTAAATGAACGTGCGTATCAAAATACATTCCACATACCTACTTTCCTAAACAAAATCTAGAAAATATTTCATCACTTAAATTTACCTTACTTCTATTTCCTAAAATATCTTCCATATCTAAAAGTGCTTTCGATAAATCTATAGACACCAAATCAACCGGAGTCCCTTTTTCTATTTCTTTCAAACCATTATCAATATTTTTTAAACTTGACTCCAGCAAACCTATTTGTCTAGAGTTTGTTAATAACGGCTTATTTTCATAATTACAAGAATAGCCAACTTCTTTTTTTATTTTATTTTTTAGTTCATCTATATTTTTATTTTTCGCACTTATTTTTACACCAGGAATTGTACACCCTTCATTTAATTCAATTTTATTAACAACAGTGATGTGTTTTTTTTCTTTAACCAATTCCATTAATTGAACATCTTCTTCGTCTATGCCTCTTGCCGCATCTAAAACAAGCAAAACAAGATCTGCTTCTTCAATTGTTTTGATAGATTTTTCTATACCAATCTTTTCCACACTATCATCACTATTTCTTATACCCGCTGTATCTAACAAATTAATTTTCAATCCATCAATATTAACTTGACCTTCCACTATATCTCTAGTAGTACCCGCAATGTTTGTAACTATAGCTTTATCCTCGTTCAATAAAGCATTCAATAAACTTGATTTTCCCACATTTGGTTTACCTACTATAGCCACTTTAATTCCATCTTTAATTATTTTTCCAATCTTAGCATCTTTTATAATTTCTTTTATACGTTTTCTTAGTTCCAATAATTTAAGTTTAGCCACTTCTTTTGTTATAACTTCCGCATCATCATATTCTGGATAATCTATATTAACCTCGATATTAGCCAAAACTTGAGTCATTTTTTCTTTAACTTCATATATCATTTTTGAAGTCGAACCTTTTAATGACATAACCGCCAACTTACTTTCTTCTTCACTTGTCGCCCTAATCATATCATTAATTGCTTCAGCTTGAATTAAATCGATTTTTCCGTTCAAATATGCCCTTTTAGAAAATTCTCCCCTATTAGCTAATCTTGCTCCATTCTTAATACACGCTTGAATTATCTTTTCAACAATAAACATTCCCCCGTGACAATTTATTTCAAAAGAATTTTCCCCAGTAAAAGATCTAGGAGAAACAAATGTAGTTACGAGAACTTCATCTATTATATTTTCTTCATCAACAATATTTCCAAAATAAGCCTTATGTCCTTCAACATTCACCTTTTTACTAAATATTTTATTTAACAACAAAAAAGAATCCTCTCCACTAACTCTTATTACAGCTATAGCAGACTCCATGGGAGCCGTTGCTAAAGCAACTATTACATCATTCATCATAAACATTCCTCTATTCTTATTTTTTTATAGTATATCACTAATTCAGTTTTAAATAAATTGGGATAAAAAAAATATTTAGATTTTGACATCCAAATATTTTTTAAATTATTTTATTCTTCTACGTAGTAAATGGTCAATCGACGATCTTTTCCTTGACCAACGCTTTCAGTTTTAATGTTGTGATAGTTAGTTAATGCACCGTGAATAATTCTTCTTTCATCACTTGGCATCGGTCTCAAAGTCACCTTTGTTTTTGTTTGTTGAACCTCTTTAGCGTATCTTCTAGCCATTTGTATAAGTTTTTCGTATTTTTCTTCTTTATATTCACCAATATCTAACAAAATCTTGTAATGTTTTCCATATCTATTGTGAATAGCAACTCTAACTAATTCATTCAAAGATTGTAATGTTCTTCCACCCTTACCAATCAATACCGCATCGTGATCAGTTTTGATATTAACATTAATGACTTCGCCTTCGTATTTTGAGTTCAATTCTACTTTTAATCCCATATTAACTAAGATTGTATTTAAATACTTTTTCACATAATCAATTACATCAGCAACAAAGTAAGCTTCTATTTCAACTTCTCCTTCTGTTTCACGTGTAATTCTGTATTGTAAATACTCAATATCAACGTTTTCTGCATCTGCCGCTTTATCTAAAGCTTCATTAAGATCTTTTCCTACATATAAATTCATACTAATCCACCTCTTATACACATTATTGTACTACTTTTGCTTTCTTTTTTCTATTAGCTAAACTATTTAATTTTGCTTTTACTTTATCACTTTGGAACACTAGTGTTTGCAATATCATAAACACAGAACCAATCGTCCAATAAATAGCTAATGCTGCAGGCAACATAAATCCTGTGAAAATAACCATAATCAACATAAAGTTCATCATACCTTTCATTTGTCCTTCCATATTTTGAACTTTATCCTTTGTTTTATAATCAGCTTTCATTTTTCTTAGTATATTTGGTAATTTCATAGACAAAATTTGAAAACCAGTCATCAATAAGAACAACAAAATTGCGCCTATATTAAAACTAAATACTTGTGTACTAACTGTAACACCTAAATCAATTCCCAAGAAACTTCCGTTTCGTATTACTAGAGTTTGACTAACTGCAGACCAAACTGACAAGAAAATAGGAATAGATAAGAATTGTGGAAGCATTCCTGCTAATGGTTTAATATCATTCTTTTTATATATTTCAAACATCTTCATTTGCAATCTAGCTTTCTCATTTGGAGAAATATTTGGATCATTAATTTTCTTAGTTATTTCAGATATTTCAGGTTGTATAGCTTGCATTTTTTGAGTTTGAATTTGACTCTTGAATGTTAATATTAAGATAAACAATTTTATCAACAATGTTGTTACAATTATTGATAAAACTTTTGCACCACCACTACCTCCGAAAAGAGACACAAAAGTTACCAACAACCAAGAAATAGGATAAACTATCAATCCCTCTAATAATCCACCTTCGCTAAATGCACTTTTCCACGTTTTTCCTTTAATTGTAGCGCCACTATCAGGATCAACCGCGTCATCAACTGTTAAACAAGCTTTAGGATGTGCGCTGTATTCATTTTCTATCTTTTTTTCTATGTTTTGCTTAACATAATCAGCTATTTCACTCTCATCAGATATTCCTTTAGAAATAGCTTCCTCTCTAAAACTTTTTTCATATTTCGTATCATATAAATCTGCTTCATTACCTTTATATTTTTCTTTTATTGCGTTTTCTATAGATTCTAGATCTTCATCAGTACACATAGACTGTGTACAACTACATCCACTAACAATTATCATAGAAAATAAAAGAATAAGAAATAATCTCATTTTTTTCATTAATTTTCCCCTCTCATTGCTTTAATAATTTTTCTAAAACTACTTTGTTTTCAAAAAAATTGTTGTTTAAAAACTTATTTCTAACAATTATAACAATATCGATATTTACACTTGTATCGAAAAAAGTTTTCAACATTTCACTTATTTGTCGCTTAATTTTGTGTCTAACTACCGAATTTCCGACTTTAGAACTCACACTTATACCAATTCTTGCGTGGTTAAGTGAATTTTTTTTCCTATATATCACAAATTCTTTAGAAGCAACACTCTTTTTAGCATCTAAAACATTCTTAAATTCTTCATTTTTCAACAATCTATACTCTTTTTTCATCTTTTTCATCCTTTTAAATATAAAAAAAGCTACTTACTAGTAGCTCTTTCTATTAAGCAGATAGGACTTGTCTTCCCTTGCTTCTTCTTCTAGCAAGTACCTTACGGCCATTCTTTGTAGACATTCTTGCTCTAAAGCCATGAACCTTAGAATGTTTTCTTTTACTAGGTTGATATGTTCTTTTCATCGTTACACCTCCATCAAATAATACACATAGCGATAAAATTATAATTTGTTTTAGACTTTAAGTCAATTAAAATCAGTTACTATTTGTAAACATTTTTTGTTCAAAACTCAAAAATATATGTGGAAATACTTCCTTTTCTTATAGAAAATCTAAAGAAAATGCTGTTTAGTTAGTTTTAAAAATGTGGGAAATTTTGAACGTTTTTGTCAACTGTTAACAAAAATCGACTTTCAAACAAAATAATTCACATTTTATTTTGTGGAAAACTATGTTTTATTAAGCAAAATAGGGTTATAATACCTGTGGATAACTTTGTGGAGAGTGAATTTATTAATTTTTTTTCCACAATATATGTTATAGTAGACTTAGTTTGTGGGGGAGAGAATATATTATGAATTTTTCTAAGTTAAACAGTATTTGGGATGAAGTATTGATATCTTTGAAGAACAAATTACAAGATAACAACATTTTCAATACTTTTTTCCAAGATTCAAAACTGTATGATGTAAAAGACGATACAGCATACATTAGCGTAAAAACAAAATTCGCAAAAGAACTTTTAGAATCTCGATATGTGGATATTATCGAAATGACATTAGAAGAAGTTAGTAAATCTTATTTTCGTTGTGTAATAACAATGGAAAACAATCAAGAAATTGTTAGAACTTCCGAGAATAAGCCGATAAATGAAGCGTTTTCGTCAAATTTGAACGGAAATTACACATTTGAAAACTTTGTTGTGGGGCCATCTAACCAAGAAGCGCAAAGTGCAGCACTAACAGCAGCTTTAGAACCAGGTAAATTTTACAATCCTTTGTTCATTTATGGTAAAAGTGGCATAGGAAAAACACATTTATTGCACGCAATCGGCAATTACATTCGTTATAAATCTGGACAAGAGACAAAAGTTTACTACATTTCTAGTGCAGATTTCCTTGATGATTATGTAAATGCCATTAGAGATAACACAATTAATGAGTTAAAAGAGAGTTTTAAACAAAGAGATGTTTTGTTGATAGATGATATACAGTTCCTTTCAGGAAAAGATAAAACAAATGAGATGTTTTTCCACATTTTCAACCATCTTATCAACAATCGTAAACAAATTGTTATTACAAGCGATAGATCACCTAATGAATTAAAGGGTTTAGAAGAGCGTTTAGTTAGTAGATTTGCAAGTGGATTGAGCGTTAGTATACAAAATCCAGAATTCGAAACTTCTTTAGAGATTCTAAAGAAAAAAGTGGAAAACCAAAATATTAGCACCAAAGTAATTAAAGAAGATGTTCTTAGTTATATTGCTTTAAAATATTCTAAAGATATTAGACAATTAGAAGGTGCACTAAATCGTTTAGTGTTCTATGCAGAATCATTTAAAAAACAAACGAAGATTATTGACCTAGATTTGGCGCAAGAAGCCCTAAAGGGCTTAGTTGTAAATCAAACAACAAATTCTAACGTTTTAACTATCGACAAAATCAAAATGGCGGTGGCTGATTACTATAAGATTTCCACATCCCAATTGTCAGCAAGTATAAGAGTTAGTAACATTTCCAACGCTAGACACATCGCAATGTACCTTTGCCGTACTTTATTGGATGTTCCATTCATTAAAATTGGTGAAGAATTTGGCGGTCGTGATCACTCAACTGTTATTAACGCGTGTGAAAAGGTTGAGAAATTGTTGAAAAGTGACCCTAATTTTAAACAAGCAATCGATGATATAAAAATACTATTAAAGTAATGTCACTTTATTACATATAATGTAATAAAAAAGTTGAATTTTTCAAAAAATTTGTTATAATATTATTGTGAGTTTGAATGAAAACAATTAGTTTTCCACACAATCCACATATATAATAAATATAAATAATATATCTTTAATAAAATAAAGGAGGAATAAAAATGAGATTTATTATTTCAAGGAACAATTTGATGAATGCTTTAAACATTGTTTCTAAAGCTGTTACCAATAAAACTCCAATAGCTGTTTTAACTGGTATTAAATTTGAATTAACTAACGAAGGATTAACATTAATAGGAAGTGATACCGATTTATCAATATCTACTTTTATTAAAGTTGATGAAGGTAAAGAAAAAAATATAACAATATTCGAAACAGGAAGTTGTGTATTAAATTCAAAATATATCACAGAGATAATTAGAAAATTAGATGGGGATAGAGTTGAAATAGAATTAGTAGATGGAAACTTAGTAAAAATAGTTGATCAAAAATCAAATTTCAGTTTAAACAGTATAAATGTTAATGAATATCCTTTTATTGATTTCTCTTTTGATAATAATATTATTAAATTAAAAGGAGATATCCTAAAACAAGTTATATCTCAAACTAAATTTGCTACAAGTCAAAAAGAAACAAGACCTATTTTAACAGGAGTTAATTTCAAGGTTGACGGTAATGTATTAGAAGCAGTAGCTACAGATACATATAGATTAGCTAGAAAGAAAATAATAATTGGAGATACAACTTATGTTAATGTTACTATCCCTGCTAAAAATTTAGACGAAGTTTATAAAATAGTAGATGGTGGAGAAGATGTTATAATTAACTTCTTTGACAAAAAGGTAATGTTTAAAGTTAATAACACAATAATATCAACAAGAGTTATTAGTGGAGTTTATCCAGATGCGGCAAAATTAATACCTAGTACATTTGAAAATAAGTTATCCACATTAACAGGTGATATACTTTCTGCAATAGACAGAGCAAGTTTGTTATCAAGTGATAGAAATAATATTGTTAAATTAAGTTTGAATAATGATAAAGTTGAAATTTCTTCAAGAAGTCAAGAAATTGGTTCCGTTGTGGAAAAAATATCAAACTTCAATTACGAAGGTTCTAAATTAAATATTTCTTTTTGTGCACAATACATAACAGAAGCAATTAAAGCTATAGGCAGTGTAGATGTTGAAATTTGCTTAAACGGAGAGATGAATCCTTTTGTTATAAAAAACAAAGAAGATGACTCTGTTATTCAATTAGTTTTACCCGTTAGATCATATCAATAGAAAATAAATGTTTACATTTATGTCAAAAAATGAAATAATTATAGTAATGGGGTGTTAATTATGAAAAAGATACTTAAATTATTGTCAGTATGTTTAGCTTTAGTTTGTTGTGTTGTTGTCTCCGGATGTTCATGTTCTAGTCCTATGAACGTTAGTTATAAAATAAGCACGGCAGATGGAACTGACTTAGATGTGCAAGCTGTTGTTATGAAAAAATTTAGAGAACCAACAAATACGCCATGTTACAAAAAAATTGAAGGTAACAAGCACGGATATTCAAAATTGGAAACATCTGAAGAAATACAAGCATGTTTTGAAGGGAAAATAAAATGTTATAAAAAAGAAGGACTTTTCAACCCTGAGTATATAGAGATTACTAGCAAAACAGAATTAAATAGATGTGAAGATGAATTTGATTGTTATGAAAAAGTAGATGCAACTTACTACAAATTATTAGAAGAACCAGAAGGAATCTCTGAATGCTATACTGCAGAAGGTGAACCTTTCGAAAGAGCAACTTATGAAAAAGCAGAAAGTGTTGAACTTGAAAATAAACGCGTTCTTTCTTCAGAAGTTAACAGATATGTGTATAGCTCATCAAAAGAGGAAGTGCCTTCAAATGCAAATTACTCTTTAATATATACTTTTACAATTAGCAATAAAGATTCTAAAACAATGTATGTTGAGGCTATTGAGTATAACGATTTAACACAAGGAGTTGTTAAAGAAGCAAGTTCGAATAAAGTTAAATTGACTTTACCACAAAACAGAGTATTTATGGATAATAAATTTTACTATGTTTTACCATCAGGATCACAAATCACAATTAAGATAGAAATTAAAAATTTATTAACATCTGATTCAATTGATAAGAAAACAAAAAATCTAGAAATGGTAATTCCAGTTACAGTAAGATATAATTAAAAAATAAAGGCCATCAAGGCCTTTTTATTTTAATAAAATAAATAAAAGAAAAAATTAACTTTTAATAGTTTACATTTTATATTTTATGGGTTATAATATCGGAGCATGTGGTGAAGGCGTGCATCTTCTCTGCTAGTGGAAAACTAGCTGAATTTAGACCAAAGGGGGGTAAAAGAATGAAAAAATACGAAATCATGTATATTTTAAACTCAAATTTAGATGATACTAATAGAAAGAGCGTTATCGAAAGTTTAAACAAAATTTTAACAGATAATGGTGCTAAAATTAGTGACGTTAATGAGTGGGGTAATCGTGAATTAGCTTATGAAATCAAAAAGCAAACTAGAGGTTATTACGTAGTAACAACTTTAACTAGTACTGATGCAAAAGCTGTAAGTGAATTTGACCGTTTATCAAAAATTAATAACAATGTTTTACGTCATATGATCGTAAACTTAGACTAATTTAATAAATAAAAAAAGTAACAAGAGGTAGTTTATATGTTAAATAAAGTAATTTTAATTGGAAGAACAACAAGAGATGTTGATTTCCGCAGAACATCTAGTGGTACAGCTGTTGCAAACTTCACATTAGCAATAGACAACAGATATGTGTTAAAAGATGGAAAACCAACAACAGATTTTATAAATTGTGTAGCTTGGGATAAAACAGCTGAAATTATGGACAGATATGTAAAAAAAGGTACATTAATTTCTGTTGAAGGAAGAATTCAAACTAGAGATTATGAAAATAAAGATGGCAACAAGGTATATGTTACTGAGGTTGTTTGTACAAATATGATTATGTTAGGATCAAAAAGTACTAGTGGATATCAAGAAGATACTACAAGTATGGGTTACCAAAGAGATGATTCTGACGATACAGAAACAATTAATACTACAGATGGTGTAGATTTTAATATTTCTGAAGATGATTTACCATTTTAAGAAAGGAGAATAAATTTATGGCATTCAAAAAGCAAAAAACAAGAAAGAAAGTGTGTTTCTTTACTAAAAATAAAATCACATATATCGATTATAAAGATGTTGAATTATTAAAAAGATTTGTAAGTGCTAACGGAAAAATCATTCCTCGTCGTGTTACAGGAACTAGCGCTAAATATCAAAGAATGTTAGCAGTAGCTATCAAAAGAGCAAGAGAAATGGCTTTATTACCATTCGTTGTTGAATAATATTTAATAATTTGTAAATAAAAAAGAGAATACGGTAAGTATTCTTTTTTTTTACCTTATAATTTTATTTAAAAATAAAATTAAAAACGGTATAATAAAATTGTATAAGTAGAGGAGGAATATGATGAAAAATCTTTTTAATAAGGAAAAAAACAAAATAATAGTAATGATAGCTTTTCAATTTTTAGTAAGTATCTTAGCCTTATTGAATTATTCCTTTGAGCAACCATTAATAAATTTTAATAAAGAAATAGTTTATACAGTCATAATATCTCTCGTGATATTTTCAAATATTTTCTATTTCTTGTCTTTTTACAATAAAATCGATAAGAAAAACACAATAAACAATATTAAAGTTAACTCATTAATTCTAAACAATTTAAAAGAAGTGGAAAAGTTTGGAGAAGTAGGAATAATTTTCTACAATGAATCATTTGAAGTTATCTGGGTGAATGATTTTTTAGACAGTAGAAGAATAAATATTGTGGGAAAAAACATTATTAAATACAACAATGCTTTTTGCTTAATTACTGAAGATAAACATGAAAGCATAAAATTAAATATTGAAAATAGAGTTTATGAATGCAAATGTTTAAGAGAGTTAAAAATGATTATTATGAAAGATGTAACTCAATATGAAAATTTATATCAGGCATATACTAATGAAGCTCCAGTTATTTTAAGTATAAACATTGATAATTACAGTGACATTCTTTCTATTTTGGATGACACTAAAACAAGTGAACTTGAAGCAAGAATTAGAATGATAATAAATGAATGGTCAATCAATAATCGAATTTATTTAAAGAAAATTAGAAATGACGCCTATATCGCTTTAATGCAAGAAACAACATACCAATCAATTTTAAAGCAAAAGTTTTCTTTGATAGAAGACATAAAAAAAGTTGTGGAAGAAGATAATAATTTCACAATTTCTATTGGAGTAGGTAGAGGAATAAATGATTTTATAAAATTATCCGAATTATCTTCAAGTGCGATGGATGTAGCTTTATCTAGAGGTGGAGATCAATGTGTTGTAAACACATATGGTAAAAATATGGAATTCTATGGTGGTGGAAGCGAATCTAAGAGTAAACGTCATAAAGTAAAAGTAAAAGTGGTTTCTAAATCGTTAACTGCTTTAATCCAATCTGCTGATAGTATTTATATTATGGGACACATTAATGCTGATTTTGATGCGATTGGAGCATGTTTAGGATTGTATTCAATAACAAAACAAATGAATAAAAAAGTTAAAATTGTGTATGATGATAAATTGGTAGAATTAAAAGCTAGAAGAGCGTTTAGAGAATCATTTGAAAAAGAAGAAATCGATGAAATGGTGATTAAACCAAATAAAGCAATAGAAGAAATGGATGAAAATAGTTTGTTGTTCTTAGTTGATGTTTCAAATCCAGAAATAACAATGAGTCCTAAAGTTGTTGATGTAGCAGAAAGAATAGCTGTTATTGATCACCATCGTCCAGGCGAAAAATTATTATCACAAATTTTCTCTTATCAAGAAAGTGCTGCGTCATCAACGTGTGAAATGGTTAGTGAAATTATAAGATATTCAGAGAATAAAATAAGAGTAACTCCAGAAGTAGCAACTTATATGTTGACTGGTATTTTATTAGATACTAACAATTACAAAAATAGAACTGGATCAAGAACATATGAAGCTTCAATGATATTAAAAGAATATGGTGCAGATAACAATCAAGCGACAGAATTTTTGAAAGAAGAATATGAAGAATATCAATTAAAAACAAAAATTATGGCAAATTCAGAGACACCTTATTATGGTGTAGTTGTTTGCAGTGCTGGTGAGGAATATATCATTGAAAGATCATTGTTAGCAATGGTAGGACAAGAAGTTCTAAATGTTAAAGAAATAAAAGCTTGTTTTGTTATAGGTAAGACAAGTGATACAACTGTGGGAATAAGCGCAAGAAGTGACGGTACAGTTAATGTTCAAAAAATAATGGAAAGTATGAGTGGCGGCGGCCATTTTAGTAGTGCAGCTACCCAATTAGAAGAAGTTGGAATTGAAGAAGCAAAGAAAATGTTGTATTCTAAATTAGAGAGTTTCGTTGGAGATACAAGAATAGAATAAAGGGGGTAAAAATATGAGAGTAATTCTATTAGAAGATGTAAAAAAAGTTGGTAAGAAAGGTGCAATTGTTGATGTTAGCGATGGTTATGGAGCTAATTTCTTAATTCCTAGAAAGTTAGCTGTTTTAGCAACAAAGACAAGTCTAGAAATAAAGAAAACTCAAGATGACAATAAAGCTAAAGAAGAAGAAATAAAAAAACAAAACGCAATAGCACTTAAAGAAAAAATAAAAGATTATGTTGTTGAAATAAAAGCAGGTACTGGCAAAGAAGGAAAATTATTTGGAGCAGTATCTTCAAAAGAGATAGTTGAAGAATATAAAAAACAATTTAATGTAGAATTAGATAAAAGAAAATTTATTGATTTTAATCCAATTGGTGCATTAGGATATACAAAAATTCAAGTTGAATTATATAAAGATGTAATAGGTACAATTACTGTTCATGTAATAGAAAAATAGTAGTTTTTTAAGGAGGCAGATATTTATGAAAAACTTGCCATATTCATTAGAAGCAGAAAGAGCTGTTCTAGGAGCAATGTTGTTATCTAGAGATGCTTTGTTAAATAGTGTGGTTAGATTAAATGTAGAAGATTTTTATGTGGAAGATCATAAACTTCTTTTTGATACAATCAGAACTGTTTATAACAAAAATATGAATGTTGATGTTGTTACTGTTATTGAACAATTAACACTTAATAACACATTAAATCAATTAAGTAATAAAGAAGAAACAGTTTACGATTTAATAATAAATGTAGTATCAGCCTCAAATGTAGAAGAATATATTAGAATTATTCAAGACAAAACGACATTAAGAAAGTTAGTGGTATTAGCAGAAAATGTTACTTCAACGTGGAAAAAAGAAGAAATAACAGATATAAGTGATTATGTTGCTAAAATAGAAAGTGACACTTTAGCAATTACTAGATCAAGAAATGTAGGTGGATTTAAAACTACAGGGCAAGTTATTGAAGTGTTAAAAGAACAATTGTTTGCTAGTGGAAAAGCAAATGGTAGTTTAACTGGAGTAACTAGTGGATTTACAGATATAGATAATATCACTCATGGATTTCAAAAAGGTGATTTAATTATTTTGGCGGCGAGACCTTCAATGGGAAAAACTGCTCTTGCGTTAAACTTTTTAGTTAATGCTGCTATAAAACAAAACGTAACTACAGCAATGTTTTCCGTAGAAATGCCTGCAGAGCAATTAATGCAAAGAATGATTAGTTCACAATCTGGAGTTAATGGCGATAAACTTAGAAGTTTAGATTTAACTGATAAAGATTGGACTAAAATAGATGTTGCAACTAACCAATTAAGTAAAGCAAAAATATTCGTTGATGATACATCAGCTATAAAATTAGGTGATTTGGTAGTAAAGGCTAGAAAATTGAAATCTACAAATGAAGATTTAGCTTTAATTGTTGTGGATTATTTACAAATTGTTAAAGGGTCTGAACAATCAAGAAGAGAAGGCAGCCAACAAGAAATAACAGAAATATCACAAGGGTTAAAAGCTATGGCCAGAGAATTGAATGTGCCAGTAATTGCATTATCACAATTATCACGTGATAATGAGAAAAGAGATAATAAAAGACCAATGTTATCAGACTTAAGAGGTTCTGGTGCAATTGAGCAAGATGCCGATTTAGTTATGTTTATTTATCGTGAAGATTATTTTGATAATCAAAAAGGCGCAAAAAATAAAGAGGAAGAAGAAAAGAAAGAAACAATTGGAGGAAGTGGAATAGCCGAAGTTTCTATTTCAAAGCATAGAAATGGTGCTACAGGTGTGGTTAAATTAGTATTCCTAAAGGAATTCGGTTTATTCTCAAATTACTCAAAAATAGAGGAGAACAAATAAAAATGAAGTTTATTATTTTAGCGAGTGGATCAAAAGGAAATTCAACATTGATAATTAGTGAAAAAAAGGAATTAATGCTAATTGATGTTGGAATTTCATATAAAGAAATAAAAGAAAAAGTTGCTAGATATGGGTATGATGTTAGTGATGTTAAGCATGTGTTGATAACTCATGAACATGAAGACCACATTAAATCTATCAATAGTTTTTCTAACGCTAAAATATACTCTTTAAAAGACATAAATGTTGCAAATGTTCAATTAGAAAAGTTTGAAGAAGTTAGTGTAAATGGATTTGACGTTATTGCCTTACCTTTATCTCATGATGTTAAATGTTGTGGATATGTTATAAGTAGTGATAATGAAAAATTAGTTTATATGACAGATACAGGTTATGTGAATTATAAAAATAAAAAGTATATAACAAATGCTGATTATTATATTTTTGAAAGCAATCATAATATACCAATGCTAATGGAATCAAAACGTCCATTCTATATAAAAAGTAGAATATTAGGAGATGAAGGACATTTAAGTAATGAAGTAGCTAGTGACACATTGTGCGATATAATTGGTGATAAAACAAAACAAATTTACTTGGCTCATATATCTCAAGAAGCAAACACAAAAGAAACAGCAATAAATACTTTATATAGCAAAGCTAAAGAAAGAGATATTAGTTTAGAAAATATTTTTGTAAATGCTGCGGATCAAAATATAGAACTAACAGGTGGTAAATATCATGAAAAGAGCACTGTTAATATTTAGTGTTATCGTATCACTAGCTTTTAGTGGGGCTATAATAACGCCAACAAAAGCAGTTGATTTATTAACAAACGAAGAAAATGTTTCTTGCGATAATCCTGAAAATTCAATAGTTAAAGTTGTGAATAATTATGATGTTTTTAGTAGTAACGGATTTGTTTATAAAAGTGATGATAAGTATACCTATGTTATAAGTAGTTCGGATATTGTTAATAAAACAAACAATTATAAAGTAATTTATGAAAATGGTGTTGAAAAAAAAGCAATAATTATTGGAAGTGATTCTTACAATCAAGTTGCTGTGCTTAGAACAGAAAAAGAATCAGAAATTAATCCCGTTTGTTTTGCTAATAGCAAGTATTTATATAAAGGTCAACAAAATTATGTTTATGGATATTATGGAATAAATAATAAATTTTATATAAAAAGTAATCTTAGCCAAATTGGCGAAGAAATATATCAAACAAAATATATAAGTGTCTATAAAGATGTATTGCAATTAGAAGGAACAACTTCTCTAAGAGGAAGTGGAGTTTTTGATGAATTGAATAGACTTATAGGAATGATTACAAATTATGATGAAGAATTTGTTGGGACAAGTTATGTTGTGGAAAGTAATAAATTGTTAAAAATCGCGAATTCTATTGTAGAAACTGGAAAATATAACATAAATTATATAAAATATAATCTAGAAGATTATAATGGTTTAAGTTCTTTGATGAAGAAGAAGTATGGAGTTAATAAAGATGTTGAGTTTGGTGTAGTTATAACAACATTCAAACCATTTAATTACTTGTTTGGCGGATTAAATCAAGGTTTTGTTATTGTAGCTGTAAATGGTGTGAAAATTAAAAATAAATACGAACTAGATAGTCAACTAGCAAGGTATGAAAAAAATGACAATGTTTGTTTAAAAGTCATAAAAAAAGATGGAAAAATAGATTTCTATCATGTAAAGGTTTAAGGGGGAAAAGAAAATGAAAAAAATAAGTAAACTTTTATTGGTTCTTTTGATGGCTTTCTCATTAGCGGGGTGTAGTTGCTCTAACGAAGAATGTAAGTGTCCTACAGATGAAACTACAACTACTGAAGGAGATTACACTACAATAAATAATGGGTATAAAGACTTATATAAACAAACAGTACAAAGTGTTGTTATGGTTAAAGTTCAAAGAAAAAGTAATGGTGAAATAAAGTCAACAGGTAGTGGTGTAGTTGTAATGGAAGAAGGAAGTTCTGCATACGTATTAACAAATGCCCATGTGCTTAAAGATTTAACTAGTGATTTTGAAGTTGAAGTTTTCTTCTCAGATGAAGAAGGATTTATGTCTGGTAAGAGTGAAATAGCTACAGTTATGGGGAAAGATTTCAATGAAGATGTTGCGGTTTTAGAAATAAATAAAAGCACTAAATATAAAGTGGCTACTTTAGGTGATTCTGATAGTGTGGAAAAAGGCGACTTTGTTTATACAATTGGATCACCATATCAAAAATTTAACCATACAACAGCAGGAAATATTTCTAATTATAACGTTAAGATAGATATTGATATGATAAATACTGGAGTTGTTACTCCTGTTTACGCAATTTTATTTGATGCTGCTATTAACAAAGGAAATAGTGGAGGAGCGTTATTTGATGATGAAGGAAAACTTATAGGAATAACTACTTTAAAATATGATGAATTATCTGGAGTTTATGGAGCTTTACCTATTAATTATTTTATGAAGGTTGCTAGATTTTTAATAGCTAACGATGCTAATCTTCCTTATTATGTTAGACCTGTACTTAATTTGACATTGTTATCAATAAATGAAATGGGGACTCTAAGAGAAAAATATGGAATATCTAGTTCAATAACTAATGGTGTGTATGTACAAAATTCACTAGAAGGATCAATCGGCACACAAAGTATAATTACAGAAATAAATAACGTTAAAGTAAATTCAACAGCGGAGTTCAATGTAGAACTTTTGAAATATAATGCAGGAGAAACAGTAGTTTTAACTTTAATTAATAAAGATGGAATGAATACAAGACAAATTGCTGTTACATTACATTCATGATTAAAATAAAACTTGTTTGTGTTGGTAAAATAAAAGAGAACTATTTAAATCAAGGAATTAGTGAATATCTTAAAAGATTAAGCGGGTATTGTTCCTTTGAAATAATAGAAGTTAAAGATGAAAAAATAGGCTCAAGTAATAGTGAAGAAAAAATACGTGAGATAGAGACACAAAGAATATTAGAAAAGGTTAATGATAAAGATTATTTGATTCTTTTAGATTTAAGAGGGAAGGAATTGAATAGTGAAGAATTTGCTTCTAAAATGGATTCGCTTATAAGCAGTGGTGTTGGTAATTATTGTTTTGTTATTGGTGGATCGTTAGGTGTTAGTGAAATGTTGCGAAAAAGAGCCAATTTTCTGTTTTCATTCTCAAAGCTTACATTTACCCATCAAATGATTAGATTGCTTCTTTTGGAGCAAATTTATAGGGGTTTTAAGATAAATAACAATGAGACTTATCATAAATAGATTTGATAAGTCTTTTTTTGTGATTAGATTATGTAATTTTGATTGAAAAATGTGTATATATTTTTGATTTAACATGCGTGAAAATCCCTTTTTCTTTGCTTTTTTTTATATCTTATGATAGAATATAAATATATATTTATATTCTTTCATAAATGCTTAAAGGGGGATTAAAAATGGAACAAATTAATATAAACAGTGAGTATATTACATTGGGGCAGTTTTTAAAGTATGTTGGCATCATTGATTGTGGAAGTTATGCTAAACAATTCTTGTTAGAAAATAATGTTTATATAAATAATGAACAAGATCAAAGACGTGGGAGAAAAATATATCCAGGAGATGTAGTTAAAGTATTAAACAAAAGTTATGAGGTAACAAAACTTGTGGCTTAGTAAATTAAAAATTAAAAATTTTAGAAACTATGATTTGCTGGAAGTGATTTTTGAAAAAGGAATAAATTATTTGTATGGTTCAAACGGTGTTGGAAAAACAAATTTAATTGAAGCAATATATTATATAAGTAACCTTGAATCATTTAGAACTAATGAGGATAAAAATCTTCTTAAAGAAAATAAAGGGGAATTCTTTATTGAGGGTATTATAGAGAATTTAGATTATAGTTTGCTTGTTGGTAAAGATTCAAAACTTCTTAGTATCGACGGTATTGTTTATAAAAAATATAGAGAATATCTAGGGCACGCTAATGTTGTGGAATTTATACCTGAAGAAGTATATTTGTTGAAAGATTTCCCAAAAGACAGAAGAAAATTTATGGATAAGGAAATCTCTAAAATAGATAAATCTTATATGGACAACTTACTTATTTACAACAAGTTGATTAAACAAAGAAATGAATTGTTAAAAAGTGAAGATGTTTATAAAGAAGAATTGTTATTTGTTATAGATGACAAAATAAGCGAACTTCAAGTTGATATTATAAGAAAACGAAAAACATTCTTAAAAGAAATTGAAAAGGTTATAAATGAATTTAATACATCGTTAAATGATGTATATGAATTTGAAATATCGTACGAGGGTTGCTTTGAAGAAATAAGTAAAGATGCAATATTGAGCAAATATAAATCAACTTTAGAAAAAGATAAAGAAAGAAGAGTTACAAGTTTAGGCGTCCATAAAGATGATTTTAAAATTTATATAAATCACAATGATGCTTCAAATTTTGGCTCTCAAGGGGAACAAAGATTTATTGTGTTGCTTGTTAAATTAGCGCTTGTTAATTTAATAAAAGAAAGAATAAAAGAATGCCCAATACTAGTTTTAGATGATGTCTTTTCAGAATTAGATGAAAGCAGAAAAAAAGAAGTTTATAAAATAATAAAAGAGTTTGATCAAGTTTTTATAACTGGATGTAATTATGAAGAAATAAAAGAAATTGAAAATATAAAAAAATATCAAATAAAAGAAAACAAAATTCATAGAATAAAGGAGGAAATGAATGATGAGTGATACTAGAGCAAATGAGCAATATACAGCGGATAATATTCAGGTTCTAGAAGGTTTGGAGGCTGTTAGAAAACGTCCTGGTATGTATATTGGTACAACATCAGAAAGAGGTTTACATCACCTTGTTTGGGAAATTGTAGATAATGCGATAGATGAAGCATTAGCTGGATATTGTACAGAGGTAAATATAACTGTAACAGAAAAAGATGAAATAATTGTAAAGGATAATGGTAGAGGAATACCTGTTGGTTTACATCCTAAGACTGGTTTAAGTGCGGTTGAGACTGTTTACACAGTTCTTCATGCTGGTGGTAAATTTGGAGAAGGTGGAGGATACAAAGTATCTGGTGGGCTTCATGGTGTAGGTGCTTCTGTTGTTAATGCTTTGAGTGAATATGTACAAGTTAAGGTTTATAAAGAAGGCACAGAATATATTGTTAAATTTAGAAATGGTGGAAAAATAGAACAACACCTAACAATTGTTGGACCTACTGATAAAAGAGGAACAACAGTACTATTCAAACCAGATCCACAAATCTTTACAGAAACAACAGTATTTAATTATGCGATATTAAAAGATCGTTTAAGACAAATGGCTTTCTTGAATAAAGGTGTAAAAATTACTCTTGAAGATTTAAGAGGAGAAAGACAATATGAAGAATTTAAGTACGATGGCGGATTAAAGGATTATGTTAAATATATAAATCAATCAAGAGAAGCTATTCATGATGAAATTATATATGTTGAAGGTGAAGAAGACGGCATTGCTGTAGAAATAGCATTCCAATACAATGAGGGATATGTTTCAAGTGTATATTCATATTGTAATAACATTAATACACATGAAGGCGGAACTCATGAAGAGGGATTCAGATATACTTTAACTAGACTTGTTAATAACTACGCTAAAAGTAATAAGATGTTAAAAGATAATGATGAGAATCTTAATAATGATGATGTTAGAGAAGGTATAACTGCGATTATTTCTGTTAGACATCCTAACCCTCAATATGAAGGTCAAACTAAAACTAAATTAGGAAACTCAGAAGTAAGAAAAGTTGTTAGTAATATATTTAGTGCACAACTAGAAAGATATATGGGAGAAAACCCAGATATCGCAAAAATCATTGTTGAAAAAGCAATTCTTGCTTCACATGCGAGAATGGCTGCAAAAAGAGCTCGTGAATTAACAAGAAAGAAAGGATTACTAGAATTAAGTGGTAACCCTGTTAAATTAGCTGATTGCTCAAGTAGAGATGCTAGTAAAAATGAAATATATATAGTAGAGGGTAATTCAGCTGGTGGTAGTGCCAAAGGTGGAAGAGATAGAAACTTCCAAGCAATATTACCATTAAGAGGAAAAATCCTAAATGTTGAAAAAGCGCGCCAAGATAGAATTTTTGCTAACCAAGAAATAAAAGATATTATTACATCATTAGGTACTGGAATTCATAAAGAATTTGATATTGAAAAATTAAGATATCACAAAGTTATTATTATGACCGATGCCGATGTTGATGGATCTCATATTAGAATCTTACTTTTAACTTTATTCTATAGATTCATGAAACCTTTAATTGAAAACGGTAATATTTATATAGCTTGTCCTCCTTTATACCAAGTTATATGTGGAAAACAAGTTTATTATTTATACAGTGATCAAGAGTTAGAAAACTTAAAAGCTGAATTGGGACAAAATTCAAAATATGTAATTCAAAGATATAAAGGTCTTGGTGAAATGGATGCTGAACAATTGTGGGAAACTACAATGAATCCAGAAACAAGAACATTACTTCAAGTTACATTAGATGATGCAATCGAAGCAGATATGATATTTGGAATGCTTATGGGTGACAAAGTAGAACCTAGAAAGAATTTCATTCTTGAAAATGCTAAGTTTGTAGAAAATCTTGATATATAGGAGGTGCTGAATAATGGAAAACGAAAATAATGAATTAGAACAAAACGGAATGCTTACTGAAGATAAAATTCATGATAGAAGTGTTAAACCAGTTAACATGACAAAGGAAGTAAAAAAAGCTTTCTTAGATTATGCGATGTCTGTTATTGTTTCACGTGCGCTTCCTGATGTTAGAGATGGATTAAAACCTGTTCATAGAAGAATTATTCACACAATGAATGAACTAGGTGTTCAAGCTGGTAAACCTTTTAAAAAGTCAGCCAGAATCGTCGGAGACACGATGGGTAAGTATCATCCACACGGTGATACTGCAATCTATGATGCATTAGTAAGATTAGCTCAAGATTTCTCTTGTCGTTATCCTCTTGTTGATGGACATGGTAACTTTGGTTCTATTGATGGCGATGATCCTGCTGCAATGCGTTATACTGAAGCAAGAATGACGAAGATTGCTATGGAAATGGTAAGAGATATTGATGAAGATACAGTTGACTTTATGGATAACTATGATGGAAGTGAAAAAGAGCCTGTAGTTCTTCCTTGTAGATTCCCTAACTTATTAGTTAATGGTACAGTTGGTATTGCTGTTGGTATGGCAACAAATGTTCCTACACATAATTTAGGTGAGGTTATTGATGCGGTATTAGCTATTAGTAGTGATCCTGGAATAAGTGTCACAGATTTAATGAATAATTATATTCCTGGTCCTGATTTCCCTACGGGAGGAATTATTTTAGGAAGAAACGGAATTAAAAAAGCTTATGAAGAAGGAAATGGTTCTATTATTGTTAGATCTAAATGTCATTTTGAAGACATGGATCATGGAGATAGAAAAAGAATTGTTGTTACTGAAATTCCTTATCAAGTAAATAAAAGTGTATTAATAGAAAAAATTGTTGATTTAGTAAAAAATAAAATAGTTGAAGGTATATCTGATTTAAGAGATGAATCAAGTAGAGAAGGTATGCGTATAGTTATAGAATTAAAGAAAGGCGTTGTTCCTGAAGTAATTCTTAACCAACTATATAAGCTAACTCAATTACAAACTACTTTTGGTGCGAATTTGTTAGCGATCGTTGATGGCGAACCTAGAGTATTAGGTTTGAAAGAAATTTTAAATCAATACTTATTACACCAAGAAGATGTTTTAACTAGAAGAACTAAATTTAGATTAGGTAAAGCTAGTGATAGAATTCATATTTTAATTGGTTTAAGAACTGCTAGTGATAACATTGATGAAGTTTTACACATAATTAGAAATAGTCAAACAACAGAAATTGCTACAAATGAACTTATTGCAAGATTTGATTTATCTGAAAAACAATGTAAAGCTATTCTTGATATGAAACTTCAAAGATTAACAGGTTTAGCTAGAGCTGAAATTAATGCAAGTATTGAACAATTAGAAGCAGAAATTGCTGAGCTTAAGAGCATCTTGGAAAACAAAGATAAACTATTAGAAATAATTAGAACAGAACTTTTAGAAATGAAGAGTAGATTCGCTGATGCGAGAAAAACAGAAATTACTAATGACTATAGTAATATTGATGATGAAGATTTAATTCCTCAAGAAGATGTTGTTATATCATTAACAATTAATGGTTATGTTAAGAGAGTTACAACAGATACTTATAGAACTCAAAATAGAGGTGGAAGAGGAGTTACAGGAATGACAACTCACGAAGATGATATTGTTGATCAACTTCTAATAACTAATACTCACACAGATGTTTTATTCTTCACAAATACTGGTAGAGTATATCGTATAAGAGGATATAAGATTCCTGAATTCTCAAGACAATCAAAAGGACTACCAATTATTAATTTATTGAACATGGATAAGAGTGAAAAAGTTCGAGCAATGATTTCTATTGACGGAAAAGATTTGACGGGCGAAGAAAAATTATTGTTTGTAAGTTCTAAGGGTATAAGTAAACGTGTAAGTATTGAAGAATTTAGAAATATTCGTCAAAACGGTAAGATTGCTGTTACTCTTAAAGAAGGCGATGAATTATTCGCTGTTAGAAAGACAAATGGTAACGAAGATGTAATTATTGCAGCAAGTAATGGTAAGGCTGTAAGATTCTCAGAAGAAAATATTAGATGTATGGGAAGAACTGCAACTGGAGTTAAATCTATTAATGTAGGTGATGGTGAAGTTGTTGGAGTATCTACATCTAGTCAAGGTGAATATGTTTTAGTTCTTACATCAAAGGGTTATGGTAAGATGTCTCATATTGATGAATATCGTGTTATGAGTAACCGTGGTGGTAAAGGTGTTAAAACAGTAAATGTAACAGAGAAAAACGGACAATTAGTATGCTTGAAAGCTGTTAAGGGTGATGAAGACTTGCTAGTTGTTACTAATAAAGGTGTTATAATTAGGGTATCTCTAGAACAAGTTAAGGTTGCTAGTAGAAACACTCAAGGTGTTAGAATAATTAAGATTGCAGATAACTCTGTTGTTTCATCAATTGCTGTTGTTGGTAAAGAAGAAATAGAAGAGGATGCTTCACAAGAAACACAAGACGAAACAATTGTAGAAAATAATTAATAACAGAATAAAGAGCGTGGATCAAACTGCGCTCTTTTTGTTTATAAAAAAAATGTTTCTTGTATGTGGGGAATGTGATATTATTATTGTGTGATTCTGAGGTGACTAGTTGTGGTTTATGAAAAGAAATTTGTGGATAGGTATAATGAATATAAAGATGTTATCTTAGAGACTTTTGTTGAATGCTATGGTGAAAGGTATAGAGAACTAATAATAAAAAGATTAAATAATACTTATTTTGATTTTTCTAGTAATCCAATAGATGTGTATAAGTTTACACAAAAGGATAAAAAGAAATTTGGCGTTGGTGAATATGTGATTGCTAAAACTAATTATTTAGAATATAACGCTACTGTGGAAAAGTTGAGAAAGCACAAAGATAAGGCTTTGTTTGAATTGGTTAAAAAAGTTTTCCACAATGATGATGTGGATGAAGATGTTTTTAAAAACTTTATTAACTGTTTTATGGATGAGGATGTCGAGGTTGCGTGTATAGATTCTTATGTGAAAGAATATGATTCGATATTGGATGATGAAGATGTCCCTGATTGTATAAAAGAAAATTTAATTTTTGAAAGAAGCAGATTTAGAAATGCGATTAAGGCACTAGGTATAAATGTGGAAAACTTAACTGAAGAAATAATTCAAGAATTTATTGAATGTAGAAAAAAACTTTTTTTAGAATATAGAATAGGTGTTGCTAAAGAGTCTAAGTATGGAAGAAAGATAAAAAAAGAATTAGAAGACTGGTGTGGAAAAAAGATCACTGGAGAAGTTGTGGAATTCTTTGTCTTTAAAAATAATGCTTGTGCAGGTAGATTTAATTTGATTAATGATCCTAAAAATGAAGAACATTATCTTCACTTTGTTAAGATGCCTATAATAAGACTTTTAAATAACAGAGTTAGAAGTTTTGATGTGACACTTATACATGAACTTATCCACAGAATAGAGCAAGGAATTGGCGCGACTGGAATAAATGTTCGTGATGAAAAGAGCACTAATGAAATAGTTAATGAAATAAGGACTCAGATGTTGGCGGAAAAAGTAACGAAGAGGCTGAGGGAAAAAGGTGTTTGCATATTTGACAATCCTAATGATTGGACAATTGTTGGGGAAACCGTTTACGAAGACTTATATCCTCTTGCGGAATATTTTATAAGGCATCACGAAAAATTCTTTTTAGAGTGTGCGATAGAGAATGATTATAAAAGGTTGGAAGAATATTTTGGATCTAAGTGGGTAGAGTACTCTAAAGAACTGGGATTTATATTTTGTAATCTAAGTTTCTATCTTAGTAAGAATGGAACCTTCTATGATTTAGAGATAGACGATGAAATAGAAAAAATGATTACAGCGATGAATGAACATTATGAAAGAAAGGTGAAACCTGAATGTATAAAAGTATAATTCAAATAAAAGTCAATTTGATTGAAAATGGGATCATCAATAGATTTTATGTTGATAAGAAAAGTAGCGCTGTTAGTTTTAATGGGTATACCAAAACTATTCCGGCAAGCACATTGAATGGTTGGTTGACTAAATTCTTTTCTTTAATTAGGAAATACGGTACTAGTCCTGATGGTATATACGATAGGGGAAATATAGCTACAATTGAAATCGTGGAAAGTAAGAAGTGCTTCGATTTCGTTATTGGCGGACGTGCCCTGGAGCTGTTAAATAGTTTAATTACTAAAATAATGTAAGCTTATTTTTTAAAAAATAGGCTTTTTTTGTGAAAATTACCTAAAAAGTTTCATGTGAAACACCCATTTAATTGACACCTATTTCACAAGAGTATATAATCAAAAATGAAGAGGTGTGGAAAAATGTATGATGTGATTGTTGTCGGAGGAGGACATGCTGGTGTAGAAGCCACTTTAGCTAGTGCAAGAACTGGCTTAAAGACTCTTTTAGTTACATTAGACATTGATAATATTGCATGTATGCCTTGCAATCCTTCGATTGGAGGACCTGCGAAAGGTGTTGTTGTTAGAGAAATTGATGCTTTAGGTGGACAAATGGGAATAACAGCAGACAAGACATATTTGCAAATGAAAATGTTAAATACTGCAAAAGGGCCTGGCGTTTGGTGCCTTAGAGCTCAAAGTGATAAATTAGATTATAAAAACTATATGAGGGATTTGCTGAAAGTTGAACCGAATGTAGAAATACTTGAAGGATGTGTGGATAACTTAATCGTTGAAAACAATTCATGTATGGGAGTTGTGGTTGATGGAACTAGATATTCATCTAAAGCAACTATTTTAACGACGGGTACTTATATGGAAGCAAAAATTCTTGTTGGACATACAAGTAAGAAGGAAGGGCCTGATGGACAAAGTGGAGCATATGGGTTGTCTCCTCATCTTAAAGAGTTAGGACTTGATATAATAAGACTAAAAACAGGAACACCACCTAGAATTTATAGAGATAGCATTGATTTTAGTAAAATGGAAGTTCAACCAGGAACAGAAGGTAAACTTGCCTTCTCGTATGAAACAAATGAATATAAGCCTCTCGAAGAACAAGAATTGTGTTACTTGATTCATACTACTGATGAAACGAAAAAAATAATTGAAGAGAATTTAACTAAATCGGCAATGTATGGAGGAATGGTTGAAGGTGTTGGACCTAGATATTGTCCTTCGATAGAGGATAAAATAGTCAAATTTAATGAAAAGCAAAGACATCAATTATTTGTTGAACCAGAATCGCTATCATTAGATACTATTTATTTGCAAGGTTTTTCCACATCGATGCCAGAAGATGTTCAATTAAAAATGATTCATTCGCTACCTGGCTTTGAAAATGCGAGAGTAAAAAAATATGCTTATGCAATCGAATATGATGCGATTAACTCTTTGCAAATGTGGCCTACTTTAGAAAATAAAGTTATTAGCAATTTGTATACAGCAGGACAAATAAATGGAACATCGGGATACGAAGAGGCTGCGGCTCAAGGATTGTTGGCGGGACTTAATGCTTCCTTGAAAATTAGAGGAAAGCAACCTTTAGTTCTTGGAAGAGATGAGGCGTATATTGGTGTTATGATCGATGACTTGGTTACAAAAGGAACCAAAGAACCGTACAGATTATTAACATCTAGAGCAGAATACCGACTGTTGTTAAGACACGACAATGCCGATTTAAGACTAACTCAATATGGCTATAATTGTGGATTAATAAAAGAGGATCGATTTGATAAATTCTTGAAGAAAAAGGAAAAAATCAAGCAATGCAAGGATGCTCTTGACATAATAAAAATTAAAAAAGGTGATTCCTTTGCGGAAAAACTGAAAACTGAAAAAGAAATAAGTGTTGAGACGAGCATTCTTGGAAGTGAACTTCTAAAAAGACAAGATGTTACTATTTATGATATAAAGGAAATGTTTGAAGAAAAATTGGATTTTACTGAGGATGTTTTAGAAGAAGCAGAAATCCAAATTAAGTACGCCGGTTACATTGTAAAACAACAAAAGGAAGCTCAAAGTTTTAAAAAGATGGAATATATGAAGTTGGATATCAATACAGACTATAATTTAATAGAAAATCTAGCATTAGAGGCAAGACAAAAATTGAACCAAATTAAACCACTAAATATTGGTCAAGCATCTAGAATTTCTGGTGTTAATCCTAGTGATATATCAATCTTATTATTGTATTTAAAAATGAAAGGGAGTAATTAAAGATGAATGAAGAACAATTTAAAGATTTATTAGAGCAACACAATATTTTATTAACAGAGAAACAAGAACAACAATTTCGTAGATATTTTGAGTTGTTACAAACATGGAACGAGAAGTTAAACTTAACATCGATTACACAAAAAAATGATGTTTATGAGAAACATTTCTTCGATTGTTTAACTCTAGGGTTTGTAAATGATTTTGATGGTAAAACTTTATGCGATGTTGGAGCAGGTGCTGGTTTCCCTTCAATCCCATTGAAAATAGCATATCCTAAATTAAAAGTTACATGCTTAGATTCAATGAACAAGAGAATGGAATTCGTTAAAATGGTAATCGAAGAATTAGGCTTAGAAGATATTGATATCGTTGTTGATAGAGCAGAAGATTATGGAAGAAAAAATCGTGAAAAATATGATTATGTAACAGCGAGAGCGGTATCTAGATTAAATGTTTTAATGGAATTATCTTCTCCACTTGTAAAAGTTGGTGGAAAATTCATAGCTATGAAAGGTCCTATGGCAAAAGAAGAAGCTATGGAATGTGATAAAGCTTGTAAAGAATTGAAATTAGATTTAGTAGAAAAACAAAAAGTTATCTTACCTATGAGTTTTGGAAAACGTTATAACCTTATTTATCAAAAACTAGACTATACTCCAGAAAAGTATCCAAGAGATTATAACAAAATGAAGAAAAAACCATTATAAAGAGGAGATGATTGTATGGCAGAAGTAATCGCTGTTGTTAACCAAAAAGGTGGTGTTGGTAAAACAACAATTGCTGTCAATTTAGCTGCATCTCTTGCATATATTGGAAAGAAAACCTTATTAATTGATGCCGATCCTCAAGGAAGTGCAACAATAGGTTTGGGATATAATCGTTATAGTTTAGATAATACTTTATATGATGTTTTGGTTGATAAAATTCACGCTACAGAGGCAATTAGAACAATGAAACTTAGAAATTTCTTCTTTTTACCATCTAATCCTTTATTAGCAGGTGCGGATGTTGAAATGGCAACAATTTATAAAGATAATGGAAGATATTTTAGATTGAAAGAAGAAATAAACGAAATCAGAAGAAAATATGATTACATAATTATAGATTGTCCTCCAGCAATAGGTCTTAATGTTAATGTGTTGAATGCAAGCGATAAAGTTATGATTCCTTCATTGTGCGAATATTTTTCAAAAGAAAGTTTGTTAGAAGCGTATGCTTCAGTTAGAAGAATAAAAAACTCATTCAACAAAAATTTAATAGTAAGTGGAATTGTTTTAAATATATACGACTCAAAGTATAAAATTAATACAGACATAGAAAATGAAATTAGAGCTCTATTTAGAAACAGTAGAGTTTATGGAACTCACATTCCAAGAAGTAATAAGATTCTAGAGGCTCAAAAATTAGGAAAAACAATAGTAGAATATGCTCCATCAAGTGCGGTAGCGCAAGCATATATAGATTTAGCAAAGGAAGTGATTAATGATGGAAAATAATTATAATAAAATTAATGTGTTTGATATCGGAGAAGAATTGAAGGAAGTTGAAAAGTATAATGCTTTAGCAGAGCGTTCAACTCGTGCTGACATTAGTGTTGATTTAGTTGATGCAAACCCATACCAACCAAGAACTATTTTTGATGATGTTAAATTACAAGAATTAAGTGAATCAATTAAAACATATGGTGTTATATCTCCTTTATTAGTTCGTATGACAGATCAAGGAAGATACCAAATCTTAGCAGGTGAAAGAAGATTTAGAGCAAGTGTTTTAGCTGGAATGAGAAAAGTTCCTGCTTTAATCGCTGAATTTAGCGATCAACAAATGATGGAAATGTCAATTATTGAAAACGTTCAAAGAGAAGATCTTAATGTAATTGAAGAAGCAAGAGCTTATGAAAATTTAGCAAATACATTAGGTTTAACACATGAACAAATTGGACAAAAAGTTGGTAAATCTAGATCATATATAGCAAACATTATGCGTTTATTAAACTTGCCAGAAACTATTCAAGACTATGTAATTAATGGTGCATTAACAATGGGACAAGTAAAACCGTTAATTAACTTGGAAGAAGAAGTTGCCCTTAAGATTGCTAATGATGCAATTGAGTATGGTTATACTTCAAGACAAGTTGAAAACTTAGCAAACTTAGCACAAGGCAGAAAGAATGTTAGAAAAAAAGAAAGAGCAACAAATCCTTATTATGATTATGCTTCAACAGTTCTACACAAAAAGTTTAAAACTAAAGTTAGAATTAAAGATGGCGAAATGAAAATATATTTTAAAGATGAATCTACACTTAGAAAAATAATGGGAATCTTTGAACAAAATGACATGTAATGAAAAAAACACTTCTTTATTTGTGGTAAATTATAAAAAGAAATCTGTAAAATTCAAACCAGCGTTGTTTGATAAAAAAGTGATGAGTTTGAATGAATTCGCTTTAACAGTTTTAGGAATAGATCCAATATCTATAGAAATAATAGCTATGTATATAGGGAAATTGGGTTATGATACATATAAAGAAGGAAAATATAATATAACAATATTGAAAAAGATTCGACATGGTATAAAAGGTAAGTTAGAATATAAAGAAAATTAAAGGATAAAAATTTAAGTTTTATCCTTTTTATTTTATAATTATAGTAAATGAGGTGTTTTACATGAAACTTTTAATTACTGGTGGTGCGGGATATATTGGGACTAATTTATGTCTTAAATTACTCAGTTTAGGTTATGAAATAGTAGTAGTGGATGATTTTGTTAATGCTAAAGAAAAGTATATTGATAAGTTAAAAAATCAATTTAAAGGAAGAATAGAGGTTTATAAGTTTGATGTTCGTGATGAGGATAAATTATCTGATTTGTTTGAAAAAAATAGTTTTGCTGGAGTTATTCATTTAGCTGCTAAAAAATATGTTGATGAATCTGTAAAATATCCACAAGAATATAAAGAAAACAATATAGGCTCAACCAAAGTTCTTTTAAAAGTCATGAGTAAACACAAAGTTAATAAACTGCTATTTGCTAGTAGTGTAGTTGTCTATGGTAATCCTATTACTATGCCAACAAAAGAAGAGTGTGCTTTCAATCCAATATCTCCATATGCAGAAAGTAAAATGGAGTGTGAAAAATTAATATTGGATTGGGCAAAAATAGATAACAAAGCGATTATATGTAGATTTTCTAATCCTGCTGGGGCAAATATTGAATATATGCTAGGAGATGATCCGAAACTAGATAAGAAAAATTTGGTTCCATACATTTGTGATGAGATAGAGAAAGGAACAAAGTTAATGTTTAACGGGAATGATCACCCTACTAGAGATGGAACTCCTATTAGAGATTATATTCATGTTAATGATTTAACAAATATTGTGGCTAAATTATATGATAGTGTTGATAGAACAGTTATTTGTAATGTTGCTAGAGGCGAGGAAGGAACTACTGTGCTAGAAGTTTTAAAAGCGGCAGAAAATGTGGTAAATAAGAAGTTGGATTACGGATTTAATGCTAAAAGAAAAGGAGATGTTAGTGTTATAACATTCTCTACTAAAAAATTAAATGAATTAATCAAATATAAATATGAAAATACTATTAATGATATAGTTGAATCACAACTTAAATTTGCAAAGAAAAAAGGCAATTAATTTGCCTTTTCTTTATTATATGCTAAATTTTTTAAACTTTTTACTTCTTCGAAAGTAAGTTTTCTGTGTTGGCCTTCGTATAATCCTTTAGAAGAAATTCCAGCGAATTCTTCTCTGTGAAGCTTTAATACTTTTTTATTGATTGCTTCAAACATTTTCTTTACTTGATGGTTTCTTCCTTCGTGAATAGTTAATTTAACAATAGTTTTATTCTTCTCTTTGTTAACTTTGGTTCTTTCAGCTTTACAAGGACTAGTAGTTTTACCATCTACCACAACTCCAGTTTCTAACTTTGTTAATTCTTCATCTGAAATAGAACCTTCAATTGTAGCGATATATACTTTGTTAACTTCTTTAGAAGGATGTAATAATGCGTTTGCAAGTTCACCATCATTAGTTAAAATTAGAACTCCAGTTGTATCAAAATCTAGTCTTCCTACAGGATAAATTCTTTTTCCTATATTTAAACCTTCTAAAACTGTTTTTCTTCCTTTTTCATCACTAACAGAAGATATTGTATTTCTTGCTTTATTTAAAACATAGTATGCTTTACTTTCACTTTTTAATAATTTACCGTCAACATATATTTTATCATCTTCGCTAACTGTTGTACCTAATGTAGTAACAACATGTCCGTTAACTTTTACTTTACCTTCAGTAATTAATACTTCTGCTTTTCTTCTTGAGCAGACACCTGCTTTAGCTATAACTTTTTGTAATCTTTCCATTTAAATCACCGATATAATTATACTATAATAAGGATTTCTTTTCATTATTATTTTTATAAATTCTAATAAGAGTATATTTGCTTAAGTGGTGTAGTTGATTGAAGAATTAAATAGGTGCAGATGATATAAAAAAATATGGACTATTATTTTTTTGTTTACAAATCAAGAGTACAATATATGTAAATAAAATAGTATTGTGATGGAGATGGTTAGATGAAAATTTTAGTTACTGGGGGAGCCGGATTCATAGGTAGTAACTTTTGTCGTTATGTTATTGAAAAATATCCAATGGATGAAGTTGTTTGTTTAGATGCTTTAACATATGCAGGAAATCTAGAAAATTTAAATGATATTATAGGTAATGAAAAGTTTAATTTTATAAAAGGGAACATATGTGACGAAGAATTGGTAGATAATTTATTTAACAAAGAAAGGTTTGATGTAGTTGTTAATTTTGCTGCTGAATCTGATGTTGATAGATCAATTATAAACTCAAAAGAATTTTTAATGTCCAATATAATAGGGGTTCAAACACTTATGGATGCATGCGTAAAATATAATGTGAAAAAGTTCCATCAAATATCTACTGATGAGGTATATGGAGATTTGCCTTTAAGCGATAAAGGAGATTTGTTTTATGAATATTCACCTTTAAGAGCAACGAATCCATATAGTGTATCCAAAGCTTCTGCGGATTTGTTGGTTTTATCTTATCATAGAATTTATAAATTGCCCGTTACTATTTCAAGGTGTTCTAATAATTATGGCCCTTATCAATTTCCTGAAAAGTTAATACCTTTAACAATAACAAAAATATTTTCTGACGAAAAAATACCGGTTCATGGCAAAGGAAACAATATAAGAGATTGGATTCATGTTTATGATCATTGTAGTGCAGTAGACTTAATTATTCGAAAAGGAACAGTAGGAGAAATTTATAATATAGGAGCCAACTGTCAAAAACAAAATATTGATGTAGTGAAAACTATATTAAAAGAGATGGATAAAGAAGAATCTATGATTTCTTATGTGGAAGATAGACCTGGTAATGATTTGAGATATGCTTTATCTAATGAAAAAATAAAAAAAGAATTAAATTGGGAACCTTTATATACATTTGAAGAGGGCTTGAGAAGCACTATAGAGTGGTATAAAAATAATAGAGAATGGTTTAATAATATTGCGAAGTAAGTTTAAATGATGCTAGAAAAACAAATTCTATAAAATTGTTTGTTCTTTATTCATCAAATAATTGCGTTACAAATAGTAGTGTTATTAAATATGAAGTGACTAAGATACAAATGAAAGCTTTGTCTAATAATATAAAATTATTAGAGTAAGACATAAAAGATATTTATTAAAAATAAATTGCAATAATACTGAATTTTTTGTTGCAATTTATAATTTTCGGGTTTATTATAGAAAACGGAAAGGATGTGAGCAAAATGGTTAGATTAATAAAGTTTTATAAATTAAATAATGGGGAAAAGAGTCTTTTTGCTCACGTTTTTAAACGTAAGTAAATGCTTTTTATCTCCATGAAAAAATTAAAGAAGAAGTGGAGATGAGTTAATGAAGAATAATAAAATTTTAAAATGTATATTAAAATGGATGCCTTTATACTTGGTAATGCTTTTGTTTATGTTCATACAAAGGTATATCAACTCTTTAACAGGTTTATTTATTGGAGAAATACTTGGTATTTTTAATGAAGATAACTCAATACTTCCAGAAATTATTTCAAGATTTGTAAATAATAGCAGTGTAGAAGCAAAAATAACATCATTAGCGGTTATTTATGTGATTGTTTCAACAATTGGCGTTTTATTGGACTTCACAGCAAGGACATTAAGAACGTTACATTTTCAAAAGTTGTATATAAGTTTGAGCAAGGAATTTTATGAACACGTATTAGATATTCCAAAAAGTGAGTACTCAAATAGATCAACTGGAGATATAATTCAAAGAAATATAGAAGACTGTAAGAGAATTCCTAGATTGTTTAGAAATTCTTTGTATGAATTGTTTAGAATATTTTTTACAGCAGGAACGTTGTTATGGCAATTGTATTTATTAAATAAAACAATATTTATTGTTAGTTTAGTTTCTTTGCTTGTTTGTATGACATTTTCTGGATACTATGGATATTTCAAAATTAAGAAAAATGAAATCCAATCATCTAAATATTACAGTCAATTGAATTCTACGATACAACAAAGTATTACAAATTATAGTTTAGTAAAAAGTTTTGCAAATGAAGATTATGAATATGAAAAATTTAAAGACATAAATGATAAGAAGGAGAATAACAACTACTATATCAACAATTTACATTGTCGATATTGGTTAATATCAGACATGATCACATCTTTCTATATAGTAGGATGTATGGCTATCTTAGCATATTTGTTCTTTAATGGTCATGTAACTTTGGCGGTTGTAAGTGCTGTTGCGGTCATTGTTGCAAGTTTCTTAAATTCAGGAACACAACTTATAAATCACATTACAACATTTGTAAGAACATTTATTTCTATTAAACGATTAAATGAGTACTTTGATATAGAAGTAGAATATAAAAATGATGGAACTGTTGAACAAGAAATAAGCGGAAATATTAGTTTTAAAAACGTTAATATGAAGTATGAAAAAGAGTATGTTTTAAAGGATATAAGTTTTGATTTGAAGGAAGGAGAAACTCTTGGGATTGTAGGTAAATCGGGTTCTGGTAAGACAAGTATAATAAACTTATTAACTAGACTAGATGATTATGAGTCTGGAAGTATTACAATTGATGGAGTTGAACTTAAAAACTACAAAAAGAAATGTATTAGAGATAATATGGGAGTTGTATTACAAGATGCTTATATTTTCTCAAAGACTATTAAGGAAAACTTAATGGTTTTAATAGACAATGATCGTATCGATTTAGATATGTATCTAAAACGAGTAGGACTTGATGAAGATATTGAGAAGTTTGAAAGTGGACTTGAAACAGTTGTTGGTGAAAGAGGAGTTACGTTGTCTGGAGGACAAAGACAAAGATTATCTCTTCTTAGAACTATTATGAAGAACAAAAAGATTCTTATTTTGGATGATACATTAAGTGCAGTAGATAATATAGTTGCTAGAAAAATTAAAGATTCTATTAGCAAAGAAAAAGCTACAACTATCATTGTTTCTCACAATTTATTGAATATTAAAGATGCAGATAAAATAATTGTTTTGGAAGAAGGTAAGATTGCTGATATAGGAACACATGAAGAACTTATTAATAGACCAGGTTTCTACTCAAACGTTTGGAACTTACAACAAATGATTGAGGAGGTGAGCGAATAATGAAAACGCTTAAAAGAATGGTTGAAGTATTTAAAAGAATAATGCCTAAAGGGATAAATTTTAAAAAGATTTATTTAATGGCTGTTATATGTGCGGTTTGTGAGATTGGTATATTATTTATATTCTCATATTTTGGTATAGATAAGGCCTTTAAAGAAAACAGTATTCCTTTATTTATAATTGTTATTTGCTCTATTATTGTTGTTCAAGTTACTAGTAATATAACCTTTTCTATAGCATTTAGAAACGGAAATAAATTAACAATGATGGTAAATAAAGAAGTAAGAGAAAAATTATTTAAGAAAGCTATGGAATTAGATAAAGAATATCATAATAATCATGCGACGGGTGCTACTATAAATACATTAGTAGGAGATGTTGAAATAATAGGTGAAGGTTTCTTCTGGCCTAGTTTATACATAGTTATTCAAAGTGTTAATATTTTAGTGTGTTACTTAATATGTGCGATTATTAATTTTAAATTAAGCTTAATAATAGTGGCTTGCGCACCAATAATATTTATTTTATCAAGACAAACATTTAAAAGAATGAATGATGTTGATGATAAAAGAAGAGACGCAAGAAAGAAAAGACTTAGCCATATTAATGATGGTATTATGGGAATTAAAACAATTAAAACCTTAAATCTAGAAGAATCAAACTGTAAAGAATATGATGAATTGTGTTTAAACCAAAAGAAATGGGAAATGAGAAAACATTATTTAATTCAATACATGTGGAGAACTATTGATGTTATTAATATAATTGCAATTGGGGTTTTATTCTATTTGTCTTACAATGAATATCTAACTTTAAATTTATCATACGGTGGCTTATATTTATTCTTTATGTTATTTGAAAAGTGTTTATATTCAGTTGGGCAAATGGCAGATAACTTTGAATCTTTCTCTGAAGTTTTAATTTCTGCGGAAAAAATAGATAAAATGTTATCGTTAGAGCCACTTGTAAAAGATAGAGAAAACATAAATATGAATCCAGATACATTAAAGGGTGAAATAGAATTTAAAGATTTAACATTTAAATATCCTAAAGGTGAACAAGTATTAACTAATTTTAACTTGAAAGTAGAACCTAGAAGCAAAATAGCCTTAGTAGGCCGTACTGGAAGTGGAAAATCAACAATCGCTAGTTTGGTGTATAGATTTTATGAACCTACAAAAGGAAAAATATTGTTTGATGGAAAAGATTATTTGGATTTACCTCAAAGTTTTATTAGAAGTAATATAGGATTTATTTTACAAGATGCTATGTTGTTTGATGACTCAATTATTAATAATATTCGTTATGGAAAAAGAGAGGCTAGTGAAGAAGAAGTTAAAAGCGTTTGTGAAAAGATTGGATTAGATGAATTTATCGAAAAAATGCCTTATAAATATGATACTAAAGTTGGAGAAGGCGGATTACTTTTATCTAATGGTCAAAAACAGTTAATAGCTTTTGCTAGAGTATTATTAAAAAATCCAGATATTATTATTTTAGATGAAGCAACAAGTAGTATCGATTCTAAAACAGAACAATTAATTCAAGAATGTATTAATACACAATTTAAAGATAAGACGTGCATCTTTATAGCTCATAGACTTTCCACTATTAAAGATGTAGATAATATTATTTATCTAGATAAAGGATGTATTGTTGAACAAGGTAATCATGTTGAGTTAATGAATAAAAAAGGTAGATATTACAAATTATATACAAATCAATTCTATAATAAGATGTTAGAAGCGGAACAAGGGTTAGCAAAAGAAGAATAGTGAGGTGATCTTATGGAATTTAGAAGATTAGATAGATTAGAAGTCACAGAAGAGCAATTTAAACAAATAATGGATGTTGAAAACTCTACAGGTTCAGGATACGAAGAAGAAATTATGAAAAGTATTTGGTTAGAGGATGAAAAAGATGATAACTTTGTCTGTGTTACTGATGATAAAATAGTTGCACATATTTCTTTTAATCCCAACTCAAAAAGAAGAAACGGTAGTGTATACATGGTTAACTTAACCGTTACTAATGAATATCGTAAAAGAGGAATTGCTCAAAACTTAATATATACAGCGTGTAAGTATTATGAGAGTAAAAAGATAAGCATACCGATGTCTCTTCAAGTAGATAAAGATAACATTCCAGCACTTAATTTATATAAAAAAGTTGGATTTGAAATTAGAGAGCCAATCTGTGAAGCAGATGAAGATGATGAACAATATGTTATGGATTCATCTGTAGAGAACATTATAAAAACAATAGAAAGAAATATTAATAAAAGAAGCTGTTAAAATAGGCAGCTTCTTTTTTATTATCATAAAAAATTATTTTTGAAAGTAAAATTTATTGGTGATGATGTTGAAAAGACTAGGAGTATTTTTGGTGATATTTTCCTTTTTATTGATATGTAATCAAAATAAAGTTAAAGCAGAAGGTGTTTTTGCTAGAAGTTATATTGTGATGGATTACAATACAGGAGAAATACTAGAAGGTAAAGATGTTAATTTAAAAAGAAGTGTTGCTAGTATTTCTAAAATAATGACTGCGATTGTGGCAATTGAAAATTCTAAACTAGATAAATATGTTGAAGTAAATGAGGATATTTTAAAGGCTTATGGAAGTAGCATCTATTTAAAAATAGGAGAGGTTGTAACGATGAAAGATTTGCTGTATGGTTTAATGCTTAGAAGTGGTAATGATGCGGCAGTTACAATTGCTAGAGGAGTATCTGGAAGTGTGGAAAACTTTGTTGCTTTAATGAATGAGAAAACTAAGGAAATCGGTATGAGTAATTCTGTATTTAATAATCCAAGTGGATTAGATGTTGATGATGATGGAAATATTTCGACAGCGTATGATATGGCGTTATTAATGAAATATGCAATGAGCAATGATACTTTTAAAGAAATAACTGGAGCAAAAGAATATAAAAGCGTAAGTCATGGCATGTGGATAAATAAAAATAAACTTCTAAGAAATTATGAATATATAACCGGTGGGAAAACCGGATTTACCGCTAAAGCAAGAAGAACACTAGTAACAAGTGCGAAAAAAGGTGATACTAAATTGATTGTGGTTACTTTGGATTGTGGAAATGATTTCAATTTTCATAAAGATTTGTATGAGAAATATTTCAGCAATTATAAAACGTTTAAACTATTAAAAAAAGGTTCAAATGTTTTTGAGGAATATGAACTTACTTGCATTAATCCAATAAATATTACAATCCCTAAAGAACAAATGGAAAACACTAAGATACTATATAAGATAAAGGGTAATAACGCAGAAGTTCTTGTGGTAAATAAAAATAAGGAAACTATTTTAGGAGAATGTCTTGTAAGTAAATTGGATAATAGGACTAAAAAGAAAAATAAATTGATTGGATTTATAAAATCTATTTTTTCATAAAATAATTTTTATAAGAATATGATTATTTAGGAGATTGATAATCATGAATAAAATATGGTTGGTAATTATTTGCTTTTCTCTTATTTATGGGATTTTAACAGGAAGAGGAGAAGTATTATCTAATGCAATTTTAAATATACCTAAAGAATCGTTTTCTTTACTTATTACAATGATTACCGCGGCGTGTTTTTGGAGTGGCATAATGAAAATAATGGAGAGTGTCGGAATTGTTGATTTGATTGCTAGAAAAATAAGACCACTTTTTAAATTAATAATGCCGAATTTAAAAGATGAAATTACTTTAAATTATGTGTCTATGAATATTGCGGCGAATATATTTGGATTAGGGTACGCTGCAACACCAAGCGGGTTAAAAGCTGTTAAAAGAATGCAAGAGTTAAATGATGGAGATAAAAGCGAAGCAACAGATGAAATGGTAACCTTTCTTGTTCTAAACACAGCAGGAGTAACTTTAATTCCTACATCAGTTATGGCAATAAGGGCTGCTTTAGGCGCTAGCAATCCTGCAGACATGCTTATCTACCCTATAATAGCAACCTTATTATCTTGTGTCGCTGGATTAATTGCGGATTATTATTTTAGGAGAAAAAGACATGTTTAGTACTATTAGTTTTTTGATCGTTCCTATTTTAATTCTTTTAACAATAGTATTAGCAATGAAAAAGAAAGTGAATGGATATGATACTTTTTTAGTAGGAGTTAAAGAAGGTATGGGGTTATTTGTTGAGGTATTTCCCACTTTAATAGCAACAGTAAGTGCAGTTGCCATTTTAAGAGCATCTGGTTTTGTTGGTGATGTTGGAGAAATGATAAAAGATATATTTAATGTTAATGGGGATATAGTAGAAATTATTCCGATGGTATTATTTAGGCCAATATCTGGAAGTGCATCAATGAGCGTTTTTAATTCTATTTGTTCTGTTAATGGGGCAGATTCTTTTTTATGTAAGACTAGTGCGGTAATACAAGGAAGTACAGACACAACCTTATATGTTTTGTCTCTTTATTTTTCAAGCATTGGTGTTACTAAATGGAAACATTCTTTGAAAGCAGGATTAATTGCAGATGTAGTTGGTATTACTATAGGATTGATGCTATCCGTTATTTTCTTTGGATTTTAGGTAAATAAAAAAAGAATCTTTCGATTCTTTCTTGATTAATATAATAAATTAATTAAGCAGAGGCTTTTGCCATTGTTTTTTCGTAAAGGTTTTTCGCAGACATTACTAACTCTGTTAATTTAGTATCATCATTTATATCTTGTAAAACAAAATCTTTTTTCTTTTGTATAAGTTCTGATGCTAAAAGTCTAAAATTACCTTTTTCATCTAATAAGTAATCAGTGTATAATAAATAAATTTTTGAATCTTCATCTGTAATCATAGAAATAACATCGCAAGTTACTTCTAATCCTTCTTTGTTTATAACTGTAAAACTGTAATCTTCGTTCATATTTTAAACCTCTTTTCTTTAAATTCTTCCAACAGTCTCATATGTATGTTTAGAAACTGTTTTAATAGCATCTTTTAATGTGCCTGATATTTGATCGACGATTGTATTATTGTATTCAGACATATCATCTTTTACTTTTCCTCTATAAACATCTATTGTTACTGCAAGTAAGGTGTTAACAACTTTAGCTGGTAAAAAGAAGATTGTTACAGCCAAAGGTCCGACTTTTGAGCCTACTTTAGCAGTTGCCATTACTGGAGCTTTTAATAAAGTTGTTCCTGCAAGGCGTGCAGAATCTTTTGCTAGTTCTTTTTGGGCATTTTTCTTTACTGCTGTATTTGTTGCAAAACTCACTTGATCTGCTCTTGTGGATAATCTTCGTATCTTTAATCCTAGTTCTTTAGACATCGAATGACTTTTTATAGACGTGTTTTGTTTGTTTTCACGAATAGATTTATCTATATGAGCTTGATGATTTGCTAATTCCATACTTATTACTGTTTCTATTCTAGAAGAAGTAGAACCGGTAATAGAGGCAGGGACTATTCCTCTTGGTTTTAATTTGTACGCTTGTTTTAGGTCATACAAATATTTTCCTCTAAAGTATAAAATATCTTTGGAGTTTCTGTCTGCGATTGCTTGATCCAAACGTGATTTGTGATTCATAGCAACATTTAGCCAATCGTTATAATTTCTGGCCATAATTATCACCATCCATAAATTTAGTATATCATAATTTGATTTAAAGTGAAATGAAAAGAAAAGTGCAAACTTTAATTGTGGAATCAATTTATAGCTTGCACTTTAGTTAAATAGTTTTCATAGTTGTTTGGATTTTTAAAGAAATTATATTCGTATATATGATTAATGTAATAAATCTTTTTAAGTAGTTTTAAACTTTTGTTTTCTATTTCTTTTATGTAATCGGTTGAGATATTTTTATCTTTATATAAAATGTTATTAATGTTTGAGTATAATAATCCATTAGCAATAAAGATATTATAAGCCTTAGAGTAAAGAATAGATTCTTCCGCGTTAAATATAGAGTTTCCATAATATAAATTAGAATAATAATTAATTCCAAATAAATCTAAAATAGTTGGAGTTATATCATAAGTTGTAGTAAATTTATCTATAACCTTATGACCAATATTATCATCATATATCATTAGAGGAACTTTGTACAAGTTGATATAATTTTCATTTGAATAATCATTTAATTGAATGTCTTTTACTTGATATGTTAAATTGCTTAAATAGGTGTTATGGTCTGAAAATAAGACTATTGTTGTGGTACTTAATAAATCTTTTTGTGTTAAGTCTTCAATTATTAAACCTAATGCATGGTCAAATTCCATAACTGCTGCTAAATAGTTTTTTAGATAATAGTTATCTATTGAAACCCCTAGATGTTCTAATTTGTCGTGCCATCTTTGCATATTGCTTCTTTGTGTATAATTGCCGTGCATTGATATAGTTGTAAAATGTGTATTAAATCTAGAATTTGTAGGGAACATTTCATCTTTCATAAGTTCAACAGTGTGACTATCTAAATTCATACAATTTACACAAGAAGAATCACCTTCGATATAATTGTGAAGTCCTTTTTCCTGCATATCTTCTAAAAAGTACAAGTTCTCATATCCAATAGAAGAAACTACTTGTCCTCTGTTGTAATAGTTTTTTTCATTCGCGTGAAAGAATTTGTTTGAAATGTTCTCATCTTGTAATTTTAATAAGTTTGCAATTGAAGAAGGTGAAACAGTATCTGAAAAATTGTAATTTATATAGGCACTATTTGGATATACACCTAATAAGGCTTCATCTTCACTTATATCTGTTTTGTTTTGAGCATAATGATTGTTCATAACTATACTCTCATTGTGGAAGTTTCTTAAATTAGGGAATAAAGCATCTAGTTTTTTATTATTTAAATTCATTCCGTTTGGATAAACGCTAGGATCACTAATAAAGGAAAACCACTCAAATGATTCTACTAGAATTGTAACTAAGTTATTATTCTTTGATATTCCGAAATATTCACTTTTAGTATTAATTTCTTCATAGATGTAATTTTCTATTTCTTCATAAGATAATTGGTCGTAATTGTTGAAAAAAATCATTTTTGAAATCTCATTTACAAAGTTAGCGCTTATTCCTAAGTTTGAATAATTATCATTGCTATCTTCATACAATGTATTAAGAAATCTTTCTTCGCTAATATAATTTGTGTAAGCAATAATTGATATTTGACTTATAAGGGAAACAAATAGAAGTATGCAGCACATTAATGTTTGGTATGGGATTTTGTAATAAGTATCCATATATTTTGTTAAATAGGAAGATGCTACGATGTAAATAACAAACAATAAGGCACTGAATATTATAAAAAAGTAGTTAATAGAAATCGCATCTATAAATTGTGTTGTTTCACTTGCTAATTGAAGCATACTGAAATCGAATAATGTTCCAGTACTTTCAAAGAGTATTACACAGAACAAATTGATTAACAGGTGAAGTGAAGAAAACACAGTTAGAAATATTTTTTTTGCTTTTATATTTGATATTAAATTATAGATAGTTCCTAAAAATAAAAATATTAAAAAAGATAAAAGTGGACTCTTTATTAGTAATGAACCAGTTATAATTAATAAAGATACACTCTCTAAAAGGATAGAGAAAACAATAAAACAGATGAACAATAAGTTGTTTTTTAGAAATTGTTTCATGTTATCTCTCCTTTTTTGTTAATTTATTTCTGATATTTTAGAAAAGTACAATTCATAATTAGCTGAGTTTTTAAAATGATTTAGTTCAAATATGTTATTAATGTAGTAAATTTTCTTTAAAAGAATAAGACTTTCTTGCTCTACTTCTTTGATATATTCATCGCTTACATTGCTTCTTCTAAATATAATATTGTTGATATTTGAGAAATATAAGCCATCTGCCATGAAAATGTCAAAAGCTTTAGAGTATAAAACGGAATCTTCTTCGTTAAATATTGATGTACCGTAATATAGGTTTGTATAGTAGTTTATTCCAAACATATCTAATATAGTTGGAGCAATATCATAAGTAGTAGTAAACTTACTTATTACTTGGTGTTCAATGTTAGGATCATATATCATTAATGGAACTTTATAAAGGTCTGTGTAATTTTTATTGCTATATTCTGTTATTTTGATGTCTTTTACATTGTAGGTAAGATTGCTCATATACGCATTATGATCAGCAAATAAGATTATTGTTGTTTTATCTAATAAATTTTTATCTCTTAAATCATTCATCATAATTCCTAACGCTGCATCAAAATCCATAACATAAGATAAATAGTTTCTTAAATAACTATCTTCTATATACACGTTTAAAGAATCCATTTTTTCTAAATATTTCTTCATTGTAACTCTTTCTACATAACTTCCGTGCATTGATAAAGTAGTAACGTGAGTATTAAAGCGAGTATCAGTTGGGAACATTTCATCTTTCATAGCATTAAACATTTCGCTATCTACATTCATACAATTAGAGTGTTCTTTTTCTTTGCTTTCAAAATAGTTTGTAACACCGTATTCTCCCATTTTTTCTATGAAGTATAAATCTTCATATCCAAGTGAAGTAACAACTTTAGTTCTGTTATAAAAATCATAGTCGTTATTATGAAAAAATTTATTAACAATATTTTCATCTTGTGTATTTAACATATTTGCTACAGATGAAGGAAGTGTTGTTTCTGCGAAGTTATAGTTAATGTAAGCACTGCTAGGGTAAACGCCAAGTAAAGCTTCATCTTCGCTCATGTCTGTTTTGTTTTGTGAATGATGATTTGTCATAACTACACTTAAGTTGTAGAACTCTCTTAAGTTAGGGAACAACGCATCTAATTTTTCTTCTGTTATATTGGCGCCATTTGGATATGCTTCAGTATCACTTATAAAAGCATACCATTCTAAAGATTCAACAAGGATTGTAACTAAATTGTTTCCTTCAGAAATACCAAACTTATCACTTTTGGTATTTGTTTCAGTATAAAGAAAGGCGTTTATTTGAGAACTAGATAAATCGTTATATTTATCAAATCCTACCATTTTAGCAAGTTCATTGATAAAGTTACCTACATTTCCATAATTTGTATACTTTACATTTGTGTCTTTATAAAGTGATTTGATAAAACGCTCTTCGCTATTTGAATTGTGATATATTAGAGTTCCGATTTGTCCAATTGTAGTGGCTAATAATAGTAAAGAACAAAGAATTGGTTGTGGATAAAAACTGAATTTTTCTTCAATATGTTTTGTGAAGTGAAGAGAAATCAATACAAATAGAAGAACTAATAATAGGGTATACGATATATACAACCAATCAATAGACATAGTTCCAGCAAATTGATCTGCTCCCCCGACTAGTTTGAACATACTATATTCAAAATATGTTCCTGTATTTTCAAATAATAATTCAGATAACCAATTTATTAATAGTTGAAAAAAAGAAACACTGTACAATAAAATGCATTTTCCTTTTTTGCTGCGAATTAAGTTATAAATTAGAAATATTGAACACATGTATAAAATAGAAATCCAAGGGGCTCTAATTAAAGGTGTTCCTGTGACAATTAATAATGTTGAAACTTCTAAAATAACTGAAAAAAGTAAATAGATTAAAAATACTATATTATTCTTTAGAAATTGTTTCATGATTAGCATCTCCTCTCAAACTAAACTTGCAACCACAATAGTTTTGACTATAAAATTTCTCTTTTTTTATGATTTGTTGTGCCTTTTCTAATCCTCCATCTTTTTTGAAGTTTGAAGGCAAATATTTTACTTTTGAATTTTTGGACACATAGCCTTCTATTATTTTATTGATCATTTCTTCATTCTTTTGTCTGGATATTGTCATAACAGAACAAACGTATTCGAAATTGTTTTGTTCGGCATATTCTACTAATTCTTTATATCTTAAGGAGTAACACATAAAACAGCGAGTACTACCTTCTTTATCGTCTTTTCGTTTTTCTAAGATTTTATTAAAACGGCTATTTTCATATTCTGTTTTTATTAGTTTTATATTGATGTTATTTTCATTATTTATTTTATCAATATAGTTTCTTAATGTTTCGTATCTAAGATTAAATTCACTTTGTGGGTAAATATTAGAGTTGTTGTAAAAAACAGTAATATCAAAATAATCTTTTAATAATATAAGCGGGTAACACGAACAAGGTGTACAACAAGCGTGCAATAAAAGTGAGGGTTTATAATTTAACTCTTTAACTACTTCTATTTCTTTTAAAAACTTTTGATAATTAGTAAACGTCCTCACTTTTAATCACCTTATTTCTAACTAATTTATTTTTTTGATACTTTTAATAGTTACAGCTTCTAGTGGTTTATCGCTAGGACTAGTTCTAACATTAGCTATTTTATCTACTATTTCAATACCTTCAGTTACAGCACCAAATGCAGCGTAAGCCCCATCTAAATATTTAGCATCTTTGTGCATAATGAAAAATTGTGAACTTGCAGAGTTTGGATTATATGCACGTGCCATAGAAATAACACCTCTAGTATGTTCAAGAGGATTGTCAACACCGTTTTGTTTGAATTCGCCTTTTATGTTATTTTTACTTCCACCCATGCCTGTTCCAAGTGGATCTCCGCCTTGAATCATGAATCCTTTGATAACTCTGTGGAAAATTAATCCATCATAAAAAGAAGATTCTACCAAATCTAAAAAGTTTTTAACTGTAATAGGAGCAACATTTGGAAATAATTCTAATGTCATTTCTCCCAAATTGCCCATATCTATTTTTACTTTAGGGTTTGTTTCGTTTAAATAATCTGTATATTTCATTTGTTTCATCCTTTCTATTTTATAAACATTGCATCTCCGAATGAGAAGAATCTATATTTTTCTTTTACTGCTTCATTATATGTATTAAGAATTGTTTCTTTGTCTGCAAGAGCACTTACTAGCATAATTAATGTAGACTTTGGAAGGTGGAAGTTAGTTATTAATCCACTGATTGCTTTGAATTCATATCCTGGATAAATAAATATATCGCTTTCTTCGTGGCATTCTTTAAATTCACCGTATTTACTCATAACTGTTTCTAGTACTCTTGTTGAAGTTGTTCCAACACTAATAATTCGTTTGTTTTCTTTTTTTGCTTGATTTAATTTGTCAGCGACTTCTTTAGACATAAAGTATTCTTCTTTATGCATTTTATGATTTAGTACATCATCAACTTTTACTGGCCTAAATGTTCCTAGTCCTACGTGTAAAGTTACATCTAAAACTTCAACGCCTTTTTCTTTTAATTTAGCAAATATTTCTTCTGTAAAATGTAAGCCTGCAGTAGGAGCAGCAGCGCTACCATTGTATTTTGCATAAATTGTTTGATATCTTTGTTTATCTAATAAAGTTTCTTTTATATAAGGAGGTAAAGGCATGTTTCCTATTTCTTCAAGAACTTCTAAAAATATTCCATCACTTTCAAATTTCAAATGTCTAATACCTTCATCTTTTACTTCTAGACAAGTAGCTTTTAGTTTGTCACTAAATTTTATAACTGTTCCAGGCTTTACAACTTTTGCATTTCCTACTAAGCATTCATAGTAATCTTCAATTTGTTTTAAAAGAAGTACTTCTACTTTTGCTCCAGTTTCTTCTTTTACTCCAAATATTCTAGCGGGGATTACTTTAGTGTTGTTTCTAACTAAAATATCACCTTCATTTAAATAATCTATAATGTCATAGAAATGTTTGTGTTCTACAGTTTTGTTGTTTCTGTCTAAAACTAATAGTCGAGAAGTAGATCTATCTTTTAATGGTGTTTGGGCAATTAATTCTTCTGGTAAATAATAATCAAAATCACTTGTCTTCATATTAAAAACCTCTTGGATTAGTAGTATTTAATCCATATTTCTCAAAAAATTCTTCTTTAAAGTCCCCAAATCTATCTTCTTTAATTGCCTCTCTAACATCTTCCATTAATTTAATCAAGAATCTTAAATTATGAATTGATAATAATCTTTTACCAAAGCCTTCATCACATTTATATAAGTGTCTTAAATAACTTCTAGTATAGTTTTTACATGTATAACAGTCACAAGTTTCATCTATTGGTCTTAAATCGTATTCGTTTTTCTTGTCTCTTATGTTAAGTCTTCCTTGTGTTGTCATTAATGCACCATGTCTAGCAATTCTTGTAGGTAATACACAGTCAAACATATCTATTCCTCTCATAATACCTTCTAGTATTGCATCATATGAGCCGACCCCCATTAAATAGCGAGGTTTATCTTTAGGTAAGTAAGGCATTGTGTAATCTAACATTTTATACAAAACTTCTTTAGGCTCTCCAACACTAGTTCCTCCAATTGAATAACCAGGGAAATCCATTTTAGTTAATTCTTCAGCACACATTTTTCTTAAATCGGCATAATCTCCGCCTTGAACGATTCCAAATAAGGCTTGTTTAGGGTTGTTATGAGCATCTTTTCCTCTTTTAGCCCATCTTAAAGTTCTTTCAACACTTGCTTTCATATAATCATAGTCACAAGGATAAGGAGCGCATTCATCAAAACTCATAATTATATCGGCGCCTAATTTATTTTGGATTTCGATAGATTTTTCGGGAGATAAAAATAATTTAGAACCATCTAAATGAGATTTGAAAGTAACGCCTTCTTCTGTTATTTTTCTATTTTTACTTAATGAAAAAACTTGGAACCCACCAGAATCTGTTAACATAGGTCCTTTATAGTTCATAAATTTTTGTAACCCACCAGCGTTATTTACTACATCTTCTCCGGGTCTTAACCAACAGTGGTAAGTGTTAGAAAGAATAACTCCAGCACCTAACTCTTTTAATTCTTCTGGAGATAAATATTTAACTGTAGCTAATGTTCCTACTGGCATAAACATAGGAACTTCAACATCACCATGAGGGGTGTGAAGAATACCATATCTTGCACCTGTTTGTTTACATACATGTTTAATTTCTAAATAAAAATCTTTTTTTTCCATTATTTCACTTCCTAGCACTAATATATTAACGCATATTGCTAAAAAGTTAAATACTTTTATATTCTATAAAAGATATTTAAAGATGAAAAAAGCAACACATTAATGTTGCTTTTAGGTTTATTTTTGTCTTCTGTTTGCCATTATTATGTTTTTTCCATAAGTTTTAGAGTTGGTTATTTCTGTAACGGTTTGGTCGCCATAGAAATATTGATACGAATCTACGATTAGATTATGCATCATTTCGTTATAATCTGCGATATTGTTGCTACTCCAAGCATCAACATAATTGCCCCAATCTTTTACTGGAACGAAAACATATGGTAGTCCTTTTTCTTGATATAATATGTTTGATAATAAGCGAGATGTTCTTTTGTTTCCATCAGCGAATGGTTGCATTCTTATTATTTCATATATAGATTCATTGATTCTATCTATATATTCACTATTGCTAAGTTTTCCTTCGGCATTTTGTTTTAATGTATCAAGAATTCTCCATGAAACATTATCAATTAATTGAGGAATCATTCTAGGAGAAGCTGTATTAACGGATGTTCCTGCTAGACTTACATTTGCGGTTCTAAACATACCACCACGTTGTTCACCGTACTTGTGAGAAAGTTTAGTGAATAGTCTTTCATGCAAATCACAAATGTATCTAGTTAAGTCTCTTTCTTTAATACAACTAAGTGCTTCTTTATAGTCTAGATTAACTATATATCCTAGTTGAGGATTAGATTTTGCGATACCTGTAATTAAGCCTCTTTCTAAAGTTTTAGCATATAATTCGTATTCACCTAGAACAACAAGAGAGTCATCGCTTAATTCATAAGAGCCATCTTTTGTAATTAAGCGTCCATCATAAATAGTTCCTCCACTAGCGATATAATTGTTAATTATTGCTTTAGCTTCTTCTTCACTCTTTACAACGCCTTCATTAACAGAATCGGCTTTTACTAAATTGATTAATAATCTTCTTTTTGCGATATCACTAAGTCTACTCCAAGAACGATAGTGTAAAGAATCGATAAGATGATTTATTAATTTAGCTCTGTTTTGTTTGTGATTAGGAACAACTTCGCTCATATCTTTTGCTCTTTGTTCTAGAGTATATTCCTTTTTTTTCTTTTGATAATCGCTTTTAACGTAGCAATCTTTGATGTGGAAATCGTATTTACTCTTTGATTCTCTTAGCTCTTCAAAAACATGGAACATTCTAGATAAACATTGATCAAAAGGAACTCCGAAATGATCTGCGACTGCGTTTATGTGTTTGAAGTCTATTTCATTATTCTCATCTAAATAAAGATAGTTTCCGTTCTCATCTTTTTGAGTTATAAATTTAATTAATTCGCGTGTTGGAACAAGTAATGCTAAAGCGAAGTGTTTTTCTTCTCTACTAAAGTTTTTGCTTACTGTAGTGTAGTTTGGACAAAGGTTGCCTTTTGTCTCAGCTACTTTTCTAATAATTCTTCCAAGCATACAAGCTGCATCGAAACGTAGTTCTTCTACTTTTCTATTTGCATCTAAGATTAAATAGTTCTTTTCTGCAGCACCAGAGAAAGAAATATATCTAGTGTTTCCAGGCTTTTTATCATCATACAAGATAACCATTGTATCCAATTTTGAAAGCATATCAAATATAGAGAAGTCTCCACCTTTTTCAGTAAAGTTATTTCTTATATATTCACACGATTCATCGATATAAGGATATGTGTATAACTTTTTAATTGTTTGAAAATTTTCTCTTGAAGTATTAAGCATTTTCATCACCTACAATCGAAAATATAACTTTACCTAAATCATTTACTTCTTCTTCACTTAAATCACTAGTATCAATGTATTTTGAAACATCAATTGAGTTAGGTCTTTCAACGCAAAGAACTCTAGCAATACGAATTAGGTTTTCTTTAGACATTTTGTATTGTCCTTTTTCAAAGTTTTCATAATCTTTTGCAGAAACATTTATTAAGCAGTTTGACATATCTTGATAAGAAAAGTCTAAAAACTTTCTATTTTTTATGCATTCTTTAATAAAAGCAACATATTCATTATTCATTTTTATCACCTATAAGAATTATATCATATATATTTAACTTTGTTAAAAGATTTTTCATTAAGCAAGTACATCGCACAAGTTGTTTTCATATATAACATCTAGTTCGTGTAGTGCTCTTGTTAAGGCAACATATAATAATTTCATATCTAGTATGTTGTTTTTGTTGTAGTTTTCATTGTTTACATTTGTTGCAATAACTGCGTCAAATTCTAATCCTTTGGCTAGTGCTATTGGTAGGACACATACCCCACCATCATAACTTAAACTGTTTTCATCAAGTTTATTTATTTCTATTTTCCCTTTAAAGGCTGTGTAGTATTTGTTTACTTCTTTTTCGTCTTTGCAAATTATTGCTATGCTTTTATAACCTTTATTTTTAAAGTGTTTTATTTTGTTTTCTATATGGATTAGTGGTGAATTTGTTTTTGTTGTTTTGACTTCTTCACCATGTCTTATTACAGGTTCGGCAAGGGATACATTCAAATGACTTAGGATTTTATTTGCAAAGTTCATTATTTCTATTGTTGTTCTGTATGATTTTGCTAGATATTTTATTTCGTTGTTTCCTTCGATTAATTCTTTTACTTCATCCCATGATTCAACTCCGCGATATGCATATATCGATTGTGATAAGTCTCCATAGATACTGAAGTTTGTGAATCTAAACATGTTTTTTAGCGCTGCGTAGTGCATGTATCCTAAATCTTGTGCTTCATCTATGCTTACTGAGATGTAGTGGCTATATTGTTTCGCACCGAACAAGTATTCGTTTATGTACATTAAACTTGCAAGATCGTCGAAGTCGACTTTTCTTTTGCTTAAGTTTGCTAATGTAGATTTCTTTAAGTCCTCATAATCAAGTGTGTTTATGTAATCTTTATATATTTCAATGACGTTGTATTTAAACGAGGCGAAGTAGTTTTTAATTAATTCTTTTATATCTTTTATTAAAACATTTTTAGTTTCATAACTTCTTCTTATTAATTGTTTTCTTTTTTCGGAATCTGTTTCGTTTTTTATTAAATGATTGTATTGGTCATTTATTCTTTTTATTATCACATCAGCGTGATTTTGACTGTGTTTAAATATTTCGTTTATTGATTTATCTATTTTTACTTTTAGAGGTTCTTTATCGTATTTGTTAAATATATTTTTTAACTCTTGTTTTGTTATTATTGTAATTGAATCTTTTGTTAAATCGTTATTGAATATGTCGTTAGTCATTTTTGCTAGGTAACTATCTAGTAATTCTTTTGTTTGTTTATTCGCTTTAAAATGAGATATAGGATCGTAGGTTGAAGTTTTACTTCTTGGGATTATGCTTAGTTTAGTTTTAGTGTTTAGAAATTCTAAAGCTAAGTTTTCTAGTGTTATTTGTTTTACTTCATCTACCTCTAAATCTGGAAGTATTGCAGACATATAATCTGTGAATAAGTTGTTTGGGCTTATTACTATATATTGATTAGGTTTGTATAGTTCTTTTTCGTTATAGGCAAGATAGGAAATTCTGTGTAGCATAACAGTTGTTTTTCCACTTCCGGCGACTCCTTGAACAATTATGTTTTTGTGTAAGGCGTCTCTTATTATGCTGTTTTGTTCTTGTTGAATTGAAGAAACGATGTTTTTGATTTTGCTGTCGGTATTTACTCCTAGATATGGTTTTAATAGTTCATCGTCACTTGTGTTATTAACATCCATGAATGTTTCTAAGTTTCCATCCTTTATAGTAAATACTCTTTTTAACTTTAATTCCCCTTTGAATGTTTCTTTCTTTGTGTGATATTCACTGTCTCCTAGAGCGCTGTCGTAATATAGGTTTGCTATTGGCGCTCGCCAGTCGACGATGTATTGATTTGCACTGTCATCTACTAATCCAACTTTTCCTAAATAATACTTCTTTTCTTCTGCGTCTTTTTCTTCTTTAAAGTCAATTCTTGCAAAATATGGTGCATCTTTATGTCTCTTTAAGGAAATGTTTTCTTTTAGATACATTCCAATGTATGTTTCTTCTACTGAATACATAGCATTTTCATCATCGATGCCCCGTTTCAATGATTCCATTAAAACATCAATTCTGGCTTGATTATCTTTGATTCGATAATCTACTAAATCTAGTACCTTTCTTAAGTATTTTTTCTCATTTTGCATACAAAAACCCCCTTTTAGGCTAGACTATACCGTCTGGCCCTCTTTCGGGGGCTTATTTAATATGAAAGATTAACGATAGTTAGATTATATAGTTGGTGTTTATTATTGTCAATAAAAAAGTGTTAATAAAGATAATTTTATTAAAATAAAAAGAAGCTTGCGCCTCTTAATATTTTGTTAAATCAGGTAAGTCAATTTTTTTGTTCTTGTAATTTATTTCGTAGTTAACTGTTTTCCCGGTTTGATATTTAATATTTATCTTTCTTAAATTACCACTTAAATCATAGTTGTATGTTACAGTTTGTTCAGCTTCTTTAACTGTATATCTAAGACCTATTACATAAAAAGGTGAGAATGAGAAATCTATGACAGCTTTTGTGTCTGTTGTTTCAATGTTTGTTATTAGAGAATCTTGTAATGTATTTAAAGAAGTAAGAATTTCGCCTACAACAGTATTAACCGTTGTAGGGAAATTGTATTTAGAACCATTTTCCTCTCTATAAATAACTTGATCTTTGTAGTAAGATTCTGTTTTCTTAAAATAATCTTCGTTTTGAGTACTAGAAGAAAGATATGCGGTGATGTTGCTTTCAGCATCAAAATAGTATTCGTATGTATTTTTTTCTATTTTGCTTCCTTCTCTTGTTTCGCTATATATTTGAACTCCACTTTCCTTTTTTTGTAAAAAGTAACTGTTTTCGAATTCTAGTCTTTTAGAACTAGCCATTGCTAATAGTTTTTCTTCGTTATGTTTGAATATAAGAGATCCGTATGAAGAGTTCCACAACAAGATATTTATAGCGACACTAAATATAAATATTACTACTAATAAGATTTTTAAAATTAATTTAAATACTTTCATGTGTATCACCTGCCTTAAATTGAAGTGAATCCTGCGAATACAGGAAACTCAAGGTTTATTTTTGAATAACTTATATCTAAAGAAGAACCTAATTTAGGATCTACAACTTTTGTTATGTAATCGCGTGAATTAAAACTCAATTCTATTTTTAGATTTTCTTCGTTGACATTGTAATTAACATCAATTTGTTTTGAAAGCATAAATTGACCGAAACTAAAACTTATTTTTGTTTCATAATACATTTTGTATGTCTCAATTAATGAATTATCTAAAATTAAATAAGACATATACGTTTGAGCACCACCTATTAAAGCGGTGAAGTAAGTAACAAGAGATGTATTTGGATAGGCACTTTTGGTTTTGTTTTCTCCCTCAACTGTATATTGATAACCATCTCCAGGAAAATAAGAAGTTCTTGCTAAACTTGAGTCTGCATTATAAAGTTTTGAAATCATAGAACATTCATATTCTGGTGTTGTGTTTTCTTTTTTTACTGCACAAGTTATTTTGTCTTCGGCAACTTGGCCAGCACTTCCTTGTGTGTAAGGTGCTTTTGATATTATTGTTAACTCCTCGCTGTTTGATAATTTATTTTGAGATGTGTAGAAAACATTTCGTCTAGAATCTTCGTTGTTTGTAAATGTAGAAACTTGCGAAGATGACACAGCAATAACTACATTTAAGCAAAGACTTAGCACTAGTAATACGATAAATGTTATAGAGAGTATTTTAGAAAAAATTCGCACGATAAAAACCTCCTTTAATATAATTAAAGAATATCATAATATATTACAAATTTAAAGGCCTTAAATAAATTTAGTTGTGATATATTTCAACCCTTTGAACTTTTTTGAAAATATTCAAATCACGGCGGAATTTGAATTGTGTTCTAAGTAAAAGAGGCAAATCGTTTATTTTAGGACAATCATAATAATATTGTGTTTTTACATGTTTAAAAGGAGTCATTTCTTCTATTTTTTTGTGGTGGTTAAATCCAAAACTTAAATTAGCGTGTACTCTTCTTAGAGATGGGGCGAATCTTGAAAATTTAACAGATGGTGTGTTGAAAACATCCATGATTAAATCACAAGTTTTGAATGTTGTTGCTAATTTGTTTAGAACAAGTTTATTTTCCTCTTCAGTAAGATACATAAACAATCCTTCTCCAATTATTAGGGTTGGTTTATTTAAATCTTCAATTTTATCAATCCAAGTAAAGTTACAAACGTTTGAGGCTATCATTTTATAGTTTAAAGAATTCTTATAATACTTTTTTCTCATTTCGATAGTTGCGTAAAAATCCAGATCATACCATTTAATCCTATCATCATTTATTCTTATATAACGAGAATCTAGACCGCATCCTAATTGAATGATATTGCAGTCACCATTATGTCTTTCTACAAATTCTTTTGTATATGCATCAATTAGATAAGCACGAATTGTTAATAAAGCTTGTAGTTTTTTGCTTACTTTTAATTTTCTTTGATCATATCCTGCGATAGATATTATTTCTTCTGCTTTTTTATCTTCTAAAATCATGTTTTTCTTAGACATTGCCGCTCTCGAATATAATGTTATTAAAAGAGTTGATGCTGTTGATGATAAGTTTATGAATTCCATTTGTAACACCTCTATGCAAATAAATATAACATAAAATAGTTTAAAAAGCCTTTAAAATAGGGCATTTTTATAAAACTATCAAAAAAAAGTTATCAAAGATTGTTTTTTTTATATTTTAAATGATAAAATGCAATTATCAATAGGAGGAAAATACTATGAACAAAACACAATTAATTGAATGCGTAGCATTAGAAGCAAATTTAACTAAAAAAGTTGCTGGAGAGGCTGTAGATGCAGTATTTGCTGTATTAGCAAAAGCTTTAAAAGAAGGCGCTGGAGTTAAAGTTGCTGGATTCGGAAACTTCATCGTTAAAGAAAGAAAAGAAAGAAAAGGAAGAAACCCTTTAACTAAAGAAGAAATTACAATTCCTGCTACAACAGTTATTTCGTTCAAACCTAGCAAAAACTTAAAAGAAAACGCTTAATTTGAAATAAGTGTAAAAAAAGAAAGGCGGACATTTGATGTCTGCCTTTTTTATATGAAAGAAATAAGATAATAGGTTGTTTCGTATATGTTAGAAGTTGTTTCAATTGCTTTTGAATATCTTGAATATGCTTTTATTGATAATAAGCCTTCAGATGGCGGCTTTATTGATAATGTGCTATTTGAAGATGAATATGTGTTTGTGACACCATTTTCATCTGCTAGTTCTACTACATATTCTAGGTTCCCGTATATAGAATAATAAATTTTGTGATAGATTGATTGATTAGTATTTGTTATATCTAGTAAATTGTTTTGAAAGGATATGTTTAGTGTATCACCTATTTGTAATATATCTAAGTTTGATATGTCTTTCAGCTGTTTTGGAGAAATGGTTTCTATAGGAATGTTTCCTTTTTTATAATAAGTTAAAGTAGTTAAGGAACTTGGCGTATAGTTGTCAGGTAGAAGATTTGTTCCTTTTACAACTTTTATTCCTTCGAGTGTTGATGGCTTAACGATTGTTTTGTCCTTTTTTGATTGATAGGTCATGATTTTGGCGAATATGTTTCGAGGAATATACTTTCTAGAGTCTGTTCCGGCTTTGAAATAGTTTTCTTTTCCTTTTTCTGGGTAGTCAAAACCAGACCAAACGACTGTTGTATAGTCTGGACTGTATCCTGCTAGCCAAATATCTTTACTAGCGTTGCTAGGATAATTTAACTTTTTTAATAAGTTAGAATCAAAACTAGAAGTTCCTGTTTTAGCGTGTATTTCTACATTTGGGACTTTTACCATTCCCAAATTGTAGTAGTTGTTATCCACTATGTCTTTTAAAATTTCACTCATGATAAAGGTTGTTTCTTCGCTTAATATTTGTTTTTCTTCTTGTAAGTGAGTGTATATAACCTCGTTTGTTTCTTGTAATGTTATTTTTTTGATTGTGTAAGCATTTGTGTATGAGCCTCCTCTTGCTAGCATTGAATAAGCACTTGCTAGTTGTGTTGGAGAGACGCCGTTATACATTGCGCCAAGTCCATAACTTAAATTGAACTTTTCGTCTTCAATATCTAGTAAGTTTATTTCTTTTAAGTAGTTGATAACTGTGTTTAGTCCAACTTTCTGTATTACTTTTTCAAGCGTTGTTAATGCAGTGGTGTTTCTAGAATATCCAAGTGCTTCACTAATAAGAATTTCGCCCATATATTCGTTGTCTACATTATGCACACTTGTAGTGGAATTTGGATAAGTGTAAGGTTCGTCTGCAAGTGGTTGATTGTTGTTCCAATCTAGGTATTCTATAGCAAGAGCGTATGATAAAAGCGGTTTTATTGTTGAGGCAGGTTGATTTTTCATGTCTGTTGCTCGGTTAAAAAGGAATTGACCGGAATAATTTCTTCCTCCACTTGCTGCGATTAACGCTCCATTTGAATTGTCTATCACAGAAATTGCTATTTGTTGCTCTGAATCTGTGAAGGTGATCGTGGAGTCTTCGTTATTTTGGAGGGTGTCAACTAAAGTTTGAAGTTCTGTGTCCATATAAGTTTCTATTATTAATGGTGTTGTTAATGGGTTATATCCGGTTAAAGTAAGAACTTCGTTATAAACAATGTCCAAGTAAGACTGATAAGGGTAAGAAGATTCTTGGGGTGATGAGATATTTATTAAGTCACTGATTTGAAATTTTTTTGCATCTAGTAATTGTGTTGCTGTTATGTAGTTGTGCCTATACATTAAATTTAGTACAGTGTCCATTCTTTCTTTTGCTCGTAAAGGGTTCTTGATTGGATTGTAGTAGGTCGGAGCGTTTACTAGGCCTGCTAAAAGTGCTGATTCAGCAAGATTTACTTGATTTATAGGCTTGGAGAATAATTTTAAGGAAGCGCTATTTACACCTAGTGTTACGCCATCAAACATTATGTTATTGGCATATGCTAAAAGTATGTCTTCTTTGCTTAATTTGTTTTCGAGTTTTAAGGCTATTATAATTTCGTTTATTTTCCTGTCTAATGTTTTCGAAGAATCTAGAAAGACATTTTTTATTAATTGTTGTGTTAATGTTGAAGCGCCTTGTGTAGAGTTGGTTGTAACATTATTTATTAGCGCGGATAACATTCGCTGAAAATCTACTCCGGAATGTTCAAAAAAACGAGCATCTTCAGCGCTTATTAAGGCATTTATAAAAACATCGGGTAAATCAGAATATTCTACGCTATTGTTGTTTGTTAAGGTTAGTGTGGTTATATTTCTGCCTTTTGAATCGTATATTGTGCTCATAGAATTTGATATTACTGTGGATATTTCTGAATCAGGGCTTGTTGTGTAAATTTTGGTTACATAAAAAAATCCAAATAATGATATAAGAAAAAAAGAAACTAAAAATAGTTTTACGAACTTTGTTATAAAAGATTTGATTTTCAATATAATCACCAAGATTATTTTGGCTTTTATTTTGTTTTTTATTATAAATAATATTTATCGATAATTTCGATATAATCTACTCTTGTGAAGTACCCTTGTTTTATTAAGTGGCCTTTTTCTTTTATATAAGAATAAGGGACTGATTTCCTGCTTTCGGCGTGGTAATAATCTAATAATATTTGAGCGTCTAAAAAATACACTTCGTTTAGTTTTGTGAAGCTGATGATTAGAAATGCTATAGCGCCTTGTTTTAAAACATTTTCTAAGTGTAGTAGTTGGTGTTCGCCTATGTTGTGGAAAGGAAAAGATGTTTTATTTTGGGTTTCTTTTGCTTCGAAATCTAAATATTTTCCTTTGTATACACCGTTATAATCTGTTGTTGAAGGGCTTTTAAAGTATGCGTCACAAATTCTTGCTCCATTAGTATAGTCTATTTTTACTATTTGGATAGGAGTTGGTTTTTTATGGACGACTGCAATGCCTTTATCTAAGTAATATTCGTTAGTTATATTTATGGCTTCTTCTAGATTCATTCCTCTGTTTGCGTAAACTTTAAGTGAACCCGAGAAAGAATTCTTCTTGTTTGGATAATTTACCATGTTTATTTGCCTTCTTTTAATAATCTTTCTAATTGTGCTTTTTGCGCTAGTAGTGTTTCGTATTCTTGTTTTGTTATTTTTATGTATTCAACAGATTGGGTTTCGCCAGAAAGTTTTTTAGAAAAAATTGCAAGTAAGCACATAGAGACAAATGCTAGAATGATGAATAAGATAAAAATCTTTAATGACAAACCTTCTAGTTTTGTTATGCTTAAAAAAGTTAATGACAGGTGTAACGCGACAATTGAATAGCAACAGTAAGCTGTTATTTGTAATGGTTTGTAACTTTTTCCGAATTTTAAAATATTAGATGATATTAAGCTGAAACAAATTGATAATGTGCTAGTTACTAAAGTTAACTTCATATATGCTTCTGTGTCGTCAAGTTTTGTCCAAAAGCATAAAACAACAAGAAATGTTGATAATCCTATTAAACCAAGACTGATAAGTGCGGTTTTGTTTTTCTTTTCTAACATTTCGCAAGAGTTAAGAGTTAAAATTCCTGCGACTGTCAATGCTAAAAATGTAAATAGGAAACTTAAAGTTATCCCTTTTAGTTTTAAAATTCCGAATAACGCTAGTATTGATATTAATGCTGAAATTCCCACACAAGTTATTGTGGCCAAAGATACTTTCTTTTTCATAAAAACACCATCCTTTAATATAATTATAACCAAGAATAATTGATTTTTATAATAATTGTTGTTAAAAAAAGTATTTTTTGCAATTGTTGGTAGACTTTTTGAGATTTTTTAGTAACACAGTTACTAAAAAGTTTAAAAAATGATAAATAGTTTGTCTGACGATATAGGCAAAAAAAACAATAGATGATATAATAAAATGGTTGCAAAGGAGATTGAAGATGAATTATTTAAGTACTTTGAATGAAAAACAATTACAAGCGGTCACATGCGGTAGCAAATATATAAGGGTTGTTGCTGGAGCTGGTAGTGGAAAAACAAAAGTTTTGACATCTAGAATTTGTTATTTGGTAGAAAATGGTATTAATCCACATGAAATTTTGGCTATTACATTTACAAATAAAGCAAGTAAAGAAATGAAAGAAAGAGTTTTAAAAAATATAGATGATATGTTAGGAAGTCCGTTTATTTCGACATTCCACTCCTTCTGCGTTAGATTTTTGAGAGAAGAAATAGAGAAAATTGGTTATCCTAGAGATTTTAATATTATCGATGAGGAAGATAAAACAAAACTGGTTAAAGAAATCTTGAAAGATAAAAATATAGATAAGAATTATTTGAATCATAAAACAATAATAAATTATATATCTTATTATAAAACGTACTATTATAAAGGAAATTATGTTAGAAGTATATTCAATGAAGAAAAGGAAAAAGACAAAAAAGGAATCTATGACGAGTACACTAAAAGACTTGAAAGCATGCAATGTCTTGACTTCGATGATTTGTTGTTGAAAACTTATCAAATTTTAGTGTCAGATGAATCTGTTAGAGCAAAGTGGCAAAGAAGATTTTGCCATATTTTAGTTGATGAGTTCCAAGATACAAATGACATTCAATTTGATTTAGTTAAATTACTTGTTGGCAAAGAAAATAATCTTTTTGTGGTTGGAGATCCTGATCAAACGATTTACACGTGGAGAGGTGCTAATTTAGATATCATAATGCAATTTAATGAGACTTTTCCTGGCGCAGAAACTATTGTTTTAGATACCAATTATAGATCAAGTAAGAAGATTTTGGATTGTGCGAATATGCTTATAAAAAATAATAAAAATAGACTTAGTAAGGATTTAATCGCTTATCATGGTGAAGGGGATAAAGTCGAATACAATAATAGTTGTGACTCTTTTAATGAAGCAGAACTTGTTGCAAGAACGATTGTAGAAGAAAGAAAACGTTATGATATGTCATATAGTGATTTCGCTGTTTTATATAGAGCAAACTATTTATCGCGTGATGTGGAAAATGCATTAAATAGACATGGCATACCATATAGAATTTATGGTGGAGTTAAGTTCTATGAAAGAAAAGAAATTAAAGATTCTTTGGCGTACTTAAGAGTTTTGGTTAATAAAAATGACAACTTGTCTTTAACAAGAATTATCAATGAACCCAAAAGGGGTGTGGGAGATACACTTTTAGAAAAGTATAGAGAGATGGCTAATGAAAGTAATTCTTCAATGTATGAAACTATCAAGTGTAATTTGGATGAGTGTAGAAGAAGCGAAGCTAGAAGAAATTTAGTTGAGTTCTTTGATATGATGGAAAAATACACGGAACAAATAAATTCTGGTGTCGAGATAGAGGTTGTGCTAGATGGTATTTTAAAAGATTCTGGATATTATCAAATGATAGAGGATAACGAAGAGGGAGAAAGAAAAGAAAATATTAAAGAGTTGATGAACAATATAACTTATTTTGAACTTAATAATGAGGATCCTTCTTTGTCGTCTTTCTTACAAGAGATAACTTTATTTTCTGCTCAAGATGAAGTTGAAAGTGGAGAATATGTGAGTCTTATGACAATTCACACAGCTAAAGGTTTGGAATTCAAAAGTGTTTTTATTGTGGGCTTGTGTGAAGGTGTCTTCCCTAGTTGTAAGAGTCTAGAAGAAAGTGATGATAATCTAGAAGAAGAAAGAAGACTAGCTTATGTTGCTTTTACTCGCGCAATGGAAAGATTGCATTTGAGTTCTAACTGCGGATTGAATTTTGTTGTGCATTCAAACAACACGCCATCTAGATTTATTAGAGAAATAAAAGAGTGTTTGGATTTAAATGCTTTTTCTAAATATAGAGATATTAGAAGTGCTCCAACCGCAAGTTCGATATCTTCTGTTCCAAAAAAAGAAGTTAAACCGTTAAATAATATTGATTGGAGTGTTGGCGACAAACTTAATCACACTGTTTATGGTAATGGAATTGTCTTGAGCGTTAATGGAGATTTGATAAATATTGCATTTAAAAATCCTGCGTATGGTGTTAAAACGCTTCTTGGAAAGCATGGGAGTTTATCTAAAGAGTAAGGGGGATAACGATGAAAGAAAGAATATATGAATTAAGAGAATTGTTGAATAAATATAACTATGAATATTATGTTCTTGATAATCCGACAGTGAGTGACTATGAGTATGATGCCAGACTTAGAGAACTTATTGAACTAGAGGCAAAACATCCTGAATGTTATGATCCTAATTCACCATCTCAAAGAGTTGGCGGAATGGTTGTGGAAACATTTAATAAAATAAAACATAAACGAATGATGTTGTCTTTGGGCAATGCTTTCAATAACGATGAATTAGAAGAGTTTGATGAACGTATAAAAGAAGCACTTAATTCTAATGAAGAAATAGAATATATGTGTGAGTTAAAAATAGATGGATTGGCTATGTCTATAGAGTATGTTGATGGAAAAATGAATTATAGTGCGACAAGAGGAAATGGTGTTGAAGGTGAAGAAGTTACTCATAATATAAAAACAATTAAAAGCATTCCGCTTAATGTTTTTGATGATAGAACTTTCGAAGTAAGAGGCGAAGTTTATATGCCTAAGAAAAACTTTGAAAAATTAAATAATATAAGAAAAGAAACTGGAGAGAGTTTATTTGCTAATCCTCGCAATGCTGCAGCGGGTTCTGTTAGACAAATGGATTCTAAGATTGCTGCAAGCAGAGGTTTGGATATGTTTATGTATACATATGTTGATTGTGAACAATTTGGGTATTATAAACAAAGTGATGCGCTAGATGCTCTTGAAAAATTAGGGTTCAAAACGAACCCTGAAAGAAGATTGTGTAAGGGTATAAAAGAGGTAATACGTTATATCGAAGAATATACTTTAAAAAGAGACGGGTTAGCGTATGAGATAGATGGCATTGTTATTAAGGTTAATAATATAAAACTTCATGACTTAATCGGCTATACAATGAAGACTCCTAAATGGGCTATTGCATATAAGTTTCCGGCGAAAGAAGTTAAGACTAAATTGAAAGATATTATATTTACGGTAGGAAGGACGGGAAAGATAACGCCTAATGCTGTACTAGAACCTGTTTTTGTGGCAGGATCTACTGTTTCACGTGCAACATTACATAATGAGGACTTTGTTTTGGATAAAGATATTCGTGTTGGAGACAATGTTATGATAAGAAAAGCTGGTGATGTAATACCAGAGGTAGTGCGTTCCGTAAACGACGATAGAACGGGAGAAGAAAAATGTTTTGTTATGGTTGAAAAATGTCCTGTTTGTGGCGGTAATGTTGAAAGAAAGAAAGATGAAGCGGCACATTATTGTGTCAATCCGGAGTGCCCTGCAAAGCAAATAGAAAAAGTTATTCACTTTGCTAGTAAAGGCGCAATGGACATCGAAGGCCTTGGAGAAAAAGTTGTGGAAGATTTATACAATTTGGGATTTGTTAGATCTTGCTTGGATATTTACTATTTAAAAAATCATAGAGAAGAGTTAATTGAAATAGATGGTTATGGTAAAAAGTCTATTGATAATATGATAGAAGCCATAGAGAAAAGCAAAAATAACTCTTTAGAGCGATTGTTGTTTGCGTTAGGAATTGATGAAGTTGGGGCTAAAACTTCTAAAATTTTGGCGAAAAGATATGAAAATTTAGAGGCTTTGATGAATGCCGAAAAACAAGAGCTTTTAATGATAAAAGACATAGGAGAAGTTATGGCAGAAAGCATATATAATTTCTTTAAAAGCGAAGCAAATTTGAATGCGATAAATGAACTGAAAACTATAGGTTTAAATACTAAGTATTTAAATAGTAACTCAAGTTACAAAGAAACGGCTTTCAAAAATAAGAATGTTTTGGTCACTGGAACGTTGGTCAATTACAAAAGAAATGAAGTAAAAGATTTGCTGGAAAATTTGGGCGCAAATGTTGTTTCAAGTGTTTCTAAAAATTTGGATTATCTGATTGTTGGGAGTGAACCAGGAAGTAAACTTGAAAAAGCTCAAAAATTAGGAATAACAATTTTGGACGAAGAAGAATTTTTAGATTTATTAAAATAAATCATTGCATAAGGCAAAGTAAAAGTGTAATATTTTAATGTTTGACGAAGGAGAGAATTTTTTATGGGAAGAGCACATGAGGTAAGAGCTAAGGCAATGGCAGCTACTGCTGCACAAAAATCAAAATTATATGCAAAGTTTGCTAAAGAGGTGTATATTGCGGCAAAGCAAGGCACTCCAGATGTGAACTCTAATTTAACACTAAGAAAGGCTGTTGAAAAAGCTAAAATGAATCAAGTCCCTGCTGATGTAATTAAAAGGGCTATCGAAAAGGCTGCTGGTAACGATACAACTAGTTATAGTGAAAGCTTTTATGAAGGTTTCGGGCCTGGGTCATCTACTTTGATTATAGAATGTTTAACTGATAATCCTAACAGAACAATTGCGAATGTTAGAACTTGCTTTAATAAAAGCAAGTCTAAAATAGCTTCAAGTGGGTCTGTTTCTTTTGATTATCAAAGACTATCAGTTGTGTCTTTGACAGGTGCTAGCGAGGAAGAGGTTTTAGAATCTTTAATCGAAAAAGATGTTTCTTTTAATGACATAGAAACAGATGAAGATATGATTACTGTTTATGGTGAGTTTGAAGATCTATATGACATCAAAACGGCTTTAGAAGAAACTTTTAAAGATAAAATCAAAATAGAGGCTTATGAAACTGCTTGGATAAGCAATAGTAAGGTTAGTTTGGAAGGCGAAGAAAAGATGCTGTTTGAAAGATTAATTACTTTGCTTGAAGATGATGATGACGTTCAAAACGTTTATCATAACGTTGAGTTGGCATAAAATTTAGCCCTTATTATTATAATAATAAGAGTTTTAGACAAATTTCGATAAAAAGGTTTGGGATTTGTTGGAATAAAATTGCGTATGATATAAAATAAAGGTATCTCGTGAAGAGGTGCCTTTTTTATTGTATAAAAAAAGTGTTGGGAGGATGGCAGTATGAAAACGAAAGGATTATTAAAAACATTTATTTGCATCTTTGTTATGATGCTATTTGCTTGTGGGGTGAATGTATCCGCAGAGGAGGTTGTTTCACCACTAAGCGTGGCGTTAGCTGATGGGGTGGAAGAACTTGAACTGGTTTATGACCAAAAAGAGTTTGTGGCTCCAAAGGCTGAGGATTTAAAAATAAGTAACTGTGTGGGTAAATGCTCAGTAACTATTAACCATGAAATAAAGGTTAAGGAAATGGGTAATTATCCTGTTACATACACTGTTACAGATGACAATGGTACAGAAAGTGATCCGTCTGACGATAGAGTTGTTTCTATTGTTAGAAATTTTTACGTTGTTAATAATAATCCTGTTCTTATTGGTGAATCTGGAGAAAAAATCCTTGAAACTGCTACAAACTATGCTAACTTTAATTTTACAATAAATGGAAATGGTACTTCTACTGTATCTGCTGATGCAGGAATTAATGAACTTATTGCTACCGTTGACGGCGCGCCTATGACTTTGAAACTAAGAGGATTGTGCGGGGATGGTTTTACGACTGTTACTGCATCTAATAGTTGTAATTTATCTAGACTTATTATAACTGAAGTTAAACTTACTGATGTGGTTCGCAGCGGCGCAACAAACACAATCCTTACGGGTGCTAATTATACTCATATAGACACAAGTTTGTTGACGTTATCATCATCGCATTTCTCTAGTGGTATCTCTTTCGACAGCACTCTTTCAAATAACGATTATTCGGCTAGACAATTGATTTTAACTGTTTTGAATACAAGTTTGGAGGCTGTTGGTTCATATTTCTTGTCTTATTATAATGTTGATGGTGCAGTTGCAACATCGCATGTTGCGAGTATTAGAATGTACACAAACTATGAAAGCAAACATACAACTTATGAAATTAACATGACCGGGGTTGCTAATTATGTGTGGAAATATATAAAGTACACAGATAGCGACACTTCTACAGCCCAAGCAATAGTTCCGAGTGTTGGAATATACGGCAACTACACAAAATTCACTTATACAATTACTTTGTCTGGGGCGGAAACTTGGGCACAATTTTGCTTTGTTAACTATAAAGGGTCTTCGTCTGTTTCAGATACTTGTATAAAAAAAGATAATGGAACAACATCAAGTGGTATGCCGTTCTTTAAGCAACCAACATTAACAATAGACAACGCGGCTAGTTGTGATAGCGATAACTGTCCTACAAACAAAGGTTACTACGATGAGGGTGAAACTATTACCTTAAAATTAACTTTTGATAGATCGGTTAAAATGCAATTTAGTAGTACTCCAACAATTGTTATGCAATTTAAAGGTGGTACTAGAACGTTCACTTGTATAGATTGTGGATCAGCAAATACGGTCTTTACGTTTACGTATGTGGTTGTTGCAGGAGATACTACGGTGGGATTAACCAATAATTATTTGACGACAAGTTCTAGTTATTTGAAAGTTCAAAGCCTAGGCGGATCAAATCAAGGAACTACAGGGGCGCAATATATTTACACTAATAAATATAGCGAGGCATGGTGGGATAGTTATAGCCCATATTTCTCATTTACATCAAAGGCGATAATTATTGATACAACAGATCCTGTCGCTGTGTTGCCAAGTGAATTAACAAGTAAAAACTATATCAATAATACAGGAAGTAAAACATTTACATTTACTTGTACAGACGATAGTGGTGCAAATGCGACAAATACTAATTGCCGTTTAGATTTATCTAAAATTACAGTTAAGGCTGTATATTCGGTTTCTGCAAGAAAAGGAACAACAACAATAGATTCATCAAAAGTTGCGATAACAAGATCTACAACAACTGATGGTTCTGGTAAGAAAGTTTATAATCTTACTGTTGAAAAGGCTAGTGGCACAGATTCTATTAAATATATGAGAATTGAATTGCAAGCGGCAACTTCGGGATTTGTTACGGATTGTGCTGGTAACAATGCAGGAACAAATATATTGAATGGTATATATATAATTTTTGATCAACATGATATTACATTTGTTAAACAAGATATAGAATTTGATTCGGGGCATGACCCAAGACTTTTGGTTGTTTTAACGGACTCAGGCCTTGCGGCTGGAGCATATACAATCGAAGATTGTCATTTGCAAAAATTTGATTACAATTATACAGGTTTTTCTTCTTCAACAGATAGTATAACATTTTGTACGCTTAATCAACATCAAACTAGTTCTACACCATGTATTAGTTCAACAAAACTTGTTAAACAATCGGATGGAAGTTACATGTATACAGATACGGCAACTGGTGAAACTTTGAGAATTTATACAAGTGGTAAGATTGAAATTTGGAGTAAAAAGTTGGTTGACTGTTCTGCTAATACGGTATTCTCTGTTACGCTAACTAAAACTTCTGGATATTCGTTTAATAGAGCTCCAGAAATATATTGTCAAAGCGCCGAGGATCCTGAAATTGATGCTGTTCAACAATCTTATGCACAAGCTCAAACAATTAATTTTGGAACATACTTCAATGATCGAACTGTTACAACTGCTAAAAATACAGTTAATAGTTTGGTGTCATATTTTGGCCAAACAGCAAATATCTATATTTATTTAGGAAACAGTAATGCTTTAGCGGCAAGTAATGGACAAGCGTATGTTACTGGCGTTCAAGAGTGTTATAATTTTGATGCTGCATGTACACCAAATTCTAATTTCTCTGGATTTACATTTAATGATTCTTCTAGAGTGTGGAATACGTTGGTGAAAAAAGAAGCTGTAACTGCTAATGGATATTATTGCTTTACTGTTACATTTAACTCATTGTATACTGCAACTGATTGTTTAAGAATAACAAACATAGATAGAAGTATTCCTACAATACAAGATAGTGGAATTAGAATATTTGAAAGTAATGGAACAACTCCACACTTCAATAATACTCACGCCAATAGTTCACATATAATAACATTTACAGCAACATTTAATGACTGGATTTATGAAGGTTTACAATCATCTGAACTTACTGTTACAATTTCAGATGGGGGGAGTTGCGCGACAACGACAATTGGTGAATTAGTTACTATTTTGACAATAAACAGCACTAAATATTATGTTAAGTATGATGCTAACGGAATATATCTTTACACAAGTTTAACTGCGACATCAGCAACTTCTACTATTCTTACAGAAATTGGTGATGGATATAATACGCAAGCATATAACCATTTCAAAATAGGTTCAACAACATACATAATTGATAGCGTAGGTTCTGGCGGTGCATATGTCCGAGATTCTAATGGAAATGAAGTAGGAAAAGTTACTTCTGAGCAAGTAATTACTATAAGAAATTGTACAGGAAAAGGTGTTGTTCAATTAAATGTAAAGGCAGGCTCAGTTTCAGATAAGGGCGGTATGATTGATAACAACTCAGTATCTCCAACTACTATTATTATTGATAATGAAGCTCCAACAATAACAATAAGTTCACCTACAGTGTATGAGGGAAATGGTAATGATGCATATTCAAGTTCTGATTCTACTCACTACAACAATACACATGCAAATAGTACACATAAAATTGTTTACACTGTAACAATTCAAGATACTGTTGCTTTGGCTAGCGGAACTTCAAAGACTTTGCTTGATAATTCAACCATAGCAAGCAGTTCTAATGCAAATTCATCTCCTAAAGTTTTATTAGAACAAGCGGAGCTTACAATCACCGGTGCAACAACAGGCTGCAAAATATTAATTTCAGCCCCTTCAACTGTTACTGATTTAAGTAAAATTGTACAAACAGTAACAATAACAGGTTGTACTGGAACTGGTGCGGTTGGCTTTAAGGTTAATGCAAGTACAACATTAGACTTAGCGCATAACAATAATGCTGAAAAAGCGGCGGGAACAACTGTGTATGTGGACAATACAGCTCCAACAATAACAATAAGCGCACCACAAATTTATGTTGGTGATGGAAATAGTGCATATTCAAGTTCTGATTCAGCTCATTATAACGATACGCATGCAAATAAAACTCATAAGATTGTTTATACAGTAACTATTAATGATGAGAAGGATTTGGTTAGTAACACTACAATTGCTAATTCAAATAACTATAGTCCTACTCCAGGAGTATTATTAACTACTGATGAAATTACAATAACTGGAACAACAACTTCTTGTAAAAAGTTTATAACAGCCCCAACAACGGCGAATTCTTCAACTCAAATTGTGCAATTAGTAACAATAACAGGATGTAGTGGAAATGGAAATGTTGCAATTGACGTTAATGCTGGTTCAACATTAGATTTAGCGCACAATAATAATGTAAAAGCATCATCAACAACCTTTACTATTGATAATGTAGCTCCTACAGTTAACATTGCTAGTGCAGTTGTTTACGAAAATGGCGGCTCAACAGCTCACTTTAATAACACACACGCAAATAGATATCATGTTATTTCATATACAATAACAGTAAACGATTCAACTGCTTTACTAAGTAATACAACGATAGCAAGCAGTAATAACTACAATACAGCACCAAAAGTTCTTCTTGCAATAGCAGAGATTGATATTGTTGGTGAAAATACAGGATGTACGTTATCTACTGTTGATCCAACAACGGGAGATTCAGTAAAACAACTAACACAAACGTTTAAAATGACTGGATGTAATGGAAACGGAAAAGTTTCGATAAAAGTCAAAATAGCCTCAACATTAGACTTGGCAAACAACAATAACGCGGTTCAAGCAACATCTAATGAAATTACTGTTGATAATGATACGGCAGCGCCTTTAGATGATGAACAAAATCTTGTTTCTATAAGCGCGCCAGTTATTAAAAAGGCTAATGGAACAACGCATTTCAATAATACACACGCCAACAAAACGCACAGTATTATATATACAATAACAATAACAGATACTAACTTATTGAGTAATACGACAATAACTTCTAGTACAAACTATGGGGCTGGTGTATTGCTGATTGAGGATGATCTTGAATTCGTTCCTGCAAAATCAGGAGATGCTGCAGGTTGTGAAATGTCAATAAGTAAGCCAACAACGGGGACAGCAACGACAATAACTCAAGTTTTAACAGTGACAAAATGTAGTGTTGAAAAAGGAACAATTCAAATTAGAGTTAAAGCAAGAACTACAGTTGATTTGGCACATAACTATAATATTGCGGTTACTTCTGACCCTGTTGACATAGATAATACGTTGCCAATAGTTTCAATTGAATTAGTAAGCAACTCTAATCTTGGCTCTAATGCCAAAAACAATTCTCATTTGAGTAAAAACCATGAACTTGTTATTAAAGCAACTATAAAAGACCATAGTTTGATGGACAATGAGACTATATCCAATAGTACTAACTATTCTTCAGGTTTAATTTTAAGCACTGATAGTGGAGATGTCGTTTTAAGTATGTCTACATGTGCAGTTGCAATCGCTGGACCTGTATTGGTTAGTTATGATCCGGATATAGAAGATGGACTAGATTCATTTACTCAATTAATTACAATATCTGGTTGTACTGGTGATGGAAGTTTATCTGTTAAGGTAAGGGAAGGCGCAACTATAGACTTGATGGATAACCTTAATGAAGAGTCTAATACATTACATTTTGTTGTTGATAATACAGCACCATCAATTGCTATAAGCAATCCTACAATATATGAAGGTGATGGCAATAGTGCATACGCTAGTGGAGATACAGCGCACTATAATGCAACACACATGAATAGCGCTCATAAATTAGTTTATACAATAACAATAACAGATACTAATTTACTTGATAATGAGACAATTACGAGCAGTACAAATGCAGCTAATGCTTTAATTACCGTAAATGAGATAACAGTATTAGGTACGGCGACTAGTGGATGTAAAGTGTTAATAACATCACCTACTAAAGGCACATCTTCAAGTAATATAACGAGTTACTATAAAGATGCAGCTGGTGTTAATATGACAACATTTGCTGTTTATACAACTATAACTCAAGTTGTAACTGTAACTGGTTGTAGTGGAGATGGAACTGTTGGAATTCAAGTAAATGCTAATGCTACATATGATTTGGCAGATAATAACAATGCTCAAAAACAAACATCATCATCTCAATATGTAACAGCAGATAATACAGCTCCAACAATAACAATAAGTAATCCTAAAGTTTATGAAGGAACTGGAACTGGTGCATACGCAAGTGGGGATAAGGCTCACTACAATGATACACATGGTAATAAAAACCATAAGATTGTTTATACAATAACAATAACAGATACTAATTTATTATCAGTTGTAACAATATCTAGTAGTTCTAATGCCGCGGAGGGAACAGCTCCATTAAGAACAGGAGTATTGTTGAAAACTGAAGAAATAACATTAACAGGAACAACTGCAGGTTGTGTTACTTATATAACATCACCATCAAGCGGTGACTCTGTAACAAAAATCACACAAACATTAACAATAACTGGCTGTACCGGAAATGGAAATGTTGGTTTTACTGTAAATGCTCAAGGTACATTAGATTTAGCTCATAACTATAATATAGCAACAGCATCAAGTACAAATGTTTGTGTAGATAATACAGCTCCAACTGTTAGTTTGGAATTCTATAGTAATAGTAACAACACAGAAGGTAGCGCTACAAATAATACACACGTTAGTGAAGAACATACAGTTGTTTATAAGGCAACAATAACAGACTCTTATTTATTAGACAATGCAAGTGCAACAGCAAGTTCTAACTATGGTGAAACAGTTCATAAAATTGGCGTTGAGCTTATAGTTGCAGAAATAACTGCAAACGTATATAACTCAAGTGATGAAGTAGTCGGATCTTGTTCTATTGCAGTAGGAAGTATAGTAAACGGTTCTAGCAAGACAAGTTTCTATCAATTGATAACTTTAACTAACTGTACTGGTGAAGGTAGATTGAAAGTTGTTGTAAAAGGTGGAGAAACTAAATACGATTCAGATGCATCATCAAATGATAACGATGAAGCTACAATCGACTTGGCAGGTAACTGCAACACTCCAAACACAGTTTTAGTTGGAGTAATTGTAGATAATACTCCTCCTGAAGTAATGATTGCTTTAGAAAGCAATAATAACCTATCTTCATTGTCTGCTAACAACTCTCATGCTAATTCAAGTCATACATTAGTATTTGTTGCAACAATAACAGATCTTAACTTATTAGACAGTTCTACGGTAAGTAGTAGTTCTAACTATGATGCAGTAATACTAAAGAATACAGAAATTTTTGTTAGACTTGCAGGCGGAACAAGTAATACTTGTACAGTAACAATGGGCAATCCATATGATGTAGTTTATTATTCTGATATAGATAATAAAGATAGTTTCAAACAAAAGATAACTTTAACTGGTTGTCAAGGTAATGGGGTTGCTACAATCAAGGTAATGGAAAATACAACTGTTGATTTGATTGAACATAAAAATGCAGAATCTAATTCATTAACTTTCGTTGTAGATAATACATCTCCTACAATTACAATAGGAAATCCTACAACATCTAATACATTGACACAAAGTTCACATACAGCTAATGGAACAACGAACCATATAATGTCAAATAGTACTACAAATGTTGTAAGTGATGCACATAGTATTCAATATGTTGTAACAATAACAGATACAAACTTATTAGATACAGGAACGATTGCAAACAGTACAAACTATAGTGCTGGTGTGTTGTTAACTAAATCTGAGATAACTTTAATAGGAACAGCAACTACAGGTTGTGATTGGGAGATTACAACTCCAGATTCTGGAACAGTTTCAGCAACTATAACAAGTTTCTATAAGAATGCCACAGGAACTGCAATGAGTTCGATTACGGTATATACTACGATTACTCAAATAGTTACTGTCAGTGGATGTAGCGGAAATGGTTTTGTTGGAATTCAAGTAAATGCTGATGCAACTATTGATTTGGCCGACAACAAAAATGCTCAAAAACAAACAACAAATGAACAATTTGTTCGCGTGGATAATGTTCATCCAACAATTACTATTGTATTATCAGGAACAAGCAATCCTCTAAATGATACCCATATGAGTAGTGCACATACAGCAACATTTACAGTTGCAATTGAGGATGCTGAGTTAAGTACAGCAAATAAGACAATAAATGGTACAGCCATGACTATATCTTCTTATTTACATACTCCATTAAAAACTGGTACAACTACTGGAGCTTATACAAATGGAGCAGGTAATACGGAAATCAAGTTAATTAATACAGGAACAGTACAATGTTCTAGCATTGTTATAACTACTGTTTCTACTACTAGCACAAAGATTGTTCAAACAATTGTAATAAGTGGATGTACTGGTGATGGTACTATGACAATCAAGGCTATTCCTGGTTCTGATATTAAGGATGAAGCAGATAACGATATTTTAGAAACAACAACTACATTTACAATATCTGGTTCGAATATTAATGATAATAATGGAAGAACAGTAGCGACAAAAGATGGTTCAAACAACTTTGCGCTATATTCAGGAATTCCTACACCTATAAACTATAATTATAAGAATAATGAAATATATAATTATAAAAACAATTCAACATCAAACTCTACTTGGTCTAAAGTAAGTAGTGTATCAAGCGGTAAGTTTACTTTGGCTGCTGTTGTGGATAACACTAAACCTGTTATTGCAATAACAAACCCACAAATTTATGATACATATCCATCAGTTAGTCATGACGATGATAAGTATACAAACAAGGCGAAGTTTGTTGAATTCTTATTAACTATGAGCGACCTATATTTATTAGATATAAATGATAGTAGAGCTCATATAGCAGAAACAATCAATCCTATTTCTGGACAAGCCGATACATTTGATAACGTAAATCCAGAATTAACATTCAAACTAAACGGAACAGCATTCACATGTACATATGTTACTGCCTTTACTGGTAGCAAAACATCATGTGAATATACAATTAGTGCATATTCTAATCTATCAAAAGCATTAGATGGAGTGATTTCGTTCAAGCAAAAAATTGTAATGACAGGTATTCAAGGTGATGGTTTATTACAATTTATTGTGAATTCAAGTGTTGTTAACGATATGGCAAACAATATGAACAATCAAGTAACGACATCTAATACAAAGAATAATGTTGATACAGTAATTATTGATAATACTGCTCCTACTGTGACAGGTAGTGGATCATTAGATGTTTTCGTTGGAGACCCAGTTAAGAGTATAGAAGAAATTACTGCTTACTATACAATGTTAGCTACAGATCCAGCAGATTCAAATGGTTGTTATAGTGGATTCTGGGATACAGCAAGAACAAGTTCAAATACATCATGTGGAAATGTTGCATATGCTAACAGATTTAATACAATGGGTGAAGGTAAATACTTATCGTTCTATGCTACTTCATCAGTAAGTAGTAACGGAAATGATTTGTGGGATAATAACTACTATACTGTAATGTCTCCATATATTAGAAATGATAATGGAACAGACATCTATTATACTAAAGGAACATATCAATTAACATTTAATGCTGTTGATGATGTTGGTAATAGAAGTGCGGCACTTACTGTAGAAATTGTTGTTAAACCAAGAAGATTATCAGTAACATATATGCCTGCTGAAAAAATTTATGATGGTGTTAACGTATCATTTAGTTCTCCAACTTTATATCATATTGAAGGTCTTGTATATACCGATACAGTTAGTTCAATTGCCTATACAATAGATGGAGCAAATGCAAACGGTAGTGTTGTAAACACAAAAACTTATGTAATTAATCCAACAGGAGTTACATTATCAAGTGGAAGTATAGATAACTATTCTTTATTCTTCTATCAAGGTGAATATGATTTATTAACTAAACAAATTGTTCTTGCTAATAATGAATATACTAAGATATATGATAGTAAGGCATTCTATTTCGATAACCCTGATCAATATACATATAATGGTACTCAATTTACAATATCAAATACATACACATTTGATAGCGTTACCAATCCAACTGTACTAAAGAGAGGTACTACAACAATTAGTTCTGTAACAAACACTACAACAGACACAATTACAATTACTAGTAATAAATTCCAAATTTCTTCAGTTGAATATAGCATGTTTGTAACAAATAATGTTGTTGTAAGTGTTAGAACAAATACGCATTCAATAGAAGTGTTTGGTGGTAATACATTCTATATTGCAGGAATTAAATATGTTATTAATGAAGCAAAAACAGCAATTGCTAAATATACATATCAATTCAATATTAGTAATGTTACATATCAAATCGGATATACAGACAATGTGGCTACCAAGATTATTAGAGTTAATGATGGTGTTGCCGTTGCGGATATTTCAAGCTTATCATTTACAATGGCTGTTCCTTATGTATTGGTTTATGATGAAAATACAGGTGCTATAACTACAGTTTTAAATAGAAGTTTACGTAATGATGCAGCAACTGTAACAAACAATGAATTTACAATACATGGAATAACTTATAAAATTAATTATCAAGAAAGAACTTTAGTTAGTATATTAGATGCTAATGGAAAAACAGCATTTGCTGTTTCAGCAAGTGGTACGTTCACATATAATGGAAGTACTTTCCGTGCGTCAGCTTCTGGTATTTATACTGAAGGTGGTTCTAAAGTTGTTGATGTTGAAAACGAAGAATTTAATTTATTTGGAAATAGATATTTCTTGAACTTTGATAAAGTTGATACAAATGGTAGAGCAATAAGTATTTCAACAGGAAGTACAACAGTGTATACATTGAATGACTTTATTTCTGGACAATCATTGGGTTGCGTTACATACGAAATCCTTGGAAGTTCTACATATCATTCAGGTAAAAACTGTGGAAGCACTAATCAAAACGGAATGATTATTGCCGGAACATATACAGTTATTCCTAGTGAGTTTGTTGTAAATAATGGTTCATTTACAAACTATGCGTTGATTCCAATGATTAAAACATCAAAAATTAATAAGAAGGATATTTATATTTATTATAATGGCGCATCTAAGATTTATGATGGGGTAACAATGTCTTTTGCTGTTGGCGGCAATGGTTATGATTATACAATCACAAACTTACAAAGTAATGATGCGATTCCTACTATTAATTATAAAATAGATGGAACATTAGCAAATGGAACAGTTAGAAATGTTAAGATGTCTAGTGGAAATCCAGATGCTAATGGATATAGAATCTCAATTGATAGCATAGTAATTAAAAATAGTATTTTAAGCAATTTAGATGTTACAACACTTGCATACAATGTTCATGTTAACTCTGATTCTAGTGGCGACAGTATAGTAACGTATTATAGAATTGATCAAGTTCCTTTGACTATAGGATTTAAAGATAGTGAAAATCATCGTGATTATGATTCTACAACAACAGGAAATGATAGATTCTCTAGTCCTGATTTATATAACATAAAAGGAAATACAAATTCTGTATGTAGCAGCAAGGTTGCAACAATTATGTACACTGATAGTAGTAACTGTGAGTATATTTCTGCTGTTAGTTATGCAATTAATGGCACAGAAACAGGAAGTGTTAAGAATGTAAGTTCTAATAGTGTTACAATAAAAGGATTTACAGTAGCAGGTTCTAATACTGTTTCTTCAAACTACAGATTTGTTAATCAATCTAGTTATAGAATGACAACTGAATATATATTAGACGGAAGTCAAACAACAATTTCTATAAATAGTATTAGTTATGATGTTATTTATAAGAATGTAAGAGTTATGTCTGTAAGTATGACAGGGGGCACAACTTATACAGTAACTAACAATGTATTCTCAGGAAGTGGTTGTGAATATTATGTTATTAATGGAAATCAATTGCTATGTGGTGATGTAATTATTTCTGACATAACAGATGGATCATTTACTATTAATGGAACTACAGGAACATTAGTTTATGAAAAACAAGCAATCGCAGTAAGTTATAATGGTGCAGTACAAGCTTATGTTACAGATAATAAGTTTAATTTGATTGAGGACTTTGTTATAACATCAACTCAAATCAAGAACATCGAAGGTGATATTTTAGGAACTATAAATTCATCTTCAAGTACAGTTACTGTTAATAGTAAAACATTTACTATTAATAAGACAAAAGTATTAAAGAATATTACAAATTCAGCTGGCGATATAATTGCTTGGGCAAATGCCTTTGTAATGAGCGATAAATCAACAAGCACTTCATTAAGTGTAAATAACAATAAATACTTCAATGTAATTGATGTATATGGAAATTTATCATATACAATCAATTTAAATGGTGATGGTTTAATGGCTAATATAACTGTTCCATCAGGAATGGTTGTAAGAAATATCAGTAGTGTTGTGGGCAATGTTCAAACCTTTGATATTTATAAAGAATTTACATTAAGTAATCATGCGATAGGAATTACAACAATTGGTGAAGGAAAATATCAAACATATGTAATTGATGGAATGACATATTATGTTGAAGGTAGTGAATTGAAGAATACTAAGGGTGAAGTTGTTTCTGAGGTAAATAGTGGAAAAGTAATTCTTTCTACAACATACACTTTAAATTATCAAGATATAAGAACAAGCGTAAGTGGAGATAGTAAATCTTCTCCAATCTATTTCAACACGCAACAATATGATGTTCATCAAAAATATTTAAGTATCAAACACTTTGTAGCTCAAGAAAAACAATTTGACGCTAGTTTAGAATTGTTTGCATCAAATTTAGGTACAGCAAAAATAATTTGTGATTTCTCTAGTAAGCAAGATAAGAAAGAAATTGTTAAAAACTGTACAACATTAAATACGCAAGTAAATAATGAAAATGTTAAGATTGCATGGGTTGTAAATAGTACAGGTTATGCAGATAGAAATATTAATGATGGTATTATTGTAACCTTAAATTCTCCATCAATCAGTAACGGCACAGGTAGTGCAAGCAACTATACAATAGGTACTCAAACTGAAGCAATGGCTAATATCATTAAGAGAATATTAAGTAATGCTATTACTGAAGGACAAAAGATTTATACTAAGTATGCAGATAACAATGCTATTGTTTATGCAGGAAGTTCATTAATTGAAACTGGTTTTGGTAACGGTCAATTAACTCTTGCTTGGGCACAACATAATACTGGTTTCGCAGATAGTTCAATTGCTAATAATAAAGTAATTACATTAAATGTAAATGACTTCATTATTTATGATGGACAAGGTGATAATGGAACAGGTTTATGGAGTAACTATGAATTAGATAGTGAAAGAACAACATATACATTTATCGCTGATATAAAAGAAGATACAACTGTATATGAATTGAGTTCAGATCAAATTGTTCTAGAACAATATACGGGAACAGAATGGATTCCTTACAATAATACAGATGGAAGATATCAAGATGAAGGTTGGACAAATCGTACAATTAGAGTAAGAATTTTAGAAAATGTTTACAAAGTTACAGAAGAAACGACAACAACATTTAAGTTTACTGTGGATGGCAAAACATATGTATTAAGTAAAGTGACTCAAAGTTATAATCACAATACAGAAGTAGATGATGTTATTACAAACGTTTCAACAAGTATTTCTAGATTAGAAATAAGTGAATCTGGAACAACTACTTTAGTTGAACAAACTTGTGGAGTTGATACAGTATATATATGTAATAATATTATTAATATTAATAATGTTAAATATACTATCATCTTTAACAGTACAAATGGTAAACCAATTGAAGTAGTGAAAGAAGGAACAGATAAGTCTAGCAACTGGTGGTATGAATTCTCTTATGTCCAAGGTCAAAACGACCGTGATTGGAAACAATATTTTGCATACAGTTCAGAAGATACTGCAAATAAGAACTTGAACAATAGAGGAGTTGATACAAATAGTTCTACTAGATATAACTGGACAACAACAGGAGTTAAGTTAGAAAATATTAATGAATCTAACTGGTCTTACTTACGTATAAGAAAGATTAATACTTCAACAGACACTTCTTCTACAACAGAATATACATATACAACGAACTTTATCAAGTATGATACAACTGCTCCAGTTATTAAGATTGAAAGAGTTGACCAAACAGATACAGTTCTTAAAGCAAGCGGAATTAATACATATATGCATTCGTTTGTTCAAAATAATGCTGAAATAGTAAATCAAAACTTTGTTAACTTCAGAGTTAGTATGATTGAGAAAAACTTACATAATTTTGAATTAACAGTAGCTAATATTCACCAAACAGGAGATAATTTAGGACAAGCATGTGGTATAACATTAAGTGAAAAAATAACAACAGCTAATGGTTATGGAACGGACGGATATTTCATAGTTACTTTAACTTGTGCTGTAGGTAGTGGGGACATCGGTATTAAAGTTGATGCAAGTATTGCTCACGACTATTCTCATAATGGATACTTAGCAACTGGAGAGATTGCGCCAAATTATAACTTGGAACAATCTAGTGTTCTTGAAACAGATGCACACATCGTAGACCACAAGATTCCTGGAATATCATCTAATTTAGTTGATGTAAATAATTATGTGGATACAGATATTAATTTCATAAAGAATACAACAGGAAGTTACGTTAAACTTACTATGAGTGATACTGATTCTATAGTTACAGGAATTAGTTATTTGAATTACTATAGATATATTGTTATTCCTGGTGTTGAAAACGCAACAATCGATAATCTTAAATACACAATATATGGCGATGAGTTAAGATATGGAGAATATTTTGTTGCTAATATAGGAAAAACATTTAGTTTATTTGGAAAGACTTATGTGATTTGTGATGATGGAATAAAATATCCAAATAGTACACAAGTTGTTCCTAATTCTAAAAAAGAGGGAAATGTTATTACATTGAAACTTGGAACAGTTGAAACTAATTTCACAATTTCTTCAAATAAGTTGATTTATAAAGGAAATGGATTTGATCAAGTTGTAGCTACTATTTATGACAATCAATTTAAAGTGTATGGTAAAACATATACTGTTGATGCTGCGAACGGTGCAATTATGTATGCAGGAAATAATGTAGCAACAATCGTTGATAACAAGTTTGACTTAGCTCTAAAAGCGCACCAAGAATATACAATAAATTATGTTAATGGTTCTGCTGTTGCTATTGTTGTTGGTAAATATACAGTAGCAGATGTGACAAATAACGAATTCACTATTAATGGTACAAGATACAAAATTAGTGGTGGTTATATTCAAAATACTTCAGGTACAAATGTAGCGACAATTACTGGCAATAAATTTACGATGTTATTTGATGAAATTGAAGTATTGTTAAATGACACATATGAATCTGGAACATTAACAAGTAAAGATGTATATTTAGGATGTACTGATACTGCTTGTACATCTGGAAAAGAAATCTTTACAAGTACAAGTACAGTATTAGTTGCTGTTTATGACCATGCATATAATAGATCTCATGATATAGATGCTTCATCAACAAGCAACAGATATCATTTGATTAACATTAAGGTTGAAAAAGTTGATGATATTGAAGTTCAATTATGGCAATCTAATTATGAATGGACAAATAGTGAGACAATCAATATTAATGCGACAGTAAAAATTTCTAATAACTATGCAAATAATACAGATTCTAGAAGTACAGGAATTAAGAGTATTACATTTAATGTCTGTGAGCCTACAAGTACATTGAGTGGATGTACAGTAAATGATTACTATGGATTTATGGGTGGAATTAGTTCTACTGCGACATTCACATTTGATAGAGACGGTAGTGGAAATGGTCCGATAGAAGTAACAAAGTATGCAACTATTAATGCTAATGGTAAATATTATGTTACAGTAGAGTTGTGGTCTGGTGTTACTCTTTCTGGAATATTAGATGAACGTGAAGACAATGTTATAAAAGTGCTTAACTTTGATAGAAGTGCTCCTACTGAGATTACTTTCGGTGATAATAGTGGTTCTATCTCAATTGATAATACAACAATTATAACAAGAGATGATGCATACGATAGTGATAGTATTAAAATTAGCGTGCATGCAGAAGACCCTATTTATGAATTAAGAGATTCATATAAATCAGCAGGACAAAGTTCATTAGCTAGTTATAAGTGGTTATGGGTACAAGTTAGTGATAATGTAACGATAAACACAGAAGATGATTTCAATACAGTTTATTCAAATTACATTACTTCATTTGGATCTTGTAGTTCATCTAGAAACTTGTGTGGTACATCTACATTCTCAACTTTAATAAAACCACTTAAAGTTACTGGAGATAAATTTGTTATCGGTGGCGTTGAATACACAATAAACGCACATCAAATTACTTACGCAAGTGGAAGTTATGGATTAACATCTAAGTTTGTAATTAAAGATAAGACATATGAACTATATTATGAGTCTGGTGTTGTTACTAAAGTTAAGATACTAGATGCTGCCGGCGCTGTAGTTTCTACTAGAACTGTTAACAGTGATACATTTACTGTTGAAGATGGTGGAACAATTTATGAAATTGTAAAAGTAAATGGAACACCAAGATATATTAAAAACACATACAATGAAAAACAAATTAATGTAGCTAATACAGTTAAAATTAATAATGTTATTTATGAAATTGTAGAAGATGTAAAAACAGGAGATAGGTACATTACTCAAGTAAACTACACAGAAGGTGGAGATGGATTTAGTAATGTAGGATTAATTGAAGCGTCTTTAAGATATGAAGATTACTACTTGTATATCTTATTTGCAGATAATGCAGGAAATGAAGCTCTTCCAAGAAATGGTGGACAAGTTGTCAAAGGCTATTATGAATTTGATAATACAAAACCAGAGTATGATAATCAAATAGCAGGAGGAGAAGCTACAAAAATAGTAGGACCTGCAATGAGCGAAGGTGAAGTTGGTACAACTAACGAAGCTGCAAGTGATGATACAAAGATCGAATATGAAATAAAGATTAAAGATAAATGGCTATTCGGTGGAATTCATGCTGGAAGAACTGGTGATTATGCAGTTCTTGATTTAAGCAAGATTAGAGTATTATTAGATGGTAATGTAGTAATTACTACAGCAACTAATGAAAAAATATCTATTGATAGTTATACTATTTCTGGATTCAAAGAAGCAGAAAATAGCGACGTTAAACTAAGAATAGAGTATAGCGTAATTAATGAGTATGCCTACCCATCAAATAATATAAATACTAAGTATTTGTATATTAAAGTTATTATTACAGACTTTAAGGGATATCATATTAACGCTACAGACGGAAGTAAGATTACTGATGGTATAGCAAAAATTGATGTTTTAGAAGGATTATTGGTAGACTATTCAGGAAATGTATTAAATGCAAATGATAGCGCAACAACATTTATTCTAGATAACACAATAATTTCTGAACCAACAGTTAATCCAGAGCCAACAGATAATAAAAATGTTTGGTATGATTTAAGTGGATTAAATAACAACGGTTCATTAACTGGTGTTATCCATAATGTTGATACTAGTAAAAAATGGATTGTAAACGGTACTGAAGCAGGAACTGGATGGTTTAATAATGGATTGAAATTAGATTCAAGTAGTTCGTTAAAACTTAACAGTTTATCTTTAGGAAGTATAAATATAGAGAATGGATACTTCACAAAAGATTACACAATTGAACTTTATGTTAAGTCATATGGTGCAACTAGTGTTACTATTGCAACAACAACTATTTCAATAGCGGCAAATGAATATACTCATATAGCACTTATTCACAAGAATGATCAAACTAGTATTTATGTTGATGGTGCTCTGATTAGAACTGAAGTTATTTCTTCGGTTGGTTCATTAGAATTGAAAGGTAATATTGTAGTTCATTCAGTAAGATTGTATAGTATTGCATTAACTACAACAGCAACATTAAATAATGCTTCTAGAGATGGTGCGAGATATGCAGTAGGTGCAAATCCAACTGTTCTAGCTAATATAAATGATTACGTAACAACAGGCATTGTTTCTTGGTTAGATGGATATTATTATTCAAGTGCAAGAACAAACAATGGTACAGAAGTTGTGTTAACATTCGAAAATGAAAGTACTTCTTATTTAAATAACAAGTCTACAATTAACTATGCAAGATCTTATTATGCATGGGTACCAAACTATAATGTATCTTACGATTCATGGGAAATTAATGGTGCTCTTAGTAAGAGATTGTCAGAAACATCTAACTATACTACTAATACAGTAAAACTTATTCTGCCTAGTGATGCGGCAGCTGGTAAATACTACTTGTGGGTAAAACTTGTAGATGAAGCCGGAAACGTTAGTATATATCGTTATCAAAGAGAATTTGTTCACGATACAATCGCACCAACTTTAGTAGAATCTACAGTTGTTAGAGTTAATGGTTGTGTTGAACATGATGGAACATATTATTGTAATGATGAAAATAATAGTCCGGATTCATTTGAGGTATTGGTAAGTTACTCTAAGAATATTGGAAGTTCTAACATTCCTGTTCCTGCAGTTAATTTTGGAAGCAAGGTTAGAGTTAACACAATAGCATCTAAAGCTAAAGGTATGACTTTCTATTACATTTATGAAATTCAAAGAGTAGATGATTCTAGAAGTACTACTGGAGATAATGGTTCTCTTGTATTTAGATTTACTGGAACAGATAATGTTAAAGATAACTTAGGTAATAAGGCAGATAATACAAGTGCAGTTAATATAAATGTAATTGATATTAATACTACAAAGATTTCGGGTATATCATCTAATTATAATTTTGTAGTAGTTGCCGATACTTTATATCCATATATTACTAAGTTTGATATTGTTCCAAGCGAGAACATGTTTATTAAACAATATGTAGACAATGAGTATACATTCTATACATATAAGAGAAATGATGTAGTAACTATAAATGTTACATTCAGTGAGCCAGTTGTATTTAATAATACAATTACACTTACTGCGGTTGGTGATAACTTATATGAAAGTGGTACATCAACATTTACATTTACTTGTGCTGCATTAACAAACTTCTCAACAACAGTAAGTTGTACATATACTGTTCAAAACGATAATATATACAACTTAAAGATTATTAGTATTCAAGATATATCTTCTATTAGAGATATTGGAGATAATCCACTAAGTGATTTCGATTACGATAATCAAAATAAAACAACTGCTAGTGATACAGGAAATACTCAAACTGCAGATTATAGCGCAGATATCTGTGTTAACGTTTGGTTTAATCCAAGTGGATCAGATATGATACATCCATATTCAGAATGTAGTGGTTCAGGATTTGGTCCATACTCTAGAGTTCAAACTAGAATGATTATATTTGATACAATTGCACCTCATGCAGATGATCCTGGATTAGCAGGAGATGTTGCTAAATGGTATGATTTAAGTGGTAACAATACTGAAGTTGTTATTTCAAACACTTTTGCAGATGACGATGGAAGTGATGCTTACTTAAATAATTACATTATAGAAAAGAGTTCAACTGCTAACTTATGGGCAGATGGCTTAATTCAAAGATCAGGAAGTGTAACTCTTAAAGAATTAGATAATAGAGTTAGAAATTCAAGTGCTTACACTGTAGAAGCAGTAATTAAAAATCCTATAAGTGGTAAATTGTATTTAGGTTCAACAGCAATTGATTTCCCTTCTTCTTGTGAAAGTGAGTTGTGTCACATCGCAATTGTTTACTTCAATAATGTAGGAACAATTTATGTTAATGCAAATAATGGTTCTTCAATAGGATCATTACCAACAAGCTTTACGCAAATTCAAATTACTGGTGAAGTTGAAATATATGCTGTTAGATTCTATTCATTAGCGCTTCATAAAGAAGAAATTACTAATAATAAGAATAGAGACTTTGCTAGATATGATGGTTCTAGAACAGCTACAGCATTAGTTGATGCTCGTTCATATGTAACTAAAGGATTAGAAGCTTGGTTAGATGGATATTATCATTCAACAACAAGAAGCAACACTAAAGAATTTAATGTTACAGTAGAAAAAGCATATAGAACAGATTCTAACTTAACAGGATATTCTTCAGGTGTTAACTACGAAAAATCTTATTACTATTGGGCTATGAAAGATGAACCAATTACAGCAAGTAGTGCAATTTGGGGAACAAGCACATTAGCTAGTGTATGTGTAAGCTATGATATTAGCAAGCATACATGTGTTGATGAAAAATTGAAATTTACAGTTCCTGCTTCAGATGGTTCATACTCATTATGGTTGAAACTTACTGATAATGCTGGTAACTATCAAGTTTATAGATACATTCAAGAGTTTGTTATTGATAATACTGCTCCTGTAGTAAATGGTGTTGAAGTTGTTTCTACTACTAAGTATAGTGATAGTGACTTCTATTACTACAATAGTGATGTTAATGAAAACTATAATAGAGATTACAGTTTCAGAGATGGATTAGAAGGCGACTTAGTAACAATTATCGTAAGTTTCTCTGAAGGTATTAGTAATAGTACTGCAGAAGCTATAGCATTAAGCTTTGGTGGAGTAAATAGAAAAGGTAGCGCTCCAGTTAAGAGAGTTACTGGTAGTTACATTGAATATACATATGTAATATACAAACCAAATTCAACTATTGGAACAACTGGTTTAAGAGATGCTGATGGAGATAATGGAGAATTGGCATTTACTTATTCAATTAGTAGTGTATCTGATAAATTGAATAATGCACTTACAACAGGAAGTGTATCAATTAATGGAGAAACTGATGTTACAGTAGCTTCTACTGCTAGTTTATACAAAGGGGCAATTGCAGATACAATAAACCCTTATATCAATAAGATTGTTATGCATGCAGAAGGTGCACAAGTATATGAATTTAGTGGTGCCACAGAATATCATTACAAGAAGAATGATGAAATCACACTTACAGTTTATTTCAGTGAGTCTATTAAAACTAAAGGTGTGTTGACTGTTGCATTCACAGGAACAAATGTTAAGACAGGTGAGCCTGTAATTGAAAACAAAGTGTTTACTTGTAACACTTCAAGTGATTCATTTGTTTCAACTTTAACATGTAAATATAAAGTGACAGATAATGATTCTATATCTGATTTATTATTAGATGGAAATGTTAACCAAACAATATATATTGAAGATATTGCTGGTGGTATTTTAAGCACGATATATCAAACTAATGAATCAGGTCAAGCTACTACTGTTGTTAAGGAAGAAACATTAGGAAGCAATGGTGTTTATAGTTTATATGTTGATGGAAGTACATCTAATAAGATTATTAAACCTATAATAGATACAACAAAACCAGAAGTTACAATCATTGGTCCTACTGATGATGCAATTAGACAAACAAATGAGCAATATACAATTTCTGGAAATGAAGTTAAAGTTGGTGAAATGAAGGTTGCAGATATTGTTAATAATGAGTTCACAATAAATGGATTCACTTATAAAATAAGTGGTTCTAGAATTTTATTAGACAATGTAGTAGTTGATGAAATTGCAAGTAACAAGTTTACTTTAGATACAAGATACATTATTGAAACAACAGATTTCTGTTATGTTGATAATTGTGATACAACTAACATTAATGATCATGTTGATACAGCAACAGTTGATTTATCTAAATTATCTGTATACGCAATGAAGAAAGATGAATCATATAAGAAGTTTGATGTTGTTCATTCTAGCGGATTAGAAATATTCGTTCCATTTGAACATGCAAGCAATAGTTCAGTATATATCTTAAATGATGAAAATGGTGCAAAAGTAGCAGATATTAGATTCGTATGGGTATATGAAAATTGTAAGTTGAAGTTACATATGAACTTCATGAACTTTGCTAATGACTATGTTGTTTATATTAAAGTTGAGGCAGGATTCGTTGTAGACTTATCACAAAATTCAAGCAATGAAGTAACTGCAAGTGAAGATCAAAAACTAATTGTAGATAATAAAGTTATTGCTGCGCCAGATGTTGTTACAGCATTAGATAAGAATAAATGGGATGATTTCTCAGGTAATAATGTAAATGGAACAATAACAGCACTAGATGATTTCGATCACAATTCTGAAAACGATTGGAGAAATGAATACGGTGTTGATACAGCAGCATGGATTGATAATGGATTATTGTTGAAGACAACTGACTCAACAAAAGTAAATTCTGTTACAGTTAGTAAAACTTTAAGTACAAGATATACATTAGAGTTCTTTGTTAAAACAACAGGAAGCGGTTCATTTATATTAATAAGCGGTGGTGTTGTAGACTTTGGTGGTGTAACAATTTCTGCTGGTTATGCACATATTGCTCTTGTTGTTGATAATGATAAGATGACAATGTATGTAAATGGTACAGCGTATACTCCAACGAACGGTGTAATTAATTCACTAACATCATTTGGATTATCTTCTGTTAATAGAGAATTAGTGATTTATGCTATAAGAGCGTATAACTATGCTTTAGATACAGCAACGCTTAAAGTTAACTATGCAGTTGATAAAGCAAGATATCAAGATAAGAGTTTAGATGTAAGAAATATGACACATTACTCTTTACCTGGTATTGAGTGCTTCTTAGATGGTTACTATAACACTGCATATAAACGTAGTGAAACAAGTCTTACTTTGAAATTTGAGGTTTCTAGTAATGTAGGAACAGTTTCTGGATTAGATTATGTATTATCTGGTTATATGTGGGTAAATAACAATATTTATGATGCTAGTAATTTTGATAACAGCAATATTGGATTTACTAATTTCAGTTCTTTAGGTCACTCAACAGGAAATGAAATCGGAATACCAATGCCTCAAGATACTGGTTCATATTCATTGTGGATAAAAGTTGTAGATAGAGCTAACAATATTGAAATATATAAATATGAAAAATCATTCCATATTGATAAGGATGCACCCGTTCTTAATAGTATTGTTGCGGTATGTAATGAATCTATTAATAAATGTAAGACAGAAACAGATGGAGTTACTTATAGATTGAATGATGGTGACTTATTAACGGCGATTGTTACTTATAGTAGACCTTTAGATAGTGAAAGTGGTGCGGTAACATTTACACCAAGATTAGCAGATGTTCAAGGTTACTATAATGGAAATGATCAAACACTTCTTGGAACTCCTAGTGTTCAAGTAAAAGGAATGAATGTAATATTCACATACACTATTACAGAAAACGAAACTGAAAAGAGATCTAAGAACAGTGACAATGGATACTTCAAGTTAGCATATAAAGCAAATACATTAGTAAGTGCTAATAATGGACAATCTGCTAATACAACAAGTACAGTTAGTGTAAGTCATACTAATTTTGCTTATTATGCAGGTGCTGAGGCATACAATAGTTATGCATCTAATACATACACTGTAAGAGTTGATACTATTTATCCATTCATAAAAGATATAAATATTTATGGTTACAATAATGAAAGAGGAACTTACGAATATAATGATTTACTATATTATTCTTATAGAGCAGGTTCTTCAAATAGTTCATTATATGTTGATTTGGTATTAGATCCAAGAGAAGATTATGTAAGCTTTACAACGTTCAAACTTACTATGATTGGTAAGAATACATATGATGCTGGAAGCACAGAAGTATCTACAACTAGTTGTGTTCTTGCTGAAGCAAACTTACTAACAATAAGATGTGAATTCCCAGTTACATCAGACTTAAATATTTATGATGTACATGTTAAATCTGTTGAGACAGATCTTGTTGATGCTGCAGCAAATGCAGGTCCAGGAGATACATTAAATAAATTAGATGTATATCGTTATTCTGAGACAAGTATTAATACAGGAAGTGTTCAAACATATCCTGATAGTTATATTAACTTAAATACAACAGCATCATTAAATGCATCAAATGAACCAATTAAGACAATTGATAAATTAGTAATCTTTGATAATACATTACCAAAGATAAGCGAAGATAGTTTGAATAATAACGATGATTTATTGACTTGGTATGATTTAGCTAATAATGGAAATGTAACAACAATTACTCCAACTGGTGATTATTATTTGAATAACTACTGGTTATTAGCTGAAGAAGATGCAAAATCAATTTGGGATGAAAATCATTTAACTCTTCGTGCAGACCAAGGTGGAAGTTTAAGAACAAACTTTGCTAAAAACTTATTTGGCGACTTCACAATTCAAATTACACTTAAGAAAAATGCAACTCAATTCGCGTTCTCATTCTATAGTCAAGCTGGAATTGAATATCCTGTTTCAATTTCTGGATTAACATCAAATTCAATCCAAACAATAACGTTTATCAGAAGCGCAAGTGACATTATTGTATGTATAAATGGTGTTTGTACAGATGGCAATGGACCTCATAAGGTTCCATCTAATATTAAAGGCATTGGATTTGCAACAACAACTGGATTAGATGTTTATGCAATTAGAGCATATAACACAGTTCTAAGTGAATCAGAAATTAACAACAATAATAGTTTAGACTATGCTAGATATACAACAGCAGATCGAACAGTAATTAGTAATACAAATGGATACATAACTAAGAAGTTGATTTCTTGGTTAGATGGTTACTATCATTATAGTTATAGACAAAATGATGAAACTCATAACCATACATTTAGATTTGACTTAGCAAAAGTTCAATTGAATGGAATTTATGTTGACTCTGTTACAAGAATAAATAAAGTTGAATATTCATGGACTTCAATTGAAGGACAAGAATATAACTGGGTAGAAGTTGATGTAAATTATACAGATGATAGAGACTACATGCAATTTAGTACGCCTGATAGTACAGGAGCATGGCAATTGAATGTTAGAATAATTGACTGGGCTGGTAATGAAACTCAATATAGATACTATAGAGACTACGTTATAGATAAGACACCAATTATTATTACTGATGTAGAAATCATAAATCCATATGATATCAATGTATACAATAAAGGTGATACTATTGAATTCTCAGTAAGCTTTAATAAGGCGGTTACTCTAGTTAGTGGAAGTAATCATGTAATGCCAACATTAAGTATTGGTGGTAGAACAATAAACTCTTCAAAATACTCTTGTAGTTTGAGTGGATTTAGTTATGATTGTAAGTATGTTGTATTAGGTGGTTCTACACTTAGATCTGCTGATGGAGATAATGGTGAAATTAATGTTAGATATGCATTATCTAATACAAGTATTTATGTGGATTCTTTAGGAAATCCTGTAGGTACAGGAGTAGATTTGAGCCTTACAGATTATAGTGTAAATTCAACAGCAACAGTGCCGGTTACTCCAGTAGGATTACAAACTGGTACTAAAGTTGATACTGTTCATCCTTATATTAGTAGCAGTATTACTTTAATAGATGGAACAGTAGATACAACAATTAATGGAATTGATTACTATTACTATAACCTTAATGATGCATTTAAGTTTAGAATCACATTAAGTGAAAATATTGCGATGGCTAATAAGAATGTTGTAACAAAACTATATAACAGTATTTATTTCGAACTAAATGGTCAAACATATCGTAGAGTTCAACATGAAATACTAGAAGATGAGACATCATCTTCAGTTGCAACTGTTTCAAATAATCAATTCACATTGAACGGTGTTACATATATTATTGAAAACAATCAAATAATTACAGAAGTAAGTCCTAAGTTCTTAGTTGCTCTTAGATCTAGAAATAGTAACTATCAATCTTGGGAGAAAACAGCAGAATGTCAAATGATTAATGTTTCGGGTGGATACGCTAATCAATTGGATTGTGAATATGATATTTTAGAACAAGATGACGCTAGAGAAATTTATGTATATAGTTTATATACTGTAAATTATGTTACTGGCGAAAGTAATGTTATTTCGTATATTTCTGATTATAGTGGACCTAATGGACATATTAATATGACATATGGTAACTATATGAGTGCTTATAATCCAGAAGGAACTGCAGATAAGTGCTTGAATATAGATTATGATAGCCCAACAAATTGTGCTATTACAAAGATTATTATATTCGATTCTCATTCTCCGATTGTTGAAGTAGATGCTTCTACTCCAATTAGTTCAAGTTGTACTACAGGAACTTCATTGTTCACTGCAGATGGTAACTTGTACTTGAAGGCTAGATGTAGCGGTACATTTAACTTAGTTGTTAAAGAAGCGAACTATGAAGAATTATTAGACTATATCAACAGAAATTCATTTGAAAACTTGAATAAGATTAGAGTATATTCTTATAATCCAAATGGAAGTTTATTCTACTTGGATACTTCAAATAGTTTTGTTGAGGTTACAAAGACTGCTGTATTAGGAAGTGAATTTACATTAAATGAAAATAATGAAGATATAATAATAAAACTAATATTAATCTCAATAAAAGTTGATGTAAAAGAAGAACAATATGTTCCTATTACAAGCGCTAATAGATATAACCTTGATGAGGGTGTTTATACACAAGCAAATGATGGTGAATATTTGAACGTTGGTGCTGATTATTACTACATTCATGAAAGTAATAGATATAATTACAATGATGGTAGTTATGTACTAGCTTGGGGTGGAAATTACTTAAGAGTAAGTACAAAAGCAATTTATATGAATGTAACTGAAGGAGCAATCAAGGATTGGCAAGGTAATGAAGGTATAAGAGTTGAAGGTGCAACTACTAAGTTCCCGTTCGGCGAGTATGAGAGATATCTAATCACTGATACAAATACTCCTGAAGTAGAATTCTTAGATCCTGAGGAAGAGGAAGAAGAAGTAGCTCCAAATAGAATTTGGTTCGACTTAGCAAGAAAGTCTTCTGGAATTCTTGAAGGTTATAATGATGATGGTACTTATTGGAGACATGATAACTTGATTTCTCAAACTGATTCATACGTAGAAGTATTGAACGAAAGTATGGATTTCGGTAAGAAGATGACATTCGCAGTTGTATTTAGATATATTGGAAGTGGAACTGGATATTTAGTTGATAGTGACACATTCAAGATTCAAATAAAGAATAACAAGTTATATGTTGTTAATAATGAAGCTTCTATTGTTGTTATCGATGGATTGGTTGCAGGACAATTATACAGAGTTACTACAACTATTAATGGAACTAACTTAAGCGTATATGTAAATGATCAAGAAAAGACTAATTATGTATTAACAACTGTTATTACTGATGATGTACCTAACTTGAGGTTGCTATCATCAACAGTAAATCTAACAGTATACTTAAGTAATGTTATGATTTATGATAGAGCATTAGTTGATAGTGAAGTTGCTTTAAATCATAGTATTCATTATCAAAGATTTGCTAGAAACTACTACTTGATTGATGGAGATACTAAACTTGATAAAGTGGAAACTGTATATTCTAGTGGGCAACCTTTATCTGTAAGAATAGGTTTAAATAAAGTTATTACATCAACATTTAGTAATTCAAGTAACACTATTACATTTAAATCTACGGCTAGAACATCATCATCAGTAACATTAACGATGACTTGTGATGGAACTGTTGGAACTGATTTTGCAACATGTAGTACTACTCTTAATACTGGACTAAATATGGCAACATATACTTTAATTGAAGGAACAATTAATAGTTATGTAATTAAAGATGCTGTTACTCCAGAATATTTGAACATTGGATATAACTATTATGAAACTAATAGTGTAAGAAGATGGTTCGATGCATACTATAGAATGGGTAGAACATGTGGACCAACTGGTTGCGAAAAAGGTGAAGAATATGTAGCAATTAAGATTGGTGATAGAGAAGAAAGTATTAAGACTAATGATGGATATATTAATGAAGTTGGCTTAGATGTAACTAAAGCTAGTTGTACAGCATTAGGTAGTCAAGTTTATGTTGGAGATTGTTATTCAGAACTTTACTACAGTTGGGCAACACTAAAATTAGATGTGGCTTCAGTTGAATTTGAAGAACCAATTCATTTATATGACACAGACTTAGGGGCTTATAAGATTCCATTGCCTACTACAAATGGTAAGTACTATTTGTGGATTAAGGCAAAAGATCGTCTAGGAAATGAAATTATCATAATGGATAGCAAAGAGTATATTATCGATGCTATGGCTCCAGTGTTAACTGGTTTCGATATTATGGAAGATGAAGATAAACGATATAAACATTATAAAGCAGGTGATGTTCTTACTGTTGTTGCAAGTTATTCTGAGGTTGTTCACTATAATAGTGAAGAAGGCGGAATGGACTTCAATATTAAGTTTGGAGGAAAACTTGCTACAGGAAGCAATTTAACTGTTAAATTTGACGTAAGTGATGCAACGCAATTAAAATCTGGAATTAATATTATATTTGAATACGTTATAAATGATATTGACATGGAGAACTTACGTAACAGTACAGGAGATAACGGAAGATTTGTTATTGACTTTGCATACAATGGTATGACAGATATGTATGGTAATGCGATTGTTGCAGCCAACGGTAACTTAGCATATGCTCAAATGTTAGATAATCAAGCTAATTTTGAGATTACAGGAAATGATGCCGAAAAAGATGAATTAACTAAGAGATTCCAAGGATTCCAAGCAATTGATGCTAATGGAGACAATATTCCAAATCAAACTATATTTGAAGCGATAGATGAAGATGTAGAATTAGGAATAAAAGTATACTTCAGTATGCAAACAAAAGTTGATTCACCATTCACATTAATTCTAAAAGAGTTTGAAACTGATGAAAATTCGGTTGAATTTAGTTGTCCTGCAACAACAGAAGAAGTTAAAGAAGTTATTTGTTATACAACAATCGTTGCTAGAAATAGCATTGATATAACTGGATATGATAAGTTGTTAAGCGGAAATACTAATCAATATGATCAATTATTAAATAAGGTTACAAATATAACATATGATGTTGATCATTTCACTATTACATTCTCTGAAATGGTTACTCAAAGTAATAATTTCACTGTATTAATAGGTAAGAAAACTCATAATGTTGTTGAAGGTGAAGTTCTTGCTACATGTACAGGAATTGTAAATGCATTATCTACAACATGTACAACAACAAGTACAGTAGATACTTCAACTCAATACAATAACATTAGAAGTGGTACAGATACAAATCCATGGGTATTAGATAGATTAGAAAGTATCAAGGTAGTTGCAAAAGTAGGAGAAGACTACAATGAAACAACTAAGAAAGTCTATACAAATGGAGAAACATTGTACTTAGAAGTTGTATTTAATGGAAGACTTAATATAACTAAAGAATTTAGTGCAGTGTTTGGAAATGGAACTGATGGACTTGGTGTTGTTTGTAACGCTGCAAGTGGAATTGGTAGTGCAGATGGAAAAACACGAACTATTTGTTCTACATTAATTCACGAAAGTAATGTTGTGGATGTTTCAGATTACTTAGGAACAATTGTGGCAGATACAACAAATCCATGGGCTAGTGGTTTCAGGTTGATGGAAAAACAAGCTGATGATACATTTAAACCTACAACAAGAACTCAATACGGTAGAGGTGCAACAATTTACATTCAAGCTGTATTTAGTGAGAAGGTTAAATTTGAAGGTGAAATTTACTTAGTTATAAAAGGTTCTGTAAGTGAAGAATTGTTATTTAGTTGTATAGTTCCATCAGATTATGTGGATAACTTAATTTGTAGTTATGTTATTTCAGATTCACTTGATGATGAAATAGAAATTAACCAATTGAAAGTAATTGCAATTATTACTCAAAGTGATTTCGTTGTTGAAGATGTAGATACATCTACTTCAGATACAAAAGCACATATTGTTAAGATTGGCGAAGGATATCAAGTATTTAAATCTGGTGTAAGAATTGCAACAGTATCCGCTGTTGTTGATATGGCTGGAAATCCTCTTGATGCTGATATTAAGAGTTCTGGTAATATTGATTACGGTGATCTTGGTGCGGATGACCCTGCAATTGACGTTAAGATTCCAGAGATTGTTGAAGTTGTTGGACCAATCAAAGCTAATGCTGGACCATTTGTTGGTGAAGATGAAAATGAATTATTCTACAAGAAAAATGGAGCGTCAAAATATATTATTACAGTAGATGATAAGAACAATATGTACTTGAACTGGTGTAAGATTAAGTTCCATGTAGAATCAAGATTAAATGAAGTTGATAATAACATATTAACTTATAATGCTTCTGGTAGTGATTGTGAGTTAAAACTAGATGCATTAAATTCAAGCGGATATGCTAGAGTGTTTGATATTGAAATAGATGGAGTTAAATATGCTAAGATTAATGGTCATGTTGTCTTAGAAACAGTTACTATTGGTACTGGTGATGATGCTGACATTAGAAGAAAATTAACTCTAACAATAACAATAACTGCTTTAGATGAAGATTGTGAAATTTACTTCGAAATTGAAGAAGGAGCATTCAAAGACTTAGCAGGTAATATGAACCTTAATAGTAACGATGCTCACTACAGTGGAACAAGTACAGCGCTTGCTCCAAATGTTAGAATTCATATAGATAATACTGCTCCAGAAGCGTTGTATATTGAAGTAGCTAATACTCAATGGTTTGATATTAGTGGTAACGGTTACAACTACAGTTATGAAGATGCAAGTGGAGTACTTCATAATAACGTTGGTTGTGACTTCGCATGGCAACAAGATGGTTCAATGAGAGGATGCGTAGAATATAATCCAATTGAACCAGATCTTCAAACTTATGGAGAGGTTAAACCTATCGTAAATGTAAATGAAGTTACAGGTAGAGATGAATTTATTAACGAAAACTACTTTGGTAGAACAATGTTTAAGAAAGACTTTACTATAGAATTATTAGTTAAAGTTACTCAACCAGGAACAAGACAATTGTTTAAGATAACAAGTCTTGAAGATGGTAATGATAATGGAAGTTGGACATTTAACTTCACATTTGTTACTGCGCATGTGGGTAAGTTTGCTTACTTTGCAATCACGTATAATGCAAAAGATGCATTTGTAAGTGGTAATTACTTATCTCAAGGAATGTACACTGTTTACAGTAACTTAACTGCATCTGCTTATAATGAGGAAATTTCAGTATATAAAGCTGCGACAGCGTTAGATATAAGAAGTGGCACTGAAAGTACATTAGGCATTATTGGTGCATTAAGTGTTACAGATACATCTATTGAAACGGTTACATTTGGTGATGCAAGTACATATATCTATTCCGCAAGAGCATATAGTGGTCCAGTAAAAACAAGTTCTGGAAGCTATGGTACATTAACATTTGATGAATTAGAGGCAAACTTCGAATTAGATATTAAGAGATATAGAGATGAAATAGAATCTTATAATATTGATAATTATGTTACTGAGTACTTGAACTTATGGTTTGATGGTTACTACCGTAAGAAAACAGACTTAGTAAAATATGTTGATATTTATATAGAGGATAAAGATTTAATAGAACCTCTTGTTGGGGTTGGTATTGATTATCATAATTCTTACTATGAATGGGTAAGAACCGATGGATTAGTAACCAGTGCTAAAACATACTTATCTGAGTTACTGTTGTTACCAGGAGGCGCATTTAATGAGGAAAACAGAGGATGTGACATTTGGGTAACAAATCCAGACGGAAGTAGTTCATTTACTAGATATAATGGTTGGGAGTGTATGGGAGAAGGTGCTAAATACTTCGTTAAGATTCCTCTTCCAACAATTACTGATGGTAGATATACACTTAATATGGTAATGTATGATAATTTAGGTAACACACATACTTATGATATGCAAGATGTAGAAGTTGTTGCAGATGATACACCTCCATATATACCTTATAAGAACGAGGAAATTGTTGATGGATATGATGCAATCCTTGTTTACCCATTAGGTGGAGGTAAAATCAACGATAAGTCAACAGTGTTAATTGCGGTAATATTTAACGAAAGATTAAATCAAAATATGGATGTAACAACACTTCCAGACTTGTATATCCGTTTTGCTAGATATTCTTCAAACGCACAAATTGACCATATTCCAGCAACAGCAAGTAATGTAAAAGTTATAGGTAAAGCAATAGTTTATAAATATCAACTTGTAAAAGGAGATAACGGAGAACTAGAACTAAGCCCATACAAAACATATGATCCTCAAACTGAGTTTGAATTCTTATGGAATAAATATGATGCAAGCTCTGCTGAAAATCATGATATCGAAGATATTTATGGTAATAAGTATGAAGGTGCTATGAATAGTTTAGGAACTGTTGAATCTCAATTAATTGTTGCTATTCAACCTCCAGCTTACATTACCGGTGATACTCGTGCTCCTTATGTTAAGGATGTTAGAGTAAATATTGATGGAAATTCTGCTGATATGAATAACATGTACTATCACTATAAACAAGGTGATGTTGTAAGAATAGAAGTAGAATTCAATGAACCTGTAGCTATATTCAAAGATGAAGTATATCTTGAACTTGTAGGAGATAGTGGAACTAAGTATATAGCAACATGTTCTGGATATGATGTAAGTAGTAATGCTGCATCATACTTGATTGATAAGATTAATTGTAGTTATACTATTGATAACGACAATGAAGAAAGAATTAGAGTTTCTACAATAGATGAAATTTACGAACAAGTTCCTGTTGAAGGAAGTGGCGTATATGAAATGATTGACGCTATTAAACTATGCTACACATCAAATTGTGCCGATTTAGTAAATGATGGTGGAATATTGAAGGTAGATGGACAATTATATGATTCATACATTGTAGATGAATTAGGAACAACATTAAGTAGAAAAGTAACTTATAACTTTGCTTCATATTATCATGGCGATCCTCTTGATAGTGAATATAAGAAAGAAACAGAATTTATTCATTCTTATGATTTACAAGCGTGGTACAGTCCAAGTAGTGAAAACACATATAACATGAAGGTTGAAGGAAATAATATAGTTACAACAAGAGCGTTACTATATGATGAGTTTGTATTAGAAATCTTTGTTGATGGTGTTGTTGGAGAAATTAAACTTAACGATACAACATTTGCGTTAACAGGATGTGAAAGTAACAAGTTGTGTCATATTGTTATTGCTAAAGAAAGACGTCTTGATGCATACGGTGCAGAAATAGTAGATGGAAATGGAGATTACATCTATGACTTGAAAGCATACGTTGCAACAAACGCTAAGAATAGTTACAACAAGATTGATGCTGATGGAAATTCTTATGTTGACTATAATGTTAGCTTCGGTGAGGCTGTTAGAACGGTAGCTGATCAATCAGCGTATATTCTAAATAAAGTTAGTGTAGCTAAAGATAACGTTCATGCAATAAGATTGTATAGTGCAAGTATTCGTTTATCTTTGTCAGCATCTAATGCGGCAGGAGATAATGAATTATTAGAAGGTTCTTTAACTAACACTGTGGATAACTATAGTTATAGAAATGCCTTTGGTGATCCATATCACAGAAGTGAGATTATTACAGAAGAAAGATGGGATACAACAACATTGAAAGGTTCAACAAGTTTAGTTTATATAAGTTCTTATGTTGGAGATGTTGGTGTAACATTTGATACTGTAGCACCAGTTGTAAATGTTCGTTCTGAAGTTGTTACTGTGGATTGGGATGATGAAGCAGATAATTACGTAAGTTCGAATATAACAGCAGAACAAAATAAAGACTATATTAACTACATGAGAGCTAGAGTTGATGAAAGTAAAGATTATAGTGATTGTGCAGTTGATGGTGAATCTAATGACAATTGTAGTGGTGTTAGATACGTTGGTTTAGGTAAATACTTGAAGTTTACTATTACTATAGATGAAATTAATTACCATATAGATGAATTAGCGGATATTGTTACAGACTTAGTAAATGGAATGACTGTAACAGAGACTGTTGATACTATAGATGGCGGATTGTTCGAAATAAATGGAAAACAATACAAGAAATCAGGTAATTATGTAGTTGTTATGGTAGGAACTAAAGAAAAACGTGTAGCAGAAATTATAAATAATAAGTTCGTAATGGATTATATTATTTATGAAATTTCTGGAAATTCAATTATTGCTCATTATACAAGTATATTGGCCGATATGTTGAATGAATCATTCTACACAAACGGAATAACTAAATCAGAGTATGTAGGGGCAGATCATACAGGTGTATATGAGCACTCATTCAACTTGTATATTCCTCTAATGAACACTGGTTCAACTTCTACTATTAATCAAGAAAGATTAAATGAATTAGGAATGACTTATAATGGTTATATTCAAGTTAATATTAACGAAGATTTAACTGATAAGGCTGGAAACTTAGTAACAAATAAGATGGAATCTGATAAGTTCATGATTGCTAACAAAGAACCATATGATGAATTATCTTATGATAGTACACAAGCTAACTACTTAAATGCATTTGAAATCTTAGAAACTGGATGTCAAGGTGCAGGATGTGCAAGTTATCAATCATTAACAGATATTAGTAATGCAATGGTTGCAATTGCAAATACTCCAGATGCAAATCTATACAGTAAAGTGGTATCTTATAGAAAACCTCTATTGTTAGATAATGCTCAAACATTCAAGAATACAGATGTAATTTACTTCAAGGTTGACTTTGGTAATTCATCAATTAGTGAAAATGTTGTTTATAAAGAATCTGGTGGAGTAAGTATTAATCTTACATGTAGTGCTTATGACGGAAATGTAGCGTTGTGTAAGAAGAATAAGACAGTTTCATTAGGAGCTGGAATTGGTGAAAATGGAATCGTTCTTAAGGGCGACGGTGCTATATATGCAAGTGGAGGATCTACACTTCTTGTTAATGCAGTTAGTGGAGGAATCACTAATGTTGTTATAGAACCATTCGAAATGTTCTTAGATGCTTCTAGATTGGCTAATTTGACTTCAAATACTGAAAATACAAGAAAATATAACAATGTTTACTATATTGACTTAATTTTGACTGATTTGGCTGGAAATTTAAAGATTGAGACTAGAACAATTCATATCGTTAATTTGAGTCCATACGTTGTTGGAGAAAACGGAACTACAGAAATTGTTTCTTATGCTATGAATGTCGGAGAAACATTTACATATCCTGAAATTACAGCTTACTCTTTAGACAAATACTTTATAGGCGTTGTTGAAGAGATTGATACATACGAATATATTGTTGAGTATGAAGGTAGATTAGTTGATAAGGTTGATTCTAATATTGCTGGTAATTACGATATATACGTAAGGGTTGTTGACCAATCAGGAAGAGTATCTGTTCAAAAGGTAATGAATCTATTTATACAAAGTGAATTTACTAATCCAATAGTAAATAATAATTCTAATGCTGTTAAGTATGCGGTTATCGCTGCTGTAATGACTGGAATTGTGGCAATGTTAGGTTTAGCATTTGTATCAATGAAAAAAGAAATATAAATAGATAATTGGAAAGTATTATATATTATATATATAATAAAGTTAGAAAAAATATAAAAAACGAACCCTATTTTAGAGGCTTACAAAAATTTATCACCAATATTGTAAAAAAAAGCCTCTAAATGCTCCCCTGGGTTCGTTTTTTGTTGTAAAATTATAATGTCGATTTATGTAATTTTACTTAAATTAGAAAGGATGTATGTATTTATGTGTTCCAAAAATGTTAAAACAAAAAAGACAAGCGTAAATTGGGTTAAATATTTTATATTTAATCTAATGTTTTTTGGTGTGCTTTTTGCATTCCAATTTGCTGGTGGCGAGAAAGTTGGTGCTGTTGAAATATCTAGCTATGACGTTCACCAATCTAATCATAAAGGAAACGGAAACTCTTATAATTCTGTTGAAGTGAGTTCTTCGTCTTATTATGATGCGTGGTATATTCAAGGTACAGGTGTCAGCATGAAAGATGTTGTAACAGTTACTTTGAAAATCCCATATCATGAAATCAATGGTATTGTTGCGTTCGAAACAGGTTATACTGGTTCAGGTAATAAAAACTATGATTCATATAAAAAGAGTGTTGAGGGTGTTTGGAGTTCTTTGAGTGATGCTGATTATGCAACTCTTGGAGGATTAGCTCCTGGTGTTGTGTTAGATGCTAGTAGTGAACTATGTGTATCAACATTTGCGTCAGCTGCATCAGTATCTACTCAATTGAAAGCTAATGGCGGTTCTTACTATTCTTTAATGTGTATAAAAGAAGAAAAGAATACAGACCCTGCGACAATGGCTACTGATCCAGGAACTATAACAATTCAATATGCATATACAATTAGAAATGCGGGATACGGTCAAAAAGAAATTATCTTTGCTTTGTATAACGACAGCGGTTATGAATATACTCCTGGCGGTGAAGTGTGGGCTGACCCAATGTATGCAGATAGATTTTCTGTTACATTCATTTCTTCAAAACCATTAGATGAAAACCAATTCACATGGGTTGGCAAAACTGATGCGAGTGGAAATGTTGTGAAAGATGCTTGTGAAACCAATTCTAGTGATAGCGCAGCAGGAAGACCTGTAACTGAAAATATTTGTGTGTACTACGAGAATGGTGCTAAAACAACAGAACAAAAATTATTGTCAATTACTCTTCCTAAAGAGAGTGCATATATTCATGATGTTGCTTATGAAACTTCAGGAACGGATATTGTTATAAGCAGTATTAAAGACAATACAATTTACGGAACAAATACATTTATAAACTTCGGTACAGAAAATTCTAATAAAGTTGTTTATTATTATTATGACTTCCATTTAGTCGGGTCTGTTGATGCGACTGCTGGAACATATGATACAACTGGAGCTAACGTTGGAATGGACCCAACAAAGAATTATCTAATTGCATTAATGGTTGATGCTTCAGGAAACTATGTTTTCTATATTACTGATGTGTTTGGCAACTCTTATTACAATACAGAAGTTATTGACGTTGAAGACGTTTCTAAAACTAATATAATTGTGGATTATACAAATGCAGTTGCTTTAAATATAATGACTTCTACAGGAGCTTATGATGGTGGAAGCTGGAAACAAGGTTGGTTGTTCTCAATTACATCGCCATTTGAAATTGATTTCACAAAAATGGTTAATGACCAAATAGTTGTTGAAGTTTATGTTTTCCAAAAGATAGTTATAACTAATGGTGTGTTTGGTAATAACGGAACAGATGGTTCAGATACAACAAATATTGAAGATATTGCTAAACAACCTTTAGGATATCAAGATGGTGATACAAATGTTCCAAATGAATTTGATGGTGATGGCGTTGTAATCTGGAGAGTTAAAGATATTTCTACAGATGATGCAGCAGGAAGTTTGGCATTAACTACTAATAGCGTTTCATGTGGAACAGATCTGGATAAATTGTGTTCTGCCTCAAATATTGATTACGGATCTGGGGATTACAGTGGTGGCGCTACTATTGGATACAGAAACAATAAAATTACATTTACAATCAAGAGTAATGGGCGTTATAGAATTAAAATTACAGATAACTTTGGAAATACAACAGATTCACTAGAAGGTTCAGCTAAGAACCCTAAAGTTGAAGTTAGTGTTATAGATAGAACTGCACCAGTCATTTCTAGTGACTTGGGTGTTGATACAGGAAAGACAAATGAATCTAGTACAAGTATAAATACATATCCTTATGTTATTGGTGGCGGAGAGGTTAATCCTGTAAATCCAGATGTTAATAGTTTGTTGAGCGATGCAGATACAAGTAATGATGAATACTGGAAAAATACAGCAAATTATACAACGATTTATTATAACTCTAAAGGACAAAAAATATTTAATTATCAAGATGCTTTAGAAATTGCACAAATTAAAGTCGTAGATTCAATCGAATATTATAGTGGAAGTAGCGTGCAAAACATATATCCTCGTTATGAAGTTAACTTTGGATATAGCACAAATCAATGTTTTGATGTAACTACAGGAAGTGAAAATAAGTCTAGTACTGCTGCTGGTTCTTACTGTGATCCTACATATAATTCTAAGAGTAATAGAAATTCTTCTGGAACTTCTTATAACTTGCATAATTATATAATTAATAATAACTTCACTTCTTTCAGCGGAGGGCTAGTAAAACAAGTTGGATATACAAATTATGATGGTGGAACAACTGAACCATATACTCAAATAGATACAGCATATATTGCAAATGCGGGAGTTGAATTTGTAAACCAAAAAGATGCTACAACATTCTTGGGTTATTTGAAAATTCAATTCAAAACAGCTGGCGGTGCTGCTGAAATTTGTACTGTTACAATAGATGCTAATGATGCTAGTGGTGCAAGCAATGATGCAAACCAAGCTTGTTTCGAATTAATAAATAAATACATAGACGATGTTGAAAACTTCCAAATGGTATTTAGTACTAGAGATTACAATTCTGTTGAAGGACATTTATCTAATTTGTATGCAGTTAATGTTACAATTCTTGATACAACAAGTCCTGGTATTGATATGACTGGAGAAAACGCTGATAACAGTTTAAATTATTCTAACGAACCAACTGAATGTAGATTGGAAATTGATAACTTGATTCAAGTTAAAGAAAGAATTTTGAAATGTTACAAATTAAAAGTTGGTGAAGTATATAAAATTAAAGATAACAACTTAAATCACATTACAAGTGAATTGATTCTTCAAGGTAATGCGATAAAGACTGATGATGGTAAACAATATTATCTTGGTAGTGGTTCAGATTCATATCACGAGAAGATTGTTATGCAAGTCCTTGAAAGAGGAACTTGGATGACAATTGGCGACAATGATGCTGCTACAGGATTCCCTCACTTATATAAATCCGGATATCATCAATTAAAGATTGAAATATCAGATCACTGGGAAGATAAGAGTGGAATAACAGGAACTGCTGATAATGTGTTAACTATTTATGTTACATATTATGTTAACCCAAGAACATTACTTATCGAGCCTTTGGCTGGAGAAAAAATGTATGGTGAAGAAGAACCTTTATTCGATTACTGTGTTTATGTAAACAAAGCTAACGATACATTTAACTTAGAAGATCACTTCTTTGAAAAAGAATTTATTAATGAATATTTCACAAGTATATATTGTAGTAGAGATGTTTATGAAAAAATAAATGATACAACAGATGTTAATATATATACAAGAACGGCAGGAACTGTGGAATTAGGATATGCTTATCATACATATACAGCTATTTCTAGTGGCGCAGCATGGGATTCTACAAGTGGAAATTATTTCATAAAGATTAACAATACATATGTTAAGTTAGAAAGCGCTAAAAGATACAACATGGAATATGTTCAAAATAATTCTGGTGAGTATTTATTAAATGATGGAACATACCATGAAATTAAGAGTGGATATGTTTACAGTGATGCGGCTTGTTTATACGCTGCTATGGGAACAGAAACAGGAACTGTTTATTTGAGAGCAGGAATGAGATGCTTAGCTATCGAAGAATCTAATAGATATACAGAAAAATACACTCAAAATAACAGTGGTTCTTACGTAAAATATAACCTTAATGTTGTTAGTTCCGCTGGATTTGATAACATTAGTGATTTTAATGATGTGTTTGATGCTGCAGATCCAATAACTAACGCAAATGCTGCGTTGGTTAATAGAAATGTATTTGACGGACAATTAGCTAGAGTAGAAAGCCGTTGTTACAACAGCTATGCTCCAAACTATTACTCAAATACAGAGGTTTCAGATTTTGCTACACTTCTAAATTGTAATGAAAATTCTACAGATGTAGATAGAGGTGTTAGAAACGATAATGTTGGTCAATACCATATAGTGTTGGGAACTTTATCTATTAAAGAAGATGGAACAAGTAATTACAATGAAGACTATGTTATAAAAATTAATACAAATTATATTGCTAGTAACTTCTCTGTTGGAGGGGCTACTCAAACAATTACAAATTCTGTCGATAACGTTTTAGTTGATGATGGATTATATACAGAAAGTGCGGTTAACTATACTATTAGACAAGCGGTATTAACTATAAGAGCTAATGGAAGCACTAAGGCTTTTGGTGAACAAGATCCTTATAGTAATAACTGGAATGATACAACAACTCCAACAAATATTGTTACTACTGGTTATTTAGGTGGTTATACAGTAAGTGGATGGAGATATAATGGTAACTATGAAGACTCAACATTAGTTGATAATGCTTCTAACTATATTATCGAAGGAACTCTTAGAAGAGAAATTGGAGAAGAAGTTGGTATCTATGATATATGTAATATTAGTGGAAATCCAAGTGATACAACTAAATTAACGGTGGCTTTATGTAGAGATGCTGATGTTGTAACTCCTTCTGCTTACGACACAACTCATCCATATTACTTCTATGCATTTGATCATTATGCAACAGATGGTTCTTCAAGCGTTGCAGCATTAACAATTAGAACAAATGGAAACATTTATTTAACTAACGCATCTGGTGAAGATAGCGTTAAATATGCGGGAAGAACATTAAATAGAGATACTAGAAACTATGCTATATCATTTATTAAAGCTGACTTCAAAATCGAAGCGACTGATTTAATTGTTCAACCTGGTATAAATCAAGGTAAAGAATATGCGGGTTCTCCATATAATGACCCATTATGGCAATTAGTGGTTTACGGTGAAACTATTACTTATGATACAGATGCATGGGTTTCAAATATTGAAATTGATGAAAGTTCATTTAGTGGTTATACTGCAAATATTTCTGTAGAAAACAATAGAAGAGAACAAGTTTTAGGACAAGATCCATATACATATATATATGACACTAATCTGGTTGCAGAAAGTGAAGTTTATTACTCAAGAAGAAAAGTTTCACCTGCAGAATCTACTTATCAATATGTTGATTATATTAACTTAACAGGAAGAACAACATATGCTAAGTCAGGAGAAATATATTACGAAAGCAGTACAGGAAGTTATATCTATGCATTTGGTAGATATTATGAAATAAAGAATAGTGATAGATATAATTCTTCAAGAACACAAACTAACGATGGTACATACTTGAAAGTTGTTGTTGAAGGAAGATTAGTTAACCAAACATACTCATTGTTCGATGAAAACTTTACTGTTACCCGTTCTCTTGGTGAAAATGTTGCTTGGTATTCATATGATGAAATCAAAAACTTTAAAGTTGTTGCTTCTCCAGATGTTAAGGTTTACACAATAAGAAAAGTTAACAACGATAACAAAGAATGTGTTATTGGAGAAAATAGTGTTGCAACAAGTGGTGGGGCAACAAATGTTGATTGCAGAAACTATAATGTCGTTTATAGAGACAATGCTCCAACATATGATGATGCATTAGATATTTACGAAACTGTTGAGGGAGATGATGATAACATTTACGCTCCAAACGGTATTAATCTATGTAACTCTGGATTCTACTCTATGACATGTGGAAACTCAGATAATACAACAATTAAATTTGAAATATTCAAACGTGAAATTATTCTTGAATTCATTGATGAAAATTATACATTCATTTATGGTGAACGTTATGAGTATTATGATGGTGGAAATTATAGTAGTAATGTTTACCAATATAATGGAAACAGCAATGGAATATTCTATATAAACAATACTACTTCAGAAGGAAATATCTTCTTGTGTTATAGCGACTTAGGGGATTATCTAGTAGATTGTACAAGTAATGCTGACTATGGAATCACTTCTGGTGATACATGGCAATCAATTGGATTAAAATTCTATCTTCATAGTGTTGTTTCATCAGAAGGTTCTGGTTACTACTATGATGCTAGTGATAAAGCATTGCCAGCAGGAACGTATTATGTATACGCTGATATTGCTCAACTTACTGGAACAGATGCTACAACGAACAACTCTAGAATAAAACAAAACTATAAATTCACATATCGTGGTGGTACATTAACAATCAAACCTAAAGTTACTAACATTCAACTTACAGGTTATACAATGGAATATGGTGAAAGCACATATTCTAGTTATGGTTTAGGTTCTGATTATAGTGCTTATACTTCATATAAATTAGCTCAATGTATGAATGATGTTTCATATTTAGTAGATGATGCAGGAAATGTTAAAACAGGGTTAATTACTGATTGTACTTCTATGACTGATAATGTTGTTGGTAATAAATATGGATTTGTTATCGAAGGATTAGATTCTAAAGATACAATTGCAGAAAACTTTAACGGAAGACCTGTTAGAGCAAGCAAGAACGCTGCTAATGTTGGTGTATTTGATGATGTTGGATACTATAAGATCACGACAGGAAATATCGCTACAAAACAAAATACAAATGCTTTATTTACACAATGTATTACAAACTTGGATGCTCACGGTGTTCTTGACACTGATAAAACAAATTGTGTGTTTGTAGAGGATGGAACTACAGGAACTGGAACATTTGCTAATGCAAGAAACTATGATATAACTTACAGTATTAACAATAATGAAGGTGCATACTTATTTATCTTGCCTGCAGATGTAGAAATTACTGTTTATGAAAACCAAGTTAAGATGTATGGTTGTGCATATTCAATTTTCAAAACAGAAGCAGGAGAATATTATACTTATGACTATGATACTGGTTATGCAAATTGTGATGCATCAGATAATAGAAATGCTGATTTCGCATATAAGTATACAGTTAGTGGAGATAAGGATACTGCTAAATCTTACGCTTCAGTAGGATCAACTTATGATGTTACAACAACACAAAGTGGAGGAAGAGTATTCTTAACTGGTGGAACTCAATTTACAAACAACTTCCCAATTCTTACTGATGACAGACTATACAGAGTAACATATAGTTCAGCAAATAGTTATGATTATGATTACATTAAAGATAACTATGCTAAATATCAAGGTCAAAAAGTTGGTGTTTATACAATTTCGCTTGGTAAATTAAATATAGTTAATAACTCTAACTCTGCAATGTGTGATGCATATAATAACCCTGCGTTAAATGGTGGATCACCATGTAGAAACTATAATATTAACTACTATGGAAACAGTCCTACTATTGATATTGATACACATTCTTACACTGATAAGACAGATGTGGCATTAGGAGATTTAACTCTATATACTCTTAATTATCAAGAATCAAGTACAGGAGATTATGTATTAATCGATGGCAAGTTTGTTAACTTAATGGATTTAGATAGATATGATTCAGATTTAACTACTTCAAATCCAAGCGGAGCATATGCTTTAATTAGTAAATATGTATCTGTTGATAGTTTGACAAAATATAAAAAATTAACTCAATATGAAAGAACAAATGTTTGTTCTAGTGATTGTTATATTTACTTGAAAGACTCAAGTGTTGTGGATGGAACAGGTGCTGTTATAGGAAACGGTTATGTGTTATTATCTGCATTAGGAAGTTATAGATATACTGATGCTACAGGAGCAACTCAAAACGAAACTGGTGATTACTTAAAAGTTACTGGTGCTAGCGGAGATAGTAAATATATAGCATTAAGTACAATCCTTAAATTTAAATTAAACTCTAGTTCATATGTTGCAGATACAAATGGAGCATATGTGCTTATAAACGATGAATATGTTCAATTAACTAGTCTTCAAAGATATTCAGAAGCTAGTGGATTGTACACAAAAGATGCAACAGGAACTTATGTTCAAATTTACGAATTTGCAGAAATTGCATCTTTATCAAGATATAAATTAGATGCAACTGGACATGCAATGTATACAGAGACTGCATCTACAGATAGAAATAAAAACTTATATGTATTTGTTAATGGCAGTTATATTCCTTATAACTCATTAATTACAAGTGCGAGTCAAACTGTTGATTCAGAAATCGAATTAAATAGTGCAAATGTTTCTGGAAGTGGAGTTACTAGAGGAGAAGAAACTGACAAAGTTAAATTCACAATCGTTTCACGTATTGTTTATGTTCACCCAGAATATAACGTAAAACCTTACGGTGAGAATGATCCTTTAGAATACATGACATGTCAAGAAATCTTAGAAGCTAATGGATTAACAGACTTTACTGGAAGAAGTGGAAATTATTGTGAAAACGCAGCCACAGATCAAGTGGATTTAGGTGTATCTATGTACTATGCTGTTGCAAACAGTTTAGCAAAAGCACCATGGACTGCATGGACAGATTTTGAAGATACAGGCGTACAAACTAGAACAACATTTAATGATATCCAATTTGATGTTGTTACTGGTAAAGTAAGCAGAAAATTTGACCCAACAAGTGTTGATCCTACAGATACAAATCGTAAATCTGATAAAGCTGGAAAATACACATATGATTTTGGGGATGTTAAAACTAACGATGCGTTAAGCGGTAACAACTACATGATTAAATATGTAACAAACTATGATTTAGATGCTACATATGTAAAAGAAGATGGTGGTTCTTACGTTAAGTTAAGCGAAATCTTGTTTACTACTTGTTACTATGGTGATGCTCACTGTATTTCAACAGGTGGTGCAGATGCAATTGATTCTAACGGTAATAGAACTGGTAAGATGTTAATTAATAACACTTACAAAATAAAAGCAACTGATGGAAACTACAATACTGCAGGTTCATCAACATCTGTAAGTTTAGTTAAAAAATATTCTAGTGCGTCTGATAGCAATCCAATCAACTATTGGTATCTTGGATTCTATTTGAATGATGATGCTCCAGGAAGAGAAAATGAATTAGCTAAATGGTGGACTTCAAGAACTGTATTTGAAGAACCTTACGATGAATTGAAACTTGATAACGACGCTAATAAAAATAGTAGTGGAACAGAAGTAGGATTCTTTACAGAAGCAGCTAAAGAAGTTTATTTCGAAATTATAAAGAGAACTATTTACTTATATGCAGTAGATGTTGAAAAAACATACGGTGAAGCAGATAAGTATAGTGATTTCTTGGTAGCTATATGTCCAAATGGACTTGGTTATACTCAAGATGGTACAAATATTAAATGTGCTAGCAACACTGCTGAAAGTGATGCTCACGGATTAAGTACAGTAGATGCTAGTAAATTTGTTAATGCTGATGGCACAATGAAACAATGGCAAATAAAGAATAATGGTGTTTCAACAAATTCTGATTATATTTTCCAAGGTGCTACTGATTTACAAAACAGCTTTGGTATTTATTTCAGAAGAACTCATGGTGAAAATGCGGGTTCATATACAGTAACAGCGTGTGCTGCTCAAACTGGTGTAACAGACTGTACACATGAATTAGTAGAAGTTAGCCCTAACTACTCAATTAACGTTTTAGGAGACAACTACGAAATCGTTGAAGTATCTGGAACTATGACAATCAAAACAAGAGAAGTTTCTATTACTCCAGATTCTGAACAAGGATTTATTTATGGTAACTATACTGAAAATGGTTCAATGCCTAATATTACATTTACAGAAGTAAGAGATGGAACAGGAGAAAATGGTTTAGTTTATGGATCAGGTGTATACTTGTTCGACGGAACTACTCAAAAAGCAAAAATCGAAAGAGTTCAAAATACTTCAGATAAATACACAAGTTTATATGAATTTGAATTAGATTCAGTAACATACGTTATTGATGGTAGAAAAGTATTGAATAAGAGTAGTAATGTTGTTGTTGCTACAATTGCAGTTGAAACAACAAGTGGACAAAACGCTAAGACTGTTACAATTGATGGAACAACATATAGTATTATTCAAAAGGCAAGCTGTTTAATAAATATCTCAGGTATTTATACAACTTGTATTAGTGATGCTCAAAACGAAGCGTTACAAAATAGCTTAGGTGAAAATTATTACGAGTATTACACAATTAGTGGATCAACTAGTGTTTATACATCTGCAGTATTATCATCTAAGGTTTATGATGGTGCTAGAGGAAATACAGATGCTTTAAGAGAAGTAACAGTATCTAGCAACACTGTAGAATATTATAGTTACAATGTTTATGCTGATAGTTATTCTAACCCAGCAAATGAACATACTAGAAAAGAAACAAATACAGTAAGTAACACTTTAACTGAAAATGCAAGAAATGCACTTAACTTGAAGTGTGGAAATACTGCAGGATTACGTTATAGTAGAGATGTTTGTGATTATTCAATTGTTTCTGGTGAATTAGTTGCTGGAACAGTATTGATTGAAAAAGAAACAACATTCTATATATATGTAACAAACAGTAAGAGATATAGTTACGATGCAGGAAGCGGAGAGTATTCTCAATCAGATGCTGGAACATATGTAAAATATGGAAATAACTTATATGCTCAAATTATTGAATCTAATATGGTTTCTTATGTTTGTGAATCAGATGGAACTAAATTAGTTTGTCAATATAAGAAAGATGAGACAGCAGGTGCTACAAACAACTACTTGAAAGTTGTTAAGACAAGCAATAACTATAGAATTAAGTCAGTGGATGAAACTGTTGTGTTTAGTATTAGTGCTGCAGACATAACTGTAACACCTATCGAAAAACAATATAAGATTTATGGAGAAGCAGATATTGAAATTAAGTTTGATGTAGAAACAACATATGTTGTAGCTAGAACACAATATCAAAACTTCGCTAACTCAAATATTGTTAAGATTTGTAATGGCGGAACTTGTTACGAAGGAACTGCGTTAAATGCATATAGATATGGTGCAATTGGTGCTACTACTGCAAACGCTAGTGGAGATTACATCTTATTAACAAAGGGATGGACAGTTGTTCTTGATAGTTATGCATATGATGAAGAAAATCAAGCTAATAAGAGTGCTGATTTAGATTACGGTGTAAATAGAACTAAATATAAACACGAAATGACTAAAGATGCTGATGATAATGATGTTATTGCTGAAGAAGCATTAACTCATGCTACAACTGGATTAAAACATTATGATAAATACACAACATATAACAGTACAATAACAACAAGTAGAATCTTGATTGGTAACTTGTATGTTGAAAATTATGATCAAACAGTAGGAGAAAAGAATATCGTTAACGGATTAACTGTAGGTTTAAATAAACTTGCAGGAGACGGTAACGTTGGAGCTAAGAACTATAACTTAACATTCTTTACTAAGTGGTTTGTTATTGTTCCAAGACCTGTAAATGTTGAAATTGAAAATATTACTAAGATATATGGTCAAGCAACAGATGCAGATAGTTTTGATAACAAGTATGCAACTGAAAAGATTGTTGGAGATGGAATTCTTATTAAGGATACTGGTGCTGACGATGTATTAGATCCAAATGAAGATGTTAACAATTCATTATTAATAAATAACTTTAATGTTATAGATAAGGGCTTAGCTGATGCAATTGCTAATGCAACTGTTTCATCAGGAGTATTAAAAGCAATTGTAGAGACAGCTCATTATAATGATGATGCTGGAACTGGTGGAATTGAAGTTGTTTATATGAGTGCAACGGATGACTATTCTAAGATGAATATGCCAACGGCGCGTAGTATTGCATTAGGAAGCGGAACTACATATTATAACTATGTTACAGTAGATGTAGGACATTACTATACGGCGACATTAGATGCTTCAACAAGTAAAGGTCTTATCGAAAGAAAGAATGATACTCTTAATATTAAGGTTCAACGTGGAGAGTATAATATTGCTAGAAATACTAGTACATGTTTGGCTGATGATAGTATGCTTTGTGAAGATGTTGGCGAATACTATTTAAGCTTCACAACAAGAAATGCTGCTCAAACTAAAGAATCAACAGTTGAAAATGCTTATAACAATAAGTATTGGGGTTATAACAAGAACTACTATGTAATTATTTACAATAACTTCGAAGATAGTAACTGGAGTAGTGATGAGATTAATAACCAAAGCTATCAATCAATAAGCGCTAATACAAATATTTACTATTCAAGCATAATTGATGAAGAAGGAACAAGAACATATGGCTCTGTTGCTTATACAGACGATGCTAATCCTAAAGCTTCAGCAACATTGAAGATTAGAAAGAGAGCTATTGAAATAGTTGTAGAAACTATAAGTGAATATCAATATGAACAAAACAATAATGGTACTCATTTAAGAGTTGGTACTAATGTGGATGATTATAAATATTATTTGATTACAGATACAAATAGATATATTAAAAATGCGTCTGGAAAATATGTTCAAAAATCAGATGGTACATATTTGTGTTCATACGCAACAGCAAACACAGACAGCAACTGTTATGAAATAGTAAGTGCTAATAGATTTGATGCTTATGCTAAGGCTGTTGGAGAAAAGTATGCAATAGAAGAAAATACTGATGTGCCAGCATTAGTTACTGTAACTAATAGTAAGGATGTTCATCATACAACTTATGATGATGTTAATTACGAAAGTATAACTTGGTATCATCACCCATTACAAGTAAGAACTGCTGACCAATTAACTGGTACTGTTGCTTATTGTCAAGAAACATTAACTTTAGGAAATGGAATTGGAGCATTAAATACTCTAAGAGCGCTTCAAACTTGTGGAGATTCGTTGCATTATTACGATGCTAATATTAACGATGAGTCTAAGTCTAACTTCTTCGATACATCAGAAGCTGGATACTATATTATTACTAGAGAAAAACAAAAATTATATATCACAAATGAAGACTTAACAATTGCTACAGAAGCAGATAAATGGCAATATGAATATAACAACTACACAACAACATTCGTTAACGGAATTCTTCAAATAGATATTGATGAAACACCACCAGTTATAAATATTGAAACAGATTTCATTATTAAAGAAACTAACAGTGGTTATATGTCAAAAGATGCAATTCCTGCAGCTGATGATGTTCTAGGATTCTTAGATGCTCTAAGAACAAACGGTTGTGCATCATTAATTTCGACAAGAACTGAAGATGGTAGCACAAACGTTGCTAGCACATGTGATTCTGGTGTTATATTCACGTATGAAGATAGTACAAATCAACCAGGTGGAGAAACACCAAGCGTACAATATAACAGTATGAAGACAATACTTCAATGGTTCGGTTTAAGCTCATTTGATCCTGGAATTATGAGAGCGGGTAACCCAAGTGGTAAACGTTATCATCCAAGATGGTATATGGCAATTCAAGGAGACTTCAACCAAAAGAAAGTTGGGGATTACTCAATCTTTATATATGTTCAAGATGATTCAGGAAACATCAGTTTAGCAAGTATGGTTACTTTAAGATTAGTTGATGAAACTGCTCCTACAGTAGGCACATTAAATCTATATAATGCTAAAGTTAGTTGTATATCTGCAACTAATTGTGGTGTTGAAGATAACTGGGTAGTTGCAGAAGATGTATATCTACCAATTAACACATTGACTAAAGAAAACTTAGATAACATGAAAGCAGCGGATAAAGCTAACAAGTATTCATTCTCAGGAAAAACACTTGTTGGTGGTGTGTATGTATCTACATATACTCCAAATCAATATTTTGGTACATATTACAAGATAACAGCCGGAACATCTGCTAAGGCTGTTAAACACACAGGATGGTCTAATACAAGTGCTGGAATTTACATGACTATAACAGGCGGTGATGATAACTCTTTAGCATACTTAGATACATCTGGATATACTAAATACAATGTTGCTGGAACTACAATCACTACAAGCGCATCAGGAACACACTTGTTACTAGGAAGTTTTGTAAATGTTGCAAATCTTACTAAGTATAGAGCTGTTGGATTAGATGTAAATGGTGATGAAGTTGATGATATAGATGATGCAGAAAGTATCGTATATCTTCCAGACAAGACTGGAACAATAATTAGATATAAAGGATATTATTTTGACTTGAGAAGTGGAAGTTATATTGATGGTACACCTAGTGCAGAGCATGCTGTTAAATTATACTCACACACAGGAACTACGTATACTGAAGCATCTTCAATGCCAGAAACAATTCCAGAAGGAACAACATATTACTTAAGAGATGGTGATATGTATGAAATTCCATCTGAAAAATATAATGCAAGTGGACAACACGATAGCACAGGAACTTACGTTAACTTCCAACAATGGAACCATTACTATTCAAGAGATGGTGGAAATTCTTGGATTAAATACGATAGAGATACAACATCAGGATACTTAGCGTTAGGTCAAGATGGTCAACGTTTGATTATGATTAAGGCTATAGACAATGGATATACATTTGCTGAAGCAGAAGTAGATAAGGACCATGTAATAGATGCATATTGTAAAACAGTTGGAAATATGACTTGCCAAATATGGAATAATATAGCTGTTGGTGGAGTTACTATAAAAGATGATTCTGGCACAGCTATCAGCTATAAAGAATATGCTGGAAGCAAGGTATGGAAATATAATATTTCTGCTTGGGAAGATTATAGTGATGATGGCAATAGAGATAGAAAATATGCTTATTTAGATACTATAATTCCAAATACAACATTATCTGATCAATTCATTGAAGTATTTGAATATGGTTGTGCGGATATTAGTAAGTGTAGTGTAAATCACGTAGAAATGTTTGGTACTGCGATAGATGGATATTTATTCAAATTAGATAAGTTGATTAAGTATAACAATGCTGGTCAAGTTACTGATGGTGGAGATTACGTTAGAGTTGGAAATGAGTTAATCTTGGTTGAATCATTAAGAAGATTTAATATAGATCCAACAACTAAGGTTATTACTCAATCTAACAGTGGAGCTTATATCTATCTAGGTAAGACTGATAGCGTTACTGCAATTGATACATTAATTAGTGAAAAGGTTGCAGATAGAATTGCTGGAGATATAAATGTTTATAACCAATATACTAAAGCACAAGCTACATTTACAGTTGCAACATCTGTAACTGGAAGTGAAGAAGTTGCTGAAAAACTACAAAATAACACTAACAAACTGCAAAGTGGTGTTGGTTTAGGTGATATATTGTATGATGCTAGTAGCAATCCTATTGGTGCAGATTTATTCTCTGGTGTAGGAAATGAAGAAAGAACATTCGGAGTTACAATTGATGGTGCGACAGTATCTGATGCACAAATCGCAGATAAGTATACTAATATCTTCGTATATGCTGATATTAGAGGTGGTACTGGAGCTGTAGAAGGAAATCCTTACTACTCTCAACAAGGTTACTATAAGTTCGTTATATCTTATTCAGATTCTGATTCTGGTTATAAGGTATATGGATGTTACTTATCAAGTACTGTTCCTACAGAGTTCACTTGGTGTAGTGAAGGTTCTTCTAACTACTCAGTTAGTACATTAACATTTACAAACACTAGAGAGGCTATGAATAGCTTGTTATCTGTTTATGCTGAAACTAGTGCTGGAAATCCAGAAAATAGATACAACTTCAAAGGAAATGAATTAACATTTACTTTAGACTACAGAGTATATGATATTGCTGGTAACGTATCTGTTTATGAAAGAAAAGGTATATTGTTCAGTGGATTCACAAGAACAATCGGTGTGGCTAATCCTACAGGAGTTGCTTTAATGTCATATGCAATTGATGTTGGACAAAACACAAATGTTGCAAGTGCCTTAAGTGACTTTGAAATTACAACAACAACTGGAAAGAGTTTGAGAAATAATGAACGTATTTTACAAACTGTTTACTACAATGGTATTTTAGTATCTTCAAGAAAAGCATATGATTTATCAATGTTTGAAGATTTAGATACTACAGTTCCAGGTGTATACAGAATTGTGTACAGTATCGAAAGAAAAGATGGAATGGCATATGTTGTAGGAAACTCTGTTGAATTAACAGTTACTGTAAAACCAGATGTAGCAATTGTTTCAACAAACAATATAAATTACATTAACATTATTCTGGTATCAGGATCTGTTATAACTGTTGGTTTAGCAATGTTATTTGTTGAATTAAAAAGAAGACAAAAGCAACGTTAAAAATAAAAGCTAGATTGGAGAAATCCTTCTAGCTTTTTTATTTAAATGAAAAGAGACGTTATATGTCTCTTTTTTTGTTGTTGGTAATTTTTTGCTGTTTTTATTATTTTGGTTAAATCAATAATTTTATATTATTATATAATAATATAAAAGTTTATAAAAATGGCGAAATTTATGCTATTTGTAAAAAAACAGAAATATTGTACACAAAATACGACAAAAAAAGCCGTAAAACATTGGTTGCAAGAGACTTTTGTTATAAAATGTTATTGTCTATGATTGTACCCTTAGGGAGGAGTGTTTATATGAAATATAAAAGTTCTTTTATGAATAAAATAAACGAGTGCGAAAAGTCTAAGGCCAAAATGTTTTTCTTTGGCTTTGTTTTAATATTGGCATTCATGTTTTTGTTTATGCAAACAGTTAAAATTAATGCTATAGAAACAGAGATAGTGGGCACTAAGTTTGACAAGAATGGTGATGGAACTATAGATGAGTCAACGGAGAATTTTATAAAAGTTGATTTGTCGAGTGGTTCTGATAAATTAACATTCATCCAAGCCAATGGTGATGATGATGAGGTTGCAATCATGTTTAATGTTAGCAACTTCCCAAGTGACGCTACATCATTCATGATAGTTGAAAGTGAGAAAACAGACTCAAGTTCAACTGCCGATGCTGATAGATACAGCAAGGTGTTAGGAACTGATGGAGATGGCAATACAATTTGGGAATGGGTTGCTAGTGAAAAGAATATAACAAAAAATGGAATTACAGGAAGTGTGCTTTTCTCTGAAGAAGATGATGGAACGATAAATGTTGAAATCGTGTACAGATTAAGAAAAGGATCGTTTGGAATGAAGTTCCTAAGAATGTATTTCTATAACGCAAATACAATTGAGACAAATCCTTCTGGATATCATGATGTTTATTATGTTGTATCTAGACCAATTGATATGGTAGAACAAAGTGCTACTAACTGTACATCAAAAAGTACAACAGAAATTTGTATAGGATATGATGCCGATGCAGATACATCAAGAATTTCTAGAGAATTAAAAATTTATATTCCAACTAGTGTTGCTTATAAGTTTAATGTTATTCCTCTAACATGGGTGTTTGATAACACTGTAGGAACAGAAATTGTTGCGAATGAAGCTCAAGTAAAAGCAGGAAGTACAATATATGGAATAAACTACTTCAATGAAACAGCAAGTGGTGAAGTTACTCCGGCAGTAGATAAAGAAAATGCACAAAGAAAATATATGTATACAGAATTTTCAATGTCAGGTGTTGATTCTCAAGGTAAAACAGTAGAGTTCATTACAACAGGCAATTCAAACTACACATTATATTTAGATGCAATGTTTAATGAAGTTGATTATATTTTAACAAAGGTAGATTCAGTTGGTGCATTCACTTATTACATAAAAGATATTTTTGGAAATGTAAAAGAAATAACTCAAGATGTAACTAACGTAAAGAACAGAGCAATTATCACAGAGGTTAAAAAAGGTAATGCTGATACTGATGGATATGGAGCAAACGAAACATTTACAAATGAAAGTGTTAAAGTTGAACTAACTATGACAGTAGAGACACACTTTGAGTTCGGTGTATGTATGGATGTAACAATGTGTACAAAAATCATAAGCCTTACTCAAGATGATGTTAAGAAAGTTAAGTATTGGAGAGTAGATGTTGTAATAGGCACTGGTGGATATGATAGAGATGCGTACCAAGAAGGCGACCTACCTTCTAAAGATTACGCAAGTGAAAATTATGCAGTATCTGGTTCAATGAAAAACGTTTATTGTAAAACAACAGAATATTGTACAGACGCCGAAATATTCGATCCAAATAAAATAAATAAAGAAGATGGCTCAGGATATTATTCATTTGAAAATAATGTTTTAGCAATGTATATAGGTGTTAATGGAAGATACAGATTTTATATAGAAGATATTTACGGAAATAACTCTTGGGGAACAGATGGCGATAGACTTGAAGAAGAATATAGAAATCCAAGAGTTGAAGTTTATGCGATAGATAAAGCGGCTCCTGAAATTGTATTCGAACATGATGAGGAAACAAATGTTTCTGGAGATTACTTAAAAACATTCAGTGTTGAAACTTATAGTTACTATACAGGTATTGAGTTAACTGCTGTTGGGGGAAGTTTCGAATATGATGGAAGAATTAAGGATACAACAGATGCAGTAGCAAGAAATATAACAAGTCAAATCTATTATCCAGTTAATAGAGATGAAGGAAGATCGGTAGATGATGAATTCACAAATCAAGATGCAATTGTTATGTCTAAAGTAAGAGCGTCAGAGTATGTTTATTATCATGATGGAACAAAAGATTTATATTCAGATTATTCTGTTTACGATAGAGCTGGTTCTGATTATTATGTTAAGAAATTATATAGCGGAAGTTTCTACGATAATTCAATTAATACAATATTAAAAAATACAAAACATAACTCAAATGGATTAAAGTTAGATTCTGGAGAATTCGAATTTAAGGAAATCAACTATTATCATAAAGATGGAATTGATAGAGTATGTACACAAATAGCTAGCATTACAGGCTATGAAAGTTATGCTTCAAAAACAGAATTAGAATGTGTTAACTATTACATAGACCACGGCGTAGATTTTATTATAGAATTTGTCGCAGAAGATTATGTAGGTAACATTGGCAAAAATAGAGTGTATGTTAAATTAGTTGATACAACAGCGCCTGGTTTGACAATGCATATGGTTGATGAAGGCGGAACGATGGTTGTTGACCAAACTAAATTAATGAAAGCTAGTAATATTGGAACTGACTGTAGAATGGAAATTGGTCAAGAAATCGGTTCTGGAAAAGTTCAAAACATGGCATCATTACTTAACTGTTACAATATTGATATTAATGACACAGTAACTGATGCAAATACATATAACTTTGAAGATAACTTATATAAAGCAACAGTGGATGATGGATTAAGTTTCTTCAATAGAATAAACGGAAATATTACAGCAGCTCAATCTTATATAAAACTATTTATTTTATCAGATAGAGTTGATGGAGAAGGAAGACCTGTTTGGGTTGATTTAAGTTCTCAAACATTTATTCCTAATAAAACAGGTTATTATGATTTGAAGTTTGTTATTTACGATAACACAATCGGTGAAAGTGGTACTAATACATTAACAATATTGACTTCTTATTATGTAGATAGAAAAATAGTTCTTATTGAACCAATAGCAACTAATAAATATTATGGTAGCGCAGATCCTGGATTTGATTATTGCGTTTACATTGATATGGATAACCATTATGAAATAAGATTCTCTGATAATCCATACAGTGATCCAACAATCTTCACAAAAATATATTGTACAAATCAAACAGCAGATGAAATCAATGCAGGAAAAAATAAACTATTCCAATCAAATGAAACATCAGATTTCTATGGAGAACTTAGTAGACTAGAGAGTTCTTGGTACAATGAAAATCTTGCTTCTCCAATCTTCGTTACAGGAACAAGTGTTGGAGTTGAAAACAATTATGTAGGATTATACAGGTTGTTGTTAGGAACATTAAATATAAAATTAAATTCAAATCAAACAGATCAAGATCCTGACTATGTTGTAAAGATTCACCCAACATACAGAGATAATACAAAATATAGTAATACGAATAATCCTTCTGAAAATGATAACCTTATTACTAATCAAATGTTAGAGGATGATGATAAGTTCTCACAAAGTAGTGTTGACTTTACTATTAGACAAATTGTTTTAAATATCATGGCTAATGGTGGAGAGAAAAATTATGGCGATCTAGATACTTATTATGAAAACTACAATAGTGATTCAGCGACTAATAAATATTTGAATGGTTATTCTGAAAAAATCGGTGATGGAGAATCTTCAAACTTGAAATACAACGACACATTAGATATTGTTCTAGGGGTTGTAAGAAGAGAAGTTGGAGAAAATGTAGGATTATACAAGATATGTAACTATAGAGGAACTTCAAACGGAGATAATGTTCTAGAAAGTCCTAATAACATGTATAAAAATTGTGTAGATATGACTTCTTCTGGTATTACATTTAATTCTAGTGCTAGTAACTACGAAGGTTATACATATAGCGATGGTATAATAATCATGAATGAAGAATACATTAAGAGTAGAGCTTTATACATCGCGACAAATAAAAAAGTTTCTGGTAAATCTTTAAATGCAACAACAGATATTAGAAATAATGAGTTTGCAAACTATGTTATAAATTATACAGAGGGAGAATATATTATTAATTCAATTGACTTAGTTGTTCAAGCAGCACCTGGTCAAAGAAGAGAATATAACTTTACAAATACCTATGATCCAAATCCTTGGGAAATAATTCTATATGGTTTGGTAGATGGAAATATTAAAAGAGTGCCTGCTATTGAAGCGGAACCTGATACAGTTGTTGAGTTCAATGGATATACAGCTGATATAATTGAGGGTGATTATTATGCTGCAGATCCAAACGAAAAAGATACTCCAACAGGAAGTGAAGCATCAAAGATTCCTGCTAACTCCTCTGAAGAAAGAACTAATTGGTATTTATATCACAATGGAGTTCAACTAGTAGGTTATAAAACAAATGAAACTTACAAATTGTTAAGAAACGCTGCTTATGGTTCAACTGCTGGAAGTGCTAAACTAGTAAGAGAGCCTGGAAAAGATGGGGGATGGTATTTGTACTATACTCTATCAAGTGATTTGAATGTTGTTTCTGGAACATTAACTGGATCACAATCTGCAATTGCGGTTATGACAAATGGAAGAGAACAATGTTCTTATGATGCAACAGGACATCTTGTTACAGTAGATGTTTCTGGAACACCAATTGTGTGTAAAAACTACAATTTAATTTATAATCCTTATTACACAAATAATGAAGGATATACAATTGATAACAATCCTAATGGAAATCCTGCAAATGATTTCATTTATAAGTCTAACAATGAATCTTGTTTGACTCTAGATGAAGATCTTCCTTGTGCTAATACAGGTGCAGAACCAGAAAAGATTTATAAAATATTATTTGAGATTTATCGTAGAGAAGTAATCATGGAATTCAATAGCGCGATAGAAACAATAACTCTTAGTGATGCAGCTAGTTGGAATGTCTTCTATGGTAAGAGATATAACTTCTATAAAAACAACTACTTAGATGTAACTTTCTATGATACTTACAATTCAACAAATGTTAATAAGTTGTATCCAGAAGATTACTTGTTCTTGTGTTATCAAAATGAAACAACAATGGCAAGAGCAGAGTTTGATCCAGATAACGCGGCTTCAACAGGATGTACTGGAGATTACCGTTATGGATTAACAGCTGGAGATAGCTGGACAAATATAGGATTATTCTTCAAAATGCACGAAGCGGTTTCTGCGACAACAAGTGATTATTATGATGACGAAGATTTCGCGATACCTGCAGGAGTTTATTATGTTTATGCAGATATAGCTGAAGCACAAAAGAAAAACTACAACTTCAAATATTTGGGTGGAGCGTTAACTATAAAATCTCTAGCTGTTGAAGTTGAAATAACTAGTTATACAAAAGAGTATGGTGAGAAGTATTATGCAAGTTATGGACTTGGAAGTGAATACAATTCATTTGATACATTCGCAAACGGTTGTTTGTTAGATGGATGGTTTATAACTCCTGGTACAAATCTTAATAGTTTAGCGCTTGGATCATATTGTACAGATGCTTCTGTTGACTTTGAAAACAGTTATAAGAATATTTATGGATTCCATATAAATGGATTAGATGATATGGATAGCATTGCAGGAAACTTCAATGGTGTACCTACAAGAAGTAGAAGTGTTAGCTTGGCGGCAGATGCTAATGGGTTACAAGATAACGTTGGAACATACGATTTAACAAAAGGTTCAATAAAGACAATTAATAACAACCCATTTGTAAATGCTGATAATGCATGTACAACACAAGTTGTTAAAGGAGATTATGGTGATTGCGTTGTTGTTGCAAATAAATTAATTAACAACTATGTTATTGCCGGGGAGAGCAGGGTTTATTCATTCGATATGGAAACAACTGTAGAAGAAGAGAAAGATGTCGATGTAGCAACTCCTGTATATGATATTAAAAACGGTAAGTTATATATTACTCCTGCTACACTTAATATAACAGTTACTGCAGGACAAACAAAAATGTATGGTTGTGCATATAACGCATTCAACAATACAGCTACAAATTATTCGTATGATTATGCTACTGGATACAGCAATTGTGTCGAGGGTGATGGAAATTATTATGACTTAGGTTATAAATATATTGTAAGCGGGGATAAAGATTATCAAATAGCTAGAAACGGATATGAATACGGAACAAACGATTCATATGAAGTGTCTGGAATAATAGGTGATGATACATTTAGACCTACAACAGTTTCAAATGGTATCAAGGCTCATGCATTAAATAATGGTACTTTATATAGAATAAAAGACACTGCAACAAATAGAACTTCAGTTAAAATGTCTGCATATGTAAGTGCGGCAATTAGTGCTCAACAATCTGTTGGTGGCGCTTCTAAAAAATATCAAGACCAAGTTGTTGGAAACTATATATTAACTTTAGGTGATGTTGATGCAACAAAGAATGAGGCGAAAGAAACTTATGTTAACTCATGTGATGCAAACAATATGCCTGGAGTTGGAACTGGATTTACATTTGTTTGTAAAAACTATGATATAGATTATTATGGAACTAAAGCGTATGATGCGTCAGTTGATGTTGATCAAACTTATACTAAAGCAGGTTCATTCCCAACTGAATTGTTGTTTACAATAACAAAGAGAAAGGCTTATGTTTATACTAAGTACGATCAAAAGATTTATGGTGAAGCTGATATGTATAACGATCCAAACTTATCTGTTGTTTACTTGTGTGGAGACAACAATATGGATGGAAGCGTTAATGGTGATGATGATGTTACAATCGAAGGCGGAACTGTTGTAAACTTAGATGTTTATTACGGATTCTGTTCTCAAGAGCAAGTTGAGGCTAATAAAGATTTGGATGGTGCTAACAATACATATGTTGAGTATGGATTGACCAGATACTACACTAAATACAATTCTTTAGCAAAAGCACCATGGAATGGAATTGAAGGAAGAAACGACGTTCAAACTGATATTCTTGCTGGTAAGATTTCAAGAAAAGGTATGAATGGCGGGGCCCCTACTACTGATGATATAAAAGGTTTGTATGAGTATGTTTATGAAAACCCAGACTTCTATGGAACAGTTCACTTGATTGGTAGTTTTGCAGAAGATAATGATAAATATGCTAGTACATATGGATATGACAATTATTTAGTTAATTATTATGAAGATGGTTTGGCTGTTAATGAAGATGGAGAAACCGAAGAAGATGATGTTGATCTAACTCCAATTAAATACGAAATCGTATTAAGACAAATTAAAATTGCGTTCGTTAGTTTTGATAAAACTTATGGGGAAAAGGACGCTGTGGAAAATTACAATATCTTAGTTTGTGCTCCTAGCGAAGATTTTGATTTTGAAAACATGAAGTGTATTAATAAAGATCCTAACGATAAACATGGACTAAGTGCAACTCATATTTCTAGATATACAACATCAGGAATTTTGAACCAAGAGTTGTTTAAAGAAGAGTTTGTTGTAAGATTTATGAGAGTTCTTGGAGAAAATGTTTCATGTGGAACATCTACGAATGTTACTGTTAATTTGACCGGTTATTTCTATGGTTCTAGTGATGAAGTTGATGCGGAAGGCCTTACTTATACTAAAGTGCTAAAATGTAATACAACTGCCGTAGAAGGTAAGAGTGTTTATGAAACTCTAGCTTACATCGAGCAAGCATATAATACAGTTCCTGGATTCAACTATAAAGTTAATTATCAAATAGGACATGTTAATATTGTTCCTAGACCAATCCTTATTACACCAGATAGCGGACAAGGGTTTATGTATGGTGATTATCACGGAACTTTGATTCCAACTATCACATATACAGACAGTTTGGTTAGAACTCCAGGAGATGGATTGATTCAAACTTACGGATTAGTTCATGATACAACAGCGGGTAGTGCTGCTGGAGTGTGCTTGAATAACATAAACTATTACAATAACGGAACAATTAATGGCGTTGATGTTGGAACTTGCTTCTATATCAACGATAGAATAGATGAATATAGCGCAGATAGCAATATGACTACAAGTGCATACAATGCAGGTGCAGTTAGTTCTAATACTGGATTAGCAAATGTTAATATCAAACATTATGTGTTCGGTGATGTGTATGAAACTGAAAGTAGCGTTAGAAGTGCATTGGATAGAAAAATCCTATCAACAGAAAATACTCGATATAACAGAAATGTTGGGGTGTATGAGATTACAATTGGTGATTTGGCTGATAAAACAGGAAACTATGTCCTTACTTTCGCAGAAGGTGTGACATATGAAATTAAAGCGGCTAAAGTAACTATAACTCCAGATAGCGTTTCTGTAGAAGACAATGTTACGGATACAACTCAAACTGGACAATATAAGGTTTATGGTGAAAAAGACAAGGAATTGACATTCCAAGTTGTAACAACATATACAGTTTCTAAATCATATTATTCAATTAAAGATTCTAATATTATTAAAGTTGTATCTGCGGGCAATGTAACAAAGACGTTAGTTCAATTGGATTCATTTGATTACGATGCATCCACAAAGACGTTTATTAAAAATGATGCAGGCACAGGAAATTATATTTATCTTGTTGAGGGTGATGTTGTTTATATCTCTGGATTTGCATATGGAGAAAATAACGGAACAATCAGAAACTACGGTAAAGCTGAGAGTGGTTTAAAAGCAAATGTTGAAGAACTTGTAAATCAAGGTAGCGTTATAGGAAGTTTATATTTTGATACAGTGTGTAAAGATGCAACTGAAGGATGTAACGCAGATAGAACATTGAGCTATGGAGAAACAAGTAGAATTTTATTAGGTTACTTGTACGTTGATGGTTGGTCTCAAGCTGCAGGCGTTTATAACATAGTTAATGGTATTAAGGTTGCTGTTAATGAATGGAATGTTAATAACTATGGTTTAGAATTTGTTGAAGGAATCAAATTCACAATAATTCCAAGACCAGTAGGTGTTCAAATTGAAAACGTTGTTAAGACTTATGGTCAAACAACAGATGTTGTAAGTTGTGAGTTTATTGATGGGGCAATGTTGTCTCCGTGTGTAAATGAAGCAGGAATTCTTATGACAGGCAATACACTATTAAGAAATAACTTCAGTGTTGAATATTTTGAAGGAATGACTAAATTAGAGTCAATTCTAAATAACTATTCATTTGAAGGAGAAACATATAACAATAGTAAGTTGTATTCTCAAAATAGCAAATTTGCAAATGGACTTGTTCCAGAAGATCAAAAAGCTTACAGCGTTTATGGCGTTGCTGAAAATAAAAACACAGAGCAACTTGGTGTATATGTAAGCCGTGATGAAAGAAATACAGCGAATGCTAGTTGTTTATATGCTGGTGATACATATGGCTTCTGTGAAGATGCAGGTACATATTATTTAAGACTATATGGTTACTTAAATACAACAGATAGTATAACTGCTAACAATTATCAAAGTGCATATAGACCAGAGGCACCAGCATCAAGTCATTATACTGGACCAGCCTCAGGTGTTGAAAAATATTATTATGATACATATTTTGGATATAACCCTAACTACTTTGTGATAGTACTTGATAACGATGCTGATGAAACTGCAGTGACATCTGATAGTTTATTTACAACATCACATGCATCGACAAGTAGAACTAAAGATGCAACTAACCCATATGAGTATGACAATATGCTTAAAGCAACAGGAACTCTTACTATAAACAAAAAATCTGTTGCGTTATATGTGAATACTTCATACTTCACAGAAGGTTTAGAAATTTATTATGTAGGTCAAAATACTAACGCTCCATCTCTTCCAACTATAAATAATACTATAGATTTGGATTACAACTTATTCAATGGAATAGGATATCCAGCGGGTGACAGAGAGGCGGCTGTTTATGGTGTTGATTCTTATGGCAAGATTATTTGGGGTACTCATCCAAATCAAGTAAGAAGAGGAGATAAACTTGCTGGTGAATTAGCATACTGTAATACAATTATTTCTGCAGATGCTTATGACACTTTAAGATCAGATGGATTATTGAATGATTATGTTTGTGCTGATTTAGTTTACAACGAGCACAAGGATACAGTTAATACAAATTTAATTGGTTATGTTCCAATTGTTAGAAACTCAACTAAATTAAGTATTGTTAGTGAATCTAAAACTGATGCTGATAAGGATTATGAAGATAGCAACTATGCAGTAATCTTCTATCCAGGAGCATTAAGAATTGAAGAAGATGATGTAAAACCAATAGTAGAAGTTAATAGAAAAGATGTTTATCTTGAAGCAAATGCTATCGGTACATATATGTATGAATGTGTAGGAGAACAAAGCACAACAACATATGTGAATTGTGGATCAGGAATAAGTATTGTTGGTAAGACTGAAAATACTGAAGGCGATCCAATCCTTGACTGGTTAAATGAAACAACTAATTATGAGGCAGTTATAAAAGTCGACTTGCCATTAATCAGCGAATGTGAAACAAATGAACATGATTGTACATCTACTGCATTCTTCGAATTAGAGTATGGTAAAGGAAATTCAGAGTTTGCTACAAGTGGTGGAATCTTACCTGCTACAGAAAATGATTTTGTTTATCCGTTCACAATGCAAAAGGATGAATACATTAAAAATGCAGGACCAAATAATTTGAAAGAATTTATTATTACTTTAGTTAATTGGTTCGGTGTAACTGCATATGACCAAGGTGAAATCAGAAATGGTGAAGCTTTAGATAAGAAATTTGATAAGTATTGGTATATAGTTATCGAGAAACAAGGAACTAACGGAGAATTTGATATAAGTAGAGTTGGAAATTATAATGTTCACTTCTATGTAATGGATAATGCTGGAAATGTTAGTAACGGTAATATGTACGAGGTTGTAGATGAAAAAGATGTTCTTCAAACAACTTATAAGAATGTGGGAACACTTCACATTGTGGATACAACAAATCCAATTGTAGGAACAGTTAACTTATACAACGGTAGAGTTAAATGTACAGTTCCTGATTGTACAAAAGAAGAAAACTGGATTGTTGCTGAAAATACATACGTTCCAGTTAATGTACTACTAAGATATGATAGTGAAGGTAATGCTGTAGGTAATGGGGCATATGTTGATATAGGTGCAGCTACATTAGCAAACTTATCAACGCTTACAAAATATTCTAGAGTTGCAGATGCCGCTTTAGGATATACTTATACTGAAGATGCTGCTCAAGGAAAATATATTATGATTCCTGCAGGAAATAATGCAAGAGCATTGAAACATTACAGTTGGAGCAATTCTACAAGTGGTATTTATTTAACAATAACTGGTGGTAGTGATAACTCGTATACTGAAGAGTTATTCCCAACTAAAAACACTAAAGACCATTCACAATGGAATCATTATTATTCTAGAGATGGTGGTATCACATGGTTCTTATATGATAGAGCAAAAGGTGAGTCATACTTAGCTCTAGACTCAGAAGGTTCACGTGAAATATTAATCAAAGCAGTTGATAGCGGAGTTGATATTACTTCAGCTACATCTGTTACAGTTAGTTATGTTGATAAGTATTATGGTGATGGTCAAGCATCTAATACAACATCAACAATGACAACTTATAATATTGTTGATACTAGTCAATATGATAAAGATTTAGCAGATTTTGAATTATTGACTTTGGAAGAACAAAAATTAAGAGATGCAGATAGAAATACTGCTCTTGCAAATATCGGATGGAATGTAAGTGAGGCTTCAGAAAATGATGCAACCAAAGCAGAAGCAATATCTCAATTAATTTATGGTATGCCAGCTGAGGGAGAAATTGGTGTAGCTTCACAATATAAATACTATAAAGATAAACGTACAGCATATCTTGATAGAACTAGTCCAATAATCAACTTTGGTAGAGATAATGGTGAAAAACTTTATGTATATGAGTATGGATGTAGAACAGCGGGAATATGTGATACTGGTTATACAGAATATTATGCAGGTGCTGCTGATTCATATCCTGAAAATTATGAAAGTAGTGAAATTAAATCATCAACATTTGATAAGAATCATTCAATTCTAGTAAATCACTATTTGTTTGAAAGCACAAAGAATGAGGCTGGAACATTGTATCAAGAAAGTTACGCTGATGTAAGCCAAGAAAAACCTGGTGTAAAACAAGATATTGGTGGACTAGGCAGTGACCCATATGCAATGAATGGTGGTATCGCTGGATTAGATATTAGAAACGTTTATTCAGAAGAAAGAAGATACATTATTTACTCTTTTGATAAAGATAATACAAAACAAACATATGATTTATCTGCAAGTATTCCAACATCAATTGATTCAACAGTTGGTGAAGATAGTATTTATGCGATAATCAAGAAAGATCCAAGTGCATATCTAAGCACAGGAGATTACACATATACAATCATTTATTCTGTATTTGATAAAGCTGGAAATGAATCTGTATATATTGCTAGAGGAGTTATTTATGCATCATTAATTCCTCAAATAGAAATTGCTAATGCAAGTCTACCAATAGATGTTGTAGAACCAAATTCTTACAGTTTAACTGTTGAACAAGGAGAAGATGTTGCTAACATCGTAAACAACTTAGCGGTAACTGCAGGAGACAAAAATCACTTCTTAACTCAAACTGTTTATTATAATGGTGAGTTAGTTGTTGACAACAAGAAATATAACGCAAATATTTGGGATGAGTTTACGACTTCTGTTCCAGGTGTATATGAAATTACTTATACACTACAATACATGTTCCACGGTAGTGATGGGCAAAGTGAACTTATCGAGGCTGAGCCAGTCAAACTTACAATTGTTGTTGAGGCAACACCTCCAATTGTAGAAATGTCGGGACAACCTAATAGCAGTTATATAATTGTTCTTATCGGACTACTTTTAACAAGTTTAGGTGCTTGTTGGTTCAGTTTGATAAACAAAAGAAAAAATTAAGGGGAAATAAACTTTTCCCCTACTTATATTTAAAGAAAGGAGAGTGAAAGCAATGGTGAAAAGATTTTTTAGTGCTATTATATTAGCTTTTGCTTTCCTTTTCTTAAATCTAGGTTTTAATACTTCTAATGTTGTGTTAGCCCAAGATGATTTGCCAGAAAATATTTTTGCAAATGCAGGAATAGGAGAAAAATTAGGTTATTGGGCAATAGTTAACTATGGCGCTGATTATATTGGAGACACCGAGGTAACTATAGATATTCAACAAGAAGCAATTGCTAATGAATATGTAAATTCTATTGCTATAGTAGAAAGTGGCTATTCATTAACGGATTTAGTTCATTATGAAAGAAATGTTAGTTCTGAATTTGCTAGTAAGATAACATATACTTTAAAAAATAAAAGTTATGGTGAAAAATATATAACAATATTACTACTTACTGAATTTTCTTATAATCCAAGCGATTCTGCGATAGTGGATAAGATTATTGTGGGAGTTGACCAAAAAAGAAATATTGGAGAGTTAACTCCAGAAGATATTTTAATCATTAAAGAAAACGAAGAGAATGGCGCTAGTCCATATAAGGTTAATGTTACTTTGCCAGAAGAAATTCCGGGTAAAGGTAAAATCGACGAGTATGTTTTTAAAGATGTTACATATCTTCTTCAAGGTAGTGAAAATCAAACGGTTGTAAATGCTTTATATGAAAGTGTTAACAATTATTATTTTACTGTTCGTCAAAATGGAACATATTTAATTGAAATAACAGATGTGTTCGGATATACCCTTAGATTGGAAGTTGTTATTGATAACTTAAGAGATCCAGAAATAGTTATTGAAATAAATCCTAGTGTAACGGGTCCAATTAATCATAGTTATCCAATTGATGTAATTGTAAAATTCTTTGATACTGATTATATTTTAAGTAGTGATGATTTAAGCGTTCTTCAATATGAATTTAATGGCAATACAACATCGATTAAAGATTCAATGCAAATAATTGTTGATAGCAATGGTGTTTATTCAATATATGCGCGCTCGTTAAACTTATCGGAAGCGGAATTTGTCTTTGAAGTAACAAACATTGATAAAGAAGCTCCGTTTGTTCAAATTTTAGAAACAATGACTGTTTATACAGAAAGCGTAAATTTATTTAATCCCCTTGCTCAAGTATTTGTTTATGATAATGTTACTTTAAGTGAGAATATAATAATAGAAGCAAGTTATTATACTGTTGTTGGTGGCTCAATTGGTTCGCCTCTAGGAAGTGACTTTAGACAATACTTATATACAGTAAGAGATATTATTGTTAGATATAAAGTTACAGATGAAGCTGGTAACAGTGTTGAAAGAGATAGTTATGTAGTATCTGTCGATAATACAAATCCAACTATTAATAAAACATATAACAGAACAGACTTTTATATTAATGACCCATATCCAACAGCAGCAGAAATTGAAGCTAAGTATGGAATAATCGTTACTGATAACAGTTTGTATCCTGGAAGCCCAAAAACAATAGAATACTATTTGGATTTTAGCAGACTTCCTGTTGATGAAAATCAAAGATTAAATGTATTAGGTGAATATAATATATTTGTTAGAGCTGTTGACGAAGCCGGAAACGTTTCTGCCTCTATTTCTCTAATTGCGGAAGTTCGTGCTAGAAAGATTCACGTGGAAGCGGACTATTCACAATATATTATTTATGGTGATAAAACAGCTGATGATATTGTTGTAACTTATCATTGTGTAACTAGAGAAGGAAATAATGTTCCTTGTTCAGAAGAGTTACTTGAAGGTGACTCTATTAGTGGAGAATTGTATATATTAAATGCGCATTATGTTGGTGATTATAAAATTTATTATAATAACCTTCGTGTGCCAAGTGACTTGTATTATTTACACTATGAAGAAGGTGCGGTATTTACAATTAAGCAAAGAACTATTAAAGTTATTGCTCATGATAAAGAAAAGTATTATTTGGATGATGATCCAGCATTAACTTATGAAATTGATATGAGAGTTTGTGATCCTACAGACCCTCTATATAATCAAGATTATCGTTGTACTTTTGCTCCAAATACTGGAGATAGACTAATTGGTGATATCGAAAGATATATGGGCAATCCAGAAGAAGGAATTGAAATTTGGATGGATGAAGGAAGCTGGAGCGTTAGTGAGGCTGTATGGTATGACACAGAAGGTAATCTTGTTGCAAGAAGAATAATGGTAGGTACACTTCATGTTTATGAACAATATAACGGTGGAGTAGATAACTATTATCTTGATTTTGGTGAAGGTGCTTTCCTAATTAAACCAAAACATATTTCAGTGTATATTGAAAGTGCGAGTAAAATATATGGTGAAGATGATATAGAATTCTCTATAAAAGAATGTAGAGGAGCATATCCAATTAATGGTGCGACAATAGAGTTCTGTCAACAAGAATTAAGAGTAACTGTTTATAGAACTGTTGAAGGTGAAACTGTAGTGACAGATGCTTATGGTAATTATATTGATTACTATTTAATATCTGGTTCTGCAGCAAACATGAATTATCAAGTAGAATTCTTTGATGCATACTTGACTATTTTAAGAAGAGATATTTCAATTAGTGTAAAAGGTGATTTGGATGAAAATGGAAATCCAACAGGGAAATACACTATATACTATGAGGATAATATACCTTATTTAGAAGTTTATGATAGTAGTGTTGGTACTGCGACTGGTTTGGTAAATAACGCAAACTTGGGAATTGCTGATAAATTTTCTCCAGAAGGAGCATCTTTATATACTCAAGGCGGAGATTTAATAACAGAATATGTAAATGGAATAGGTGTATATGTTATTAATAAAGGATCTTTGAGAATTTTAGATAAAGATAATATGGATGCAGAATACAACTACAACGTAACATTTAATCCGGGTGAATTAGAAGTTATAAGAAAAGAAATCTGGATAAAGATAATTAAAGACTTAAGTAAAGTTTATGGTGATGAAGATAAAGTCTTCACTGATTACGATTTAACTGGATATGATGAATATGTAATTTTAGAGGCAAATGGAAGATTTGTTATTGAGATTACTCCAAGTAGCGTTGAAGGTGAAGAACCATATATTCCTAGAGATAATGATAGAATGAAATATCATTTAATTAGAGCCGAGGGAATTTATGTTGGGTACTATCCTATAACTATAGAAAAACTAGAAGGTTGCGAAAACTATGATGTTTATTTATTCCAAGAATATAAATTTGAAATAGTAAAAAGACTATTAAGAGTTTCAATTGAAAACCAAACAATCATTTATAAAGAAGTGTTACAAGATGAAATAGAATTTACAGTTGGTGGAGATATCATTGATGGGGTTTGGGTTGATGATCTACAATATGCTGACTATTTAGAAGGAACTCCAGATGCAGGTGAATATCGTAATGTTGGTGTTTATCAAATTGGTGTTGGTTCAATTAGAGTTTATGCTGATGTAGAAGATGAAAAACTTGATGTAACTAACAACTATACTATTTCTACAAGTGGTGGAGTCTTGAAGATTGTTCAAAGAGAAGTTTCAATTGAAGTTAAATCTGGACAAGGAAAACAATATGGTAATGATGACCCTAAATTAGAGTTTATTGTTTACTATAATGGCGTTATAGAAGAAATGCTTGAATATGATTACAAAGGATGGCTTGGAAGAGACGCAGGTGAAGAACCTGGTGATTATGCAATAAACTGGGGTACATTTGAACTTATACTTCATGGTAAAAATGAAGATGGAGAAAGAGTGGCTAACTATCTAATTACTGAGTTTAGAAATTATCATCCATTCCGTATAGAAAAAAGAACAATTCTTGTTAAAGCAAGAGACGTTAGTGCAATATATGGTAATGAATATCAAAAAGATATAGTTTATGATACAAGTGGAAGTAAACTAGCATATAACTTGACTTTAGAAATCGATGGAAGTCCAATATATGATATTTTAGATGGTAGTTTGAAAATACTAGGAACAGTTGATGGTGTTGGAACTTACACAATTAGTTGTGAGGACATAAAAATCGTTAGAAGATATACAGGTGAAGATGTTACTCACAAATATTACAATTATTCATTCGAGAATGGTACATTAACAATTGTGCCTAGAACAATTAAAATAACTCCAGATGATGGACAATTCAAAAAATATGGCGAATCAGATATAGGTATTACATTTACATATACTCCAGCTTTATTAGATGAAGGCGATGAGTTTGTTGGAACTTTAAAGAGAACTCCAAGAGATGTAAATGGTGTTATGGTTACTGAAGATGTTGGAGAATACTTAATTAGTCTTGGAACCTTAAGTGTTAACACTCCAAGTGGTAAACCTAACTATGAACTTGTTTTAGATGGTAGTAGAACATTTACTATTAACCCAAGATCTTTGGTTTTAAAAGCAAGTGATATTGAAATTTATTACGGAGATCCATTTGAATTAGCTTATACAATAAGCGGTGATGGAGTTGCAAATAATCCTGACATTGGTGTTGTGGATTCAATCGAAGGTGAATTGAATTTAGATAGAGAATATGCAGGTTATGGAACTTATAGAATTTTAGGTGATAATATAACTGTTACAAACATAAGAAACTACAACTACAGTTTCTTGCCTGGTTTATTAATCGTAAACAAAAGAGTTGTAACAATTACACCTAGTGAATCAACATTATATAAAGTATATGGTGAAGATGATCCTGATTACTTCAAGTTTACCATAGATTTTGCTGGAGCAACTTATACTGGAGAACTTGATAGAGAGCCAGGAGAAGATGTAGGTAAATATAGAATCTTGCTAGGAACTTTAAGTTTTGGGCCAAACTTTGATATGGTATTAAATGAAGCTTATTTCACAGTAATGGCTAGAATTATAGAGGTAAAAGCTGAAAATAATGGTAAGTTATACGGTACAGCAGATCCTCAATTAACATATAACTATATAGGAACTCTTATTGGTAATGATAGATTCTACGGTTCTTTGGTTAGGGATGCCGGAGAGGAAGTTGGAGAGTATGAAATTATGCAAGGTAGTTTATCTATTAACAGTAACTACCAAATTATTTATACTCCAGGAGTATTTACTATAAGATATGCTGAATTTACAGGTTTAACTATTTATTCTTTAACAAGTAACCAATATCAAGTAAAAGGTGAAGAAGAAGAAGTTAGATTATATGTAAGGTTTAATGAAGGTGCTGATGAAACTAACATTGGCGATGTTGTATGGACAATTATCAAAAACGAAGAATTAGAATGGGAATTCACAAAAGATCCAATCAACAATATCATTTCTTTCTTCCCAAGTGGAAGTATAGGAACATATGTTGTAAGTGCTTCTTATGGCGGTAAAACAGCATACTACGAAGTATTTGTAGAAATAGATACTGTTGGTACTGTTTATATAAGATGGGTAAATGGTTCAACTGAACAAATTTTAGGTAAAGAGGAAAGAATAACTTATATGGTTATCGTTCCTGAAAATGCAAGTAGTGATGCAACTGTTCAATGGATAATAAATGGAACAACTATCAAGGCTAATAAAGTTACGAATATTTATTTCGACTATACTCCTAATTTAGGAAAAGGCGAATATAAAATTCAAGCTAAGATTGGTGGTAAAACAAGTGATCCATTGTTCTTCTATGTTCGTAACAATAATCCTCCAGTAATTACATTAAATGGAAATCCTGTTGTTTACATTGAAGCAAAAACAGGTGTGGATTATATCGAACAAGGTGCTACTGTAATTGATGATATTGATGGAGATATAACTGATTCTTTAGTTATCACGGGATATGTAAATGAAGAAGTAAAAGGAACATATTATATAAAGTATGATGCTAAAGATAGTCACGGAAATAATGCGATTAGTGTATATAGACAAGTTGTTGTAAGAGATACAACTCCCCCTGTAGTTAATCTAATCGGAAATAGAGAAATAAAATTATTATATGGACAAGCATATGTAGAATATGGCGCAACTGCGGTTGATAACTATGATGGTCCACTAGAAGTTCTTATAAACAACCCAATTATTATTGATAAAATTGGTACTTATGAAGTAACTTACGTTGCTTACGATGAATCTGGTAACAGAGGTAGTACAGTAAGATATGTAGAAATTATTGATAACGTGTCACCAGTTATTACTCTAATTGGTGATGAAGTAACATATGTAGAAGTATATAGTGAATTTAAAGATGAAGGTGCTTTGGTTGAAGATAATGTTGATGGAACATTTATAATGCCTGGTTCAAGTTTCTATTTTGGAGAAGAGTTAGTAAATAGAATTGATACAAGTAGATTAGGAACATATTATGTTCATTACGATTATCAAGATACAGCTGGTAATATTGGTGCTGGTAAAGTTAGAATAGTTATTGTAAGAGATAGTACTCCTCCAGTAATTGTTCTTAATGGAACAAATCCATATATTATTCGTTATTCATATCCAGAGCTTAATTATGAAGAACCAGGAGCAGTTGCTAAAGATAACTATGATAGTTATGTTCCAGTAACTATAACTGGGCAAATAGGTAATGAGTTAGGAACATATTATTTATATTATGATGCAGTAGATGCTCATGGCAATATCGCTCAAACTGTAACAAGAGAAATTATTGTTGTAGATGTTCAAAATCCGATTATTCATTTCTATGCAAAATGTCCTCAATACATAACAATAGAAGCATTATATGAAGAATATGATTTAAGATGTGATGCTCCTGGATATGGTATTTGGGTAGAAGATGACTATATGGAAGATTTAGATGAACTTCAAAAACGTGTTGTTGTTACAGGAACAGTTGATAATACTAGAATAGGTTTATATACAATTCGTTATGATGTAAGCGATATGGCAGGAAATGCTGCGGTAACGCTTAATCGCTATGTTGAGGTTGTAGATACTACTGCACCTACAATTACGCTTAAATGTGCAAATGATTTGCCTTGTGAAGATGATACTAGCCAAATCGTTGAAGTATTTACAATGTACGAAGAATTTGGCGCTATTGTATATGATAGATATGATGAATATCATGGTATAACAGTAAACCTTGTTGTTAATCATAATATTAATGTTAATAAGTTAGGTGAATATATTGTTACATATAATGCGACAGATAGTAATGGAAATAAGGCTGAACCTGTTATCAGGCGGGTATATGTAAAAGATACAACACCACCGGTTGTAACGCTAATTGGTGAAAATCCTATTACTATTGAAAGAGGTTTGGAATATGTGGAATATGGGGCAACTGCAATCGATAATTACGATGGACCAATGCCACATGTCACAATAATAAATGCACCATCAGGTATGGCGCTAGGTGTTTATGAAGTAATTTATAAAGCTATCGATAGTTCTGGAAACGTTGGTGAAGCAACGAGAATTGTTTATGTTGTAGATACTATACCACCTATCGTACTAGGTGTTGAAGATGGCAAATATTATAAAGAACCAGTTAGTATTTATTTCATCCCAACTTTAGGAACAGATGAAAAATTAATTGGTTGGTTGAATGGAGAAGAAATATCAAGCCCTCACTTCGTTGAAGCTGAAGGTGAATATAATTTATTAGTAAGAGACGATGCTGGAAATGAAACAAGAATATGGTTTGCAATAGACAGCACGCCACCTCAAATTTTAGGTGTTAGAAATGGTGAATATACAAACAGAGAAGTTGTAGAAGTATATAGTAATGAAAAAATTAAATATTATGAGTATAGATATCAAAACGGAGAATGGGTAAGAACAGATGAACAAGTATTATCATTCTCACATGAAGGAACGTATCGTGTATATGCTGTAGATATGGCTGATAACGTATCTTCTGTAGTAATGTTTGTTGTTGATAGAACGGCACCTAACTTCAGTTTGACAGGGGTTATAAACAAAGGTATTACCAATACTGATGTTAATTTGATTACAGAAGAAAATGCAACAATAGCAGTTAACTCAAAATACAACATTCCAACATTATACACATTTACTAATGATGGATATTATCAAGTTGTTATAAGAGATTTAGCTGGCAATACTGTTAACTTGCAATTTGTAATCAATAAAACTCGTAGCGTAATAATTAATGAAAAACTTGTTAATATAATTTCTCAACACAATGCAATTGATAAAGTTAGTATTTCTGGAACATCATATTCTAGAAATAATGGTATCTTAATTGCTATGCCACTTATTGATGGAGGATTCCAATATGTTAGTGGTAAATTATTCTCAGAAAGTGAATATCAAACTTTGATTTCTGGAGGAATCGTAGAAATTAAAGTTGCTGGAACTGATGATACTTATATGTTTGTTGGTTTCGTTGTAGAAGCTGAAGAATTAAATAAATTCGGAAGTCAAACAGTAGATGGAGATGAAAGTGAAGATGGCGGATTAGGCTACGCTGCAATAGCCTTCCTAATCTTTGCTCTAGTAGCGTTCTTCTTTGTAATATTCTTGAAACGTAGAAAGAAAGAAGAGGAAGAAGAGGAAGAAGAGGAAATCATCTATGAAGACATGTAAGGGGGATAATATATAATATTATCCCTTTTTCTTAAAATTTAGTTTTTTTATTATTTTGATTAATTTTAAAAATATAAAAAATAAATTGTAATTTGAAAATAAATAGTTGTATAATAGGTAGGTTGAATAAGAGGGTGGATTTATGGATATAAGAAATATTGCAATTATTGCGCACGTTGACCATGGTAAAACAACACTAGTGGATCAATTATTAAAACAATCAGGAACATTTAGAGATAATGAACAAGTTGCTGAAAGAGTAATGGACTCTAATGATATAGAAAAAGAAAGAGGAATTACAATCTTAGCGAAGAACACAGCAATTAAATATAAAGATTACAAAATCAACATTATGGATACACCAGGACACGCTGACTTTGGTGGAGAAGTAGAAAGAATCATGAAAATGGTTGATGGTGTTTTACTTGTTGTAGATGCATATGAAGGAACAATGCCTCAAACTAGATTCGTTTTAAGAAAAGCATTAGAAGCTAAAGTTAAACCAATTGTTGTTATTAATAAAGTTGATAGACCTCATACAAGAATTAAAGAAGTTATTAATGAAGTTTATGAATTATTTATTGATTTAGGAGCAGATGATGAACAAATAGATTTCCCAATTCTATTTGCTTCTGGATTAAAAGGTACATCTAGTTATAATGAAGAGTTAGAGACTCAAAGAGAGACTATGGATCCTATTTTTGAAACAATCATTAAATATGTTCCTTCTCCAAGTATGGATAGCGAATCAAGTTTACAATTCCAACCTGCATTATTAGACTATAATGATTATGTTGGTAGAATCGGTGTTGGTAGAGTAACTAGAGGAAAAATTAGAGTTAACGAAACTGTTTCTTGCGTTAGACTAGATGGTTCTGTAAAACAATTTAGAGTTCAAAAATTATTTGGTTATATGGGCCTTAAAAGAATTGAAATTGAAGAAGCAAGTGCAGGAGATATTTGTGCTGTAGCTGGTTTAGCTGATATTAGTGTTGGAGAAACATTATGTAATATTAATGATATTGATCCATTACCTTTATTAAGAATTGATGAACCAACTCTAGAAATGAATTTCTCTACTAATGATTCACCTTTCGCAGGATTGGAAGGTAAAAATGTAACTGCAAGAAAGATTGAAGAAAGATTAACAAAAGAAACGCAAAGAGATGTAAGTTTAAGAGTTCAAAGAATTGAAAATAAAGAATCTTGGAGAGTTTCAGGAAGAGGAGAACTTCATTTATCAATTTTAATTGAAAATATGAGAAGAGAAAATTTCGAACTTCAAGTTTCTAAACCTCAAGTAATTTTAAAAGAAATCGATGGTGTTATTTGTGAGCCATTTGAAGATTTGCAAATCGAATGTCCAGATGATTCAATCGGAGGAGTAATTGAATCTTTAGGTACAAGAGGCGCTATCATGGAAAACATGCTTAGCAACAACGGTCAAACAAGAGTTAACTATGTAATCCCTTCAAGAGGATTAATTGGATTTAGTACAGACTTCATGACATTAACTAAAGGTTATGGAATTATCAATCATACATTTAAAGAATATCGTCCTAGAGAAAACGTAAATATTGGTGAAAGAAAGAGTGGGGTTCTTGTTTCAATAGGTGCAGGTAAATCTACAGCTTATGGTATTGGTCAATTAGAAGATAGAGGAATTATGTTTATTGAACCAGGTGTAGATGTATATGAAGGTATGATAGTTGGAGAACATAACCATGATAATGATTTGGCAGTTAACGTTGCAAAAGCAAAGAACTTAACTAACATGAGAAGTGCTGCTAAAGATACAACAGTAGTTTTAAAAAGACCTAGATCAATGTCATTAGAGTATTGTTTAGATTATATCAACGAAGATGAACTAGTAGAAATAACACCTATTAGTTATAGAATGCGTAAGAAGATCTTAAATACAACAGAAAGAAAAAAAGAAGATTCTAAAAAATAAGGATAACGAAAGTTATTCTTTTTTTGTATGAAAACATCTTAAATGACGATACTTTAATTGGGTGAATAATAGTGATAAGAAAAATAGTAACAACAATAGTATTGTCAAGTGGGTTAATAATTGGAGGAAAAGTAAATAGTCAAAAAGAATTTAATTATGAGTATAGAGTTGTTTTAAATAGCAATTCAATGAGTGATATTTTAGATGGGTATACATATAAAGAATATTTAATTGATAAATATAATGAAATTATTGAATATTTAGATCCTAGTTTACATCAAGATGCTGTAATAAATAATATAAGTAAATTTGCTAAGGATGGTAGTTTAGCAAAATATGAAGATGGGGCTATTGTTGTTTATATTGGTGAAGCAAAAGGTAATTCACTGCAAGGAGAACTAAAGAAAAATATGTGCGATACATCAGGAGTAAGAGTAAAATTTTATTTTTCAAAATATTTTTTTAATAAATAAGGTATAGGAAACTATGCCTTTTATTTTTTGTGTTTTATTGAATTTAAATCAATGTATTTGAAAGTTTAAAATATTGAATAAATAAAAATATTTGTGTAACATTAAAAGTGTTTGGAGGAATGAATATGAAAATAGCAATATGTAGTGATCATAGAGGATATGGATTAAAAACAAAATTAGTAGAAAAGATGGTGGAGAATAGTCTTTCTTTTGAAGATTATGGATGCTTTAGTGAAGAGAGATGTGACTATCCTGTTTTTGCTTTTAAAGTTGGAGAAGCAGTAAAAAATAAACAATGTGACTTAGGGGTCGTAATTTGTGGTAGTGGTGATGGAGTATGTATCTCTGCGAATAAAGTTAAAGGTATAAGATGTATTTGCGCTAAAGATACAAGTCATGTAAAAAGAGCAAGAGAGCACGTAAATATAAATGTTTTAGCATTAGCGGCAGAAGAAACTAATGTGGAAGAAGCTTATGAAATGTTACAAGTTTTTATTGAAACAAAATTTTTAGAGGGTAGATATCAAGAAAGATTAGATATAATAGATGAATACGAATTAAAAAAATAAAAATATTAATTTAAAAAACAAAAAGAATAAACTTCAATAAGTTGGGAAAAATCTTATTGAGGTGAACAAAAATGGCAAAGGAAAAATTGAAAAAAGTTTCATTAACTAAGGAATTTAAAGCGGCTGTTGTTTTATCGATTTTAGCAGTATTTTTGTTTGGAGGAATTATGTTTTTCTCTAATTCAAATGATGGGGATATGGTTGTTGTAAATCCTTCAGTAGATAATTCTACAAATGGAGGAGAGGAAGATGAAAATCCAGAACCATCAAATCCAGTAACAGTAGAGGAAAAATTAATTAAACCTTTTAGTGTTAATGCTAAAGTGGAACGATATTTCTTTGATGCAAAAGATGATTTAGCAATTCAAGAAAAATCTATTTTAGAGTATAAAGGCAAGTATACACCATCTACTGCAATGGAATACTCTTATAACAATACGAAATTTGATGTAATAGCGGCATTCAGTGGAGTGGTTACAGAAAGAAAAGTTGATCCATTATATGGTTATATGGTTTATATAAAAAACGATAACGGTATAACCGCGATATATGGAAGCTTAAATGATATTAATGTAAATGTAGGCGATAATGTTAAACAAGGCGATGTGATAGCTAAAGCTGGAACCAACACAATAGATGCGAAAGTTAATAATCATTTACATTTCGCTTTAATGAAAAATGAAACTCTTCTAAATCCTAATAAATTGTATGGCCAAGAAATTAAAAAAATAGTTTAGAAAAAGAACTCTATTAATAGAGTTTTTTTCTTTTGTTTTACTCATTTGAAATGGGATTTGTTGCAAGAATTCCCAATAATAGATATAATTTTAATGAAAGAAGGTAGTAAGTATGAAAAAATCATTAAGTTTTATGTTTGTATTTTTTATGTTATTAACGATGATAAGTGGAATATTTTTAGTTCAAGGTAATCAAAAAGTTTCTGCGTATGGAACTACACCTAGAGACAAAAATAATAAGACACTTGTTTATGAAGAGAAAAATGCAGGTGTTGTTATAGGAAGCATAAAAGCAAATCATTATGGTGCAATCACGATTGAGTATAAGTATGGATTTAGTGAATTGATGGTTGTAGCAACTGAGTGCTCACTTTACTATGATTCAACACATAATCAAATAACTAATGGAGATTTAACAGATGCTGTTTCGTGCGGTAATTTTAATGGAACTGTAAGGATTATCCATATGTCTGGAGACTATAATAGAGATGCTAGCGGTGTTAAAAGCAAAACAATTCACTTGTACGATTATTTTGGTGCTGGAAAAATTGCTCAAGTTCAATTAATATTTTCTTTTATGAAATCTACAACAGGAGCGAGTGATAATACAGGACTTTATTATCCTTTATATTGTAGTGTAGACAATAATACTCAAAATTGTAAGCAAAGTTCAGGACAATCAAAGAGTGACATTACTTCAGACGCTAGAGTTAGATATTTTGTTGAAACTGTTTTGGGAAGTTCAAAAAAATACGATGTTACTTATACTGATAGAAGATATTTAGTATATCAAAATGAAGTTCCTGAAGCTTGTACTAAAGATAGTCAATGTACAGATGAATTAAGAAGACAAGTAAAAAACACTTACGTTGAATTAAATAAGAATGATGCAACACCAAAAAATACTTTATATATTCAAATAGACAACTCTAAAATGGAGGGTGGAGCTAGCGAAATAGAGGATTTGGTTTATGATACAATAATACCTGTTCTAATTACTATATTATTCATTGCTGCAGGTGTTTCAATTGCTGTATTAGGATATAAGATTGTTAAGAGTGCAGATGAACCTCAAGAAAGAAGAGAAAAGATTGTTAGACTTAGAAATATTTTAATTGGTATAGCTATTGCATTATTGCTATTATTTGCTGCAAATCCTGCTGTTAATTTTATAAAAGGAATAATCGAAGAGAAATAAGTATGAAAAAGATTAGATGGATTATACTAACTATATTAATGGCTTTTTGCTCGTTTATGTTAGTAGAGGCAAAAGTATCTGCTGCTGAAGTATATGCAACAGTAACAAGCCAAGATATATTTGGTGATACGATTAGTAAAGTTACGGTTTATAGTAACGGAAAAATAGAGTTAGAGTATAAATATGGATTAAGAAAAGCGGATGTATATTATTGTGTTAAAGGAGAACAATGTGATGGTGGTAATTATTCTGTTATAAACATTGTTGATGCTACTGCTTTAGCACCATTTAAAAACACAGAAGCAGGATTAGCAAAACATACATATAACCTTAAATTAGATTCAGATTTTCAATATAGAGTAAGAGTAGAAGCTTTCTTTGGTACAAGCAGTGCCTATAGTGGAACTGAAAGTGTGTATGGATCATTTACAGTTGGTTCTGTTCAAATTGCAGATACTAATGAAAATTATATAAATGGTAAGAATCTTGGTGGTGTAGGTGACAAAGAATTAAGTGGTGCAATGAGTAAAATTCAAGTTGTAGTAAACAAAGCTGTGTTGCCAATAATTTATATAATCACTAGTTTGTTCTTTATTATAAAAGGAACAATACTTGGATTTCAAATTGTTAAGAGTGCAGATGAACCAAGTACTAGACGCGAAAAAATCCACGGGTTAAAGTGGTTAATAATCGGTGTAGCAATTACGTATGCAGCAACAAGTGTTGTTGGCTTAATAACAGGTTTCTTTAAAAATGAATTTGGATTAAACCTTTAATAACTTTATATTATAAGAGAAAGAGTCTTGCAGTAAAGCAAGGCTTTTTTCATTTACTTTTATCTTAATAGAAACATTTTCATCAAATTGTTTTTCTACTATTTCTATATTGTTGGTTTTCAAAAAATAATCTAATTTATCGTGATTTGAATAAGACGTTGTTACGACATAAGTATCTAGTATTTCATAGTCTATAATTTCAGCTTTATTTAACGCTTCAATACAACTCCCACTATAAGCTTTAACTAGTCCTCCTACACCTAATTTAGTGCCACCAAAATAACGTATAACAACGCACATTGTATATATTAAGTCATTGCCGTTTAAAACTTGGTAAATAGGGGCTCCAGCAGTACAACTAGGCTCACCATCATCATAGTATTTAAAAGTATTAACATCTAGAATATAACTGTAACAAACATGAGTAGCATCTTTATATTTTTCTTTAAATTCTTCAAGTTTTATTTTTACTTCTTCTAATGAAGAAACTGGAAATAAATATGTTATAAATTTTGACTTTGTAATTACTATTTCATTAGTAATTAATTTTTTTACTTGCTTCTTCATTAAATCACCAAGAATATTATACTAAATATAAACAAATTAGTGTGTAAATAAATTGAAATAGAGCGGTAAATTAAGTAAAATTTTTTTAAAGGGTGATAAATAGATGGGAAATATAGTAATTAAAGAAGTAAAAACAAAAAAAGATATGAATGCGTTTATAAAGTTCGCTGATGATTTATACAAAGATAATAAGTATTATGTGCCTCAATTACATAGTGATATAAGAGATACATTCAATAGAGAAAAAAATGGTGCTTATGAGTACTGTGATTCTTTAATGATAATTGCGTATAAAGATGATAAAGTTGTAGGAAGATTAGTAGGGATTATAAACTATAAGTACAATGAAAAGGTTGGGGAAAATCATTTGCGTTTTACTCACTTTGATGTTATTGATGATTTTGAAGTTACAAAAGCAATGTTTGATTATATAGGTAACTGGGGAAAAGAAAAAGGAATGACTAAATATACAGGACCTTTAGGCTTTGTTGATTTTGATAGACATGGTTTACTTATTGAAGGGTTTGATAAATTAGGATTGTCATTTACTAGTTATAACTATCCATATTACATTGAACACATTGATAAATTAGGGTTTGAAAAAGATGTTGATGATGTTGAATATATTATTAACATTCCGGAGAAAGTAGATCCTAGAATTGAAAGAGTTAAAGATGCAGTACTTAAAAAATTTGGCTTAACATTAAAGAAATTTACAAAAGCGAAAGATATTTTGCCTTATATCTATGATGCTTTTGAAGTATATAACAACGCATTTTATGCATTACACGGGACAGTCTTATTAACAGATAAACAAATAGACCAATTTGTTAAACAATATATTCCTTTGGTAGATTTAAAATACATTCCAATTATTGTTGATAAAAACGATAAAGTTGTAGGGTTTGCTGTTTTAGTTCCTTCTCTATCAGAAGCAAGCATAAAAGCAAAAGGAAAAATGTTCCCATTTGGATGGTTCCATTTATTAAAAGCATTGAAAAAGCCAGAAGTATTAGATATGTATTTAGTAGCAATAAAACCAGAACTTCAAGGATATGGATTAAATGCAATATTAATGCATGATGTTACTAAGTGTGCGATTGAAGCGGGAATTAAATATGCTGAAACAGGACCAGAGTTGGAAAACAATCATAAAGTTAGAAGCCAATGGGAAAACTATGATGCAGAACTTATAAGAAAAAGAAGATGCTATATAAAAGAAATTTAAGCTGAGAAATCAGCTTTTTTTGTTACTAAAAAAATTTGAAGTATATAGATAATATTGAAAGGAGGTAATTATGGCTTATATTTGCCCTGTATGCTCAAATAAGGACAAAGACTATTTCTTCTATTTAAACGGTAAGTTGCACTGCAGAAAATGCATAAATTTTGTTGGAGAAAAAGCTGACAAGACGTATAAAATAAAACCAGGATATTTTTCATTAAGTTATAAACTTACAGATTTACAACAAAAGGCCAGTGATTTTATATTAGAAAATATATTACTTAAAAGAGATTGTGCGATTAATGCTGTTTGTGGTGCAGGAAAAACAGAAATTATTTATGATTGTTTAAAGTATTGTTTGAATAATGATTTAAAGGTTGGCATTGCAATTCCCCGAAAAGATGTTGTGATAGAATTAGCACAACGAATAGAAAAAGATTTTAATGTTAAGGTTATTCCGGTTTATGGAGGTAATCATAAACTTTTAGAAGGAGATATTATTGTTTTTACCACACATCAATCTTTTAGATATATAGGTTATTTTGATGTCTTAATAATTGATGAAATAGATGCATTCCCTTATAAGGGGAATGAAAAGTTAAAGCAAATTATAAAAAAGTGCAGTTCTCGTTTTATCTATTTAAGTGCAACTATGCCGAAATATGTAGAACAGGATAAGCAAATACAAAAATTTTATTTAAATAGAAGATATCATGGATTTGATTTACCAATACCTAAATGTAATGAATCCTTTTCGTTAATAAGAACATTAAAAAAGAAACTCAAAGCATTAGAAGAAAATGTAGTGATTGTTTACTTTCCTACGATAAAAATACAAATGAAAGTGGCTAAGAAAATAAAGTGTGACTTTTTAATAAACTCTAAAACAAATGATAGGGAAATAATTTTGTCAAAAATAAGAGGTTTAAGTAAAGGCGTTATTTTTGCTACAACTGTTTTAGAACGCGGCATAACCATAAAAAATGTTCAAGTAATTGTTTATAATGCGGATAATTCTTTGTTTGATAAAGATGCATTAATACAAATTTCGGGAAGGGTTGGGAGAAGTAAAGATTTTCCTTCAGGCAATATTTTTTTTATTTGTAAAATAAAAAATAGGAGCATAAAAGGTGCAATCAAGACTTTGAAAAAATGCAATGAATAAGTGCTTGATGTGTGATAAAGTGATCGAAAATGTATTTACAAATATTTTTGATGACTGCGATAAATTTTGTTATGAGTGTATTAAAAAATTTGAAGTTAGAAATAAAAAATTTGTTATAAATGATGTGAAAGGAATAATTCTATATTTTTATAATGATTTTTTCAAAGATGTTCTTTTTAGATATAAAGGATGTGGAGATTACGTTTTGAAAGATATCTTCTTGGTTAATTCTTTATTTTGGATAAAAAGAAAGTATAGAGGATGTAAAATAATTCTTGCTCCATCTAATAATGAATTAGAGGATAAAAGGGGATTTAATCATTTAGAGGGAATCTTTAAGTGCTTAAATTTTCCTATAATCAAATGTTTTAAAAAGGATAAAATGTGGAAACAAAGTGATAAAAGCAAGGAGGAAAGAAAGCAAATACAAAATGTTATAAAAATCGACAAAGCAGCGCTTTTAGATGTTAAAAAGGTTCTTATTGTAGATGATGTTTTGACTAGTGGTTCGACAATAAAAACTATGATTAGTCAAATCCCTTCAAATATAGTTAAAAAAGTACTAGTTTTATCAAGTAATTGTCGGATTTTGAAGAACGAAATTGTTTGAAATTGTTTTCTTAAATAGGTAACCTTTTCTTGTGTTCGCACAAACCTAAATGGAAGGAAAGGATGTATAGTATGATAGGAAAAGTAAAATGGTTTAATGCAAACAAAGGTTATGGTTTTATTAATCGTGGAGAGGGTAATGACATTTTTGTTCATTATAGTCAAATTGTTCTAGATGGTTATAAAACTTTACAAGAAGGTCAAGAGGTTGAATTTGATGTTCTTGAAACAGACCATGGGTTGCAAGCACAAAATGTAGTTGCAATAGTTAGATAAATAGCGAGGGGTACAGTAAGTGCCCCTTTTAATTTAAATAGCAACATATTTAAATAAATATGTTATAATAAAGTTCGTAAAAAGAAGTAATACTTTTAGCAAACATGCTAAAATAAAAAATGAGGAGTGAAGTTATGGAAAATTGGTTAAATAAATTATTCAGAATTGATAAGAAATATTATGAAAGAATAAAGAAGGATGCAGATAAGGTTATTGAATATGAAGAAGAAATGAGTAAATTATCTGATTCAGAATTGCAAAATAAAACAAATGAATTTAGAGAAAGACTAGGAGCAGGAGAAACTCTTGAAGATATAAAGCATGAAGCTTTTGCTGTAGCTAGAGAAGCTGCAAAAAGAGTAAACAACGAATTCCCTTATAGAGTGCAAATAATTGGTGCATTGGTTTTAAATGAAGGAAATGTTGCTGAGATGAGAACTGGAGAAGGTAAAACTCTTACTGCGACAATGGCGGTTTATTTAAACGCTCTAGAAGGAAAAGGTGTTCATATTATTACTGTAAACGAATATCTAGCAAAACGTGATGCTGAGTGGATGGGAAGAATTTATAGATTCTTAGGATTGACTGTGGGTGTAAATGCTAGAGAATTAACACCGAGCGAAAAGAAAGCTGCATACAATTGTGATTTAACATATACAACAAGTAGTGAAGTTGGATTCGATTATTTAAGAGATAATATGGTTCGCTCTTTAGATGATAAAGTTTTAAGAGAATTAAATTTTGCTTTAGTAGATGAATGTGACTCTGTTCTTATTGATGAAGGTAGAACACCACTTATTATTTCTGGAGGAAGCAAGAGCGTTCACCAAAGATATGTTGAAGCTGACAGATTTGTAAAAAATTTAAAATCAAATCACTATATTATAGATGAAGAAAGTAAGTCTGTATATTTAAGTGATGATGGTGTTAGACATGCAGAAGAGAAGTTTAAATTAGATAATTATAACTCTTTTGAAAATACTGCTTTAGTGCATCATATAAATCAAGCTTTAAGAGCAAATTACATAATGAAAAAAGAATATGATTATACAGTTGTTGATGGAGAAGTTTTAATCATCGACCAATCTACAGGACGTTTAATGCCAGGAAGACAATGGAGTGATGGCTTACACCAAGCTGTTGAAGCAAAAGAAGGCGTAAGAATTAAACAAGAGACAATTACAACTGCTACTATAACATTCCAAAACTTCTTTAGATTATATAAAAAACTAGCAGGTATGACTGGTACTGCAAAAACTGAGGAAGAAGAATTTAAAGAAATTTACAATATGAGAGTTGTTGAAATTGAAACTAATAGACCAATTCAAAGAAAAGATGATAATGATTTAGTGTTCTATTCAATGGAAGCTAAATATAATGCATTAATCGATGAACTTGTTAAAAGACATGAATTGGGACAACCAATACTAGTAGGAACAACTTCTGTTGATGTTAGTGAAATCTTATCAGAAAAATTACGTAAGAAAGGAATTCCTCATGAAGTGTTAAATGCTAAAAACCATGCAAGAGAAGCAGAGATTGTTGCTAAAGCAGGACAAAAAGGCGCAGTTACAATTGCTACAAACATGGCAGGACGTGGTACCGACATTAAACTGGGTGAAGGGGTAAAAGATATAGTAGACCCTACAGGAGAACTTCAATACACTGCAGGTTTAGCTGTTCTTGGTAGCGAAAAGAACGAATCTAGACGTGTTGATAACCAACTTAGAGGACGTAGTGGAAGACAAGGTGACCCAGGATATTCAAGGTTCTATGTTTCAATGCAAGATGATCTAATGAGATTAATGCCACAATTTAAAATGTTTAAACAACTAGATGAGCAAGCTTTAGATAACGCATTTTTAACTAAAATGATTAATAGTGCTCAATCTAGAAGTGAAGGACATGCATTTGACTCTCGTAAACATGTTTTAAAATATGATGAAGTATTAAGACAACAAAGAGAAATAATGTATAAACAAAGAGATGACATTTTAGGAAGCGAAAATCAAGATGAAGTTATTAAAAGTTTACATAAGAAGGCTGCTAGTTTCTTAGTTGATAACTGTATATATTATGAAGATGGAGATCCTATGGTTGATTATAAAAAATTAACTGAATTAATTATAAGAAACTTTAAAGTGGCAGTGATTCTAAATGTAGATGAATATAAAGAAAAAACTATTGACGAAAATAAAGAAATGTTAGCTAACTTATTTACTGGTCTTAGTGAAGCGAGCGCTAAGCGTGTTCCTGAAGAATTAATAGGAATGATTAAATCAAATTTAGCAATCACAATCGTTGATAAATATTGGACTCAACACATTGATAATATGAGTAAATTAAAACAAGGTGTAAACTATATGGCTTACGCTCAAAAAGATCCACTTACTGCATATATAAATGAAGGATATAAAATGTTCCAAGAAATGGCTAATAATATTGCTATGGAAATTACTTTGCACTCACTTCATTTCCATGAACTTAAAATAGTAACTCAAGGAAGCAAGGCGTAATACAATGGCTAGAGAATTATATGAATTAAGAATAAATTGTAATAATTCTTCTAAAAGAGTTAATGATTTAAAAGATTGTTTAAACATTAACTCTCTTTTATGTGAGATAGAGAAATTAGAAAAAGAATGCAACGAAGATGGATTCTGGAATGATAATAAGCACGCTAAACAAGTTTTGAAACAATTAAATAAAGATAAGCAAAATATAGAGCAAATTACAAAGTTAGAATCTTGGTATGATGGAATCAAAGAACTGTTAGATAGTAATGATGAAGATATGATTCTAATGGCAGATGAAGAATTAACTAATGCAGATGTTCTTCTTGAAAAGATGGAGTTAGACATTTTGCTTAGTGGACCATTTGATAATAATAACGCTATTTTAGAAATCCATCCAGGTGCAGGAGGAACAGAATCTCATGACTGGGCAGATATGTTATTTAGAATGTATGTTAGATGGTGTGAAAAAAGTGATTGTAAAATAGAAATTTTAGATTATCTAGCAGGAGAAGAAGCTGGAATCAAAAGCGTTACTTTAGAAATTAAAGGTGAAAATGTTTATGGTTTCTTGAAGGGGGAAAAAGGTGTTCATAGATTAGTAAGAATTTCGCCGTTTGATGCTTCAAAAAGAAGACACACTTCATTTGCTTCTGTAGATATTACGCCAAAGTTTGAAGATGATATAGAAATAGAAATAAAAGATGAGGACATAAGGATTGATACATATAGGGCTAGTGGTGCTGGAGGACAACACATAAACAAAACGGATTCTGCAGTTAGAATTACTCATTTACCAACAGGAATTGTTGTTAGTTGTCAAAATCAAAGATCCCAAATTCAAAACAAAGAATATTGTATGAATATTTTAAAAGGTAAATTGTATCAACAAATGATGTTAGAGAAGAAAAAAGAAATAGATAAAATCAAAGGTGAAAATATGGCCAATGAATGGGGATCACAAATTAGATCATATGTATTCTGTCCATATACTATGGTTAAAGATCATAGAAGCAATTACGAAGTTAGTGATGTTAGAAAAGTGATGGATGGAGAAATAGACGGTTTCATAAGTGCTTATTTAAAAATGGGGGAGTAATATGAAATTGAATAAAAAACAAATACTTAATTTTTTGATTGTAGTATTAGGTAATTTACTTTTAGCTGTTGGTGTTGCAATGTTTATTTTACCTAATGGAATTATAAATGGAGGAACAAGCGGTATTTCACTTATTGTGGAGGCTTTGTTTGGAATAAATCCGGAAATAATTATTTTTGCTCTATGTTGGATTTTATTCTTTGTTGGTTTAGTGATATTGGGTAAAGATTTTGCATTAAAAACATTATTGTCGACATTTTTGTATCCTGTGTTTGTAAGTTTATTTACAAATGTTAGTTACTTTGTGGAGTTAGCTAAGCAAATAACAGATCCACTTTTAGCAACTTTGACCGGTGCTGTTTTAACTGGCGCAGGAATGGGTATGGTATATAGGTGCGGTGGTTCAACAGGCGGATTGGATGTTGTAAGTCTAGTGTTGAAAAAGTATTTAAAGATTAAGATATCGATATCAACATTTGCTATAGATACGGTTATTATTACATTAGGATTAGTGAGTTTATCGCTTGAAAGTGCATTATATGGTATTTTGTGCGTACTATTAACTTCCTATATTATTGAAAGAATAACAATAAGTGGTACAAGTAGTTTTATGGCTCATATCATAAGTGACAAAGCTGAGGAAATAAATGATTACTTAAACAATACACTAGAAAGAGGAACTACTCTTATGAAAGCTGTTGGAGGTATTTCTAAAAAAGAGAAAACCGTAATAGAAGTAGTGTTTAACGAGAAAGAGTATTATGAAATAAAAAGAAATATATATTTGATTGACGATAGTGCATTTATAAGCATTTACAAAACGATAAATACTTATGGAAATGGATTCGAGGAATTTCTTGTTAGGGGGAAGTAACTATGGACGATATAGTAGAGTATTCTAAAAAATTAAAGGAAGAAACGAATAAACAAAAAAAGATATTTATTATAATTTCACTTGTAGTAGCGTTTCTTGCTTTTTCTATTGGCTTTTATGCATCATATGCTTTTAATAACTCAAAAAAAGAGGATGGTTATAAAAGCAAATTAGATGAGATATATGAAATTTTAAAAGATGAATGGTATTATGGCATAGAAGATGAAAACATAGAAAAAACTTTAATTGATAGAGCAATTTATGGAATGCTTGATACACAAAAAGATCCTTTTACAAGATATTTAACATCTTTAGGTAGTCTTGCTACTTCTTATGAGGGATTAGGAATAACTATAAGTCCTTATAAAGAATACTTTGTTATAACAGAAGTTGCTTCTAAAGTTAACATTGATGCAGGTTTTAAAAAAGGAGATTTACTTATATCGATAGATGGTCAAGATTTGGCTAATAAAGAAACTGAATACATAAAAACTTTAATAGAAAATAAAAATACTGTTAATGTTGTTGTTGAAAGAGATGGGAACAGATTAACAATTACTGGTTATATAACAACATATACTCCTGTTACAGTTTTCAAAGATTTTTCAAATGAAGAAATGGCTTATATAAAAATAACTGAATTTGATATGGATACAGCGCAATACTTAGAAACTTATTTAGAAGAATCAAAAAATAGTGGCTACAACAAATTAATAATAGATTTAAGAGATAATCCTGGAGGCTATATTAGTAGTGTTGTAGATTGTGCTGATTTATTTTTAGAAAAAGGTAAAGTTGTTTTATCAACTAAAAATAAAGCGGGGGAAAGTTATAACTATAAAACTTCTTTTAATGATAAGTATGATTTTAGTAAAATAGTTATTTTAATTAATAACAATAGCGCAAGTGGAGCTGAAGCTTTATCTGCGGCTTTAAACGAAAATCTAGGTGATGTAGTGGATTTAGTAGGAGTTACAACATATGGTAAAGGTAGTGCTCAAAAGACTATTTATTTTACAGATGGAACATATTTCCATTACACATACGCATTATGGTTTACTCCTAATGGTAATTCTATTCAAAAAGTTGGTATAGCACCTGAAAGAGAATATATTGGAAGCGGATTGCATTTAATGAATTTCAATGGAATTACTTTAAAGAGAAGTGATTATGGAACAGAGGTTTATAATTTACAAGTTATTATGAAAACTTTAGGTTATTATAATGGTGAGTATACAAGTTATTATGATGAGACACTAGAGAATTCAATAAAAGCATATCAAACTGATAATGGTATTGAAACAACTGGTGAGTTAGATGAAACCACAATAAGATATTTGTTAGCCAAAGTTTATGAAGATCAACTAGCGGATTATAATAACGAAATTAGTGAAGTTTTAAATTATTATGGGGCTTAGTTTATTGCTAAGCTTTTGTTGTTTTTAGAAAAGAGGTGATAAAATGTTTGAATTAGTATCAAAGTATACTCCTTCTGTTGATCAAAAAAGAGCAATAGAGCAATTGGTTGATGGAATAAAAAAAGATAAAAGGCATCAAGTGTTATTAGGTGCGACAGGAACTGGAAAAACGTTTACAATTTCTAATGTTATAAAAGAGGTTAACAAACCTACGATTGTAATGGCTCATAATAAGACTTTAGCAGGGCAACTTTATGCTGAACTTAAGGAGTTTTTTCCAAACAACAGAGTAGAATATTTTATTTCAAACTTTGATTTTTATCAGCCTGAAGCCTATATTCCAAAAACCGATACATACATAGATAAAAATGCACTTACAAATGAAGAAATAGAAATGATGAGAAGTAGTGCAGTTAATTCAGCATTATCAAGAAAAGATACGATAATTGTAGCTTCTGTTGCGGCTATTTATGGCCTTAATGATCCAGAAGAATATAATTCTTTGATTTTTGATTTAGTTCAAGGCGAAACAATTGATAGAAAAGAATTGTTTGCTAAATTAGTTGAAGCACAATACACTAGAAATGATATTGATTTGTCACCAGGGACATTTAGAGCAAGAGGAGAAAATATTGAGATTGCTCCAGCTTCTACTTCTGAATTTATTATAAGAGTAGAAATGTTTGAAGATGAGGTTGAAAGGGTTTGTGAAGTTGACCCTTTAACAGGAAAAGTAAAAGCGGCCTTTAAAAGATATCCAATTTATCCTGCATATACTTATTCTTCAAGAAGAGAAAGAATCTTAGAAGCTATACCAAGAATAAAAGAAGAGTTAAAAGAACGTTTAGAATATTTTAGAAAAGAAAACAAGTATTTAGAGGCAGAAAGATTAGAACAAAGAACAAACCATGACATGGAGTCTTTGAAAGAATTAGGAATATGTCCTGGAATAGAAAACTATAGTGCTCCAATAGATGGAAGAAAAGCAGGAGAAACACCGTATACATTGTTTGATTATTTAGGGGATGATTATTTAATTGTAATTGATGAATCGCATGTTTCTTTACCTCAAATTAGAGGAATGTATAATGGTGATAGATCAAGAAAAGAAACTCTTGTTGAATATGGATTTAGACTTCCAAGCGCTTTAGATAATAGACCATTAAAATTTGATGAATTTGAGAAAAAAGGTAATAATTTAATTTATGTAAGTGCGACACCAGGTGATTATGAACTAGAGAAAGTTGATAATGAAGTTGTAGAACAAATTATTAGACCAACAGGACTTATCGATCCACTTGTCACTATTAAGCCTAGAAAAAATCAAATTGATGACATTATAAATAGGGTTAATGAAAGAATAAAAAATAATGAGAGAATATTGATTACGACATTAACAATAAGAATGGCAGAAGACCTAACTAGTTATTTAAAAGAAAAAGGTTATAAAGTTGCTTATTTACATAGTGAAACAAAAACATTGGAAAGAACGCAAATTATTTATGAATTAAGAAAAGGTAAATATGATATTCTTGTAGGAATTAATCTATTAAGAGAAGGTTTGGATATTCCAGAAGTTTCTCTAATCTTAATATTAGATGCAGATAAAGAAGGTTTCTTGAGATCAAGTAGATCGCTTATTCAAATTATCGGTAGAGCATCTCGTAATGAACATGGTGAAGTTATAATGTATGCGGATACCATTACTGATTCAATGCAAAAAGCAATCGATGAAACCAATAGAAGAAGAACTATTCAAATTGAATTTAATGAGCGTTATGGTATAACCCCAAAAACGATTGTTAAGGACATAAAAGAACCAGTTAAAATTAAAGAAGATTATAAAGAATATATTACATCTAAAACTAACAAAGCATCTAAAAAGCAAAAGGAACAAATGATTAAAGATTTAGAGAAAGAAATGAGAGAGGCCGCTAAACAATTAGATTTTGAAAGAGCTGCTCAACTTAGAGATATTATTTTAGAATTAAAGAGCGAAGGTTGATAAAATGAAGTTTGTTGTAAGTGGTAAAGATTATAATAAAGGTCTTCAAAATTTTTTGAAAGTTTATTATAAAGAAGAATTAAAAAAAGGCTCATTAAGAAATTGTGTTATGGTGTTTGTTATTAGTATAGCTGCGCTTATTTCTTTGTGTTTTGTTTTATCGGGAATGAAAGAGATTTTTTTGCGAGTTATTTATTTAGTTCTTATTGTCATGTTCTTTATTTTGATTGGGATAATTGCCTCTTTGTTTGTAAGTAAAAGACATGTATTTGATGTGGAAAAGGTTGAACAAATTTATGAAGAAAACGTAGTTATTAGATTTCATAAATCAGATTTCAAAACGGAAGAAAAATGTTTTGAATACAAGGATATTTTAAAGGTTGTAGAAACTAAAGAATATTTTTATTTGTTTTTGAATGAAGCTGTTGCCATTCCCTTATTCAAAGATATATATTTAAATAGAGAAGAATATATTAGTTTAATTAATTCTAAAGGTATTAAAGTCAAGGAGTATGAGAAATGATAGAGTATAGTGGAGAAGAATATAAGTTGTTAATATTGCAGCTTAACGCAAATAAAAATAAGAAGTTGATGTTGATTGCTTCATTGGTATCGGCAATTATCGGGTTTGTAGTTGGAGTAATTATAGATGATGATATGTATTTTAATTTTGTTCTAGCCTTTGCAGCAGCGATAGCGGCGTATTATATAATGAAAAAGAATATTACAGACAACGCTAAAAAAGTTAATTTTATGAGAGATATAGTTAGAATTGAACAAACGATAACTGAAGATAAAATTCGTGAAAAAGTTATTAGAAAAAATGGAGCAGTAAACGAAGGTGAATATTCATATACGGATATTAGTTTCGTTAAGCAAGATAAGTTGAATTTCTATTTATATTTAAGCAATGAAGCGGCACTTGTTGTTAGTAAGTCTAAATTGAAAAATGTAGATGAATTTAAAAATATATTAATAAAAAATAACTTTGTTAAACCAAAGAAGGAGCGTGAATAAAATGAAAAAAATAATTTTATTTATAATGATGTTAGTGGGTGTTGTTGGATGTTCTTGTAAGAAAACAGAAACATTTAAATTAGATTATGAAACGGTACCAACACAAAGTGAATCATCAACGTATTTATATAATAATTATGGTTTACTTTCTAAAGAATTAGATAGTACTTCTGCGTATGATTCTAAAGTTAGTGAAGGGGATAATTTCTTGTTATTTGTTTATGCACAAGGTTGTTATGGTTGTTCTTTATTAGCACCAGCCCTTAAAGAATATGTTGAAGACACGAATCTTGTTGTGTACACTCTTGATTATTCCAAAGTTTCAGATAAACATGATTTATATAAGAACGGTGTAAATACAACTCCATATTTGGTTATTGTTAGTGAAGGTTCTATTGCTTATAAAGAACTAATGAAATTATCAAATGACGCAGAAGCGAATGTTGAAACAGTAAAATCATGGATGGAAGAACATATTGAATGGGGGAATAATTAATGAAAAAAATAATGTCACTATTATGTGTAGGAGTTATTAGTTTAGGTTTGTTTGGGTGTTCTTGTAAGAAAACAGAAATTCCTGAGGCAAGTGCTGGAGTTTTTGATATGAATAGTCAAAGTTTCGGTGTTGATGAAAATATAAATGTTGGCACTATTGATAATTATTTGAATTTGGAAAATGTTGCGTATAGAGATATGAGATTATTGGTTGATTCTCAAGGATATGATGATTTGACTCCAACTAGTAGTGGTATGCTTACTGCAACTATTGAAGGCTTTAGAATTTCATCATTACCTTATATCGCTAATTTGTGGGAAGGAATGTTGCCTCCGGGTGTATTAGAAGATTATCAAGGTAAGGATTTAGGATATACTCCTTTGTTTAATGTTGTTTGGAAAGATAATGGAGAGATTGAATCTATAAGTGAGAATTACGTTGAATCTAAATATGTTTTAGAAGAGATATTCCCAAAGGATAAATTGATTTTCCTTATGTGTGGGGGCGGAGGATATGCTTGGATGACAAAGCAAATTCTTGTTAAGTTAGGATATGATGCATCAAAAGTTTATAATTTAGGTGGCTTCTGGGCATATACTGGAGAACATTCAGTTGAATTGGTTAGTTACTATGATGGAGAAGTTCAAGGCGCTTATGAAGAACAATTCTATTCTTTCTATAATGCAAATTATATGGCAATAGATACGACATTAAAATATCTAACACCTAAGGGAGAATAATATGAAAAAATTAAGCGTAATATTTGTGCTATTTTTCACGCTTATTGTAATTGGTGGATGTTCGTGTAATAAAAAAGATACTAATACTATTGAATATACTCACTATTTAAGAGGTGGCGGTAGTGAAAAACTAGATGCTAATATTTTATGGGAATATTCAAACAAAACATATACTAAATATCAAGTAGCGTACACTTCTTATGTTTGTAGCGATCCTTCTGTAAACTATATAAATGTTATTTATATTGAGATAACAAATAAAGGAAGTAAAGAAGAGGCTTTAATTAGAAATATATCTTATTCAACAATAACAGAAAATGAAGTGGAATTTAATGTTGGCCTTTGGGGAGATTATAAAGAAGCTATTAAAAAAGAATACTATACAGGCATAGAAAACGAACTATTAACTAAGTTGAAATATGCAAAGTATGACTTTGTTTCTCAAGTAGCGGAAAATGGATACGGTAATTATAAAAGTATTGAGGGAATCAATTCTGATTTGATTACTGGAGGAACTATTTCTGCGAGCAATGTAGTTTCAATTGTTAAGGCTATTTTTGATTATCATTTAGAAAACTATTATTAAGATAAAAAAATAAATTTTTATACACTTTTAAGTGTATGTTTGTTATAATAAACAAGTCCAGATATAAAGGAGGAATATTAATGACAGCGTTAAATATAATATTTTTAATTGTTTCAGTTTTGCTTATAATAATATCTTTATTACAAAGCGGTAAATCAGATGGTGCAAGTGGAGCAATCACAGGTGGAAATCTAAATGTCTTTGTAGACAATAAAGAAAGAGGACCTGAAGTTATTTTAGCAAGAATTACATTAGTTTTAGGTATGATATTTTTCTTGCTATCAGTTATTATTCACTATTTACAAGTTAAATAATAAATTAAGCCTTCGGGCTTTTTTATTTTAAGGAGGATTTTATATGGAAGTATATGTTAAATACAGTAAAGATTATAATGATATCCAAGATAAAGTGGATTATTTATTAAATAGTGTTCTAAAAAATGGTGAAGTTATAAGAGAAGGAATGGTTGTTTTTCTAAAAACAAATGCATTGTCGCCTCATCCAGCAAGTAGGGCCATAACAACTCATCCTGAGGTAGTGCGCGCTGCAATACGTTATTTTAAAAAGTATGGCGTTAGAATTATAGTTGGAGATAACCCAGCGACAAAGGATATGAAATTGGTTTATAAGGTTAATGGAACGCTTTCTGTTGTTGAAGAAGAAGGAGTTGAAATAGCTGCTAATAGTGAACTAAAAGTAATTGAGTCAGATAATTATAAACGTTACAAAGAATTTAATGTTTCTAAGCAAATAGTTGAAGCAGATATTTTAGTTAATATGCCTAAACTAAAAACGCATGGGCTAGCTTATTTTACTGGAGCAGAGAAAAACTTGTTTGGAACTATTTATGGTTTAGAAAAAGCTCAATGGCATGTAAAATCATCAACGCCATTAGAGTTTGGTGAAGCAATGACTGATTTGTACAGTGCGATAAAAAAAGAGATGAAGAATAAAATATTCGTTAATTTAATGGATGGTATTGAAGGATTAGAAGGCGAAGGTCCATCAACTGGAGGAAGCAAGAAAGAAGCCAATGTATTGTTGTCAAGTAAAGATGCGGTAGCATTAGATAGGGTTGCCATGGAAATTGTTAAGTTGGATAGTAGTAAAAGCTTTATTTCTATCATCACAAACAACAGAGGGTTAGGAGAATTTAATTTAGAAAACATTAAGATAGTCGGAGATGATTTATCGCTATTTAAAGACATTAAATTTGAACCTGCTAAAATAGAAGAAGTTGGAATTAGAAGTTTAAAATTAGTGAACAAATATAATATTAAGAATTTAGTTTTGGAACATCCTAAGTTTGATAAAAAAACATGTGTGAAATGTGGTGAATGTAAAAAGATTTGTCCACCTCAAGCAATAAGTATGGAAAAAGGCAAAACTCCAACTGTTAGTAAAAATAAGTGTATAAGATGTTGGTGCTGTACTGAAGTTTGCCCAGTTAATGCAATCAGTAAATCTAAAAGACCTTTAATAGGTAGAATATTTTTCAAAAGGTGATTGGTATGGAAGAAATAATTAAGGAAGAATCAGAGTTATTAGTATTCTTGTTGAAAAAGTTTAATAAACTATCTAGGAACAATGTTAAAAATTTATTAACTAACAAGCAAATTGTAGTTAATGGTAAAGTTGTTACAAAATATGATTATTTATTAAAGGTAGGAGACAAGATAAGTTTTGAAGGTAAAAAAGATAATTGTGGATTAAAGATAATATATGAAGATGATTTGTTTATTGCAATAAATAAACCTTACGGACTATTAACTGTAGCGACAGATAAAGAAAAAGATAAAACAGCTTATGTTGAAGTTAGTAAGTATATAAAACAGAATGATAAAAGAAATAAAGTGTTTGTTTTACATAGATTGGATAAAGATACATCAGGAGTTTTGGTGTTCTGTAAAAGCGAGAAAGTAAAGAATGAACTACAAGATAAATGGAATGAACTTGTTGATAGAAGAGGTTATGTTGCAGTAGTAGAAGGCTCACTAAAGAATGAACGTGGCACATTAAAATCTTACTTAAAAGAAGGAAAAAACAGAATGGTATATTCTTCAAAAGATAGGGATGCAAAATTGGCAATAACAGAATATACAGTACTTAAGGCTTCTACAAAATATACATTGGTAGACATTAACTTGTTAACGGGAAGAAAACATCAAATAAGAGTGCATTTTAAAGATAATGGTAACGTTTTGGTTGGAGATAAAGTATATGGCTCTACAAGTGATCCGTTAAAAAGATTGTGCTTGCACGCTAAGGAAATTAGTTTTAAGTATGGCGATAAAGCATATTCATTTAAAACAGATGTTCCTCAAGTATTTAGAGAATTAGTCAAATAATAATGAGGCAGAAATGTCTCTTTTTTATTTTAGCCTATACCACATTTCTTTTCTCTAATATATTAATAGAGAAAGAAAGGAAATGAAAAAATGAACGATATGTATTATGATGATTGTTTTAATGGATATTCATACGATCGATATCAATCAAAAGATTATAGAAATGACTATTCATTGATGCCTGTTAATAACGAAAGAATGGATACCTTTTTCAGCCCAACAGAAGGCTTTTCTAAAGGAAATATGCAGGTCAATATATACAAGCCTTATAAACTAACAAACCCTCAAAATCCTCAAACTTATAACGAAAGGCAAAAACTTCTTTTGGAGGCTCAAAAGTATGGTTTTGCTATGTGGGATTTGAATTTATATTTGAATACACATCCAATGGATAGAAATGTAATGATGCTTTTTAATCAATATAGAAATTCATACAAGAAGGCTAAGAGTGAGTATGAAGAGAAGTATGGAGCGTTATGTTTGGAAAATGTGGAAACTAATGTGGGATATTGGCCTTGGAATAAAACTGTATGGCCGTGGGATGGTGAATAGATATGTTTGATTATAGTAAAAAATTACAATTCCCTATTGATATAAAAAGAAGGGATTTAAACTTTGCTAAGATTCTTATAACACAATATGGTGGACCAGAAGGAGAACTAGGGGCTGCGATAAGGTATTTAAATCAAAGATATACAATGCCGGATGATAAGGGTAAAGCGCTGCTTACAGACATAGGAACAGAAGAATTAGCGCATGTCGAGATGATATGTACAATGGTTCATCAGTTAACTAAAGGGGCAACTGTAGAAGAGTTAAAAGCAGCAGGTTTAGACGCTCGTTATGCAGACCATGGTATGGGATTATATCCTGTTAATGCGAGTGGTGTTCCTTGGACTGCTTCTTATTTTTCTACAACTGGAGATCCTTTAGCTGATTTAAGTGAAGATATGGCCGCCGAAGAAAAGGCTCGTGCCGTATATGAAAATCTAATGAATTTAACAGAGAATCCTGAAATATTAAGACCGCTAGAGTGGCTAAGGCAAAGAGAGATAGTTCATTTCCAAAGATTCAAAGAATTGTATGATGAATACAAGACGAAAGGTTACTATAAGTAACCTTTTTTCTATTAAAAAATAGTGAAAAGTAGATTAAATGAAAATAAAAAGGTATTATATAAGTAATAATAGGAAAAGGGGGATAAAAAATGGGGGTTCTTGTGATTATTTTAGCTATTGTAGCGTTTATTGTCGTACTTACGTCTATTAGACAAATTGATGAATATGAGAAAGGGATAAAGTTTACTAGAGGAAAATATAGTAAAACTTTAGATTCAGGATGGCATATTATATGGCCGATATTTCAATCACTTAGAAAGATTGATGTTAGAACTAAGGTTATTGATGTTCCTGAACAAGATACAATCACAAAGGATAACATATCAATAAAAATAAATGCTGTTATTTATTACAACATATTTGATGCAAAAAAAGCGGTATTGTCTGTTCAAAGATATGATTATGCTGTATCTCAATTGGCACAAACTACAATGAGAAATATTGTTGGTAGTGTAACTCTTGATGAGTTGTTGACTGAAAGAGATTCAATCTCTAGCAATATATGTTCAATCGTAGATAAGGCTACAGATGCTTGGGGCGTAAAGATTGAGAATGTTGAATTGAAAGATGTTGCTTTACCAGAAGAAATGAAGAGAGTTATGGCTAAAGTTGCAGAGGCAGAAAGAGAAAAAGCTGCTGTTATTACTAAAGCTAGCGGAGAATTAGAAGCAAGTAAAAACTTAGCGGAGGCTGCTACTAACTTATCTATGGCTCCAGGAGCATTACATCTTAGAACGTTATCAACAATAAACGATATATCTTCAGATCAATCTAATACAATTATTTTTGCATTACCAATAGAGGTTCTTAGAGCATTTGAAGGTAATAAAGAAGATATGGCTAAAAAGATTGTAGATAAATTAACAAACAAATAAAATTTTATATGACAAAACAAATTAACAAAAAGGCAGGAAACTGCCTTTTTTATATATAATTTTTAATTATAAAAAAGATTTTTTGTTGCAAAATAATGGGCTGATATATTATTATTTTAGTAGTGATGTCAATTCACAAAAGGGAGGAAAAAACATGGAATTAAAAGGATCAAAAACAGAGAAAAATTTATTAACTGCTTTTGCTGGAGAATCTCAAGCTAGAAATAAATATACTTATTTCGCTAGCGTAGCAAAAAAAGAAGGATATGAGCAAATCGCTGCAATCTTTGAAGAAACTGCTAATAACGAAAAAGAGCACGCTAAAATGTGGTTTAAAGCATTAGGTGAATTACAAGATACTGCTAAAAACTTAGAAGCTGCTGCTGAAGGCGAAAATTACGAATGGACAGAAATGTATGACCAATTCGCTAAAGAAGCTGAAGAAGAAGGCTTTGCACGCTTAGCAGCTCAATTTAGAGGCGTTGCTGCTATTGAGAAAGCACACGAAGAAAGATATAGAGCATTACTTAAAAATTTGACAGACGGACAAGTTTTCCAAAAAGCAGGAATCTGTATTTGGGAATGCCGTAACTGTGGACATATCCACGTAGGAGAAAAAGCTCCTGAGGTTTGTCCAGTATGTGCTCATCCTAAAGCATATTTTGAGATTAGAAAAGCAAACTATTAATATAAACAAAAAACAATAAAATAAAAAAGTTATAGATTGATGTCTATAACTTTTTTTGTTATTAATTTTTCTTTTCTAAAACGAAGTCTACGAATGATTCAACTTGTTTCATTGTTTCTACTTTAGCTGTATACATTTCGTTACCCATAGCTGCAGATAATACATCTGGCATTCTTTCGTGCATAACGATACAACTGCTGTAGTTTTTGTATATTTCATCGTTGCTGTGTAAATAATTTACATTATCTCTTCTACTAGCGTATACACAGTAATATTTATCTCCAACATAAGAGTGTCTGATTTTGTTATACGCTACCATATCAGCCCACAATTGATAGATATCAAAGCTATTAGCAAAGTTGATCATATCAGGTGTATATCCGCCACCAGGTCTCATATTTGCCTCAAGAGCAACGTATCTACCTGCTTTACCTAAACCTCTCTTAGTTTCCTTTAATTTGAAGAATTCTAGGTGGAAGAAGCGACTTTTTACGTTGAATGCTTTAATTGCTCTTTTACCGACAGAACTTAATCTGTTAGATACTTTTATATTTGTATAATAACTAACATCTGTATTTTTATTTACAACATCCATAATTGGCGGAGTTATATGACTTGCTTCAACTAATACGTTACCATCTTTATCACAAATTCCATCATAAGTTATAATTTCGCCACTTATTGATTCTTCCATGATATAAGGTCCATCTTTAGGAAGGTTGCTATAGAATGTTTTTAATTCTTCTTCGTTATTAATTTGATATGTGTGAGTAGCACCTACTCCTATATCAGGTTTAACAACAACAGGGTATCCAACTCTTTCGATAAAAGATGCAGCTTTTGATAGTGTTGAAACCATTGTATAACGAGGTGTAGGTATTCTAGCTTTTTTATAGAATTTTTTCATTTCAGACTTACTCTTATAATTGATGATTTCATCGCTGTTGATTCCTGTTGTGATATTGAAATCTTTTCTTAATTTAGCGTCAAGAGTCAACCAATGCTCATTATTAGATTCTACCCAATCTATTTTTCCGTATTTGTACGTAAAATACCCCATAGCTTTGATGAATTCCTCGTAATTGTTCATGTCTGATACTTTATAGTATTCTGTTAAACAAGCCTTTAATTCTGGCTTTAATTCATCATATGGTGTTGATGAAATTCCTAGAACTGTTATGCCATTTTTCTTTAAACGGTCACAGAAGTTGTAATAAGTTTTAGGAAACTCTGGTGAAATAAAAACGAAATTAGTCATAAATGCACTCTCCTTAATTGATGTTTTTTAATTCATTTAATAATTCAACAAATTCATTTGGCAGATAAGATTTTGCTGTATCTACTAAATAATCTGGAATATCTTTGTAATATGCTTCGGCAATAGCGCATGTGATACAGGCGATTGTATCGCAGTCACCGCCGAGAGATACTGCGTTTCTTAAAGCATCCTCAAATGAAGTGGATTCAAGAAAAGCTATAATTGCAGGTCTAACGGTTTCTTTTGTGTCATTGGTAAATTCGTATGAATTCCTTAATAACGCAAGTTTTTGATCCAAATAGTAATCGTATGTGTAATCTATATAATTTTTCAATTCTTCTTTTGAACGATTATTTTTCATCATGAATACACAAATGGCAACAACCTCAGCTCCTAGTTTGGCTTCTAAGGTGTCATGCGTAGGTGATATCGCTTTGTCGACAAAATCTTTTATTTCATCTAATGAGTTACAATACCAACCAATTACTGATGCTCTCATTGCTCCGGCGTTACTCCAAGATTTTTTGAATTCGGTGGAATCTGAAGTAATCCAATTGACATAATCCTTGCCATATATGGTTGGCGTTCTATCTGGGTATTTTAAATAATAGTCCTTAAGAACTTTAACCATCTCTTTGCTACTGTGATTGGTGTGCAACAACCAATCAATTGTAGCGAATGTTAAAATGGTGTCATCTGAATAATTGCTTCTTTCTGTAAAAAATTCAAAATCTTTAACTTGAGCATTCAAACTCTCGTATTGGTGGGAATAAGAACTTCCGACGATATTTCCAATATAAAAACCGTTCATATGCACGACCCCCACGCATAGAATATTAACATAAAAAACGTAAAAAGTTAAGAAAAACATTTTATTAAATATTATATTCTTAATATAATAATTTAAATTTTTGGATTTTTGCTGTATTTTGGGTTATAAAAACTATTTTTTTGATATTTCTAAGAATTCTCCACACTTAGGAATTGCGTTTTCATAGAATTCATCGAATAGTGCGGGATTGTTTGTTAATTCGCTATAATACCTTGATTGCATAACCGCTTGTAATTTGTCCATTTTGTAAACAAAACTGGCTTCTGGACTTTTCTTTTCTTCAAATTCTAACCAAAGATCAAGCATCCAAGATTCATCGATGACAGAGCATATTCTCTTTACGCCCTTTAATTCTCCCTCATATTTTTCTTTTATTTGATTTCCTGTGGGTAGTGCTATATCTCCGATATCAATTTCTCCTAATTCGTGGATTAAAATCATCTTTAGAACTTTTTCTATATTCAAGTCCAATTTATATTTGTCAATTGTAGACAACGCAAGTAAAGACATTGTGAAAATATGCTCTCCAACACTTTCTAGTCTTTCGAGAGGCACTGCTCTATTCAACCATCCAGTTCTTACGATTGTATTTAGTTTGTTAATTTCTTTAAAGTATTTATATATCTTTTCCATGATTTGACCTCTTTTCTTCTCTTTTATTATTATAATAATAAAAAAATAAAAATGCATCTAAAACAGTGTGTATAATTAATAAAAAATGAAAATATTAATAATTTTGGAATTGTATTGTGGAAAACTTTAATTAACTAATAACTCGGAACAATTTGAAAAATGGCTAATTTTGCACCAAAAAAACGTGCTTTTTTTGAAGTTTATAAATTCTTTTTTGCTGTTTTTATATCGTTTAAAAACAACTTTATTTTTGCCTTTTTTTATCATAGATAAAAAAACACATAAAAAGGCTCTTATTTGGAAGATGAAAAAAACACTAAGTTTTATAAGTTTGAAATGAATATGAAAAAAACAAAAAAATGAAGGTGTCTTCTCTTAAAAAAAAGTTTCCCACACAATAAATTGTGGAAAACTTTTTGTTTCACGTGAAAAATAATAGCAAATAAAAACAAACGGTTTCTCGCTTGTTTTCTGGTAAAAATTATGTTTTTTGTCAGTCTTTTAATGTAAGCATGGCTATTGTCTCTACATGATATGTGTGAGGGAACATGTCTACTGGTTGTATCTCTTTTATATCGTATTTTTCTTTTAGTGTATAAAGATCTCTAGCTAGCGTTGATGGGTTACAAGAAATGTAAACTACTTTTTTTGGGGACAACTTCATAAGCGAAGTTAAAAACTTTTCGTCGCAACCTTTTCTAGGCGGGTCGACAAATACAACATCCATCTTTTCAGAGGTCTTTGACAAATCTACCATGAAGTCGCTTGCATCTGCTAAAACAAAATGTGCATTTGTTATGTTGTTGACTGCTGCATTATTCTTTGCGTCTTTAATTGCATCCTTCACTATTTCAACGCCGATTACTTCATTTACTTTTTTAGACGCTATTAATCCGATAGTTCCTATTCCACAATAGGCATCTAAAACTCTATCGTTTTTTGATAGTTCTGCTAACTCTATTGCTTTTGAATATAATATTTCTGTTTGCACAGGATTTACTTGATAAAATGATTTAGATGAAATTTTAAACTTTACACCTAAAAGAATATCTTCTATATAACCGCTTCCGTGTAGGACGATTTCTTTTTCTCCTAAGATTACATTTGTATCGCGAGTGTTAATGTTTTGCACAACGGTTTTAATCTGAGGATGTTCTTTTATTAAATCTTTAACAAACTCTTTTCTGCCAGGAAACGAATTAACGTTGGTCACTAAGACGACCATAATTTGATTTGTTGAAAATCCTTTTTTTATAAGAACGTGTCTAAGTGCTCCTTTTCGTTTGTCTTCTTCATATGCCGGCAAGCGATGCTTTTTCATTAAAGACTTTATTGTTTTTAAAATGCTATCGGCATCTTCTGTTTGTATAGCACATTCATCCATTTGCACAATCTTGTGTGTATTCTGTTTGTAAAATCCATATTTAATTTCTTTCTTTTCTACAGAGAAAGGTACTTGAGATTTATTTCTATACTTAAATGGATTTTTCATGCCAATACATTTTTTTACTTTCATATCAAGTTTTGAAAACTTATTTATGCAATCTTGAACATGATTTGTTTTAAATTCTAATTGTTTTTCATAAAGTATGTGTTGTAACGCACAACCACCACAATCTTTAGCTAATTTACAAAATGGCTTAATCCTAAAAGGACTAGGTTTTAAAATCTTTATTAATTTGCCTAAAGTTTGATTTTTACTTTCAAAAATAATTTCTACTTCAACTTCTTCTCCGATGATAACATCATCTACAAATATGACTCGATTGTCCTTTTTTACAATCCCTTTCCCGTCGTAGGTATAATCTACGCATACACCTGTTAATTTTTTTTCCACAAACTCACCTCATTAAACAAAAAAATCTAGATATATCTATTTATAAATATCTACATAAATATTATAATATAAAAGTAGTAAAGGATGTGCTAAAAGTGGAAAAAAAGAAAAAAAGTAACTTTGGTGTCTATCTAATCCTTATGATTGTTTTTGCCGTTATAAGTTTTATTGGAGGAACAGTGTTAACTTTATATATGAGCGAAGCGATGCCAAATTTTGCAGAATTAGATTATACTGTCGATGGTATATTAGAATTACTTGAGGCGGCAATGAGCGAAGAAAATTACTGGTTATATACTGGTGGATGTTTTGCTGCGTTCATGTTGCTTATATTCTTGTCAGCAACTAGGGATTATAATAATACACCTAGAACTTTGACTAATAAAAATTACGATGTTGATTCTGACAAGAAAGGTTCAGCAAGGTGGCTTACTGATAAAGAAATTAATAAGTATTTCCCTCGTTGTGCATACGATGAAGTTGGGAAGTATAAGATAAATGGATTTGTTGTTCAAACTATAGATTCAGGTGCAAGAACATTTGCAAACTATAAAGATGGAGTTCACTGTTTGATTATAGGTACTACTGGATCAGGTAAAACAATTAGATTCGTTATTCCTACAATGCAATTTTTAGCTAGAAGTGCATTAAGACCAAGTATCGTTGTAACTGACCCTAAAGGAGAGTTATATTCATCTCAATCAAAATTGTATCAAGAAAGAGGATACGATGTATTGACTTTGAACTTGCGTGAACCTTTAAGAAGATCTAGTTGTTGGAACCCTTGTCATATCGCATATGAAGAATATCAAGAAGGGTTAAAACAAAAAGAATTAATTAAATTTCATAGTGATAGTTTAGATTTGTATAAAGGTAAATTGAAGATGGCTGAGAGCAAATCTTTATTCCATGAGCAATGGTATGAATTTAATGGATTTGCATTTGCTAATTTGAAATCTGCAATGACTGAAGCAGAAAGAAAAGAAGGTTCAATGAAGTCAAAAGCTCAAGAATCTATTTCAGACTTAGTTCAAACTATATATGCTGAATCAGCAAGAAAAGCTACGGACCCATTCTGGACAAAATCTGCTTCTAGTTTAGTTGAAGGTTTATTACTAGCTATGCTTGAAGATAGTGAAATTCCAAATTTAGGAATTACTGCAGAAAGATTTAATTTAGGTACAATTTCTTCTACTTTATCTTTAAGAGTAGATCAATTAAAATCTTACTTTGCTATAAGAAACGTTGCTTCAAATGCAAAAAGAAAAGCACAAGGTCCTTTGGGCGCTCCAACAGGAGGTACACAAGAATCAATCATATCTACAGCGATGGCAGACCTTGCATCGTTTGCGGACCCAGACATTCAATATATAACATGTAATAATGATATAGATTTTAAAAACATAGGTAGAAAACCAACAGTTGTTTTCTTAATCATCCCAGATGAAAAAGAAAATAGACATATCTTCGCTTCATTGTTTATTACTCAAGCATATAAACAATTAGTAGAATTAGCGAGTGGTGATGAAGGTGTTGGTGGTTCTTGTCCACATCCGGTAAACTTTATTATCGATGAATTTGCTAACATGCCAGTTATTCCTGGTATGGAAAATAAGATTACCGTTGCTCGTTCAAGAGGTATTTCATTCATGTTGATTATCCAAGCTCTAAGCCAATTAAGGGCTAAATATGGTCCAGATGTCGCAGAAATCATTCGATCTAACTGTAACTTACAAGTATTCCTTGCTACAAACGATAACGAAACAGCTGAATACTTCTCTAAAATATGTGGTGAAAAAACAATTAAAGATATTAACTCATCTGTTGCTGCAGATGGTAAGGTTAGTGAAAGTTACTCGTTGTCAGCTAGAGCGCTTATTACTCCAAGTGAATTATTAACACTTCAAGAAGGTGTATCAATCGCGAAACTTTTAAGAACACAACCAGCTAGAGTTAAACAAACAGCATTCTGGAAATCTAAAGCTTATTATAAAGGTGAACAAGTTATTGAAACTAAATGGAATCCAAACTTATTTGTATTTGATAAAGATGGTTTCTATGACATTGTTGAAAGAAATAAAAGTGAAGTTGATTATGTTATAAATGATATTACTAAGTATGATGTAAAAGAATTAATAGATGCTAGAAATGCAGTTGATGAAGAGGAAGACGGAGATGAGGGTACTGACGATAGAATGGAACATGTTGATCAAGACTTCGGATTCGATACGGTTAAAGAAGAAACTCAAGAAATTAAAGAAGAACCTGTTGAAGAGTTCTTTACAACAGATACTACATCAACTACAGATGAATTAAATGATTTGTTTGGTGAAGATTTAACTACAACTACAGCAGATACTGAGGTTGCAACAACAATGGACGATGATGACTTCAATTTTGATGATATTGACTTCAACTTCGATGATATCTTGAATGATAGTTCTAAAGAGGATGAAATTGCTGAACCTATAGAAATTACTAACGTGGCTTATAAAGAAGTTGCAGAAGAATTAGGAATCGAGATTGATGAAAACGAATATGCGTCTGATTTCGATATCTTCGATGATGAATTTTTAAATTTAAATACAAGAAAGTAAAAAAGGCTTGAAAAAGCCTTTTTTTGTGTGCTTATAAAGTGTTAATAATACAAAGCTTGTTTATTTGTTTTTCGCGCTAAAACAGTGAAATTACACGTGTAAATATTAGGGTATATATTATTACACAGAAAAACGAGAACTAATAATTCTCGTTTTTCTTTTATTGAATTTTATTCGCTAATTATTTGTTTTTGATTGCAGCTTGAGCAGCAGCAAGTCTAGCGATAGGAACTCTGAATGGAGAACAAGATACATAAGTTAATCCAACTTTGTGGAAGAATTCGATTGAAGAAGGATCTCCTCCGTGTTCACCACAAACACCTAATTTGATGTCAGGTCTTGTTGTTCTACCTTTTTCTACAGCTAATGCTACAAGTTTTCCAGTTCCTTCTTGGTCAAATCTTTGGAATGGATCATTTAAGTAAATCTTCTTGTCATAATAATCTTTTAAGAATTTACCTGCATCATCACGAGAGAAACCAAATGTCATTTGTGTTAAGTCATTTGTACCAAATGAGAAGAATTCTGCTTCTTGAGCGATTTCATCAGCGTTAACACAAGCACGAGGTAATTCAATCATTGTACCTACTTTGTAAGTCATGTTTAATCCGCTCTTGGCGATTAATTCATCAGCAGTAGCTACAACTAATTTTTTAACGTATTCTAATTCTTTAACTTCACCAACTAAAGGAATCATGATTTCAGGAACAATGTTGTATCCACATTCTTTAGTTACGTTGATTGCTGCTTCGATAACAGCTTTAGTTTGCATTATGGCGATTTCTGGATAAGAAACTGCTAAACGACAACCTCTGTGACCCATCATTGGGTTGAATTCGTGAAGTGAAGCGATAACTTCTTTTAATTCTTCAACTGAGATTCCTAATTCATTAGAAATAGCAACGATGTCTTTTTCTTCTGTTGGTAAGAATTCGTGTAGAGGTGGATCCAAGTATCTGATTGTTACTGGAGAACCTTCCATTGCTTTGAATAATCCTTCAAAGTCAGATCTTTGCATAGGTAATAATTTTTCTAATGCTTTTTCTCTTTGTTCAACTGTTTTAGAAACGATCATTTCTCTTACAGCTTTAATACGATCAGCTTCAAAGAACATGTGTTCTGTTCTACATAAACCAATACCTTCAGCACCGAATGCTTTAGCTTGTTTAGCGTCTCTTGGAGTATCTGCGTTAGTTCTAACTGCTAATCTTTTGAATTCGTTAGACCAGTTCATAATCTTTTCGAAGTTACCACTTATAGTAGCAGGAACTGTTGCGATTTGTCCTAAATAAATGTTACCAGTAGAACCATCTAAAGAAATGTAATCGCCTTCTTTAATAGTTTCACCGTTTAATGTGAAATATTTGCTTTCTTCGTGCATTGCGATTTCACCACAACCAGCAACACAACAAGTACCCATACCACGAGCAACAACAGCTGCGTGAGATGTCATACCACCACGTACAGTAAGAACACCTTCAGCTACGTGCATACCTTCGATATCTTCTGGAGAAGTTTCAAGTCTTACAAGAACAACTTTGTGTCCTTTTTCTTTCCATTCAACAGCTTCTTCGGCAGTGAATACAACTTGTCCACAAGCAGCACCTGGAGATGCAGGTAAAGCTTTAGCTAATGGTTTTGTTTCTTTTAATACTTTTGCATCAAAAGTAGGGTGTAATAAGTTATCTAATTGTTTTGGTTCGATTTGAAGTAAAGCTTCTTCTTTAGTAACTAAACCTTCATCGTACATATCACATGCGATTTGTAAAGCTGCTTGTGCAGTTCTTTTACCATTTCTTGTTTGAAGCATATATAATTTATTCTTCTCAACAGTAAATTCCATATCTTGCATGTTTTTGTAGTGTCTTTCTAATTTGTTAGCTGTTTCAACGAATTGTTTGTAAACATCTGGCATAACTGTTCCTAATTCTTCCATATTCATTGGAGTACGAACACCAGCAACAACGTCTTCACCTTGAGCGTTAATTAAGAATTCGCCATAAATTTTATTCTCTCCAGTAGATGGGTTTCTTGAGAATGCAACACCTGTAGCACAGTCATTACCCATGTTTCCGAATACCATCATTTGAACGTTAACAGCTGTACCCCATTCGTGAGGAATTTCATTCATTTGACGATAGTAGATAGCTCTTGGGTTATTCCATGATCTAAATACAGCTTCAGCAGCAGTTAATAATTGTTTCTTTGGATCTGTTGGGAAATCTTCTCCCTTTGTTTCTTTATAATAAGCTTTGAATTTTGCAACTAATTCTTTGAAGTCTTCAGCAGTTAATTCGTTGTCTAATTTAACTCCTCTGTCTTCTTTCATTTCGTCGATAATTCTTTCGAAACTACTCTTTGGTAAGTTGATAACAACATCACTATACATTTGAATGAATCTTCTATAAGAATCGTAAGCGAATTTTTCATTTCCTGTTAATTTAATTAATGATTGAACGATTTCATCGTTGATACCTAAGTTTAATACAGTATCCATCATACCTGGCATAGAAACTCTAGCACCACTTCTTACAGATACTAGTAATGGATTGTTTGGATCTCCTAATTTCTTACCAACACTTTTTTCGAATTTTTCTAATGTTTCAAAAATTTCTTTTTGAATGTCAGGGTGTAAAGTTTCGTTATCTTCATAGTAACGAGTACAAGCTTCAGTTGTGATAGTGAAACCTGTTGGAACAGGTAACCCTAAGTTTGTCATTTCTGATAAACCAGCACCTTTACCTCCTAAAAGATTGCGCATAGTTCCATTTCCTTCTTGGAACAAATAAACATATTTTTTACTCATATTTTTCTCCCTTCATACCTCTTTATTATATATTTTCTAACAAAATTTAACAATAAATATAAAAGAAAAATATAAGATATAAAAGATTATTTTCTTTTTATAAAAAGAAAAAAGAAAAAACAATCCGAACTTTAACGGATTGTTTTGTTGTTTAAACGTTTGTATTTAGTTTTTAGTTTAAATAAATCTTTGAAATCCTCTAGTTTAAATGCCCAGTTTTTGTCGTTGCTAGTAGAAGGTTCGTTCATTCTATAAGTGTCATCAAGTTTTAACATATCAACAGCATTTATAACTATTAAGTTGGATTTTGATTTAAATAGCCCCTTAATCAATAAATCTTCAATTGTATCTTCTTTAAATCTGAAACAAGATTTAATGTATTCTTGTTTTTCTTCAGTTAATTCTTCAACAAAGCCTTTCAATGTTTGATTGTCGTGAGTTCCAATGTAAGATACACTGTTTGGAATATGATTCTTTGGAAGATATGGATTACTCTTTTTGCCATCAAAAGCAAATTGAAGTATTTTCATTCCAGGGAAACCGCATTCATTAATTAATTTTTTTACTTTCCTAGTAATTATTCCTAAATCCTCGGCAATTATTTCAACATTAGGGCATTCTTTCTTTATTGTGTCAAATAGTTCAACACCAGGGCCTATAATCCATTTTCCTTTAATTGCAGTCTCTGCACCATTTTTAATTGCATAGAAAGATTCAAATCCTCTAAAATGATCTATTCTAACAATCTTGCAGTATTTGCCTATGTGTTTAATTCTTTCTACCCACCACTTGTAATTAGTTTCTTTCATTTTTGGATAATTGTACAAAGGATTTCCCCATAATTGACCTGTTTCGCTAAAGTAATCAGGTGGAACGCCTGCAACAAGTTTTGGGTTGTATTCGCTATCAAATAGGAATTGATCTGTATTCGCCCACGCATCACTACTATCTAAAGATACATATATAGGTAAATCGCCAATTAATCCGACACCTTTAGTTCCCATATAATTAGTTAATTCTTCTAATTGTTTGTAATAAACATATTGGATAAATTTATAGAAACTGATGTTTTCTTTTAATAACTCTTTGTAGCGTGCAAGCGTACTTTCGTTTCTTGATTTAATGTCCATTGGCCAGTGCGAAAAACTACATCCATTGAAATGATCTTTAATAGCCATGAATGAGGCATAGTCTTCAATCCAATATTCATTTTCTTTGCAAAACGCAGAAATTTCGTTATCAAATTTATCTTTTGATTTTTTGTGTGCTTTTCTCAATATGTTAAATTTTTCTTCATAAAGCATGCCGTAATTTATTGAACTTGAATTATCAAATTTATAATTTTTTAAGTCTTGAGAAGATAAAATACCCATTTCTTTTAATTTTAATAAGTCAATATAGTAAGGATTGCCCGCAAATGTGGAAAATGATTGATAAGGAGAATTCCCGAATCCTGTTGGATTAAATGGCAAAATTTGCCAATATGAAAATCCGCTTTCTGCTAGAAAATCAACAAACTTATATGCTTCTTTACCAAGAGTGCCTATTCCATCGTATTTTGATGGAAGGGAAGATATACTTAAAAATACACCACTACTTCTTTTCATTATTTACACCACCTATTTCATTAGCGATTTGCTTTATCTTTCTTATTCTATGATTTATTCCTGACTTACTAATAGGCTTTCCGTATTTTTCTGCATAGATATCAGCCATTTCTTGTAAGTTCGTTTCAGGGTTGTCTAATCTTATTTGTGCAATTTGTTTATCTTTTTCATCTAACATGTAATCTTTTTTTGCTTCAAATATTTTGTTTATTGCATCTATTTGTTCTTTAGCAGAATTTAATGTTTTAACCTCATTAGAAATTTCACATATATTCAATCTGTTGTTAGAGTTCCAATAATCTTTGTTTATTCTTTCCTCTTCAAATTCTAAAACTCCAACTTGTGAGTTGATAATTCTAAGAAAGTCAGATATCTCTTCTGATTTTTTTAGATAAACGACATACTTATTTCTTCTTTTTATTACTTTCGCAGTAAGTCCAAATTTTAACATTAGTTTTTGAACGAATTCAGCATGCTTTTGAGAGTTTGTTGAAAATTCTAAATGGTAACTTTTAGATGAAGGGTCATTTATACTTCCACTTGCTAGAAAGCAACCTGCAATATAAGCTCTTTTAGCATTTTCTTTTTTTAGTGTAATACTAGTTGGATTGCAATCTAAATTTCCTTCTTTATATATTTCTAAATCTTCTAAAATTTCTAAACTTTTATTTCTTATTTGAGCTATATATACATTGTTTTTGTTTAACTTGTTTTTTTTGGAAACTAATAATCTACAATCTATTTGATATAGTTCTTGAATAAGCAAGAATATTAATTTAGCGGTTTTGGCATTTTCGGTTCTTACGTCAACTACAAAATTTCTATTAGACATGTTTAATGTTCCATTTATTTTTATTAAAGAAGATAGCAATGCGCTTTTTTCTTCAAGCGAATAATTGTATCTAACGATTTCATTTTTTATATTGGTAGAAAATGACATTTTGCATTATCTCCTTCCTTGCCATTTGATTTTATCACAAAATTAAAAAAAAGACTTACAAATAGTGTAAAAAGTAAGATAATCAATTATAATTAATGTATCTGGGAGGAGATAATTATGGAAAAAATCGAACTACAAGAAGTCATTGAAGCTTGTGAAGAAGCTGAGTCAGAATATATAAAATTATTTAGACCTTTATTAGGATACGAAGATGATATAAGTTTAAATAGAGGTATCGACGATAGTTTACAAGGAACACTTGAAGCTATTGAAGCAAAAGTGGGTGTTGAATTCCCTGCAGACTTTTTACAAGTTTATTTAATTGCTAATGGTGGAAAATACTTTGATATTACACTATATCATTTAACAAATGACATTGGAGATCCTAATGGTTTGTATGCGAAAAACTTTGATTCAAGTTTAAGATACGAATACAACATTCCTGAAAATGCATTAATTATTGGAGAAACAAAAGATGGAGAATACATTTTAATTGGAATTGATGATGAAGGATATTATATGTATTGTACTTGGGATAAAGAGCAAAAAGTAATGGGAATGGACTTCGGTTATTTAGTAGAAATTTTAATTTATGAAATCGACTACTATACTCAAGCTTTCAGTGTTGAAGAACAAGCAGAAAATTAAAATTAAGGTTTATAATTAACAAAAGGCAAACTGATGTTTGCCTTTTTTGTTGTGAAAATGTAATAAAAAAACCTAGATTTCTCTAGGTTGAGTGTACAATAATGGAGCAGATGACGGGAATCGAACCCGCGTAGCAACCTTGGCAAGGTTGTGTTCTACCATTGAACTACATCTGCATTTGCTCCATTATTATATATGATATATTTTGTAATTTCAAGTACTTTGTTAAAAAAATGAAATTTTATTTTATTACTTTATTTAAGAAGTTTTTTAAATTTGTTAAATCAATTTTAAAACTGTCATACAGTTTATAAGAATTGGCCAATTTATAATTGTTAAGTAAATTTCCAAAATATGTTTTTATTGGTTCAATCAATGAGTAAAGTTCTTTGTTTAACATATAAATCTCTTCATCTATTGTGGAAATGATTTCGTATATCTCACCAGCAACTCCTAAAGCAATAGTGATTTGTAATTCGTTTGAACAAAACTTATCTTTAGAAGATTTTGTTATTGTTTCAACGGTTTTATTGTTTAATGCTTCTGATAATGCTTTAAATGATGAGTAACTCATTTTATAATCACTCCTTTACTAAGTTGCTTTTCTCCTAAATATTTTTTTGCTTGTGATAAATGTAATATAGCAACATCTTTTTCTGTGTATTCTTTTAGGATGCTTTCAAGATTATTCCATCTATTTAATGGCAAAGATTCTTTCATAGAACAAATAATAATTGAATTAAATTCTTTTTCTTCTATAAATATTGCTTCTGTTATCGAGTGACTGCTTAATATTGATTTTATAATGGCCATATTTATCATTTTGAGTGCCTCCTTTTACTGAAGTTGTGATTAATATCGTCTATTCTTGAGAAAAATCTTTTTTCATCTTTACGAGCATCTATACTGTTAGTGTATTTTTTTCTGTTTATTACATTAGCAATAACTTTACCACTTTCGTCTGTTATCGATACAATTCCTTGATTAGCAGAGGAAGTTACTATTTTGGTTTTTCTTAATAATTCAACAGGCAAATATCCTTGAGTGAAAAATCTTAAAATTACGTTATCTAATGTATCGTAGTGACTGTAATTGTCGTTTTCTTTGCTAGCAGGGAAGTAGATGATGATATCTCCGTTAGCTTTTACTTTTTTTAATGTTGTATATGCTTTAAATAAATTAGATAAATTGAAATCTATTTTTACTTCTTTGGCACCTTTTAAAGCGTGTTTAGAAACTAGTACGTGAGATGTTTTTCCTGTGCTTTCATCAAATCTGGTTACAGGCCTTAAGTAATCGTTAGCATCTTTTTCGTAATAGAATGTATTTGAAGCGTTGTTTCCATAAGGAATAATAGCTATTAATGTGTCGCTGCTAGGATTTTTTGAAGAGTAATTTATTTTTTTGCCAATATAAGTATTGTCTTTTACACGCAAGTATTGTTCATGCTTATAATTGAAAAAATCACTTTTTTCTCTTTCTAATAAACTGTATGTCTCGTAATTTTCGTGTGCAGGAATTCTAACATCATCTAAGTTAATCATTTCTAATATTTTTACGAAATTAGCGAATTCGTTTTTGAAGTTTTCAATAGCATCTCTATATTCTTTATTTCCTAATAAGTAGTGAGAGAAAACTTGTCTGTATCTTAAAAGGTTTGTATAGCATTTTTTGAATTCAGGGCTCGAAGATATAAATTGATTTGAGAAATGCTTAGGCCCTGTTTCAAACAATTGTATTAATATAGGGTGTAAAATTTCTGGTGGTATTTCTCTTGAGTAACTATCGTTACGTAATGTTGAAACATAATATTTCGCTCTTTTTATTGTCATATCTATAAAGAAGGCGTCCTTTTGAGTTATATATTGAGAAATATTCTTTTTAACATTGCTTTGTAATTTTGAATAGTCTGTTTTTTGCATTTTTCCAAGTGAATATTTGTCTTTGATTAGATGATTATGTTCGATGTAAGCATCAAACATAGTTCTTTCTAAAATAAAATCTTTAATAACATCTATTGTGTTCTTACAAAATTGTTCATTAGAAGCGTATTCCATTATTTGAATAGAATTTATAGGATCAGAGACGAATTGAGTAACAATTTCTCTAATAGTTTCTAAGTGCCTTTCATAATTCTCTTCATTAACGAAAAAGTTTTCTTTTATAAAAGTTTTTAACTCTTCGCCACTGATTTCTTTATAATCTTTTTTTTCTCCATTTTCATAAGTATAAAGGGGTACTGATTCATCTAAATCGATGACATAACCTGAAACTTTTTCTTTGTTTTGCTTTGTTAGTGTAAATACACTTTTTGATGGTATCCAAACTTCTTGAGATTGATCCTTGCTTTTAAGTTTAAAGAAGGCAGGACTTGAAGTGATATTTGGAGAGTTTTTGATATACAAATTGTCGCATTTTAAGTCGAAATTTGATGCATTAAAAAGAGAAGAATAGAATTCTTTTTCTTTCTCATATGAAGTGTCTGTAAGTGTTATTATTTTATCTGCAATATCTTCGATATTGTGAATGCCGTTAAAATATCCGTAGTGGACTGCTTTTTGACGAGTATAATATATAAGCGAAGTTAACTCATCTAACTCAGAAGAGTGCAAGTCACTTATGCCTATTTCTAAAATTGAGTCAAGTGTTATTATGTAACCAGATATTAGATACTTTTTGTATTCTTCAGAGACATCCTCTTTCTCTAGTTTTTCGAGCACTTTTTTTAACTCCTGAACTTTTTTTTGTAATAGACCTAAGTAATAATTTCTCTCCATCGTATGCAACCCCTATAACCTAATTATATATTAAGAAATGAACGTTGTAAAATACTTTTTTTCATAAAAAAAGCATCTCTCAAGATGCAATAATGGTGGACCCTACCAGACTCGAACTGATGACCCCTTGCACGTCAAGCAAGTGCTCTACCAACTGAGCTAAGAGTCCTTATGAAAATTATAGAATGAAGAAAAATTTTTATCAACTTAAATTAGTTCTTTTTTTGGGCTTTTTGATATTGAAAAACAATATATTGGGAATGAGAAGGGGAATTTTGGCAAGTAAATGTTTACAATCAAATACAATTTATTATATAATAATAACGCATTAGTGGAGGTTTATTATGACAATAGAGAAAAGTGGAGTTAAAGGTAATATTTCTATAACCATGGATGCAATAGCTTCAATCGCAGGTAATGCTGCTACTGAATGTTATGGCGTGGTAGGTATGGCGCCAAAAACAGGGTTTAGAGCTGGTATTGCCGAACTACTTCGAATTGAAAACTATAGCAAGGGTGTTTTTGCTAAAGATACAAAATCTGGAGTAGAAGTAGAGATGTATATTGTAGTTGCTTATGGCTTAAAGATAACAGAGGTAGTAAGTGAAGTACAAAAGAAAGTAAAGTATGTTTTAGAAAAAACACTAGATATGAAATTCAAAGCTATCAATGTGTTTGTTAAAGATATAAAAAATGTTTAGTTTTATGGAGGAATACAAATGAAAATAATAAATGGTCATCAATTAAAGCAAATGATCATTTCTGGGGCTAACAATTTGTTTAATTGCTATCCTGAAATAGATGCTTTAAATGTTTTCCCTGTGCCAGATGGAGATACAGGAACTAATATGAATTTAACTATGACTTCTGGATCAAAAGAAGTTAAAAATATGGACACTTCAAATATTTATGAGGTAGCAAAGACTTTTTCTAAGGGTTTGCTTATGGGAGCAAGAGGTAACTCTGGAGTTATCTTGTCTCAAATTTTTAGAGGATTTGCTATGGGACTTGAAGGAAAGAAAGAAGCAAACTGTTATGATTTTGCAGATGCTTTAATTTCTGCTAAAGATGTTGCTTATAAAGCTGTAATGAAACCAGTAGAAGGAACAATCTTAACAGTTATCCGTGAAAGTTCTGTTGCTTTGAAAAATTATGTTGATGAATTAGAAAAACCAATAAACATAGAAGAATGTATGCAATACTTGTTAGATGAAGCGGTTAATTCTTTAAATAGAACACCTGAGTTGTTGCCAGTTCTTAAAGAAGTTGGAGTTGTTGACTCTGGTGGTGCTGGATTAATCAAAGTATTAGAAGGTTTTATAAGTGCTTTAAATAATAGAGTAATTGAAAGAGAACAAGCAACAATTCAACAAGCTGAAGTTCAAACTCCACAAATTTCTGCTCAAAGCAAAATTGAAAATGAAGAATTTGGATATTGTACAGAATTCATTATGCAATTATCTCCTGAAAAAGAAGGTAAGAAAAATTTTGTTTCTTCTAGATTCAAGAGTGTATTAGAAAACCATGGTAATTCAATCGTTGTTGTTCAAGATGATGATATTGTTAAAGTTCATATTCATACAATGAAGCCTGGTAACATATTTAACTATGCTCAACAATTTGGTGAATTTGTTACTCTTAAAGTTGAAAATATGCAATTACAACACTCTAACTTAGCAGAGAAAGAAAAAACTACTACAGAAACAACTGAACCACAAGAAAAGAAAAAATATGGTATTATCTCAGTTTCTGTTGGAGAAGGTTTAAATCAAATGTTTAAAGAATTAAGAGTTGATGAAATTGTAAGTGGTGGTCAAACTATGAATCCATCTACAGAAGATTTCGTTGAAGCAATTAATAGAATAAATGCAGAGAATATTTTCATCCTTCCAAACAACTCAAACATTGTTATGGCTGCAACTCAAGCAAGTCAAGTAGTTGAAGGTGTTAACTGTAAAGTGATACCAACAAAAACAATTCCTCAAGGTATGGTTGCTTGTATGATGTTTAATCCATATGGAGATCTTGATGAAAACTTTGAACAAATGTGTGAAGCAATTGATGGTATAAAGACAGGTCAAGTAACATTTGCGATTAAGGATACAAACATTAATGGTATTGAAATAAAAGAAAATCACTTTATGGGATTAAACGGTAAAAACATCGTTACTTGTAAAGAAGATAAAGTTGATGCAACAATTACTTTGTTAGAAACTATGATTGATGAAGACAGTGAGATTGTTACATTAATTGCTGGTGAAGATGCGAAAGAAGACGAAACTAAAAAGATCGTTGATTATTTAAGTGAAAAGTATCCAGTTGAAGTTGACGTTAAATTGGGTATGCAACCAGTATATAGTTATATAATTGGTGTTGAATAAAAAGGGAGTACATCCCTTTTTTTATTAAGGAGAGGGATAGTAGATATGATTAGTGAAATTAAATTAACTGCTAGAAGATTAGATTTGCTAAATCAGTTAAATATTTTTGATTTACAACAATTAATAAATTATTATCCTAAAAAATATGAAGATTTAAACAAGACTAAATTAAATAAAGACGTTGATAATCAACGAGTTGTTTGTGTTGGAAAAATATACAGTGAAATAAAAAATCAAAGAATAAGAAATAACTTGTCTAAAACACAATTTATGATGGAAATAGATGGTGACATATATACAGTAACCATATTTAATAGAGAATATTTATCAAAACTCTTATATATGAATAAGTATATAAAAGTTGTAGGGAAATTAGATTATTATCATAAAACCATATCTGCCTCTAATATTTATTTAGATTTATCAGATAATGTGATTCCTTCATATAAACTTGTCGAAGGACTAAAAGATAATGAATTAAGAAAAATTATTAAAGATGGAATTGATTACTATAAAAATGGTGGAATTAATTTAGATAAGTTGCCTCTTTCTTTAATGGAAAAATATAAGTTAGATTCGAAGATAGATTCTATTGAATTAGTTCATTTTCCTAATTCCTTAAAAGATGTAACTAGAGGGTATAGACATTTAAAGTATGAAGAACTACTAGAGTTTGTTATGACACTAGAGCTTAATAAAAGAAATTTTAGAAATTCGTTAAGTGAAAAAGGGAAAAATATAGATGATAGTAGAGTTGAAGAATTCATTAAGAATATGCCTTACAAGTTAAGTGGGGCGCAAACTAATTCAATAAAAGAAATTCTTGAAGATATGAAATCTCCTTCAATAATGTATAGGATAATACAAGGTGATGTAGGAAGCGGAAAAACTTTAGTTGCTATAGTTGCTCTTGTTGCATGTGCGTTTTGTAAAGAGCAAGGTTCATTTATGGCGCCTACTGATTTATTAGCAAGACAACATTATGAAAATATTAAAAAACTTTTAAAAGACACTGATATAAAAGTGGAATTATTAGTGAGCGATTTGCCTAATTCAAGAAAAGTTGAAATAAAGAAAATGTTAAAAGAAGGCGAGATTGATATTGTTGTTGGAACTCATGCCCTTATTCAAAAAGATGTAGAATTTAAGAAGTTAGGATTAGCTATTGTAGATGAGCAACATCGTTTTGGGGTGAAGCAAAGGCAAGAGTTAAGGAATAAAGGGGAAAAGGTGGATTTGTTGCTTATGAGCGCTACGCCTATTCCTAGAACATTAGCACATACGATATATGGTGAACTTGACATATCAACAATAGATGAATTTCCGTTAGGGAAAAGAGATGTTAAAACAATTTTTGTGGAAGAAAAAAATGAAGATAAAATGCTAAATGATATAAGTTTTCTTATAAATCAAGGAAAGAGAGTATATGTAGTTTGTCCTTTAATTGAGGGTAATGGAAACAATAAAAAAAGTGTTTTAAGTACTTATGAACGATATAAAACAATATTTAAGAATAACGGTGTAGGATATTTGCATGGTAAGATGGATGATGAAGAAAAAATAAGAATTCTAGATGATTTCAATAAGGGAAATATAGATATATTAGTCTCAACAACAGTTATTGAAGTTGGAATAGATGTTAAAGAGGCGACTGCAATTGCTATTTACGGTGCTAATCATTTTGGTCTAGCACAACTTCATCAATTAAGAGGAAGAGTAGGAAGAAATGCTAAAACAGGATATTGTTATTTGTTAAGTGATAACGAAGAGGAAGAAAGTCTTGAAAGATTAAGATTCATGTGTACTTGTGATGATGGTTTTGAAATAAGTAGATATGATATGAAAAAAAGAGGAGTAGGAGACATAATTGGAACTAAACAAAGTGGTGTTAGTGATCTTAAAATAGCAAATATAATAGACGACTATCATATATTAGAAGTAGCAAGAAAAGACTGTAAAACTATTTTTTCTAATTTAGATAAATTAGAATTTAAAGAATATGTGGAATATGTTCGTAGTAAAATAAATGAAAATATGGAAGTAATAGGGTAATTTTGATAAAATAAAAAACGAGGTGTTAATATGATAAAAATAGCAGTAGATGCAATGGGTTCAGATAATGGATCAAAAATAGTAGTAGAAGCAATTAAAAACTTTTTAAATGATTACAAAGATGTTGAATTAAGTGTTTATGGAAAAAAGGAAGAATTAGTAGAATTAGAAGGACTAGTTAAAATTGTGGATTGTAGAGATGTAATGGGAATGGAAGATGGCGCATTACAAATTATGAGAAAAAAAGAAACTAGTATGATAAAGGCTATCGAAGCTGCTAAAACTGAAGATTTAGATGGCGTTGTTAGTGCAGGGTCTACTGGAGCTTTTTTAACTGCAGCAACAATATACCTAAAATTAATTGATGGTATTCAAAGAGCAGCACTTGTTTCACCATTTCCAACAGCAGGAGAAAATAGCGTTATTCTTTTAGATATAGGTGCAAACAACGAGAATACCCCAGAACATTTAGTTCAATTTGCTCAAATGGGTAAAGTGTTCTGTAAAGTTTATAACAGTGTAAAAGAACCAAGAGTATATCTTCTTTCTAATGGAGCGGAAGAAAAGAAAGGTTCTCCAGTAGTAAAAGAGGCTCATCAATTATTGAAAAACAGTAACTTTGAAGGATTCAAAGGCAATATCGAAGCTAGATATGTTTTAAGTGGAGATGCTGACGTAGTTGTATGTAATGGGTTTGATGGAAATGTTTTCTTGAAAGGAACAGAAGGTACTGCTAAATTTATGGGTAATCTAGTTACTAATGCATTTAAAAAGAATATATTCACAAAGATTGGTTATTTATTTGCTCGTTCAGGAATTAAAGAAATGAAAGCAAAAATGGATTATAAAACATACGGTGGAGCAATGCTTTTAGGTGTTAATAAAGTTGTTGTTAAAGGACACGGTTCAAGCGATGCTAGATCTTTCTATCATGCGATTAGAGTAACTCGTGATCTTATAGAAAAAGATATGATTAATAAAATTAAAGAGGAGTTAAAATAAAATGTTGCCGTTATTAGAGAAGTTTAAAATAAAGCCTAAAGATAAAACAATTTATATTACAGCGTTAACTCATCCTTCATATATTAATGAACATCATCAAAATCATGGTGATTTAGAAAGATTAGAATTTATGGGAGATGCAGTTTTACAATTGTTTGTTTCATATTTAATTTTTAAACAATACCCAAATTTAAAAGAAGGAGAAATGTCTCTTATTAGGTCTAGATTAGTGCGTAGTGATTCTTTGTGTAATTTGGCTAAAGAATTAAATATTGGAGATTATTTAATATTAGGACATGGTGAAGAAAAAAGTGGAGGTAGAGATAGAAAAAATATTCTTGCCGATGCTTTTGAGTCTTTGATGGCTGCTATTTATTTGGATCAAGGACATGATAAGTCTTTTGAAGTGGTTAAGACTATATTCTTGCCATTAGTAAAAGAAATAAAAATAGATGATTTATTAGATTATAAAACTAAATTACAAGAGTTAGTTCAAGCCGATAAAAGAAAAACTGTTGAATATAGAGAAGTGTCTAGGAGTGGAACTGCAAACGATCCAACTTATGTATTCGAAGTTGTTTTAGATGGAGAAATTGTATTAGCTCAAGGAACTGGAAAGTCAAAGAAAGCAGCACAACAAGATGCAGCTAAAAATGCATTAGAGAAATGTGCTTTATAATGAGGTGAGAAGATGGGCTTTTTTGGTAAATTAAAAGAGAAGATATTTGGTAAAACAAATAAACAAAGTGAAAAATATGTTGCAGCGTTAGGCAAATCAAGATCTAATTTTGCAGACAAACTTAATGCCTTGGCAGCTAGATATCGTAGTATAGATGAAGATTACTTTGATGAGTTGGAAGAAATACTTATTGAAGCAGATATCGGCGTTAAGATTGTCATGGAAATAATTGAAGAAACAAAAAAAGAAGTTAGATTATCTAATATATCTAATCCTAAAGACATTAATGAAACTTTAGTGGATAAAATGTTTGTTTATTATGCTAAAGGTGGAGAAGATATGGATAATGAAATCAAATATAACGAAGATGGATTAACAGTTATTTTGGTTGTAGGAGTTAATGGTGTTGGTAAGACTACAAGTATTGCTAAGTTGGCAAACATGATGAAAAAAGAAGGAAAAAAAGTAATGTTAGTTGCAGGAGATACTTTTAGAGCTGGAGCAGTAGAACAACTTGAAGTATGGGCAAATAGACTTAATCTTCCAATTGTAAAAGGTAATGAAAAGGAAGACCCTTCTAGTGTTTATTATAAAGGTGTTGAAGAAGCTAAAAAACAAAACATGGATGTTGTTATTTGTGATTCAGCAGGTAGATTACAAACGAAAGTTAATTTAATGAATGAATTGGCTAAAATGAGAAGAGTTTTAGGTAAAGAAGTAGATGGTGCGCCACATGAAGTAATGTTAGTTATAGATGCTACTACTGGTCAAAATGGAGTTTTACAAGCATCTAGTTTTGCTGGAGCAACAGGAGTAGATTCTATTGTTTTAACTAAAATGGATGGAACTAGTAAAGGTGGAATAATCCTTTCAATAAGAGAAGAATTAGGAATACCTGTAAAGTTTGTTGGATATGGTGAAACAGTTGATGATTTGATGGAATTTGATCTTGAAAATTATATATATGGACTTTGTTCTACAATGGAGGAATAAATATGAGAATAGACATAGGAAGATTATTATTAGTACTTATAGGTTTTTTAGTAGCGCAAATATTAATACAATCTTTTTTAGCAATGCTAGGTATTAGTGGAATAGCATTTGTTATTTTGTACAACTTAATCTTGTCGTTTGTAGCGGTTTTAATATACTATCCTTCAGAGTACAGAAGTAGTGCATTTAAGAATCCTGAGTTTTATCGTAATGTAGCAATTTTCTTTTTAGTATTCTTACTTCTTTCTTTAATAGGTTTTTAATTATGGAATTAGAGAAAACAAAAAGAGTTAATGACTTAATTGATTTATATGGTAATTTACTAACTGTAAATCAATTAAATATATTAGAACTATATTACATGGAAGACTTATCTTTAAAAGAGATTGCTGAAGAATTGAATGTGTCTAGAAATGCAGTTCATGATTCATTAAAAAGAAGTTTAATTACATTAGAGGATTACGAAGAAAAATTATGTTTGTTAGAAAAAGATGTTATAAAAAATGAGTTGTTATCAAGATATGAGGAATTAACTAAAGAAGAAATAAAGTCTTATATTGAGAAACTATAAGGAGGTAAATTATGGCATTTGAATTATTAGGGGATAAATTACAGGCAATAGTAAAGAAAGTAAAAGGACAATCAAAGTTAACAGAGCAAAATATGGAAGAAATGATTAAAGAAATCAGAATTTCATTATTAGAAGCAGATGTTAACTATAAAGTAGTAAAAGAATTTACTAACAATGTTAAAGAACAAGCAATAGGACAAAATGTTTTATCAACACTTTCTCCAGGACAAATGATTTTAAAAATTATAAAAGATGAACTTGTTAAGTTGTTAGGTGAAGAAAATGATGCATTAAACATTAGTGGATTAACAAGTATTATGATGGTTGGTTTACAAGGTAGTGGTAAAACAACAACTAGTGCTAAAATAGCAAATTTATTAAGAAAGAAACAAAATAAAAGACCATTGCTTATTGGACTAGACGTTTATAGACCTGCTGCTATTGATCAACTTATAACTTTGGGTAAATCTATTAATGTAGATGTATTCTATGATAAAGAAACTAAAGATGTTGTAGATATAGCAACAAGAGCATTAGCGTATGCTAGAGAAAAAGGTTATGACTTACTTATTTTTGATACAGCAGGTCGTTTACATATTGATGAGCAATTAATGCAAGAATTAAAAGATGTATCTGTTGCTATTAAACCAAGAGAAGTTTTGTTAGTTGTAGATGCTATGAGTGGTCAAGACAGTGTTAACGTAGCAAAAGAATTTAATGAAAAATTAAGAATAACTGGTTTAGTTATGTCTAAATTAGATGGAGATGCTCGTGGAGGAGCAGCTTTATCAATCAAACACTTAACTGGTATTCCAATTAAATTCTCAGGCGTTGGAGAAAAAATTGAAGATTTAGAAATTTCCTATCCAGAGAGAATGGCAGAAAGAATTCTTGGAATGGGTGATGTCTTAACTTTAATTGAAAAAGCTGAAGAGGCAATCGATGAAAAAGAAGCTAAAAAGACTGTTAATAAAATGATGAATGGAACATTCACATTAGATGATATGCTTATTCAAATGGAGCAAATCAATAAACTTGGTTCAATGAAAGGAATAATTAAATTTATTCCTGGAATGCCAAAAGTAACAGATGAGCAAATGGAACAAGCAAATGATCAATTAAAGAAAACGAAAGCTGTTATTTGCAGTATGACAAAAGAAGAAAGAATTCATCCTGAAATCTTAAAAGCTAATCGTAAAATAAGAATCGCAAAAGGGTGCGGTTTACAAGCTAGTGATGTTAATAGAGTTATTAACCAACACGAGAAAATGAAAGAAATGATGAAACAAATGAAAGGATTAATGAAGAACGGAAAAAATCCTTTTGGAATGTAAAAAAGGGCTCTTATTTGAGCCCTTTTCTAATTCTCTTTTTTCTTATAAAATGTTTTCTTTTTGAAACTTTCCATATAATCGCAATCAGGGAATCTTGAACATCCTAAGAAATTGCCATATTTACTTTTTCTAACAATCAGTTTTCCTTCTTTACATTTAGGACACACTTTAGCGTGGTCACTAATAGTAACTTCTTTAGGTTTTATATAATCACAAGTAGGTCTATCTTCACAACAAATAAATTCACCATATTTACCTTGTCTTTTAACTAAATCTTTTCCACATTTAGGACATGTCTCACCAGTTTTGATTATTTCAGGGCCTCCCATATGAATGTAGGCATAATCAACTTTTGATTTGAATGGTTCATAGAAAGTTCCTAAAGCATCAAGTTTTGTTTTTTGTCCTTCAGCTATAGAGTCTAAATCTTTTTCCATATTTGCAGTATACTCAACGTTAATAATGTCATTGAAGAATTCATCAAGTTTACTATCTGCGTTATAACCATTCAATGTAGGAATGATGTAGTTTCTTTCTTCAGAAATATATGAACTTTTCTTTAGCGAATCGATTGTAGAAGCATATGTTGAAGGTCTTCCAATTCCTAATTCTTCCATAGCTTTGATAAGTGTTCCTTCACTGTATCTATAAGGAGGAAGAGTTTTATGTTCCTTAACTTCAACTTTTTTTACTGGATATGATTCACCAATGTTGAATGTAGGTAAAGTAACATGTTTGTCAGATTCATATTCTCCATATACTTTTTTGTATCCATCAAATGTAATAGTACTTCCTTTAGTTAAGAATAAATGTTTATCTTTAGCCAAAACAACTTTGTTGACATCAACTTCCGCGCTTTTCATGATAGATGCGACGGCACGACACCAAATTAACTTGTATAATTTGTATTCATCTTTGTCCAAGAAGTCTTTTATTGTTTCTGGAACGATGTCTACTCTTGTAGGTCTTATGGCTTCATGAGCATCTTGAACTTTAGCGTCTTCTTTTTGAACTTTAGCGTATCCAACATATTCATCGCCATAGGCATTCTTTATATAATCTTTTGTTGAAAAAACGAAACTGCTGCTAACTCTAATTGAGTCAGTTCTCATATATGTTATAAGACCAGTTGTTTCTTCTCCAATATTAACTCCTTCATATAATTTTTGAGCAATCTTATTTGTTTTAGATGCTGAAAATTTAAATTGAGAGAAAGCCTCTTGTTGAAGAGAAGATGTTGTGAAAGGTGCTCTCGCATTTTTTACAGTTATCTCATTTGAAACATCTGTTACGATTAAATCTTTACCGATAACGTTTATTATATTTTCTACTTGATTGCTATTGTCTACTCTAATAGGTTTTAAGTCAGTGTCAACTAACTCAAAATCATAATCTTTACCATTAACTATTTTACCACCGATACCATAGCTAACTTCTTCAACAAATGAATCGATTTCTTTTTGTCTTTCTATTATTAGTTTAAGAGCAACAGATTGAACTCTGCCTGCTGAACGTGTGTATATTTTCTTTTGTAATAATCCTGATAGTTCAAATCCGATAATTCTATCTAATATTCTTCTTGTTTCTTGAGATGAAACAAGATTCATATCAATTGTTCTTGCATTATCAAGAGCTTCTTTAACGGATTTTTTTGTTATTTCATGGAATTCTAATCTTTTTGTTTTTTCAACATCAAGACCAAGAACATCTGCTAGATGCCAAGCTATTGCTTCTCCCTCTCTATCTGGGTCGGTTGCAAGATATACTTCATCTGCTTTGCTTACTGCATTTTTTAATGCTCCAATTATTGTTTTTTTATTACTGCTAATAATGTAATCTGGTTCAAAATTATTATTTACATCAACGCCTAAAGATCCTTCGCCTTCAAAAGATAAGTCTCTGATATGTCCTTGAGATGCAATTACTTTATAATCGTTTCCAAGATATCTTTGAATCGTTCTAGCTTTAGTTGGGGATTCAACAATTATTAATTTCATCTTTTCTCTCCTTTCCTTTTTATAAATATCAAATATTATTTACAATGCTTTAATATAATACTTAATTAATAATATTTTATCTACATAAATTTAGCACAAATTTTTGATTTTTCCAAATTTTTATAAAGAATAAGCGTGTAATTTAGAAAAAACTTATAACTCTTCTATAATATCATCTGCTGTTTCTATTAATTTAGCACCTTCTTTAATTAATTTGTTACATCCACTGTGCATGTTGTTTCTTTCGGGAATACAAAATATTGGTTTGCCACTTTCAAGTGCGTGGGAAACAGTATTCATTGTTCCACTTTTTTCTTTTGCTTCGATAACTACGACTCCATCACTTATACCTGCTAAAATTCTATTTCTTTTTGGAAAGTTAGAACTATTAGGCATTACATTTGGTGGATATTCACTAATAATTAATCCCTTTTCTTCAATCTCTTTGTACAAACTAGAATTTTCTTTCGGGTACACAATATTTAATCCGTTACCGATAACGGCAATTGTGTTTCCGTTATTAGAAAGGCTACATTTATGAGAAATGGAATCTATTCCTTTTGCTAGACCACTTACAATAGTTATTTCTTTTTTTGAAAGCCCATTACAAATTAATTCTGCAGATTCTTTACCGTAGTCGCTATTTTCTCTACTTCCAATAACGGCAATTTTTTTGAAAGAATCATTAATCAAATCTATATTACCTTTGTAAAATAGTACAAATGGTGGTTTGAAAATATTCTTTAAACTATTTGGGTAATTAGGGCTTAATAAAGTTATGTAATTGCATTCAAGTCTTTTTATTTCTTTTTCTACTTCTTCTTTGTCTACAGGTTTTTTATCCAATATATCTTGATATATTTTATTCCATTCTCCATCATGAATTATTGATAAATAAACTAAAATACTTTCCATAACTTCTCCTTTCTAAAAAATAAAACATAAAATAAAAACTTCTTCGTATTTATCCCTCCTTAATAATTTAATAGGGCGAAGAAGTCTTTTTGTAACAATTAATTTTTAAATAAAGAAAGACCTACACGATTTTTCTCTAAATCGACATCACAAACATAAACTTTTATGATGTCACCAACACTGACAATGTCTAGTGGGTGGTTTATTTTGTTTTTAGAAAGTTTTGATTTGTGTACTAAACCGTCATTTTTAAGACCAATGTCAACAAATGCTCCGAAGTCTACTACGCTTCTAACAGTTCCTTCAAGTTCCATTCCTATTGTTAAATCCTCAATGTGTAAAACATCACTTTTTAAAACAGGAGTAGGATAGTTATCTCTAATATCTCTTAAAGGTTTTTTTATTTCTTCAATAATATCAGTTAATGTATATGTTCCTAGTTCATATTTACTAACTAAAGAATCAATTGAACATTTTTCTAAAACTTCATTTATTTCTTCACTACCAATATAATTAGTATCATAGTTTAAATCTTTTAATAATTTTTCTACTTCTTTGTAATTGTCAGGGTGAATAAATGTTTTATCTAGTGGGTTTTTGCTTTCGTAAATTTTTAAGAAACCAACAGCTTGTTCATAAGTTTTTGCTCCAATTCCTTTGATTTTAGAAATTTCTTTACGATCTTTTATTAAACCTTTTTCACTACGATAATCTACAATGTTTTTAGCACTTTTTTTGTTTAATCCTGATACATAACTTAATAAGTCAATTGATGCAGTATTTATATTTACTCCGACACTATTAACTACTTTAGATATAACGAAGTCTAATGTGTCAGATAATTTTGTTTGGTTTACATCATGTTGATATTGCCCAACTCCAATTGATTTAGGATCTATTTTTATTAATTCACTAAGTGGATCCATAACTCTTCTAGCAATTGATATTGCGCTTCTTTCTTCGACATGTAAATCAGGGAATTCTTTTCTTGCTTCTTCTGAAGCGCTATATACTGAAGCGCCTGCTTCACTTACGATAACATAAGAACAAGGTAAGTTATATTTCTTTATTGTGTTTGCGATAAATTCTTCGCTTTCTCTACTTGCAGTACCATTACCAATTGCAATTAGTTCAACATTGAATTTTTTTACGAT